>CAKUHA010000001.1 GCA_934655755.1 uncultured Collinsella sp.
AAGGGCGGCGACGCCCTCAGCCGAGCCGCACTAATCGCCCGAGCTCTTCCGGAACCGCACCTCGCGGCCCGCGGGACCTTGCGCTCCTTGGCGCGGTCCGGGCACGAGGATGCCCCCGAGTCGACTCCCTCCCATTCGCCATGCGGCCCCCAGGGCACGTAGATGAGACCCAGGACACCGAAGATACGGTGGGCGCCGCCCACCGGTCAGCGGCCAGAGCATGGGGGGTACGCCCGGTCCCGTTCCGAACCCGGAAGCTAAGCCCCATCGCGCCGAGAGTACTGCGGGGCTAGCCCGTGGGAGGCCAGGGCGCCGCTGACCGGTGGACGGCACCGAGCCGTCATCTAGACTGAAGAAGGGGGAGGCCTCGCGGCCTCCCCCTTTTTTGCGTTCTAGAGATCGCTGCAATGTGGGAATCCGTCTTCGCTTAGGCGCTCTTACTGTTTGGCTGTATTTTGATTCCTCCTTTTGAATTTGCGCGATAATAACTCCCATTGGCGTTAGGGAGGGCTTGATGTTTACCGTTTTTGTCTTGGGCAATATTGCTTCGGGTAAGTCGACCGCCTGCCGCTATCTCGAATCTCGTGGTGCCATGCTTATCGATCTGGATGAGCTTGCCAAATCGCTGTATGTGCCGGGTTCCGAGGTCGTCAATGCCCTTGCGGAGGAGTTTGGCTGGGATATTCTGGATGAGGAGGGTGGCATTCGTCGCAACGTCCTCGCAGCTCGAGCTTTCGTCTCTCCCGATACGGTTGCACGACTCAATGGTATTGTTCATCCGGTTCTTATCGAACAGCTTTCGATGAGGATTCTCGATCCGGTTTGTTGCACGGTCTCGTCTCCCCGTTATCCCTTTGCGGTTGTCGAGGTTTCTGCTCCGGCTGGTTTTGAGGATTCGTTTGGCCTTGCCGATGAAATAGTGGTCATTAGTGCGCCCTTGGAAGTTCGTCGTCAGCGTGCTATTCATCGTGGTATGGAGCCCTCTGATTTTGACGCGCGCTCTGCATGTCAGCCCGATGAGGCTTCGCTTTGCAATCTCGCTACGACGGTAATCGATAATGGAGCAGGCGATTACTCGCTCTTTGAACAGCTGGACGCGTGGCTTGCGCGTCATGGCTTTTGCGACGTAACGGATAAGGAGGGGGCCGATGCCTAAGACACGTTTCTTTACGTGGTATCGCGCGGCACCACTTGCCGTCGTGTTCGTCTTCGGTCTCATTTCGCTCGTGTACTCGTATGCGCCTGCTGCCTTCTTTAAGCCGTTGTATCCGATTGACTACGAGGCATACGTAAAACAATCGAGCATTTCGCACAATCTGGATCCGTATCTGGTGTGTGCGGTCATTAAATCGGAATCGAATTGGGATCCCGAGGCCGAGTCGAATCAGGGCGCTCAGGGATTGATGCAGCTGATGCCCGAGACGGCTCAGGATATGATCGCTAAGGGTCTTGTCGATGGCAACGAGTATTCGGCTGATAACCTTAACGATCCGGCTACGAACATCGAGTTTGGCTGTGCGTATCTCTCGTATCTTCTAACCTATTTTAATGGGTCGACCGACAGTGCCATTGCCGCCTATAACGCCGGCATGGGCAATGTCGACGGATGGGCGCAGCAGAGCACGTCGTTGCATAATGCGATCACCTTCCCCGAGACGCAGGCGTATCTGATTCGCGTCAATAACGCCTGGGTCCGCTACAAGACCCTCTATCCCGATCAGTTCGTATAGGACTATGCCTGCCGCCTGCGTATACTGCAGATATATGAGTTAGGAGTATCCATGGCGGAATTTGAAGTAGAGCGTGTTGGCGGAGAACTCAAGCGCTTTGGCGTTGAGGGCTCTGAGGTGCCATTTAAGGTCGTATCTCCTTATGAGCCTGCAGGTTCTCAGCCTAAGGCCATTGAGTCGCTTGTACAGGGCGTGAGGGACGGAGACCGCTATCAGGTTTTACTGGGTGTGACTGGTTCGGGCAAGACCTTCACGATGGCCAAGACCATTGAGGCCCTGGGGAAGCCGACGCTGGTCATGGCTCCCAATAAAACGCTCGCGGCCCAGCTTGCGAGCGAGCTTAAGGAGTTCTTTCCCAACAACGCCGTGGTCTACTTTGTGTCGTACTACGACTACTATCAGCCCGAAGCGTATGTGCCGCAAAGTGATACGTATATCGAGAAGGACTCCTCGATTAACGAGGAGGTCGAGATGTTGCGCCATCAGGCGACTGCCTCGCTGCTTTCTCGACGTGACGTAATCGTCGTTGCATCGGTCTCGTGTATCTACGGCATTGGCTCTCCCGAGGACTATGCGGGCCTGGCACCGAATGTCGACAAGAAGGTGCCGCTCGAGCGCGATGACTTTATTCATGCGCTTATCGATATCCAGTACGATCGAAATGACTATGATCTGGCGCGTGGCACCTTCCGCGTGCGTGGCGATGTCGTCGACGTGTACCCGCCCTATGCCGAGCATCCGTTGCGCTTTGAGTTTTTTGGCGACGAGGTCGAGCTGATTGCCGAGATTGATGAGGTCACCGGTGAGATGCTGCGCGAGTATGAGGCCATTCCCGTGTGGCCGGCATCGCACTACGTGACTGAGAAGCCCAAGGTCAAGGCGGCCCTGAAATCGATCAGTGAAGAGTGCGAAAAGCGCGTGGCCGAGCTCAAGGCGACTGACAAGTTGCTCGAGGCTCAACGCCTGCAGCAGCGCACCGACTATGATCTCGAGATGCTCGAGACCATGGGCTTTTGCAACGGCATCGAGAACTACTCGCGTCATCTGGATGGACGTAAGCCGGGCGAGCCGCCGTTTACCCTGATCGACTACTTTCCCAAGGACATGCTCTGCATCATCGACGAGAGCCATGTGACGGTGCCGCAGATTCGCGGCATGCACGAAGGTGACCGTTCGCGCAAAGTTACGCTTGTTGAGCATGGTTTTCGTCTTCCGTCGGCGCTCGATAACCGTCCGCTTCGCTTCGATGAGTTTGAGGCGAGGATTCCGCAGTTTATCTACGTCTCGGCCACGCCGGGCGACTATGAGCTGCGTGTGAGCCAAAATGACGTTGAGCAGATTATTCGTCCGACCGGTCTGCTCGACCCCAAGATTGATGTGCGTCCGGTTCGCGGACAGATTGACGACCTTGAGGACGAGATTCGCGAGCGCGTGGCTCGTAAAGAGCGTGTGCTGGTGACGACGCTCACCAAGCGCATGGCCGAGGACCTGACCGACCATCTGCTTGATGCCGGCATTAAGGTCAATTACATGCACTCCGATACGGCGACGATGGATCGTGTCGAGATCCTGCGTACGCTGCGCGAGGGAAAGATCGATGTCCTGGTCGGCATCAACCTGCTCCGCGAGGGTCTGGACCTTCCCGAGGTCTCGCTGGTGGCAATTCTCGATGCCGATAAGGAAGGCTTCTTGCGCAACCGCCGTTCGCTGATTCAGACGATTGGCCGCGCGGCACGTAATGCCGACGGCGAAGTCATTATGTATGCAGACGTCGTGACCGATTCGATGAAAGAGGCCATCGAGGAGACGCAGCGCCGTCGCGAGATTCAGATGGCATATAACGAAGAGCATGACATTGTGCCCAAGACGGTCCGCAAGGCCATTAACGATATCTCGAGCTTTATTGCCGAGGCCGAAAAGACCGTAGGCTCCAAGGGGCGCTCGAAAGGCGATTCGCTGGGACACGGTGCGTTCTATACACCCGATGAAAATGGTGAGGGTGCCGTGCCGGAGACGGTGGCGCCCGAGCAGACGCTTGCCGAGCAGCTGGAAGGGCTGCCGCATGACGAGCTCGTGCGAATCGTCGAGACCATGGAGGAGGACATGCGCAATGCCTCTGCTGCCATGGACTTTGAGGAAGCGGCCCGTCTGCGAGATGCCGTCGTTCAGATTCGGGCGATGCTTGAGGGTGCGTCCGAGGACGAAACGATTGAGCGCCTGCGGTCGCAGGCTCGCAAAGGCTCAACTTTTGCCGCGGGTAGAAAGCGCCAGGGTGCACGGTTCAAGAAATAGCGAACGGGCCCCGAGTTCCTTGTGGAGCTCGGGGCCCGTCTCTTTTATGCGCGGGAATTCGTGCGTTAGAGATCTGCAATCAAGGCTTCGGCACAACGGATGCCATCGGTGGCGGCGCTCATGATGCCGCCGGCATATCCGGCACCCTCGCCGCAAGGGTAAAGGCCCGGGGTCGACACGGCGTGGCATGCTCGATCGCGGGTGACGGTGACAGGCGAGCTCGAACGCGTCTCTACGCCAGTGAGGACCGCATCGGGGCGGTCATAGCCACGCAGCTTCTTACCGAGCAGGGGGATTCCCAAACGGAGCGATTCAACGATATGCTGCGGGAGGGCTTCGTCGATTGCCGTCCAGGTTACGCCAAGTGGATAGGTGGGCTTCACCTTTCCAGGTGCCGTGCTAGCACGTCTCGCAAGGAAATCTCCGACGAGCTGTGCCGGCGCGTTCCAGTTGGAGCCGCCCAGGCGATAGGCGGCTCGCTCGCAGGTGCGCTGGAGCTCAATGCCCGCAAGCGGATCATCGCCGGGAAGGTCGTCAGGTGTGACGTTAACGAGCAGGGCGGCATTCGAGTTGCGCCCGTCGCGGGCATTGAGACTGGCGCCGTTGACACACAGATGGCCCTGCTCGGAAGAAGCCGCGACGACCTGCCCGCCGGGGCACATGCAAAACGAGAAGACGCTGCGATCGTTGGGGAGATGGGCGACAAGCTTGTAGGGGGCTGCCCCGAGCGCCGGATGTCCCGCCGAAGGGCCATATTGCGCACGGTCAATGTCGTGCTGCGGATGCTCAATGCGTACGCCCATGGCAAAGGTCTTTTGCGCGAGGGCCACGTTATGATCTTTGAGAAGCTCGAATACGTCGCGAGCGGAATGTCCGCAGGCGAGAATGAGGTGCTTTGTGACGATCGTCTCGCCCACGGCGTCTTGGGATGGCTGGACATCAATACCGGTGATGGCGCCGGATGCATCGGTTTGAATATCGACGAGCCTTGTTCGATAGCGGACAGTTCCACCGAGTTGTTCGATGCGCTGGGAGATATTGGTGACGACGGTGGGGAGGATGTCGGAGCCGATGTGCGGCTTGGCGTCCCACAGGATATCGCGGGGCGCGCCCGCTTCGACGAAGGTCTCGAGAATCAGGCGATGGGCAGGGTTCTTGGTTCCCGTATTGAGCTTGCCGTCCGAGAACGTTCCCGCGCCGCCTAGACCAAATTGGATATTGCTCTCGGGGTCGAGGATACGCTCCTTAAGAAAGAGGTCGATCGCCCGCGAGCGTCGAAGCGCTGGGTCGCCACGCTCGATAAGCAAAGGTTTAAGGCCCGCCTCGGCAAGGGTGAGGGCGGCAAAGAGGCCGGCACAACCGGCGCCGACAACGATGGGACGCTCCTTGGGTGCATTGGGGACAGGGGAGGGGAATGAGGGTGCCTCGCCGTCTATCATGCGGATGCGCGAGCGGTCACGCTCGGCAACGCTATCGACCGCTTCCTGCTCAAGGCGGGAGCTTGTCAGCTCAACTCGAAAACTCAAAATAAAATGGACGTCCCGTTTTTTACGGGCGTCGATTGACTTGCGATGGAGTTCGATGGCCTTAATCTGGGAATCCTCGCATCGCAGGGCTCGTTTGACGGCGCGTCTGCCAATAGCAAGGCAGGCAGTTTCGTCGCTGGCCTCGTCGAGTGACGCGTGGACTTGGGTGATTTCGATCATCGAGGTCTCCTTAGATGCAAGAAAGAGGCCGCCCGGTGTCCCAGACGGCCCGAATGCGTTTTGATTATAGACTGCGCGGCTACAGACTGCTTGCAGCGCGAATGCCCGAAATCCAAGCCCACGCAAGGTTGAAACCGCCGCAATCGGCGTCGATATCGAGTGCTTCGCCGCAGATGGAAAGCGGGGTGCCGGCCGCGTTGCTCACGCAAAGGCTAGGCACCGAGACGCTCTCGATGGGTACGCCGCCGCGCGTGACCTGAGCCGAACGCTCTTCGGCCGTTCCCTCGACGAGCAGCTTAAAGTGTTTGAGGATCGAGACCAGATGGATGACATCGTGCGACTCGGGATGGCACCGCTCGAATGCGGCGCAGGCAACGTGGGAGAGCTGCGGGGCGAGCATGCCGTCGAGCCAGCGTGGGTCGCGGGGCGAAAAATCGCCGAGCAGGCCAAGGCGTTGCTTGAGCGTATCGAATAGCTCATCTTTGGACAGGTCGGGGAAGAAATCGAGCAGAATCGTGTCGCCGTGCTGGATGCGACGGGAGAGGTTGAAGGCGGCAACACCTGAGATGCCAAAGGTGCGGAAGAGCACCTCGCCGTCTTCGTGCCAATGCTCCTCATGATTGCGGGTGAGCGTCAAGCGAGCGCGGGCGCGCAGGCCATCCAGGGTATTGAGTGCCGTCTGGTCGCCAACGACTGATGCCGACACAGGACAGAGGACGGGGCGCTGCGGCGTGAGGGGAAGATTGAACGTCTCCGCGATGTCGGCGGGACTACCTCCCGTGGCGATAATTACAGCCTTTGCCTGCAGCGTCTCGTTCTTGCGAGGCGTATCGGCGAGCGCCTTTCGCAGCGAGCGGAGTTCTGATTTTCGGTCGTCGTGCTTTTTTGCCTTGAGTGCCCGCGCGGGACGGTCTATTTGGAGCGCCCAGCCCTCGGGGGCCTTGGATGCCGAGGCGACGTTTGCCCCACAGATCAAGGTGATACCCAGGTGATTGCAAGCGTTGAGAAGCGCATCACGCACCGATTCGGCGCGAAGGGAACGCGGATACAGTCGGCCTTCCTCGGAGGTCGTCATGATGCCCAGCGAGGAGAAGAAACTGCTGAGCTCTTGCTCTGGTTGGGTCCCCATAACGGATTCGACGAATGCGGGGTGGTTGTACCGCTGGAAGTCAATCGATTCGTTGGAAAGGTTGCAGCGGCCGTTGCCGGTCGCAAGGAGTTTAAGGCCGCAGGCAACATCGCGCTCAACGATGCAGGCGCTTTTGCCTGCGCGTGCGGCCGTAATGGCGGCGGCGAGACCCGATGCCCCGCCGCCGATTACCAAGACGTCATAGGAGGCGTTTGCGTTCACTTAGGCCTCGGCGGTCTCGTGCGGGGCAATGGCCTCGACGGCAGAGACGGCCTGGGGCAGCATGCCGTCGGGCAGTGCGGTCTCGACCTCGCCCTTATCGCAGGCCTCGGCGAGAGCCGGATTGATGGGAAGCTGGCCCAGGATCTCGAGGTTGTAACGCTCGGCGACCTCGGGAAGCTTGCTCTTGCCAAAGACCTCGATCTTCTTGCCGCAATCGGGGCACTCGATATAGCTCATGTTTTCGACGATACCCAGAATGGGGACATTCATCTTCTCGGCCATGTTGACCGCCTTGGCGACGATCATCGAGACCAGATCCTGCGGGCTCGTGACGATGACGATGCCATCGACGGGCAGCGACTGGAAGACCGTGAGGGCGACATCGCCCGTTCCCGGAGGCATGTCGACCAGCAGGTAGTCGATGGGACCCCAGGAGGTCTCGCTCCAGAACTGCCTGATGGCACCCGCGATAACCGGACCGCGCCAGAGGACAGGGTCAGTTTCGTTTTTGAGCAGCAGGTTAGAGCTCATGACCTTGACGCCGTGCTCAGAGATTTCGGGCAGCATAAGGTTGCCGAGTGCGTGGACATGGCGTCCGCTCATACCGAACATCTTGGGGATGGAGGGGCCGGTAATATCGGCATCGAGGACGCCGACCTTATGGCCGTGACGGGCAAGTTCGGTAGCGATGGCGCCGGTGACGAACGACTTGCCGACGCCGCCCTTGCCGGAAAGCACGGCGATAACGCGTTTGACCTCGGACAGCGTGTTTTCTTCAAATTCCTGCGGCGCCGTTTGTCCGCCGGCGGCCTGTGCGTGCTCGCAACCCATGTTTGACTCCTTTGTATATGTTGGGGCCGGAGCCCCGCGATGTGACACGAGCGTCATTGTACCCTCGTTTGCGAGCGGGAGTCATTCGTGATGCGTGGTGGGTGTTCGGGACATTCGAAAGCAAGGGTCGAACATGCAGTACGCGCATCTCAGACAAAGCAAAAGGTCTGAGAATCTTGTATTACGAACATCTGTGCGCCTCGAGTGCGCTAAACTCATCGAAGTGTGATTTTGAAGCTATAGGAGGCAAGGAGCTTCCATGTCTGATTCCTCTATCGTTATTCGCGGCGCTCGCGAGCACAACCTCCGCAATATCGATGTTTCCATTCCGCGTGACCAACTCGTGGTCATTACCGGTCTTTCTGGCTCGGGCAAGAGCTCGCTGGCGTTCGACACCATCTATGCCGAGGGCCAGCGCCGATACGTCGAGAGCCTTTCGAGCTATGCGCGCCAGTTTTTGGGCCAGATGGACAAGCCCGATCTGGATTCGATTGACGGCCTGTCGCCGGCTGTGTCGATTGACCAAAAGACGACATCCAAGAACCCGCGCTCGACGGTGGGTACCGTAACCGAGATTTATGACTATTTGCGTCTGCTGTTTGCTCGCGTGGGTACGCCGCATTGCCCCGAGTGCGGTCGCGTTATCGAGCGCCAGACGACCGATCAAGTTGCCGATAAAGTCCTAGCGGCGGGGGAGGGCCGCCGCGCGTTTGTTCTGGCGCCGGTGGTTCGCGGGCGAAAAGGAGAGTACGCCAAGCTTTTTGAGGACCTGCGTGCCGAGGGCTTTAGCCGCGTGCGTGTCGACGGTGAGGTGCGCTCCCTTGATGACCCCATCGACCTTGATAAAAAGTTCAAGCACGATATCGAGGTCGTGGTCGACCGTATCGTGATCCGCGAGAACTCCCTGGGCCGTATTGCTGAGTCCGTTGAACAGGCGACGGCGCTGGCGCACGGCAACGTGAATGTGTATATGCTGCCCGACCGCGATGCTCCCGAGGGAACCGAGGGAGAGCTGCTGGAGTATTCGCTGGCGCTGGCATGCCCGGAGCACGGACATTCCATCGACGACCTGCAGCCGCGCGATTTCTCGTTCAATGCGCCCTATGGTGCATGTCCCGAGTGCGATGGCCTGGGCTTTAAAAAGACGGTCGATGCCGAGGCACTGATCGAAGACCCCTCAAAGTCGATTGCCGACGGAGTCTTTGGTAGCCTGTTTGGCAACTCCAACTACTATCCGCAGATTTTCGCCGCGGTCTGCAAGCACTTTAAGGTGAGCGCCGATACGCCATGGGAGGACCTGCCCCCGCGGGTGCGTCGTGCGTTTTTGGACGGCATGGGCGACACGAAGATTTCGGTCGACTATCAAAAGCTCGATGGGCGTCGCAGCCAGTGGGACACCAAGTTCTCGGGTGTGCGCAACATCCTGTACGAGCGCTATACCGAGACGACGAACGAGAATACCAAGGCCCGTCTGGAGAAGTACATTCGCGAGGAGCCTTGCTCGAGCTGTCACGGCGCTCGCCTGCGCCCCGAGATGCTCGCCGTCACTGTGGGCGGTAAATCCATTTACGATGTCTGCTGCCTGTCGTGCCGCGAGTCGCTTGCTTTTTTTGAGGGCCTGGAGCTTACCGAGCGCCAGCAGTTTATCGGCGGCCGCATCGTCAAGGAAATCCTGGAGCGCCTGCGCTTTCTGGTCGATGTCGGACTCGACTATCTGACGCTCGATCGAGCCTCGGCGACGCTTTCCGGTGGCGAGGCCCAGCGTATTCGCCTGGCAACGCAGATCGGCGCCGGCCTCATGGGCGTTCTATACATTCTGGACGAGCCGTCGATCGGCCTTCATCAGCGCGATAACGAGCGCTTGATCAAGACGCTTGAGCGTCTGCGCGATATCGGCAACACCGTTATCGTCGTCGAGCACGACGAAGATACGATTCGCGCTGCCGACTACGTAATTGATATGGGGCCCGGTGCGGGTGTTAACGGCGGACACGTGGTCGCCGCGGGAACGCCTTCCGATATCATGGCGTGCCCCGATTCGATGACGGGTGCCTATCTGACCGGTAAGCGAATGATTCGCGTCCCCGATGAGCGGCGCAAACCCGGCCGCGGCTGCCTTAAGATCACGGGTGCCCGCGCCAACAACCTCAAAAACGTTACCGCCAAGATCGAGTTCGGTACGCTCACGGTCGTAACCGGTGTATCGGGATCGGGCAAGAGCTCCCTGGTCACCGATACGATCGCGCCCGCGCTTACGAACGCCATCCACCGTTCGACGCGCCCTGTGGGGCCGTATAAGAAGATTGAGGGCATCGAGTGCATCGACAAGGTGATTGATATCGACCAGTCGCCGATCGGCCGCACGCCGCGCTCCAATCCCGCGACCTATATTGGCCTGTGGGATGACCTGCGTGCCCTGTTCGCGAGCACGCCGGAGTCCAAGGCGCGTGGCTACTCGCCGGGCCGTTTTTCCTTTAACGTGAGCGGCGGACGCTGCGAGGCGTGCAAGGGCGATGGCCAGATCAAGATCGAGATGCACTTCCTTCCCGACATCTATGTCCCCTGTGAGGTCTGTGGCGGCAAGCGCTATAACCGTGAGACGCTCGAGGTGACCTACCGTGGCAAGACCATCTCGGACGTGCTCGATATGAGCGTCACCGAGGCGCTGGCGTTCTTTGGGAATATCCCGCAGATCAAGCGCAAGCTCCAGACCCTGTATGACGTGGGCCTGGGCTATGTGAGCCTGGGCCAGCCCGCCACAACGCTTTCGGGCGGCGAGGCGCAGCGCGTGAAGCTCGCCAAGGAACTTCATCGCCGTCAGACGGGCAAGACGTTCTACATTCTGGACGAGCCGACGACCGGTCTTCATTTTGAGGATGTCCGCCAGCTGCTCGACGTCTTGCAGCGCCTGGTCGATGCGGGCAACACGGTGCTGGTGATCGAGCACAACCTTGATGTCATCAAGGTTGCCGACCGCCTGATCGATATGGGCCCCGAGGGCGGCAATGGTGGCGGAACCGTCGTGGTCTCGGGAACACCGGAGCAGGTTGCGGCGTGCCCGCAAAGCTACACGGGTAAGTTCTTGGCACCACTACTCAAGCGCGACCGCGAACGCCAGGCACAGCTGGACGCGCAGTAAAGAGAAGTTGCGAAACAGAAGCGCCACCGATTCCTTTCGATTCGGTGGCGCTTCTGTGTGTCGAGATGACGCATGTGGCCAAATTGGACATATACTTAAGCGTTACGTTCGCATGCGAAGGAAGGGACATGCCATGGCAAAGGCTGCGAAGACGCCAAAAACCAATGCAATGCGCGAGTTGGAAAGCGCCGGCATCTCCTATGTTCTCCATACGTACGAAGACGACGGCGATGAATCGACGGGTCTGGGCGTCGTGATTTCCGAACAGCTTGGCGAGGAGCCTGGCCAGGGATTTAAAACCTTAGTCTGTACGACGCCTTCCAACGACCACGTCGTGTGCTGCATCCCCGTTGCCGATGAGCTCGACCTAAAGGCCGCCGCTCGCGCCGCTGGCGAAAAGTCGCTGGTCATGATGCATGTCAAGGACCTGCTTGCCGCAACAGGGTACGTCCGCGGCGGCTGCAGCCCGGTCGGTATGAAAAAACGCTTTCGGACGCTGATCGATGAGACATGCGTCCTTTGGGATACCATTTTTATCTCGGGCGGTAAGCGTGGCTATCAGCTTGAGCTTGCGCCCGACGACTTAGTTGCATTTTGCGGGGCGACGGTTGCCCCGATCACGAGAGAGGACTGAGCGATGCCGCAGGAAGAATCGAAGCGCGGAGCTCACTTTGCAAACGGCTCGGCTTCTCAGGCGTCCGCGTCCGGGGGCTCTTCGGTCGAAAACGAGATTCGAAACGCTTGGTCCGCGGCTGGCGACCCGGGGGAGACGGCTGTGTATCTGCGTGCCGCCGGCGCCGGCACGGTGCTTCCCCGCGCGGCACTCTCTTCTGGTCGTCCCGATGAGACGGCGGTATTTTTAGCCGCGGCTCGATCTGGTGCCGGAAAAATGCCTGCCGCTGCCGAGGCGCCTCGCACTCCGCGTCCCGATGAGACGGCGGTGTTTTTGATGGCCGCTCAGGGGAAGGGCACCTTCGTTGCTCCCTCTGCCAAGCCTGCATCTGACGATGATGGCGAGCCTTTGCTTTCGGATGATGAATGGTCACCGCTCGGCTCGACCGATCCGGTCGAGGGCGTTGCTGTCGACGATGATGATTGGGACCCTTTGTCGTTTTCTGGTCGAACCGCTGCCGCTAGGGAAGTTGACACGGTGTTTGGCAATAATGCCGCAGCTGACGATGACGCTTTGTTTGATAACGATGTTGCGTCTGTTGACGGCGCTTTTTCTGCCGATGATGCCGTTTTGGTCGACGACCCCTTCGCGATAATCGATGAGCCTGATACCGAGGTTGATTCTCGACAGCACACTGAAGCCAGTCCCCAATCGCAGGATGACGTAGATGATATGGGCTCGTCGGACTACTCCACGGTTGGCCGTTCTGCCGGCCTTATGACTGCACTGACCATCGTATCGCGCGTCACTGGCTTTATCCGCACGTGGGCTATGGCTGCCGCCATCGGCATGTCGCTGCTCTCGTCTTCCTATCAGGTCGCCAACAACCTGCCCAATATGCTCTACGAGCTTGTGATGGGCGGCATGCTGGTTACCGCCTTTTTACCGGTGTACATGGGTGTGAGGCGCGAGCAGGGTCGCGAGGCGTCGAACGAGTATGTGGGCAACCTGCTCGGCATCCTGCTTTTGCTACTGGGTGGCATTTCGGTGCTGGGTACCGTGTTCGCCCCCGGCTTTATTTGGACGCAGTCGTTCCTTTCGGGCGACGGCGGCAGCATGGATACCGCTGCGTTCATGTTCCGTTTCTTTGCCATCCAGATTCTGTTCTACGGACTCGGCTCGGTGTTCTCGGGCGTTCTTAACGCGCACCGTGATTACTTCTGGTCGACGTTCGCCCCGGTCCTCAACAATGTCATCGTCATTGCGAGCTTTATGGGCTTCGCTCCCGTATCGGCGCAATTTGGCGAGCAGGCCGGCATTATCTTGATTGCTGCCGGAACGACCCTTGGCGTCTTCGTCCAGATGGCATGTCAGATTCCCGCGCTCGGCAAACACGGTGTACATCCTCATATTCATATCGACTTTAAGGATCCCGCGCTGCGCCAGACGATCACGCTCGGTATTCCGACGCTGCTCGCCACGGTGTGCATGTTTGTCTCGACTTCCATCACCAACGCCGCCGCGCTGGTGGTACAGCCCGAGACCGGTCCGTCCGTCATCGCCTATGCGCGCCTGTGGTACACGCTGCCCTACGCACTGATCGCCGCCTCGCTTTCGACGGCCCTCTATACCGAGCTTTCCCATGATGCACAGGAGAAGGATTATGACAGCGTTCGCACGGGTATTTCGCGCGGTGTCGCTCAGATGCTGTTCTTCCTGATTCCGTTTGCGCTGTACCTGATCGTCTTCGCCCGTCCGCTCAACATGATCTACTGTGCCGGCAAGTTTGATGAATCCGGCGTGGCGCTGGTTTCGGAATTCCTTGTCTATCTGGCGCTCTCGCTGCCGCTCTATGGCGTGGTCGTGCTGATGCAGAAGAGTTTTTCGGCCCTGCTCGACATGAAGCCCTATGGCCGCTATTGCCTGTATTCCGCCATTGGGCAGGCTGGTTCGGTGCTGCTGTTCGGTGTAGTTCTTGGCTACGGTATGCCGGCGATTGCACTCTCGTACGTCGTCGACTACGTGATCTTGGTCGGTTGCTCGCTGTGGTGGCTTCGCCGTCGCCTACATGGCCTTCAGGTCAAGTCTATTCTGCACGGCGGCTTCTTTGGCCTTTTGCTTGGCGGCTTGGGTGCGGCGGCGGGTGCCGGCGTCATGTGGGCGCTCGAGCACTTTGCCGGAGCGCTCGGCGGCTCGATTCTGATTACCTTGGGCTATGTTTGCGTTGCGGGCATCGTTTCGCTCGCCGTCACCTTTGGCTTTGCCATTGCCTTTAAGACGCCCGAGGTCTCGGCCCTTCTTCGCCGCAAGTAGGTGCACGTGGCCGGTCACGACAACATACCAACGCTTGCCGAGCAGGTTTCACGTGTTCCCACGCAACCCGGCTGCTACCTTTGGAAAGATGCCAAGGGAGACGTCATTTATGTGGGCAAGGCGAAAAACCTGCGTGCTCGCATGCGTCAATACGTGACGTTGCAGGATGAGCGTCAGAAGATCCCGCTTATGATGCAGCTGGTGGCGAGCTTCGACTATATCGTCGTGGAAACCGAGCACGAGGCTTTGGTGCTCGAGCGCAATCTGATCGGCCAGTACCATCCGTACTTTAACGTCGACCTCAAGGACGATAAGAGCTACCCCTTTATCGCCATCACCAAAAGCGATTTATTTCCCGCTATTAAATACACGCGCGAGCGCCATAAGCCCGGCACGCGCTATTTTGGCCCCTATACCGACAGCCGCGCGGCGCGTGAGACCATCGATACGCTGCGCAAGGTCATCCCCATTTGCTCGGCATCCTGCGCGGAGTGGCGTCGCTGTCGCCGCATCGTCGAGGCCCATAAGGGTGAAGAAGACATTGTCAATATGATCTGCGCACAAAACGGGCGCCCCTGCTTTGATTACCATGTCGGGCGCGGCCCGGGTGCGTGCGTCGGCGCGATTTCCCCTGCCGACTATGCCAAGAACGTCAAGCGTGTCGAACGTTTTTTGTCCGGCCATCGCAAAGATGTCGTCGATGAGTTGACCTCCGAGATGTCGGATGCCGCCGAGGCGCTCGATTTTGAGCGTGCGGCGCGTGTCAAACGTCGGCTGGATGTCATCAGGGGCCTGGACGACCGCCAGCAGGTTGTCTTCCCATCGAGTGTCGACATCGACGTCATCGGTTTTTATCGCGAAGAGACCATCTCTGCTGCCTGCGTTTTTGTCGTGCGCGAGGGTCGAACGGTTCGAACCTGCGAGTTCATCCTCGATAAAGGTTTGGATGTTGACGAGGAGGAGCTCCAGTCGGGCTTTCTTAAGCGCTACTACGATGAGACGGCTGATATTCCAGCTGAGGTCAATCTCTCTGTCGAGCTTGAGGATGCCGAGGCACTGGGGGAATGGCTTGCGGGTAAGCGTGAGCGCTCCGCCCATCTCCATATGCCACAGCGCGGCGAGAAGCGTCGTCTGCTCGATATGGCATCCAAGAATGCGCGTCATGCCCTTATGCGCTACATGATGCGCACGGGCTATGCCGACGACCGCACCAATCAAGCGCTCTTGGAGCTCGAAAGCGCGTTGGCGCTGCCTGCGCCGCCATTGCGCATAGAGTGCTTCGATATCTCAACGCTGCACGGCACCTTTACCGTCGCTTCGATGGTGGTGTTCACCAATGGGCGCGCTGACAAGAGCCAGTACCGCCGCTTTAAAATTCAAGCTGAACTGGACGAGGCGAACGACTTTGTGTCGATGTCCGAGGTTTTGGGACGACGCTATGCTCCCGAGCGCATGGCGGATGAGCGCTTTGGATCGCGCCCCGATCTGCTCGTTGTCGATGGCGGCAAGCCGCAATTGACCGCCGCAATTAAGCAACTTGAGGCCCTGGGACTCGATATACCAGTTTGTGGCTTGGCGAAGGCCGACGAGGAGGTTTTCGTGCCTTGGGACGAGACTCCTGTCGTGCTTCCGACCGGGTCCGCTTCGCTCTATCTAATCAAACAGGTGCGCGATGAATCACACCGTTTTGCGATTACATTCCATCGCGAGTTGCGCGATAAGGCCATGACGGTTTCGGTGCTTGACGACGTTCCAGGCGTGGGACCCACCAGAAAACGTGCCATTATGCGCCATTTTGGCTCGATGAAGCGTTTGCGTGCGGCGAGCGAGCAAGAGATTGCCGAAGTTCGCGGCGTTCCCGCCGATGTCGCCAAAGCGGTCCACGAGGCGCTTGTTGCGTGGGATGCCGAGCGCGCCGAAGCGTCTGCAAAGCGTTTCGAAAACTAAGTACGCCTCTAAACAACTGGTATACATGATTGCACGATTTTCAACCATTTATTTCGCTGTGATTGCCTGCTGATTTCGGGTTTTATTAACGCTAAAACGTTTGACTAGCCATGGTGAACAACCCTGCTATCCTGCGGGTTGACGAAGACTGATATCTCACCTCGTCGATACATACTGTCTGTCGTATCGTTTGTCAACGAATTCGGTGAACGGTAGTAAATACCGTTCAAGCGGATGTATGTAACGGTCGCCGAGCGCGGCACCTCAATTGGGTTTGTCGGTAGGTAAGGTATATATCGTCCGCAAGTTGCGCGGGGGCAAGTCTAGGTGCTCCCGGGTAAGATTCTCTATTGATAGGAGAAGACATGGCCATCATCAACAAGGGTATGTCCAGGCGTTCGTTCCTCGGCCTCACCGGTAGCGTCGCTGCTGTCGCCGGTCTTGGTCTCACTGGCTGCGGTGGCAGCTCTAGCGACGAGGGTTCCGCTTCCGGTTCCTCCGATTCCGCTAACCGCGGCGGCGGCGTGATCACCGCTGGTTCCGCTTACGCTCCGTCCAGCTTCGACCCCGCCAGCACCGGTTCCGCCGTGGGCCTGGGCGCTAACTGGCACGTCATCGAGGGCCTCTACGGCATCGATTACCACGACTACAGCACCTTCAACGAGCTCGCCACCGATGATCCTAAGTCCGTGGACGACACCACCTTCGAGGTCACCATCCGCAAGGGCGCCAAGTTCTCCGACGGCACCGAGGTCACCGCTGATGACGTCGTCGCCTCCTACACCGCCTGCGCTGCTTCCGCCACCTATGCTCCGTTCTTCCAGCCCTTCGAGTCCATCGAGGCCAAGGACGCCAGCACCGTGACGGTCAAGACCAAGGTCCCCAACTTCTCCCTGCTCAAGGATCGTCTGGCCATCATCCGCGTTACCCCGGCCAGCCAGTCTGAGGAGGATCGCGCCAAGCAGCCGATCGGCTCTGGCCCGTGGATGTACGACTCCATCTCCGACACCGAGATCACCCTGGTTCCCAACCCCGAGTACAACGGTGAGTATGCTGCCGAGGACGAGAAGATCCAGTACAGCATCCTGACCGACCCCACCGCTCGCGTTACCGCTCAGCAGGAGGGCTCCACGCTCGTTATGGAGCTCGTTACCGCTGACGCCGTCGACCAGCTCGAGAGCGCCGGCTGCAAGATCGATAACGTTCAGGGTTTCGGCACCCGCTTCATCATGTTCAACGTCGCCAAGGAGCCTTGGAACAACGTCAAGGTCCGTCAGGCTGTCATGTATGCGCTCGACACCGAGAAGATGGTCAGCAACACCTTCGCCGGTCTTGCCACCGCTGCCAGCTGCTACCTGCCCAAGAGCTTCACCAACTATCATGAGGCTTCCACGGTGTACAAGACCGACGCCAAGAAGGCTAAGAAGCTCATCGAGGAGTCTGGCATCACCCCGGGTGTCATCACCCTGCGCACCACCGACAACGAGCAGATTAAGGGCATGGCCGCCCAGGTCAAGAACGACCTCGACGCTCTCGGCTTCGATGTGACCATCCAGACCGATACCTCGCCGGCCACCTACGCTGCCATCGACGGCGGCGAGGCCTACGATATCCTCCTTGCCCCTGGCGATCCTTCCTGCTTCGGCGCCGACCCCGACCTGCTGCTCAACTGGTGGTACGGCGACAACGTCTGGATGCAGACCCGTTGCCCGTGGAAGGAGTCCGCTGAGTGGCAGAAGCTCCACAGTCTCATGGACGAGGCTCTTGCCGCCGAGGGCGACGAGCAGCAGAAGAAGTGGAACGAGTGCTTCGACATCATTGCCGACAACGCCGTTCTGTACCCCGTTGTCCACGTCAAGACCGTCTCCGCTTCCTGGGACGATCCGTCCACTGCGCCCAACGGTGAGGCCCTCGATGGCTTTAAGGGCATCGGCACGACGAGCATGTCCTTCAGGGGCGTTGCGACCGTCAAGGCGTAAGACTCGCTTGAGTCTGTATGCAGGATGTCGGTCGTTGGGACCGTATCCTCATAGTTGAAACAAAGACCCGGGCGGCAACGATGTCGCTCGGGTCTTGTAATGAGTATCCGTACTCATATACCAGTTGGTCCTACCGACAAAAGAAAGGGGAGAGAACGTGAACAACTTGCTACGTTTGATTGGAAGGCGTCTCGTGGCGCTGCCGATCATGGCATTGGGCGTCACCGTCCTGGTGTTCTTCCTTATGTCGTTCTCCAAGACCGACCCCGCCTATACGGCGTTGGGTGACGGTGCCTCGCCCGAGGCGGTTGCCGAGTACCATGAGAAGTATGGTCTGGACGACCCCTGGCCCGTGCGCTACGTGCGCTACATGGGCGATCTGATCCATGGTGACATGGGCACCTATGGTGCTGCTCGCAACTCCGTTGCCAAGCGCATCTCCACTGCCCTGCCCGTCACGATGCAGCTGACCTTCATCGGTCTTGCCATCGGCGCGGTCGTTTCGTTTTTACTCGGCGTCATCGCGGCACTGTATCGCGATAAATGGCCGGACCAAGTGATCCGCGTCTTCTCCATCGCCGGCTTGGCAACCCCGTCGTTCTGGCTTGCCGTTCTGTTGATTCTGCTGTTCTCTTCCTACCTTAAGGTGCTTCCGGCGTCCGGTGCTCTGCCTCACTTCACCACCAACCCGGCTGGCTATCTGGGACGTATGATCATGCCCGCCATTGCTCTTGCCTTCCCGCTGACGGGTCAGATGACTCGTATCGTGCGTACCGCCATGGTCGAGGAGCTCGACAAGGACTATGTCCGTATGGCTCGCGGCGCCGGCGTTCCGGAGAAGGTCGTCGTCGGCATCAACGTACTTCGCAATGCGCTGATCACCCCGGTCACCACCCTCGGTCTTAAGATCGGTTATCTCATGGGCGGCGCCGTCGTCATCGAGGTTATCTTCAACCTCCCCGGCATGGGCACCGCGATCCTGCAGGGCGTTCAGGGCAACGAGGCGAACCTGGTTCAGGGCGTCGTCATCGTCGTTGCTCTTGCCTTCATCATCATCAACATCGTGGTTGACATGCTCTACCTGCTCATCAACCCGCGCATCAGGACGGTGTAGATTATGGTAAAGATTCGAGAGAAGCAAACCGAGCAGCTCGAGAAGGCTGCCTCCAAGGGGCTCAAGCTCGGTGGCTGGAAGAAGATGACGCTGTCTTCTAAGATTGCCGCCGTCGTGTTGGTGCTGGTCGCCCTGACTGCGATTCTGGCACCCCTTCTTGCCCCCTATAGCCCGGTCGAGATCTTTACGGCTCGCCAGGCTCCCGGCAACGGATTTATCTTCGGTACCGACGATAAGGGTCGCGACATTCTGTCGCGTATGCTCTACGGTGGTCGTTACTCGCTGATTATCGGCTTTGGCGCCACTGCCATGGCTCTGGTCTGCGGCTCGGTCGTGGGCGCCCTTGCGGCGGTTTCGCGCAAGGCCGTTTCCGAGACGATCATGCGTATCCTGGACATCATCATGTCTATCCCGGGCATCGCCCTCGCGGCCGTCTTCGTCTCCATCCTGGGCAACTCCGTGCCGTCGATCATCTTCGCCATCGGCTTTATGTACACTCCGCAGATTGCCCGTATCGTGCGCGCCAACATCGTGTCCGAGTACGGAGAGGACTATGTCCGCGCGGTCATCGTTTCCGGCGCCAAGGCTCCGTGGATTTTGATCAAGCATGTTCTGCGTAACTGCATCGCTCCGATCATGGTCTTCACCGTTACCCTGGTCGCCGACGCCATCATCTTCGAGGCCTCGCTGACCTTCATCGGCGCTGGTATCCAGGAGCCCACCGCTACCTGGGGCAACATCCTCGCTGACGCCCGCGGCGGCGTGCTCGCCGGCCGTTGGTGGCAGGCGTTGTTCCCGGGCCTGGCCATCATGATCACCTGCCTGGCGCTCAACATCCTCTCCGAGGGCATTACCGACGCCATGGCCGCTGCTCCCTCCGCCGCCCTGGATCCGACCGATTCCTCCAAGCGCCGCGAGGCCGACCTGCTGGTCTCCGACCCCGTTCGCGCCTACAAGGAGCAGGCCCAGTCCCTCTCCGCTCGCCTTGGCGCCCTGCGCGATGTCGAGCTCAAGCGTGACGATCGCCATGTGCCTGACGAGTCTGTCGAACCGATTCTCTCGGTCCGTGACTTCTGCATTCAGTTTGAACACCACGGTGATATCAACGTCGTCGACCATGTCAACTTTGACGTCCGTCCTGGTCAGACCATGGGCCTGGTGGGCGAGTCCGGTTGCGGTAAGTCCATCACCACGCTGGCCATCATGGGCCTGACCGATGAGGACGAGCACCTTTCCGGCGAGGTCCTCTGGGAGGGCCGTGACCTGCTCAAGATGAGCAAGAAGGAGTGGTTCGGCCTGCGCGGTACCGATATCGCTATGGTCTATCAGGACGCCCTGTCCTCGCTCAACCCCTCCATGCTCATCTCTGCCCAGATGAAGCAGCTCACCAAGCGCGGCGGCACCCGCAGCGCCGAGGAACTCCTGGAGCTCGTGGGCCTCGACCCCAAACGTACGCTCGAGAGCTACCCGCATGAGCTTTCCGGTGGCCAGCGTCAGCGTGTTCTGATCGCTATGGCCCTTACCCGCGACCCCAAGCTGGTCATCTGCGACGAGCCCACGACCGCTCTGGACGTTACCGTCCAGAAGCAGGTCATCAAGCTGCTCAACGATCTTCAGGCCAAGCTCGGCTTTGCCATGATCTTCGTTTCGCACGACCTGGCGCTGGTCGCCGAGGTCGCCCATAACATCACGGTTATGTACGCTGGCCAGGTTATCGAG
The DNA here is from genome assembly GCA_934655755.1 of uncultured Collinsella sp. Classification (GTDB taxonomy): domain Bacteria; phylum Actinomycetota; class Coriobacteriia; order Coriobacteriales; family Coriobacteriaceae; genus Collinsella. The sequence goes on from CAKUHA010000001.1 coordinate 20,735, forward strand.
CAGGCGCCCACCAAGGAGCTGCTCACTAACCCGATCCACGAGTACACCCGCGGTCTTCTGGGTTCCGTTTTGTCCATCGAGAGCGGTTCGGGCCGCCTGCACCAGGTGCCCGGCGCCGTTCCGAGCCCGCGCGATTTCCCCAAGGGCGATCGCTTCGCGCCCCGCTCGAGCCATCCGCGTATTGGTCTGGACACCCGTCCGGTCTTCAAGCGCGTGCCCGGCACCGAGCACTTCTATTCCGAGCTCCCCGACGAGGTGCTCGAGGCAAATGGTTTGACCCCTCACGCGGAGGTGATGTAGATGAGCGAGACCGCAGTCAACGGCGTCGAGCCGATCATCTTCCTTGATGACGTCCACGTCACCTTTAGGACCCGTACCGGCTCTATTCTGCACCCCAACCTGGTTCACGCCGTCCAGGGTGTAACGATTAAGCTCATGCCCGGTCAGACGATCGGCATCGTCGGCGAGTCCGGTTGCGGTAAGTCCACCACCGCTAACGTCATGTGCGGCCTGCAGGCCCCCACGAGCGGCAAGGTCTACTTTAAGGGCAAGGACGTTACCAAACGTACCGCCGAGGACCGTCGTCACATGGGTCGCGTTATCTCGGTCGTGTTCCAAAACCCGGCCACGGCGCTCAACCCCCGCATGGTCGTTCGCGAGCAGCTGCTTGACCCCATGCGCGTCCACAACCTGGGTACCGAGGCCGAGCAGGAGAAGCGCGTCAAGGAGCTCTTGGAGCTCACCGGTCTGCCCAGCTCCGCCGCTGAGGTTCTTCCCGGCCAGCTTTCGGGCGGCCAGCGCCAGCGCGTCGCAATTGCCCGCGCCCTGTCGCTGAACCCCGATGCCATCATCGCCGACGAGCCCACCTCGGCTCTGGATGTTTCGGTCCGCGCGCAGATTCTGAACCTGCTGACCGACCTTAAGAAGGAGCTCGGCCTGGCCATGGTGTTCATCAGCCATGACATCCAGACGGTCCGCTATATCTCTGACGACATCATCGTTATGAATGGCGGCAAGATCGTCGAGCAGGGCGAGGCCAAGCAGGTCTTCCAGCACCCCCAGGACCCCTACACCAAGATGCTGCTCGGCGCTGCGCCGTCCCTGCTGCATCCCAAGCTCGGCGAGTAGCCTCGCTTTCCCTCCCGTGCGCCCGGTTCCCTTGCCGGGCGCACCTCCGTTGCGATTTCGAAAGGTTGGGTTCACGAGCCATGCCAAGCGCTCAGGAGCTACAACATCAATTTGGTGAATATCGAGGCGCCATGCCCCGTCCATCAGATTTCGACCTCTTTTGGAAGGATCGTATGGACGAGGCCGACGCCGTCGGGCTTGACTATGCGATCGAGACGGCATCGGTCTCCGATGCCGTGACCTGCCAGCTTTTCGACCTCTGGTATACCGGCATGTGTGGCGCTCGCCTGCATGCCAAGTACCTTAAGCCCGTCTCGGACGAGCCCGTGCCATTGGTGCTTCAGTTCCATGGGTATCCGGGTGCAAGCCGCAGCTGGTTTGAGCAGGCGTCGTTTGCGGGCATGGGCATGGCACTCATCGCCCTCGACTGCCCCGGCCAAGGAGGTCCCTCCGAGGACATTGGTGGATTTGAGGGCACAACGGTCGCGGGCCATATCGTCGCCGGTATCGACGGCGATCCGGCCAACCTCTACTATGTCCGCTTGCACCAAGATATTCGCATCCTGTGCCGCATCGTTCGCGAGCTCGAGGGCATCGATCTTGCCCGTGTGTTTGTGAACGGCGCGTCGCAGGGCGGCGGTTTGGGCATTGCGACCTGTGCACTTAACAGCGAGCTTATCAATCGCGCCGCAATCCTCTATCCCTTCCTGTCAGATTTCCGCTTGGTCTGGGATTTGGATGCCGACGATATCGCCTATGAGGGCCTGCGCTATTGGTCGCGTTGGTTTGACGAGGATTCGACTCGTATCGAGGAAGCCTATGCCAAACTGGCGTACTTCGATTCCAAGAACTTCGCCCCCATGGTCAAATGCCCCGTCCTGTTTGGTACGGGCACGGCGGATATCGTCTGTCCGCCGGCAACGCAGTTTGCGGTGTACAACAACCTGTCCTGCGAGAAGCGCCACGAGTTCTTTGAGGGCTTTGGCCACGAGGAGATTCAGGACTTTGACGATCTGATCATTCCGTTTTTCTGCGAGGGAGGGGAGGCTCATGTCTAAGTGCGAGAGCAATGTCGACGAGCTGATTGTCCCCGAGCTTGTGGAGATTCCCGGAACGGTTTCGTCAAGGCTCGCTGAATATCGGGACTGGCACGGTGATGTCCAGGCAGATGTTTCTGATTTGGAAGCATGTGTTTCGAATCTTGAGATTCAAGGCCCGAGCATTACGGCGATTGACTTTGCCAATCCTTGTGCCCGTTACTCGGAGGTTTCCTTTGAGCTCGGCACGGACGTGGTCCATGCGCGCTTGATCGAGCCTGCTGGGCGTACGCGAGTATCCGAGCGCGTGCCTCTGTGCCTGATGTTCCATGACGTTGACCGACCCGTGCGTGGGTGGCATCACATGACGAGATTTGTCGCCATGGGGTATGCCGTCCTTGCTCTGGATGACGATGTCGTTGGCGTAGGCGACCTGCAGCGGGGGATTGCCTCGCCCGCTTTTGTCGAGCGCGTCCGCTGGGGTTGCGCGATGGCGAAGGTCGCGCGCGAGCTCGATGGCATCGATCCGGACCGTCTCTTTGCGTGGGGCGAGGGCCTTGGCGGCGGCATCGCGCTGGCGGTTTCTGCTCTGGACGAGCAGGGTCTTGCCTGTGCGGCAATCGCCAACCCGCTCCCTGGCGGCCTTGAGGTACTGTCGGCTCGGGTGCGCGGCTCGGTGCTCATGGGCACATCCCTCATGGATACCGTAAGCGACCCCAAGGGGCAGTTTGCCGTATTCAACGGTCTTGAGTACGACCGGAGGCATATCATCTATGCCAAATACGCTCACGAGCGCATCAATGCGTTCGAAAACGAAGTCGTCGACTTCTTTAACCAAACGTTCTACCCGTGTTCTTTGGCCTAGACGGCCTGGACACTGCCAACAAGAGTGGGTGGCATAGGGCCGCCCGCCAGACAACTAAGGAGATTCTTGTGGCAACTCAGAAATTCACCGGCGTTATCCCTCCCGTCGTTGTTCCCGATACCGAAGATCACCAGCTCGATGTTGCCTCCTTTGAGCGCAGCATCAACCGCATGATCGATGCCGGCGTCGATGGCCTGTTCTTCCTGGGCTCTTCGGGTGAGGTCGTTTTCTCCACCGACGAGCGTCGTCGCCAGATCATCGCCGAGGCCGTCCGCATCGTCGACCACCGCGTGCCTGTTCTGGTCGGCATCATCGATACCGAGACCGAGCGCATGATTGAGCACGGTAAGGTCGCTCAGGAGCTGGGCGCCGATGCGCTTGTCGCCACCTGCCCGTTCTATGCCCTGCAGGGCATGACCGAGGTCGAGGAGCACTTCCGCATCCTGCACGAGGAGCTCGACCTGCCCATCTTTGCCTATGACATTCCCGTCTGCGTTCACACCAAGCTCCCCTGGAAGCTCCTTGCCAAGCTCGGCGCCGAGGGCGTCCTTGCTGGCGTCAAGGATTCCTCGGGTGATGACATCTCGTTCCGCTACCTCGTTCAGGAGAACGAGAAGAACGGCCATCCGATGAGCATCCTCACCGGTCATGAGGTTGTCGTCGACGGCGCTTACCTCGGTGGCGCCGATGGTTCCGTCCCGGGTCTCGCCAATGTTGAGCCCGAGGGCTACGTGCGCCAGTGGAAGGCCGCTCAGGCCGGCGACTGGGCTACCGTCAAGGCCGAGCAGGATCGCCTTAACGAGATCTCCCACATCTGGGATGTCACCTCGGGCGTTCAGGGCTATGCCGGTGGCGTCGGCGCCTTCAAGACCGCTATGAACCTCATGGGCATCTTCGACAGCCCGACCATGCCGCGCCCGGTGAAGGCCATGACCGGCGAGAACGTCGAGGCTATTAAGAAGGTCCTCCAGGACAACGGTCTCCTGTAAAGCTTTCCCAGGCACCCGACCTCGCCGTTCAACCGTGTGGCCATGACCCATTAGGTCAATGGCCACACGGTTCTCGGCGATCTCGGGCACCTGGATAACCTTTACTGCGCTGTGACGGCTAGCCTGACGGCGCATTTCCTGTAGTTGTTTTTTATCTCCGAAGGAGAACGACATGGAGAACAAGTACGTCTGCTCTGTCGATATCGGCGGAACTAAGATTGCGACTGCCATTATGGAGTATCCGGCTGATGGCAGCGTGCCCCATCCGGTCTTTGAAGCTGAGGTTCCCACCGAGGCCCAAGAGGGCGGTGAGGCCGTCTTCCAGCGTATCGAGGCGTCCATCAAGGCCGCTCTTGAGGCGAATCCCGATGTCGAGGTCCTTGGTGTCGGTATCGGTGCCGCGGGTGTCGTCGATCCCAAGACGGGCGCTATCGCGTATGCCAACGAGATCATGCCCGGCTGGTCCGGCGTTCAGTTGGGGCCGCGTCTGCGCGAGGACCTTGGTCTTCCCGTTGCCGTGGTGGGCGACGTGCAGGCTCATGCTCTGGGCGAGGCCCACTGGGGCGTCGGCAAGGGCAAGTTCTCCGTCTTGTGTTTGGGCATCGGTACGGGCATCGGCGGCGCATATGTCGAGAACGGCCGCGTGATGCAAGGCTTCCACGGTGCTGCCGGCCATATGGGCCACATCGAGTGCTCGGCTGCCGCCGGCATTCCCTGCGCCTGCGGGCGTTCTGGTCATCTTGAGTCGGTAGCCTCGGGCACCTCGATTGGCCGTATGTACGACGAGCGCTTCGGTCGAGTTGACCCCAGCCGTCCTTCGGTCGGTCGCGATGTGAACGACCTGTGCCGCGCGGGCGACGCAAAGGCGACCGAGGTCATCCATGACGCCGGCTTTGCGCTGGGTGCCAGCTTGGGCTCGCTCGCTAACATCCTGGACCCTGAGGTCATCGTGCTTTCGGGCGGCGTGATTCACCAGGGTCCCGATTGGCGCTCGCAGACGTGGAAGGATTCGGTGCACGAGGGCTATGCCAGCCAGGCGCTCGACCCGCTTCAGGACACGCCGATTCTCATCGGCTCTCTCGAGGGCGACGCGCCGCTCATCGGTGCCGCCGAGCATCTTCTTGCTTCGTTGAAGTAAACATGACTACCAAGTGAGCCTTCTGAGGTGCCGCAGATTGACGTGAAAGAGGAGCGAAGCGTACTTCGGTACGCGAGCGACGGTTTGAACGTCAAGGTGCGGTGCCTCGGAAGGCCGTTTTGAGAAAGGTTGAGATGGAAATGGCCGTTGATCCATTGATTCAGTCCCTGAAGGGCAAGCTCGTCGTAAGCGTTCAAGCCTATATGGGCGAGCCGCTTCGTACGCCCGAGACCATGGCTCAGATGTCTCGCGCCTGCGAGCTCGGCGGTGCCGCCGCCATCCGCTGCCAGGGTCTTGCCGACATCGCCGCCATTAAGGGCCGCTGCGAGGTCCCCGTCATTGGCCTGTGGAAGGATGGGCACGAGGGCGTCTACATCACGCCGACGTTGCGTCATGCTCGCGCCTGCGTTGCCGCCGGTGCCGATATCGTGGCAATCGATGCCACCGATCGTCCGCGCCCCGATGGCAAGACCGTCGAAGATACCTTCCGCCCTCTGCACGAAGAAGGCGTGCTCCTGATGGCCGACTGCGCCACCATCGAGGATATTCGCCGTGCGGTCGACATGGGCTTCGACCTGGTGTCCACTACGCTTTCTCACGGTGTTGCCGCCATCGATTGCACGATGGCCGACGGCCCCGATCTGCCGCTCCTGCGTCAGGCGACCGAGGAGTTCCCGGGTCTCCCCATCATCTGCGAGGGCCGCGTGCATACGCCCGAGGAGGCTCGTGCCGCGATTGATGCGGGCGCCTGGGCAGTAGTCGTGGGCACTGCCATTACGCACCCCACGAGTATTACGAGTTGGTTCAAAGCCGCGCTTGAGGCGTAAGACGGACCTCGTATCCGCTCAGGGCGGTATACTCATTAAAGGCAATTGACCGCGCGGGATCCGGGTTGCTGGGTCCCGCGCTTGTTTTTAGGAGGCAGCACATGCAAAAGGGAGATGCCATGGATGCGGCGGAGCGCTCGGAGCGCATCCCCGATATCGTCATCATCACCGGAATGTCCGGATCGGGCCGAACGCAGGCCATGCATGTGTTCGAGGACATGGGCTACTTTTGCATCGACAACTTGCCTCCGCGTCTGATCGCCCAACTCGCCGAACTCGTCGGCATCAATACGGGCGTGGGCAGGCATCTTGCCGTCACCTGCGACTTGCGCAGCCAGGGCTTGTTCGATGAGCTACTCGATGCCGTTGCCGCACTCGAGGAGCGCGAGATGAGCTGCGACATCGTTTTTCTCGAGGCCTCTGACGAGGTACTGATCCGTCGTTATAGCGAAAACCGCCGCCGCCATCCCATTGCCAAGCCGGGGGAGACTACGGCCGATGCGATTCAGCGCGAGCGCCTGCAGCTGCAGGGTGTGCGCGATCGAGCCGATATGATCATCGACACGAGCCGCCTGCGCACCTCTGCCCTGCGCAACAAATTACGCATGGCGTTCTCCGAGTTGTCCGACCAGCAGCTCATGGACGTTCACGTGTTCTCGTTTGGCTTTAAGCACGGTATGCCCGTCGAGGCGGACATTATGATCGACGTTCGCTTCCTGCCCAATCCGTTCTACGATCCCGAGATGCGCACCATGACCGGTCTCGATAAGAAAGTCTCCGACTTTGTTCTGGACCATCCCAAGACCCAGGAGTTCTGGAAGGCCTGGACGCAGCTGCTCGATACGGTCATGCCCGGCTATATCGCAGAGGGCAAGCCGCAGCTTTCTATTGCCATCGGTTGCACGGGCGGTCAACACCGCAGCGTTGCCATTGCCGAGGCCACGGCACGTTATTTGGAAGGCGCCCAGTATCACGTGAGCATTTCCCATCGCGACCTGTCGCGCGCCAACACGAAAGCATAGGCCTGCATGTCGTTTACCGCCGAGGTGCGTGACGAGCTCGCGCGCTGCGAACCCGAATGTGAATACTGCGATTTGTCGACGCTTGCCGCCCTGACGCGTGTGAGCGGTACACTTTCGCTGGCCGGCTCCGGGCGGTATCGTTTGACGGTCGCGACCGAGACGGGCGCCGTCGCGCGCACGATGATCACACTGACGCATCGTATCCTTAAGCTCAAAACGGAATTCACCGTTCGTAAATCGGTCTTGCATAAGGTCCGTAACTATCTCATTACCCTGCCCGATCAGCCCGACCTGGACAAGGCTCTGGTGCTGCTGGGCATTCTCGACCGCAGGGGAGGGCTCGTCGCCGGTGTTCCCCGGCACATCGTTGCCCGTCCCTGCTGCAGGCTTGCCTACATCCGCGGCGCGCTCATCGCCGGCGGTTTCGTGGCCGATCCCCGCGGCGACTTTCATTTGGAGATCGCGGTGCAGGGCGAGCAGTATGCCCGGGGACTTTGCGATCTATTGGAGCAGATTGGAGTCCATGCGCGCGTCAACGCACGGCGCGGGTCCTATGCCGTGTACATTAAGAGCGCCGAGGAGATCGAGCAACTCCTAAAGCTGGTCGGAGCCAAGCGTAGCGTTGCCGAGATTGAGGAGGCGCGCGCGGTCAAATTGGTTAAGAACGACGTAAACCGTCGCGTGAATGCCGAGCTGGCCAATCAGACCAGAAGTGCAGGTGCCGCCCAGCATCAGCTTGCGTTGATCGATGAGCTCGAACAGCGGGGTTTGCGTGACACGCTTCCGGACGCCTTGGCGGTTTTTTGCGACCTGCGCGAGCGCTATCCCGATCTGTCGCTGCGCGACTTGGGGGAGATGGCCGACCCTCCCTTGTCGAAGTCGGCCCTCTACCATCGAGTTTTGAGGCTTGAAAAGCTCATTGAAGCAAACAGGTAGTTTGAAGTATCGACTTATATACGGATTTAGCTGCTATTTTATTCTTTAAAGCGTTTTAACGCAAATTTGATTTTCAATTTCGAGCATTCTCGTGAAATTCAAGTCAAAAAAAAGGTATATTAGGCGAGTGGTTAGTTTGTGGGCCTCAACGGCGGGCGCTGTAGCTTGCGGGGGCCTTACGAAAGGAGACACAATGGCAGTAAAGGTTGCTATTAACGGCTTCGGTCGCATCGGTCGTCTGGCTTTCCGTCAGATGTTCGGTCATGAGGGCTCCGAGATCGTCGCTATCAACGACCTCACCTCTCCCGATATGCTCGCTTACCTGCTGAAGTACGACTCCACGCAGGGCAACTACGCTCGCGATCACGAGGTCGTTGCTGGCGAGGATTCCATCACCGTTGACGGCAAGGAGATCAAGATCTACAAGGAGGCCGACGCCAACAACCTGCCTTGGGGCGACCTCGACGTCGACGTCGTGCTCGAGTGCACCGGCTTCTACACCAGCAAGGCTAAGGCTCAGGCCCACATCAACGCTGGCGCCAAGAAGGTTGTCATCTCCGCTCCGGCCGGCAGCGATCTGCCCACCATCGTGTACAACGTCAACCATGAGACGCTGACCGCTGAGGACAACATCATCTCCGCTGCTTCCTGCACCACCAACTGCCTCGCCCCGATGGCCAAGGGTCTGAACGACTTCGCTCCCATCGTGTCCGGCATCATGACCACCATTCACGCCTGGACTGGCGACCAGATGCCGCTCGACGGCCCGCAGCGCAAGGGCAACAAGCGTCGTAGCCGCGCCTGCGCCGTCAACATCGTCCCCAACACCACCGGTGCTGCCAAGGCTATCGGCCTGGTTCTCCCCGAGCTCAACGGTAAGCTCATCGGTGCCGCCCAGCGCGTCCCGACGCCGACCGGCTCCATCACCAACCTCTACGCCGTCGTTGACAAGAAGGTCACCGTCGACGAGGTCAACGCTGCTATGAAGGCCTACGCTGCCACCATCTCCGAGACCTTCGGTTACAACGAGGACGACATCGTCTCCACCGACATCATCGGCGAGACCCACGGCTCCATCTTCGACGCCACTCAGACCATGTGCTCTGACCTCGGCAACGGCCAGACCCTCGTTCAGGTCACCTCTTGGTACGACAACGAGAACTCCTACACCTCTCAGATGGTCCGCACCATCAAGTACTTCGAGAAGTTCGTTGCTTAATTTAGCTTTTAGCGAATAGCTCGTTGAGCGTCTAAAGAAGGGCGCGGCCTTATAGGGCTTACACCCTAGGGTCGCGCCCTTTTTATAAGAAATCGTCTGCCGTAATGGGAGGCAGACACGTACGAAAGGTAGAAGCAAACATGGCCTTTACCAAGAAGACCGTCCGCGACATCGATGTCGACGGCAAGCGCGTTCTCGTCCGCGTTGACTTTAACGTGCCTATCAAGGATGGCGTCGTTGGCGACACCACCCGCATCAAGGCTGCCCTGCCCACCATCAACTACCTCGTCGAGCACAACGCTCGCGTCATCCTCATGAGCCACCTCGGCCGTCCCGATGGCACCGGCTTCCAGCCCGAGCTCTCCCTCGAGCCCGTCGCCAAGAAGCTCGCCGAGCTCTCCGGTCTCGACGTTGCCTTTGTCGCCGACACCTACGGCGAGAAGGCTGCCGAGGCCGTCGCCGCTGTCGAGCCGGGCAAGGTCCTCGTTCTCGAGAACGTCCGCTTCGACAAGCGTGAGAAGAAGAACGATCCCGAGATCGCCAAGACCCTTGCTTCCTACGGCGATGTCTTCGTTCTCGACGCCTTCGGCACCGCTCACCGCGCCCAGGGTTCCGTCGTGGGCCCCGCCGCTTACCTGCCTGCCGTCGCCGGCTTCCTGCTCGAGAAGGAGGTCGACACGCTGACCGGCATCTTCGCCGAGCCCGAGCGCCCCTTCGTCGCCATCGTCGGCGGTTCCAAGGTTTCCTCCAAGATCGGCGTTCTCGATCACCTCATCGACTCCGCTGACACCCTGATCATCGGTGGCGGCATGGCCTACACCTTCTTCCTGGCTCAGGGCCTGTCCGTTGGTCAGTCCCTCAAGGAAGAGGACTGGGTCGAGCGCGCCGGTGAGATGCTCAAGAAGGCCGAGGAGAAGGGCGTCAAGATCCTGCTCCCCATCGACAACCGTGTTGCCGATCACTTTGGCGAGGACGCTGTCCCCGAGGTTGTCGCTTCCGACGCTATCCCCGACGATCGTGAGGGCATGGACATCGGCCCCAAGACCGAGGAGCTTTACGCCGAGGCCGTCAAGGGCGCCAAAACCGTGTTCTGGAACGGCCCCATGGGCGTCTTCGAGTTCGACAACTTCGCTCACGGCACCCAGGCTATCGCCGAGGCTGTCGCCGAGGCCGACTGCACCTCGATCATCGGCGGTGGCGACTCTGTCGCAGCTGTCAACAAGTTCAACCTGGCCGACAAGATGAGCTGGATCTCCACCGGTGGTGGCGCTTCCATGGAGCTCGTCGAGGGTAAGGCCCTGCCCGGAGTGGAGGCGCTTCTCGATGCCTAATCGCACCCTTCTTATCGCTGGTAACTGGAAGATGAACAACGACGTCGCCGAGGCTGCCAAGCTCGCCGACGAGCTGGCTCAGGCTCTGCCCGAGGTTCCGGCTGGCGTCGAGGTGCTCGTCTGCCCCCCGACCATCGACATCACCACGGTTCATGACCGCATTCAGGCTGCCCCCATCGCTCTCGGTGCACAGAACGTGTACTGGGAGGCCAAGGGTGCCTACACCGGTGAGTCCTCTTGCGACATGCTCAAGTCCGCTGGCTGCACCTACTGCATCATCGGTCACTCCGAGCGTCGTGACTACTTCCACGAGACCGACGAGGATCAGAACAAGAAGGCCAAGGCCCTCGTTGCCGCCGGTCTTGTTCCCGTCTTCTGCTGCGGCGAGTCCCTTGAGGTCCGCGAGGCCGGCACCTATGTCGAGCACGTCGTGAACCAGGTCAAGGCTGGCCTTGCTGGTCTTGAGATCACCTGCCCCAAGCAGGTCGTCGTCGCCTACGAGCCCATCTGGGCCATCGGCACCGGCAAGACCGCTACCGCCGAGGACGCTCAGGAGGTCTGCGGCGCTATCCGTGAGACCCTCAAGGAGATGTTCGGCGAGGAGCTCGCTAACGGCATCCGCGTTCTCTACGGCGGTTCCGCTAAGCCCGGCAACATTGCCGAGCTCGTTGCCAAGCCTGACGTTGACGGCGCCCTCGTGGGCGGCGCTTCCCTCAAGGCTGCCGACTTCGCCTCTATGGTCGTCAAGGCAGGCGAGTAGGACATATGGCACAGCGTCATCTTCCTGCACTCCTGATCATCATGGACGGCTGTGGCCTGGCTCCGGCCGATGGCGAGAACGCCGTCGCCGCTGCCAAGACGCCCTTCCTTGATAGCCTGTACGAGAAGTACCCCCACACCACGCTCGGCGCTTCGGGCGAGGACGTGGGCCTTCCCGATGGCCAGATGGGCAACTCCGAGGTGGGTCACCTCAACATCGGTGCCGGCCGCATCGTGTTCCAGGAGCTTTCGCGCATCAACAATGCCATCAAGGACGGCTCCATCGCCAAGAACGAGGTCTTCGTCAAGGCTATGGACGATGTCAAGGCCGAAGGCAAGACTCTCCACCTCATGGGCCTTATGAGCCCTGGCGGCGTTCATTCTCACATGAACCACGTCGAGGCTCTGGTCAAGATGGCTGCCCAGCATGGCGTCAAGACCGTTCGCGTCCACGCCTTCATGGATGGCCGCGACGTCGATCCGCAGTCCGGTGCCGGCTACATGAGCGAGTTCTGCGCCTTCCTGGCCAAGATCTCCGAGGAGACCGGTTGTGACGCTCGCGTTGCCACCGTCTCGGGCCGTTATTGGGCCATGGACCGCGACAATCGTTGGGAGCGCATCCAGCGCGCCTACGACGTTATGGTCAATGCGTCCGATGCCGATACCGACCCCGTTGCCGGTATCAAGGCCTACTACGAGAAGGATCCGCGCGGCGACGAGTTCGTCGAGCCCTTCGCTGCCCACAACGAGGGCATCCACGAGGGCGACGCGGCCATCTTCTTCAACTTCCGTCCCGACCGCGCCCGTCAGATGACCCGCGTGTTCACGGACAAGGAGTTTGACGGCTTTGAGCGCGAGCAGATCAAGCTCTCGCACTTTGTGACGATGACCGAGTACGATCCGACGTTTGACGTCGAGGTCGCCTTCCCCAAGACGTTCCCCGAGAACGTCCTGGCCGACGTCATCGCTGCCAACGGCCTGAAGCAGCTGCACACCGCCGAGACCGAGAAGTACGCCCACGTGACGTTCTTCCTTAACGGTGGCATCGAGGAGCCCAAGGAGGGCGAGGAGCGCGTGCTCGTCGCTTCCCCCAAGGTCGCTACCTACGACCTGCAGCCCGAGATGAGCGCTCCCGAGGTTACCGAGAAGCTCGTCGCCGCCATCAACGAGGACCGCGCCGATTTCTACATCGTGAACTTCGCGAACTGCGACATGGTCGGTCACACCGGTGTCTTCGACGCCGCCGTCAAGGCCGTCGAGGCTGTTGACGATGCCCTGTCCAAGGTTGTCCCGGCGATTCTCGCCAAGGGCGGCTTTGCGCTGATTACCGCTGACCACGGCAACGCCGACCACATGTTTGACGTTGCTACCGACGGTTCCAAGCATCCGTTTACGGCTCACACCACCAACCGTGTGCCGTTCATCATCGTTGATGAGAAGGCTCAGCTTACCGGTATCGAGGACGGCCGTCTCTCCGATATCGCTCCGACCATGCTCACCATGGCTGGTCTGGAGCCTTCCGCCGAGATGACGGGCCGTGTGCTCGCCACCGAGGCATAAGCGAAAACTCTAAGCGTTTTCTTGCAAGGGGGTTGTCCATATTCGGGCAACCCCCTTTTTTGGTATTTCTGCCATTTCTACCCCGTCCCTAAATGGCAGGTGGGGGAGTGCTGGGGGTTGTGGTACAGTACTGGAGTTTGAATTGTTCTATTAAGGAGCTTATCTATGGGTCCGTTCCAGATTCTTCTGTTTGTTGTTTGGGCTGTCTCTGCCGTGGCACTGACGATTCTCGTTCTGATGCACTCCGGTAAGGGTACCGGCGTTTCGGATATGATCGCCAGTTCCCTGTATAACTCCAGCTCTGCCACGGGCGTCATGGAGCAGAACCTCGATCGCCTGACGGTGATCATGGCTGTTGTCTTTGCTGTGTGCGTCGTCCTGTGCATGTTCTTCTTCCCGCAGGGCATCGTCGGTTACTAAGCATCGGCTCATATACGTTTGTAAAGGGTCCCGCAAGTGCGGGACCCTTTTTTTACATATTAGAAACAGGGTCAAAATATCCCCACATACTGCGCCCAACTAAAGAAATTCTCGACCGTTGACCGGAATCAGGCCCAATTTGTGCATAAAATGCGCTACTGTATTGCAAAACGTTGGTCTGTTGTGCATAACCAGCCATAGCAACGGGTCGCGTTTTGATGGTTCGGATCGGGTCGTCTCGACATGTGTCCGACCGAACATTTCTTTGTCCTATCTCATAAGGAGGATGGCATGGCTGATTCTATGTTCCACCAGCCCGTTATGGGTCGTCGCGCCTTTGTTGGCGGCACCCTCGCTGCGAGCTCCATGGCTTTTCTTGCCGCATGCGGCAAGAAGGGCGGCGACGCTTCCGGTTCTGAGTCCGGTTCGACGCTAAACTTCTACATCAACAACCCGGTCTGCATTGACCCCTACAACGTTCAGGAGGACCAGGGCACTCAGGTTGAGTACCAGCTGTTTGATGCTCTGACCGAGTACGACAATGAGAAGGGCGAGATCGTTCCGCTGGCTTGCGAGTCCTTCGAGGCTAACGACGACGCCACCGAGTTCACCTTCAAGATCAAGAAGGCCAAGTTCCACAACGGTGACGACGTTACCTCCAAGTCCTTCAAGTTCGGTTGGGAGCGCTTGGTCAACACCAAGTCGGCTATCGCTACCGAGTATGGTCCTTCCGAGGTCGCTTATCACCTTTCCATGGTCGAGGGCTATGACGATCTGCTTGCCGGTAACGCTACCGAGCTCACCGGTGTCACCTGCCCCGACGATGAGACCCTCGTCGTCAAGCTGACTTCCGCCTACGCCGACTTCCCCTTCGTCGCCACTCACCCGGCTCTGGCCCCGGTTCCCGAGTGCGCCGAGTCCGATGCCAAGAGCTTCTACCTTGCCCCGATTGGTAACGGCCCGTTCATGATGGACGGCAAGTGGGAGGATGGTCAGGAGATCAACCTCAAGAAGTTCGACGATTACTATGGCGACAAGGCCAAGATCGACGGCATTCACTTCCAGGTCATCAAGGACATGGAGACCGCTTACAAGGAGTTCCAGGCCGGTAACCTCGACGTTTGCGACGTTCCCGTTGCTCAGATCGATGCCGCCAAGAAGGACCGTGGCGAGTCCAAGGATGGCTACACCATGGGCGACGGTCAGCGTATGCTGCTCGGCGCTGAGCCTTCCACGTACTATCTGACTTGCAACACCACGGCCGAGCCGTTCAACAACGCCGACCTGCGCAGGGGCATCTCCCTGGCCATCAACCGCGAGGCCATCTGCAAGACCATCTTCAAGGGCACCCGTACCCCCGCCGACGGTATCGTTCCTCCGGGCATCGATGGCTACAAGGAGGGCGCATGGGAGTTCTGCGCCTATGACGTCGACAAGGCCAACGAGTACCTCGACAAGGTTGCTCCTGCCGACGCCAACGGTGACCGTGGCATTAACGTGACGCTGTCCTACAACCAGGACGGTGGCCACAAGGAGATCATGGAGTCCATCATCGGCGACCTCGCTAAGGTGGGCGTCAACGCCGTCTCCGATACCCCCGAGTGGTCTGCCCTGCTCGAGCAGTATCAGAACTTCAACTACCAGTTTGGTCGTCTGGGCTGGATCGCCGATTACCCGATTATGGACAACTTCCTGTATCCGCTGTTCCACTCCGACTCCCTCGGTGGCGACAACCGTTCCGGTTACAACAACCCCGAGTTCGATGCCAAGGTCGATGAGGCCCGTACCACCGTTGACGACGAAGAGCGTATCGCGAAGATGCAGGAGGCCGACGCCATTGTCGCTGCCGACTGCCCGGTTATTCCGCTGATGTTCTACACGCACACCCTCGCTGGTTCCGACCGCATCAAGCACCTCTATGTTGATCCGCAGAAGCATGCTGATCTGGGTACCGCTGAGCTCGCATAAGATTTGCAGCTTTGGTGAGGGTCAAGTTTTTACGTAGACCTCATGGGAAACATACAGTTCCCCCTAACCTGGGGTAAACTGGCTGATGGTAATTTTGGGATGCCGGTCTGGCGATCGGCATCCCATTTAGGTTAATCCCTAGATAGGGGAGTGGTATGGGTAAGTACATCGTTAAACGTGTGCTTCAGTTCATCCCGGTATTTTTGGGCGTTACGCTGATTCTGTTCGCCCTCCAGAATATCGTGCCGGGAGACCCGATCAAGCTGATCGGTGGAGACAAGGCTCTGTCCCCCGAGGTGGAGCTTCAGCTTCGCGTGCGCTATCACCTGGTCCAGTCGGACGAGGACGGCAACGCGATCCTTGACGAGAACGGCGATCCCGTTCAAACGTCGCTCGTGGACCGTTACGTGTATTACATGAACGGTCTGCTTCATGGCGATTTGGGCAATTCGTATCAGCGCAAGCTGCCGGTTACGGATATCTTTGCCCAAAAGTATCCGTATACGGTCAAACTTGCCGCGTGCGCCATCGTGCTCGAGGCAATCATGGGTATCGGTGCGGGTATCATTTCGGCGGTAAAGCGTTACTCCTTCTGGGATATTTTGGTAACGCTGACCACGTCGATCCTCGTTGCCGTTCCTGCTTTCTGGCTCGGTATGCTGCTGCAGCTGTTCTTTGGCGTCATCCTCAAGGATGCCACCGGCGGCGCATTCTCCATGCCGATTTCGGGTGCCGGCGGTGCTAGCTCTCAGTATCAGGATTGGATGCACTATGTGCTTCCGACCATCACGCTTGCTTCGGTTTCGACCGCCTATGCTGCCCGCATCATGCGCTCGCAGTTGCTCGACGTTATGAACCAGGATTACATCCGTACGGCAAAGGCCAAGGGCCTCTCCAATCGCGCGATCATCATCAAGCATGCGCTTAAGAATGCACTCATCCCTGTCGTTACCTATATTGGTGTCGACTTTGGCGGTATGCTTTCGGGCGCCATCCTGACCGAGACGGTCTTTAACTGGCCCGGTATCGGCTATGAGGTCTATCGCGCCATTAGCATGCGCGACTGGCCCATCGTTATGGGCGGCGTTACGCTCATCGTCGTCGTCGTCATGGTGATCAACCTGCTCGTCGACATTAGCTATGCATTCCTCGACCCGCGCATCCGCCTTGGCGGTCCGTCGGATAAGGCCTAAGGGAGGTACGTCTCATGCAGGAAACTGATTCTCAGTCTCAGGAGCAGGCTACCGCCACCAAGGCCGCATCTGCTCCCGCCAAGTCCCGCACGCTGTGGGGCGACGCTTTTAAGCGTCTTCGTAAGAACAAGCTCGCCGTTATCGGTGTCTGCTGGATTATCATCGTCGTTGTGGTTGCTCTGACCGCCGATCTGTGGGCTAAGCCCTGGCTCGGTTCGCCGACGGCTTCCGATTCGACCACCATGGCCGAGACTTCGCTGCTGGCTCCGTGTGCCGATCACCCGTTTGGTACCGACTCCCTTGGTCGCGACATTCTCGTCCGCGTTATCTACGGTGCACGCGTTTCGCTTTCCGTCGGCATCATGGCCACTGCCATCTCCACGGTGATCGGTCTGGTCATGGGCGCCCTCGCCGGTTTCTATGGCGGCATCTGGGATACGATCATCATGCGCTGCGCGGATATTTTCCTAGCGTTTCCGTACGTGCTGTTCGTTGTCGCCATGATCGCCGTTATCGGTCGTGGCCTCCAGAACGTCTTTATCGCTATCGGTATTCTCGGCTGGCCTTCGATTGCGCGCGTCTTCCGATCCGCGATCCTGACGGTCAAAGAAAACGACTATGTTGATGCCGCTCGCGCTATGGGTGCATCCGATGCTCGTATCGTTATGCGTCACATCTTCCCGAACTCCGTTGCTTCCATCGTGGTCTACGCGACCATGAATATTGGTGGCGCTATTTTGACCGAGTCCGCTCTGTCCTTCCTCGGCATGGGCGTTATCCCGCCTACGCCTTCGTGGGGCTCCATGATTCAGGACGGCCAGCAGTATCTTCTGACCGCTCCCTGGATGATGATCATGCCCGGTCTGGCAATTCTCTCGACGGTGCTCGCCTTCACCCTGCTTGGTGACGGACTGCGCGACGCCCTCGACGTCAAGATGAAGGACGCATAAGGATGAAGAAGAATAAGAACTATGTGGACCTGAAGGACCAGCCGGTTCCCGAGGGCCAGCATCTGCTCGAGGTCGATGACCTCAAGATGTATTTCCATACCGAGGACGGCGTCGTTCGCGCTGTCGACGGCGTGTCTTACACGCTTGATCGTGGCGAGACCCTGGGTGTCGTCGGTGAGTCCGGTTCTGGTAAGTCCGTGACCGCCATGACCATCATGGGCCTTATCTCGATGCCTCCGGGAAAGATCGAGGGCGGTGACGTTCGCTATCGCGGTCGTTCCATCCTCGAGATGTCCGAGGAAGAGATGCAGCACATTCGCGGTAACGATATCGCGATGATTTTCCAGGATCCTATGACCTCCCTCAACCCGGTCTACAAGATCGGCAAGCAGGTGGGCGAGGGCCTTCGTTTGCACCGTGGTTACTCCAAGCAGGAGGCGCTCAAGCGCGCCACCGAGCTTCTGGACCTCGTGGGTATCCCTGAGCCCGAGAAGCGCGTCAATGAGTACCCGCACCAGTTCTCCGGTGGTATGCGTCAGCGCGTCATGATCGCTATGGCTCTTGCCTGCGATCCCGACATTCTGATTGCCGACGAGCCCACGACCGCTCTGGACGTTACCATCCAGGCTCAGATTATTGAGCTCATGCAGGAGATGCAGGAGAAGAACGGTAACGCCATCATCATGATTACCCACGACCTGGGTGTTGTCGCCGACATGGCCGATAAGATCATGGTTATGTACGCCGGCCGTCCCGTCGAGTTCGGTACTGCTGAGGAAATCTTCTACGAGAGCCGCCACCCCTACACCTGGGGCCTTATCCGCTCCATCCCGGAGCAGGCCATCGAAGAGAAGAAGCCTCTTACGCCGATTCACGGCAACCCGCCTTCGCTCATGAACTTGCCTGAGGGCTGCGTCTTCTCTCCTCGTTGCCCCTATGCGACGGACAAGTGCCGCAAGCAGCGCCCCGAGCGCGTTGTCACCGAGTCTGGTCATTACTCTGCGTGCCACTACTCCGGTGACCCCGAGTTCCTCAAGAACGCTCCTGAGACGTCCCGTACGCGCAAGGATTCCAAGAAGGGAGGCGAGGCGTAATGGCAGATACCAACGAGCGTACTCCGCTGCTGAAGGTCGAGCACCTCTCTAAGGAGTTTCCCGCTGAGTCCGGCATGTTCGCCAAGCGCTTCTCCAAGCGTGTCGTCTCTGCTGTGAACGACATTTCGTTTGAGATCTATCCGGGCGAGACCTTCGGTCTGGTTGGCGAGTCCGGTTGCGGTAAGTCCACGACGGGCCGCACCATCATGCGCCTCACCAAGCCGACGGCCGGCAAGGTCTTTTTCCAGGGTAAAGATGTCTCCGAGATGAACAAGCATGAGATCAAGGACATGCGCCGCGAGATGCAGTTCATCTTCCAGGATCCTTATGCTTCGCTGAATCCTCGTATGACCATCGGCGAGATTGTCTCCGAGCCTATGACCATTCACGGCGTGGGCACCAAGGAGGAGCGTATCGAGCGCGTCCGCGAGCTGTTGGACGTCGTCGGTCTGAACCCCGAGCACATCAACCGCTATCCGCACGAGTTCTCGGGCGGCCAGCGTCAGCGTGTCGGCATCGCCCGTGCATTCGCGCTTAAGCCCAAGCTGATCATCTGCGACGAGCCGGTCTCCGCTCTGGATGTTTCTATTCAGGCTCAGGTTCTGAACCTGCTGAAGGAACTTCAGGACAAGTTCGGTACGGCTTATCTCTTCATCGCTCACGACCTCTCCGTCGTGCAGCACATCTCCGACCGCGTTGCCGTTATGTATTTGGGCAAGATGGTCGAGGTTTCGGACTGGAAGACGCTTTACAGCGAGCCGCACCACCCGTACACGCAGTCGCTGCTGTCTGCCGTGCCGGTGCCCGATCCGGATATCCAGAAGACTCGTAAGCGCATCATCCTCGCCGGCGATCCGCCGTCGCCGCTGGATCCCCCGACCGGCTGCCGTTTCCATACGCGCTGCCCGATCGCGCAGGGCATCTGCTCCGAGAAGCTTCCCGAGTTTAAGGAAGTTGCCCCGGGCCACTGCTGCGCCTGCCACTTCGCCGAGCCGTTCCCGATCAAGGAATCGCACATCGACCTGTAGTCGGTTGTTCTTGTCCGGGCCCGTGCTGGTCTTAGTTTTCAGAACGTCCTCGACCATGGAAACCCCCTTATCCTGCTCCTTCGGAGCTGCGGATAAGGGGGTTTCCTGGTCTGCGGAATGTTCTGAAAACTAAGTCCAGCACGGACCCTGCGGTTACTTGGCAGGGAAGTGCGATTCCCGGATCGCTCACTTAATCTAATAAGAATTAAGCGAGGCCGGAGCTTAAGCTCCGGCCTCCTTATATAAGGGCTCGGCAAAGCCGAGCCACAAACTTTATATCAGCCCTCAGAACATGTTTGAGAACTGTGCATGGAGTACGTGCTCCTAGGACCGAGATGAGGTTACTTTCCAACGCATTCCGCAGGGCGCGGCATTATTTTGTAGCGCGAAGCGCGAATCAAAATTATGCCGCATGCCCGAGGACGCGTTGGAAAGTAACCTCATCTCGGTCCGGACAGAGCTATCTACCTGCGCATTTACAAATTCGTAAACTTTTTTCAAAAAAGTGCTTGCACAGTTCTCGAATCATAGGTTATTATCTTCCTCGTTGAACGCGCGGGGCCAACAAAACGAACCGCAAATCAACAATATAGCATGTCGGAGTGGCGGAATTGGCAGACGCGCTAGCTTGAGGTGCTAGTGACCGCTTTTTGGTCATGCGGGTTCAAGTCCCGCCTCCGACACCATCGCATTTGAGAAGCCTCTTCGGAGGCTTTTTTGTTACCGATAGACGGTGAGGTTCACGATGGAAACGCTTGAGCGCAACGAGTGGGCAGACGTTGCCCAACTGGTCGAGATCACGAGCGACGCTGTCATCATCTGCGAACTCGACGGAACCATTCTGCATGTGAATAATCGCTTGCTCGACTTGATGTGCGAGAAGCGCGCCGATGTCATCAATGGTGACGTTAAGGACGTGCTGTACTCGTCTGCCTTTGAGCGCGCGACTGAACATCGTCTGCCGTTTGAGACCGACGGCTCCGAGAGCGAGCTGATGCTCAAGCTAAGTGACGGGTCCTTTATTCCCGTCTTGGTCCGCGCGGGTTCCGTTACGCCTCCGCGCATCTTTGGACGCCGTGCGCCGCGTGTTCTGGTTGCACTTCACAGCATCGAAGAGCAATATTCTCACGACCGTCAGCTTAAACGGGCGCTTTCGGAGCTCAGGGTGGCGAATAAGCGTCTTTCGGGCACGCTTTCGGTCATTATGAGCACTGTGGGTTCCGATGAGCTCCCCAGCCTGCTCGATACCGTTTTGAATCAGCTCGTCGGAACGCTCGATGCTTCCGGCGCGGCCATCTATTTTTCCGAGAGTGGCGGTTTTAAGCTCCGCGGCGTTTCCAAGGAGCTTGAGGACAGCTATCTGCCCGAGTTCATGCCGTATGGCGCGGGCATTCCGACCTACGTACTTCGTGAGTCGCGTGCTTGTCGTCTTTCGATCCAGCAGGACCTTGAGGGAGATCGAGTCGCCTCGGGCATGTTCATGGATCTGGATAATCGTTCCAAGCACCTGCTGCGCGTGCAGGACATGCCTCCGTATCGCAGCGAGATTTGTCTTCCCGTGTTTTACGGCACACAGGTACTCGGTGTGTTGGAAGTTGGTTGGAAGCGCCCCCAGGCGCCGCTTGCCTATGACGTTAACGTGCTCGAGGTCATTTGCGATTACCTGTCCATCCAGTTGGTAGGTATGGCGTCGAGCCTGCGCTCGCGTCGTACCGCAGAATTGGGTCGCTCGCTTAATGTGCTGCGTGATGAGCTCTTTACTTATCTCGATGATCCGGTCGCTGCTTCGCGCGCTGTGTCCTCCGAAATCTGCGCTGTGCTCAATTGCCATTTTTGCCCCGTGGAGTACGATGCGGGCCTTGAAGCCTATGTCATTGATTTTGAGGGCGGCAGCCGCGTGGCATTGCCGGGTGACCCGGAGTCGCTCTTCTTTTCGACTACGGCGCCCGCTGCTCGTTTGGGCGCCGCGTCAGACGGCTTTGAGGTGTCGGTTCTGGGCGGCGCGAGCGCCGATGACCTGAAGCACGTTCGCTTGACGCGCGTTGATGAGTCTATGCCCATGGGCGGATGGTTGAGAGCTCACGGCCTGCCGTGCCAAGGTCTCTATGTCGATTCCGGTGTTGAGGCGGGGCATGTTCGCCCGGAGGCCGGTATTCAGCGGAGTAACGACGCTATCGTGCCCGCCGACGTTGCCAAGGGGCCGACGACGCGTGCCTTGCTGCTTCGTGATGGCAGTCAAGAGCCGATTGACGACCTTGAATACGACTACCTGGTGCACTTGGCCCACGATTTTGAGTTGATCTATGAAGGTGAGTCGCAAAAGCGCGAGGAGCGTCATATCGCCCAGACCCTTCAGGTCGGTATGAGGAATTCGCTCGGCGATGTTCCGGGCATCGCGACCGACTCGGTGTATCTGTCGGCCACGAACTCCGCATTGGTCGGCGGTGACTTCTATACTCTCATCCGTCTTCCCGACGACTGCGCCGTCATGATTCTGGGCGATGTGTCCGGCAAGGGTGTCGAAGCGGCATCCATGTCCGCACTCGTCAAGACGGCCCTGACGGCCTATGCCTGGGAGGGCGCGGGCCCCGCTCGCATGGCACGCTCCCTCAACAGCATGCTCATGGGCTTCTCGAGGGTCGAGACGTTTGTGACGGCCTTTATCGCCAAGATCGATCTTAAGGCGGGTCGCGCCACTTATTGTTCGGCAGGCCATCCTCCCACCATGGTCATCAGGCCCGAGTCGATGCCGCTTGGCGGCGACGAGGCTCGTGGGGGAGAGGTCGAGCTCCTTGGATGCCAGTCGGGCGTGATCGGCGCATTCGAAAGCATGGTGTACGAGACGGGCACCTTTACGTTCGCTCCTGGTGACATGCTCTTTATGTACACCGATGGAACGATTGAGGCGCGCGACCGCACGGGGGCGTTCTTTGGCGAACAACGTTTACGCGACCTTTTGCTATCGATTTCGGGCGAGGGCGTATCGGGTATCTGCGGCAAGGTCTTGGGAGAACTCGATCGCTTTACCGAGTCGGCGCTGGACGACGATATCGCACTGGTGTCCCTTGAGTTTTTGCGGGGTCGGTCGTAAACAACGGCGCTGGGCGGGCCGAATCCGCGCGGCTGCGGAAACGCATGCATCGAATAAGCTCTTTTGGGGAACCATGGTCGTATGAATGAGTGGAATGACATAGCGGTTTTGACGCCACCGAGCGATATCGACATCGCCACGGTGCCTGCGCTGCGCCGACGGTTAGATGCTTTGATCGACCGCGGCGTGCGTCGCGTTGTCATAAATTGTCAAACTGTTGGCTTTATCGACTCGACAGGTTTGGCGTTCCTGCTTACGCGCGCCCGAGAACTCATGAGGCGAGAGGGCCTGCTTTCGCTTGTCAATGCGTCCGACGAGGTCGTTCGCTTTTTGGAAATTGCCCGTCTTGTCGATATCCTTCATGTTGCGGGTCCGGCACGGGAGTCGATTCCCGCCATTCCGGTGGGGGAGTTGCCGCGCTGGAGCAAGAGCGTCGAGGTGCGTCAGGGTATCGAGAACCTTCCACATTATCGGCACCGTATTGCCGAGCTCCTCGAGTCGCTTCCGTTACGCCGCGACGAGCGCTACGACGTCGCATTGGCATCGGGAGAGGCGCTGGGCAATGCCTATGACCACGCTGGCGGTATCGGCTGTGTCCTGACGGTTCAGGCCTATGGCGACCGTGTCGTAATTGAGGTTGTCGATCGCGGGGCGGGCTATTCGATCGACGGGTTGAGCGAGCCGGTTGCGACCGAGGAGCGTGGGCGCGGTATCAAGCTTATGCGCATGCTGGTCGACAACGTGGAGGTTGCCCGTCGTACGGACGGTGCCGGCACGCGCGTTCGGATGGTAAAGCTGTTTAGCGGAGCATTGGAATCGTGCGCCTAGTACATCGTTTTGGCATGTTTACCTGCCAAGAGCTTGTACTGGACAACTTTTTTGAAAAAAGTACTTGCGTCTTTTGGGCAACTCGCGTAAATTAATAACCCGCAAGCGGACATGGCTCAGTTGGTAGAGCACAACCTTGCCAAGGTTGGGGTCGCGGGTTCGAGCCCCGTTGTCCGCTCCATTGCATTTCCGGACCGTCTCAAGCGGTCCTTTTTCGGCGAAGTGGCCAAGTGGTAAGGCAGAGGCCTGCAAAGCCTTTACCCCCGGTTCGAATCCGGGCTTCGCCTCCAGGCAACATCCGGGCGCTCCGGCGCCCGTTTTGTTTTACATATGCGGACATGGCTCAGTTGGTAGAGCACAACCTTGCCAAGGTTGGGGTCGCGGGTTCGAGCCCCGTTGTCCGCTCCAAACGCAACAGCCCGACTACCAAGGTAGCCGGGCTTTTTCGTACCCATTGCATGGGCTTGAACCCGAGAGGGAGCGAGCGTTAAGCAAACGCGGAGCGTTTGTAGCGAGCTGGCGAGGGCGCCGGCAGGCGGCCGAAGCCGGTGCGTATTTGCGAAGCAAATGCGCAGATGCCCCGTTGTCCGCTCCAACTATGTTACGCGGTTCTAACGAACCGCGTTTTTTGTTGACGCTGCGCGAGCCCCGGGCACCCCATCTTGCCCCTCAATCGTCGGTCGCGTACATAAAGTACGCTTCCCTCCTCTTTCACGGCAACCTGGGGCACCCGGAGCTCGCTCGCTGTCGTGGCCTGGGGAGTGAGTCTTCCATTCTTTTCGCCTCATTGGTCAATCCGCTCCAGGGGGCTCGAAACCGAGAGGGAGCGAGCGTTTTGGGGCGTGGGTGGGGCGTTGTTTGCCGCGACCGTCTGCCTTGGGCGTATCATCGTGGGCATCTAAATCTCGTTGCAAGGGAGATGCGCCCCATGGCTACAGAAATAACCTCTTCGCGCTCGTGGATGTCCGATGCGGCGATCTATCAGATCTACCCGCGCTCGTTTAAGGATTCGACTGGTACGGGCTTGGGCGATATTGCGGGCATCATCCAGCAGATGGACTATCTTGAGCGGCTGGGCATCGAGGCCATATGGCTGAGCCCGTTCTACCCATCGCCGCTTGTCGACGGCGGCTATGATGTGGCGGACTACTGCGATATCGACCCGCGTCTTGGCTCGCTTGACGACTTCGATGATATGGTCACTGCTGCCCACGAGCGCGACATCAAGGTCATCGTCGACATCGTGCCCAACCACTCATCCGATCAGCACCCCTGGTTCAAAGCTGCTCTTGCCGCCGGCCCCGGATCGCCCGAGCGCGCCCGGTATATCTTTCGCGATGGTCGAGGCGAGCATGGCGAGCTGCCTCCCACCAATTGGAATGCCAACTTTGGCGGACCCGCCTGGACACGTGTTGCGGACGGTCAGTGGTATCTGCATATGTTTACGCCCGAGCAGCCCGATTTTGACTGGTCATGCCCCGAGGTCCACACATTCTTCTGCGACGTCCTCGCGTTTTGGAGCGATCGTGGCGTCGATGGCTTCCGTATCGATGTGGCACACGGTCTCGCCAAGGACCTCGATCGCGATGATCTCGACCGGTGGCATCTCGCCGAGGGCGATGACATGGTTGACGACGGTACCCATCCGCTGTGGGACCGCAACGAGGTCCACGAGATCTATCGCGAGTGGCGCCGCGTATTCGACCGCTATGATCCGCCGCGTAGTGCCGTTGCCGAGGCGTGGGTGCTGCCCGAGCGCCAGCATCTCTATGCGCGCCCCAGCGAGCTTGGCCAAACGTTCAACTTTGAGTTTGCCAAGGCCACTTGGACCTATGATGACATGCATACCGCAATCGAGGAGGGCCTGAAGGCGGCCGTCGAATCCGATTCTGCTTCGACTTGGGTGCTCTCCAACCATGATGTGCCGCGCGTGGCGACGCGCTATGCCCTGCCGCAGATCAAGGCGACGCGCTACCACCAGATTGCGCTCGACTGGCTCTTGCGTGACGGGTCGTCTTATGACGAGAACCGTGAGCTCGGCGAGCGCCGCGCACGGGCGGCCCTTTTGCTCGAGCTGGCGCTTCCGGGCTCGGCATACGTGTATCAGGGTGAGGAGCTCGGCCTTTTTGAGGTGGCTGATATCCCGTGGTCTGCACTCGAAGATCCCAGTGCAACCAATACACATGGACCGAAACGCGAGAAGGGGCGCGACGGTTGCCGTGTGCCTCTGCCGTGGGCGACGGCGGACGAGCCCGCACAGGGCGGATCGTTTGGGTTCTCGCCGGCGGGCGCCAATGCGGCGCCTCATCTGCCGCAGCCTGCGTGGTTTTCCGACTACGCTGTCGATAGGGAAGAAGCGGACCCGGCATCGATGCTCGCGCTCTATCGCAAGGCCCTCTGGCTGCGGCGCAAGTTGCGCGGGTGCACCAACGATCTTGCGTGGCTCGATCTCGACGGGCGCACCGGTCTTGCGGATGGTGCCGAGGGTGCCGAGGGCGGCGTTATCGCCTATCGCCGTGACAACGGCTGGGCGTGTGTGACGAACTTCGGCGCAGCGCCCGTGGAGCTGCCGGCGGGTAAGGTCCTGCTTACCTCATCGCCGCTTTCTGGTGGCAAGCTCGCGCAGGACAGTTCGGCCTGGATTATGCTCGGCGAGCTGTAGGGGGCATCTTGTCGTGAGCCTACGTTTGCCTGCGTCTTTCGTGCCGGCCGATGCCTTCGCGAGGGGATCGCAAAACTTTTCAAAAAAAGTTCTTGCATAGGATGCGGGTATCACGTAAAATTAATCCTCGTAAGCGGACATGGCTCAGTTGGTAGAGCACAACCTTGCCAAGGTTGGGGTCGCGGGTTCGAGCCCCGTTGTCCGCTCCATTTGGGCGTTTAGCTCAGGGGGAGAGCGCTTCCCTGACACGGAAGAGGTCAGAAGTTCAAATCTTCTAACGCCCACCAAATGTTCGCAGCTCAGAGGCTATGTCTCTGGGCTGTTTTGTTTTATGCCGCCATAACGTGCCACCAAATCGCCACCAAAAGGTATCTCGATTCATGTAGGAACGGTTCTGAGCGTCTGTTTGGCCTTGTCATCTCGATCGAGTGGGGGTTGACCATTTTGAAGACAACAGTGCATCTTGTTGACGTTTCCACGATTGATCCCGGCGAGACCGTTGATATGGCATCAATCGCGGGCCGCTATGCCTTGCGTGCCTCCAATGGGAATCTCCCAATTGCGTCTCGGAGGGAAGCTGCCGGCGTGGGTTTGCTTCTTCGAGATGCCTTGGGTGTCTTCGATGACACCCAACTTGCATGTTCCGCTTTCGGCAAGATCGAGCTTGCGGATGGGGAGGCCCCCTCTATTTCCATTTCACACGGTGGGGGCGTGGCCATCCTCGCTGTTTCCGATGTTGCTCGATCGGTCGGAGGTCCTATTGGTGCGGACATCGAATCAGTTGATGAGATTGCGTCCGTTGCGGTTGAGCGTATGGCGAGTCCAAGGGAATGGGCGTGGATTGACGCTGCAGCCGATTCACGGGAACATGCCTTTCGGTTATGTCAGGTTTGGACGCGTATCGAAGCCATCCTGAAGGCGGAAGGCACTGGCTTTTCAATCGATCCTCGCAACGATGGGTTGCCGAGCGGGTGGGTTGCTTCCTCGGTTGTATTCGGTCGCTGCGTCATTTCTTGCGCGGCACGCTCTACGCCTCGTATCGTCGTCAAGGAGCATGCCTTTCGGGTAGCATAGAAGCCATTCACCAGTGGGGGAGGCCGCTATGTCACTGAACGCAAAAAACGATATTGCTTCGCGAATCGAGGATGCCGTCTTTGAACTTATGGCGACAACTCCGGTGCAGTCGATTAAGGTGACTGATGTACTTCGCCTTGCCCATACATCCAAATCGACGTTCTATCGCTGCTATCGCTCTGTCGATGATGTGGTTAAACGTTTTGAAGATGAGCTGCTCCAGAATATGCGGGACATCAATGATGTTGCACTGGAGGCTCGTTTTGGTGATGCGCAGCTGGACCCTACGCCCACGATGATCAGGCGCATGGAGATCCTCAAGGCTAATCGCTCGAAAGTTTTGGCGCTTAATAGCGATAACGGTGATCCCGTGTTTGCTCACAAGGCAACGATCTTTATGCATGACTATTTTCGCAATCGGCTTCGTTCGACATTTTCCGATGAAACGGACTTCGACCTGTATCTGGCCTTTGCGCTCGCGGGTCACCATAACCTCATTCAGTACTGGCTCGAGGCTCGGCCCGATCTTGAGGCGCGCACCGTTGCCGCTGCCCTCAATCGCATGTTCTACGCGCCGCTCTTTGTCGACGATACATCACATCATTGGCATCCACGTATTCCCGATTTTGAAAGGCCGGTCGCGTGAGCGGTCGATATTTGAGGATAAACGGTTGTAGCCAGGGTGATCTCTAGATATTCCAGCTCATAAGTTCAATAACTAAAAGCCTATTTACGTGCTATTTGAAACGCCTAGCCCCTAAGTGTCCCATATGATGGGACACTTAGGGGCTTTTTGTCTTACGCGTTTCGTTCAGCCCCTCATAAACTAAAGCTACGTTCAAGAGAACCACTGCAGTAGTTCAACGTGTGACGGCACAGAAAAGCCGCGAGCGCTCTCTCACCTTCGCTCGCGGCCGGACTGCGCCATCACTCCGTACACCTTCACATGATTAGGATGTGATATTCAGTGGTTACGCTCGGAAAGAACATGCGCAGCGTCTCGATTGTAGGCGTTGGCTGCACCCCGTTCAAGGATTTTGAGGAGCACCCGGAGACCCAGGGTATCGGCGAGGGCGAGGCGTTTGGCTACGCGGCCCTCGAGGCAATTGCCGATGCCGGTCTTGAGCCCCGCGATGTGGACTATTTCTTCCATGGCAGCGCCAATCCTTACCTTGTTGGCGACTGCATTACCCCCAACATGCAGGTGGCCGACTGGTTCGGCGTTCGTGCGAAGGGCTCCGTCCACCATTCTGAGGCTTGCTGCACGGGCTATGTCGCCCTTGAGCAGGCCGTGATGGCGGTTGCCTCCGGTGCCTACGACGTTGTCCTTACGGGTGCCTGCGACTTGGCTTCGACCCTTCCCGTCGAGCATATGCCCTCGCATATTCGCCAGGACTTTACGCTCGATGTCATGATTCCCTCACTCGATAAGATCTATGACCGCGCTTACGGTCGTCCGCTCGATGGCGCCTTCGGCGTGTCGTTCGACAACTGGATCAACGAGTATTCCATGCAGTATGACCTTACTGCAGATCAGATTGACGATGCCCTGAACGGTCTCACCAAGAGCCTTCGTCGCGGTGCCGTGCTCAATCCTCTCGCTTGGTATGAGACCACGGTCGAG
This sequence comes from uncultured Collinsella sp., assembly GCA_934655755.1. Taxonomy (GTDB): domain Bacteria; phylum Actinomycetota; class Coriobacteriia; order Coriobacteriales; family Coriobacteriaceae; genus Collinsella. The sequence continues at coordinate 49,478 of CAKUHA010000001.1, forward strand.
GAGGATGCAAAGGCTGTAGGCTTCGATTCTGCTGACGAATACCTCAAGAGCATGTACAACCCGCGCGTTACGCAGTACCTGCGCGTTACCGGCTTTGAGAAGAAGTGCGACGGCGCAGCCGCCGTTGTCGTGATGCCTACCGAGAAGGCCAAGGCCATGGGTGTCCCGTACGCTCCGGTCGAGGTGCTGGGCACGGGCGCGTCTGCGGTCGAGGCGGGTCTGCTCCACAACGAGCACTGGGCTACCAAGGTTGCCGCCAAGCAGGTCTATGACCTTACCGGTGTGAACCCGGATGAAATCGATCTGTTTATGTGCAACGACTTCTTCCTGGCGTCCGAGATTGTTTCGGCCGAGGAGTGCGGCTATATCCCGCGCGGCGAGGCCTGGAAGTATGCCATTGAGGGTCGTACCGCATTTGATGGGGACAAACCTATCAACCCGCACGGCGGCCGTTGCAACTTCGGTCACGCCCATGGCGCATCTGGCCTTGCCGATATCGTCGAGGCCGTTAAGCAGATGCGTGGCGTCGCCGGTGCAACCCAGATGAAGAACGTCCCCGAGACGACCTTCCTGCGTGGCTTTGGCGGCTCCCAGAACGTTCGCTGCCAGATTCTTCGTACCGTCGCGTAGTCGACCGCGGTTTTCGATTTCCCATAAGGAGTATTCTCATGCAACTCAAAGATATGGAGCCCGTGGTCAAGAAGTTCTACACGGGTCTTGAAGAGGGCATCTATTGGGCGCGTCAGTGCCCCGAGTGCGGAGCCGTCGAGTTTCCGCCCCACCTTGCCTGCAATGCCTGCGGCTATCACAAGACCGATTGGGTCCAGGTTTCCGGCCACGGTCATCTGATCGATTTCACCCTACCCGGGCCGCAGAACGACAAGCCTTACCTCAAGGAGTATGGCAAGTACGCCTACGGCGCTGTCGATATCGACGAGGGCTCTCAGTACACCTACGTCATCTACGGCATTACCAAGAAGAAGGCCCCCGAGATCCGCGCCAAGCTCATGGCCGGTGAGACCGTTGGCGTTCATGCCAAGGTCATCGACCGCCCGGGCTACAAGGAGCTCGCGTTCGAGCTTGACGACTAGGCTTCCATTCCCCTTAACAATTTGTTTCCTCTCTTAGGTCGCGGCGGGACCCATGTCTCCTGCCCGCCGTGGCCGCCCCTCTTTTTAACTTAGAAAGGCACTGCCATGAACGAAGAACTCACTCAGCAGATCTGCGATTTTGCCAAGTCCGCTTACAACTACGACGGCGATGTGACTCCCGAGACGACGTTTGAGACTCTGGGCAAGGGCTCGATGAAAATGATCGCCCTGACGTCCATGATCGAGAACGAGCTCGACGCCGAGGTTCCTGTTCGCGAGGTCATGGTCATGAAGACCGTCGGTGAGCTTATCGAGCGCACCACCGAAGAGATGGAGTAGCGGCATGGATCTGATGCAGACCCTGTGCCAGCAGGCTGCTGCCAAGCCCGTGCGCGTTGCCTTCCCCGAAGGCGAAAACGAGACCATGATGCAGGCGGTCGCAAAGATTGCCGCAGAGCATCTCGCCGAGTGCGTGCTGGTGGGCGATGGCGGCAAGCTCCGCGAGCTCGCTGAGGCGCGCGGCATTTCTCTCGAGGGTATCGAGATTGTCGATGTGACTGACGAAGCGGCTAACGCTGCCTGTTGCGAACGCTATCTTGCGCATCCGGATTGCAAGTTTAAGCCCAAGGGAGCGGCGCGTCGCATGACGCGCCCGCTGGAGCGCGCGCTGATTTTGCAGGTGCTTGGCGATGTTGACGTTATGTTCGCCGGCATCGATAACGCTACGGGCGACATTATCCTGGCAGGCCAGACCATTGTCGGCCTTGCCGATGGCGTCGATACCGTGAGCTCCTGCGGCATTGCCGATATCCCCAACTGGAATGGCGGGGAAGACGGTTTGCTGGCCTTTGGCGACTCTGCCGTGTGCGTCAACCCGACGAGCGAAGAGCTAGCCTCGATCGCCATCTCTTCGTGCGAAACGGTGTGTTCCCTGACGGGCTGGGATATTCGCTGCGCTCTGCTGTCACACTCGACGGACGGCTCGATGGATAACGAGCTGGTCGACAAGGTGCGTCGCGCCAGCGAGATTGCCAACGACCGTCGTCCCGATCTTGCCATCGACGGCGAGTTCCAGTTTGATTCGGCGATCAATCCCAAGGTCGCGGCCAAAAAGGTCCGCCGCGATTCTGCCGTTGCCGGCCACGCCAACGTAGTCATCTGGCCGGATATCAATGTAGGCAACATCGGCGTCAAGATCGTTCAGAACCTGACGGGCGCCAACGCTTACGGCCCCATGCTCCAGGGCTTTAAGAAGATCGTCTGCGACTGCTCGCGCTCTGCGCCTGTTGACGAAATCGTCGGCAATGTGGTGATGAGTTGCGTGCGTGCCCAGGCGCTCAAGGAGGCGTAAGACATGGCTGGACAGAATAAGCCTTGGCGCGTTTTGGTTATTAACCCTGGCTCTACCTCGACCAAGGTTGGCGTCTTTGAAGGCGATGCGTGCAAACTCAGCAAGAACGTGGCGCATGAGGCGAAAGATCTCGCCCAGTTTGACGGGGTCTCGGCCCAGATGCCGTATCGCTGCGAGCTGATTCTGGATGCGCTTAAGGAAGCCGGTCTTTCGCTTGACGACTTCGATGCGTTCGTTGGCCGTGGTGGCGGCTTGCTTTCGCTGCCGGGTGGCACCTACGCCATCAACGAGGTCATGCTCGAGCATGCTCGCGTTGGCGCAAACGGTATCCAGCATCCGGCGCAGCTGGGTCCCCAAATCGCTCACGAGTTTGCCACGAAATGTGGCAAGCCTGCCTTTGTTGTAAATCCTCCCGATACTGACGAGCTGTGCGATCTCGCACGCGTGACAGGCATTAGGGGCGTGTATCGAAACGTGCACCTGCACGCCCTTAATCTCAAAGAGACCGCTATTCGCCATGCTGCAAAGCTCGGCCGTCCTTATGACGAGTGCAACTTTATTGTCTGCCATATCGGCGGCGGCATTTCAATCTCTGCCCACCTTAAGGGCAAGATGGTCGACGGCAACGACATCGTTGGTGGCGAAGGCCCCATGGCGCCTACGCGCTGTGGCTCGGTCCCTGCGATCGAGGTTGCGAAGTATACGGCGGAGCACGGTCTCGACGTTGCCCGCGCCCATTGCATGAAGACCGGTGGTTTTGTCGATCTTTTGGGTACGTCCGATGGCGTCGAAGTGTGCGACCGTGCCGCCGCAGGCGATGCGGCTGCGGCTCGCGCCTGGGATGCGATGGTCTACCAGATCTGTAAATGGATTGGCGAGATGGCGTGCGTCCTTAAGGGCGAAGTCGATGGCATCTTGCTCGGAGGCGGCATGGTTCACAGCAAAGAGCTCGTTGCCGCCATCGAGGACGCCTGTTCTTGGATTGCCCCCGTGTCTGCCTATCCGGGCGAGTTTGAGCTCGAGGCTATGGCTGCTGGCGCCTGTCGCGTGCTTGACGGTGACGAAAAGGCGCTCTCGTATAGCGGGCGGCCTGTGTTTAGCGGGTTTGAGGACTGCTAGCGTCGTATTTAGGGACGGTCGAAGACGGTCTTTGGCCGTCCCTTCTCACCCTTCTTTTCTGAGTGCAAGGATTGAATCATGGATAAAACCAAGATTAAGTACCTGGTTGGCATTTATGCTGCCGCCATGTGCATTATGGGCATGCTCGTGCCCGTTCCCATCGTGGCTTCTGTTGCGGCTGCGTTTCCCAACGAGAACATCGCTGCCGTTCAGATGATTATCGGCATCATCCCGTTGATGATGGCGCTGTCTGCCATGCTCGTGTCTTCTCAGCTTGCTTCTCGCGTGTCTAAGAAGAAGACAACGCTTATCGGCCACGTTATCGTGATGCTGGCGGGTGCTTCGGTGCTGGTGTTCCACGATTCGCTCGGCCAGGTCTTGGCAGCTTCTGCTGTCATGGGCCTTGGTCTCGGCGCCGTGCAGAATTCGACGGACGCTCTTATCGCGGACTACTTTGGCGGAAAGCAGCGCTCGTTTGTCATGGGCATCTACTCCACCTTTGTTGCACTGGGCGGCATTATCTGGACGATGGTTTCCGGCATCTTGGGTTCTGCTGAGTGGTTCCATAGCTATGCTGCCTACTTCATCATGATTATCTTTATCGTGATCGAGGCCGTCTGCCTTCCCGAGGGTCATCTTGAGCCCAAGCGCAAGGTCAACGTGTTTGCCAATATGCCCAAAGAGGTCGCTATCATCACGGTCATGAGCTTTGTGTTCGTACTCACGTTCCAGCTCTTCAGCTCCAACGTTTCGCTGCTTGTTGTGGGTCGCGGCTTTGGCGGTACCGTGGAGGCCGGTCTTGCCTCTACCGTTATGACCGTCGCCGGTATTGCGGCGGGTCTCTTGGTCGGTCCGCTGTTTGCCAAGTTTAAGAACCTGGCTATGCCGATCGCGTGGGGCGTGACGCTCATTGGCCTGGGCCTGACGTTGGTTGCGCCCGCCTTTATGGTGCTGTGCGTTGCGGGCTTTGTCGTTGCCCTGGGCAAGGAGACCTACGTGCCGCTGGAGGGCAATTTTGCCGCCGGCAACTCTGCCCCCGAGGGACGTGCGTTTAACCTTGCCATTGGCATGGCGGGCATCAACTTTGGCATGGCGCTGTCTCCCATTGTGTTTGAGGCCGTGACATCGCCGTTTGGTGCAACGATTGACCAGAAGTTCATCGCCGGCATGATCGTCTGCGCGGCTTGTGTCGTCTTTGGCGCCATTAAGTATCGCAAGCTCACCCCGGCCCAGCTTGCCGAGGCCGAGAAGATGGCGGCCAGCGGCGAGGCGGAGTAGCCGCTCGAGTAGTTGCTTTACCGCACATCATGTTTTATCGGGGCCGCCGACATATGCCGGCGGCCCTCTTTCTATCAATGACTTTGAAAGGCATATGGCTATGAAGTTACCTGTCAACCGCGTTGTCGGTATTCTCAACGGCTTCTTTAACCCGCTATTGCTCTGCGCGTTTCTCCCCATCATCGAAGGGGCGTCCGGCTTGGATCTGACGAGCCCCACGGGCTTTTGGGGGCAACTCATCGTGGCCACGGTGATTGCCGAGGTTCTGAGCGCGCTTCCGCTGTTTGGAAAAACGGTCGGTATGTGCCTAGACTTTTTTGGTTTTGAGGAGGGGAGTGCTGCGCACAAGATTGCCGGTACGGTTATCGGTGCCACCTTGCTCTTTATGGTGATCGGTTTTGGTGAAATCGCCTTCCAGGGAGGATTCGGAACGATTGAGGGCCGTACGTTCTTCGCGCGTTGGGCAGGTCTTGTCACAAAGGGATGGGCTTTTGTGGTTATCGCCGGCGTACTGCTCGATCCCTTTACGGCGGCTCTCGGTCGCATAATCGCTCGCGACGAGAAGTAACAGCTCCTTTGCATATCGAATGCCAGCGGACGGGGCGTCGGACTGCAGTCTTCCGAGCGTTTGCAGATCCGTCGCCCCGTCCGCCGGCATTCGACCGCAACATGTTGGTCAAGCATAATCTTTTGGATTCTTTTGGCGTGAGTGGCTTGGTTTTGGTAGGATTTGTCGGCGGCTTGACTAAGGGGGTTTTATAACTGCCGTGCAGGTAGCCGTGTTGGTAACGTTTTACCGACTTGCCAAAGACCCCTCGTTTTTAATGCGTCTGCAAATAGACCAATTGCCTTGACCTGCTAAAACACTATATGTTGTGTTTGACCTAAAAAAAGAATACAGGATATAGATGCGTCTTTGTCGTATGATAGATGGCGGACAGAGAACGAAGACCTTATCTGCCTCTTTTGGACGTGTCTTTGAGCCGCCTGATCGGCTTCCGGGGATGTCCGCATGAGGACTTATGGTTTATCGAGAACACAGATTGCGCGACGGCGCCGCAAGACAGGGGTAAGCCCTGCCGGGCATCGTTTGGCTCTGAAGCGCAATGAGATTTCGACGCGAAAGAGGCAAGAGGATGAAGATCATCAAGCGCAGCGGCACTGAGGTTGTCTTTGACATCGATAAGATCGTCAATGCCATCCGTGCTGCAAACTTGGAGGTTGAGGAGGGCTCTCGCCTTACCGACCGACAGGTGATCTACGCGGCTCAAAACGTTGCCGAGGCCTGCGAGAATGCCGGGCATACCGTTTCGGTCGAGGAGATCCAGGATCTGGTTGAGGACGAGATTATGCGTCTCGACTGCTACGAGGTCGCCCGCCACTACATCATCTATCGCTATGTTCAGAGCCTGAAGCGCCAGAAGAACACGACCGATGACAAGATCCTGTCGCTCATCGAGTGCAACAACGAAGAGGTCAAGCAGGAGAACTCCAACAAGAACCCGACCGTCAACTCCGTTCAGCGCGACTACATGGCCGGCGAGATCTCCAAGGACCTGACGCAGCGCGTACTGCTGCCTCAGGAGATTGTGGATGCCCATAACGAGGGCCTGATTCACTTCCACGATTCGGACTACTTTGCCCAGCACATGCATAACTGCGACTTGGTGAATCTGGAGGATATGCTCCAGAACGGCACCGTCATCTCGGGCACGCTGATTGAGAAGCCGCATAGCTTCTCGACGGCCTGCAACATCGCGACGCAGATCATCGCCCAGGTTGCTTCCTCCCAGTATGGCGGACAGTCCATCTCGCTGACCCATCTTGCCCCCTTTGTTGAGGTGAGCCGTCAGAAGATCCGCGGCGAGGTCGCGCGTGAGCTCGAGGAGCTCGGCGTTTCCGCGTCTGCCGAGAAGGTCCGTGAGGTCGTTGAGGACCGCCTGCGTGATGAGATTCGTCGTGGCGTCCAGACGATCCAGTATCAGGTCGTGACCCTTATGACCACCAACGGCCAGGCGCCGTTCGTGACGGTCTTTATGTATCTTAACGAGGCCCGTTCGCCCCAAGAGAAGCATGACCTTGCCATGATTGTGGAAGAGACGCTTCGCCAGCGCTACGAGGGCGTTAAGAACGAGGCCGGCGTGTGGATCACCCCGGCGTTCCCTAAGCTTATCTACGTGCTCGAGGACGATAACGTTCACGAGGACTCCCCGTACTTCTATCTGACTCAGCTGGCTGCCAAGTGCACCGCCAAGCGCATGGTGCCCGACTATATCTCCGAAAAGAAGATGCGCGAGCTCAAGCTGTCGAAGGGTGAGACCGCGGGCAATGGCGATTGCTATACCTGCATGGGCTGCCGCAGCTTCCTGACGCCCGATCGCTCGGGCAACGGCTTCAACAACGTTGCCAACGCGCTGAACTACGACCCCAGCAAGCCCAAGTACTACGGCCGCTTTAACCAGGGCGTCGTGACTATCAACCTGCCCGACGTCGCGTTGAGCTCGCATCAGGACATGGACAAGTTCTGGAAGATCTTTGACGAGCGCCTCGAGCTGTGCCACCGCGCCCTGCTGTGCCGTCACGAGCGCCTGATGGGTACGCTTTCTGACGCCGCGCCGATTCTTTGGCAGTACGGTGCCCTCGCTCGTTTGAAGAAGGGCGAGACGATCGACAAGCTACTCGTGGGCGGATATTCCACCATTAGCCTGGGCTATGCCGGCCTGTATGAGTGCGTCAAGTACATGACGGGCCACAGCCACACCGAGAAGGAGGGCACGCCGTTCGCCATGGCCGTCATGCAGCGCATGAACGACAAGTGCGCGGAGTGGAAGGCCGAAAGCGATATCGACTTCTCGCTGTACGGCACGCCGCTGGAGTCGACGACCTACAAGTTCGCTAAGTGCCTGCAGCGTCGTTTTGGCATCATTCCGGGTGTGACGGACAAGGGCTACATCACCAACAGCTACCACGTCCACGTGTCCGAGGAGATCGATGCCTTCGACAAGCTCAAGTTCGAGGGCATGTTCCAGCAGCTTTCGCCGGGCGGTGCCATCTCCTACGTCGAGGTTCCCAACATGCAGGACAACCTCAAGGCCGTCATTCGCGTGATGCAGTACATCTACGACAACATCATGTACGCCGAGCTCAACACCAAGAGCGACTACTGCCAGGTGTGTGGCTACGACGGCGAGATCAAGATTGTCGAAGATGACGGCAAGCTGGTGTGGGAGTGCCCCAACTGCGGCAACCGCGACCAGGAGAAGATGAACGTCGCCCGTCGTACGTGCGGCTACATCGGTACCCAGTTCTGGAACCAGGGTCGAACCGAGGAGATCCGAGACCGCGTGCTGCATCTCTAATATCCATTCCAGGCTGCCCCGTAGCGAGCCCCCGGACCTTTGCTCGCTATATCGGACAGTCCTGCGCAAGACGAAGGCCACATTAAGTGGCCTTCTTTGCGTGCGGAACTCATATCGAGCAAAGGTCCGGGGGCTCGCTACGGGGCAGCCAAGTTGACGTAGCTGAGATGCAGTATGCGGTCTGCTCACTCCTCGAAGTTCTTAGCAGAAATGAGTTGAGCTGCAGCGACGATTTGCTTGCAATGACGGTTGAGCTACAACTCAGTTTTTATCAGACTTCGAACCCTATACTCGATGTTCGCTTCGTTCATTGAGTTACCCTTTGCATGAGGCCGGGGCATATCGTCCCGCCCGCAGTTTCGCAGGCCAAAGGCCGAGAATGTTTGAGGACGGGATGATATGTCCCGGCCTCCCGGGAGAGTTACTTATGAACTACGCGAACATTAAGTATTTCGACATTGCCGATGGGGAGGGCGTCCGTACTTCTCTGTTTGTGAGTGGGTGCCGTCGTGGGTGCAAGAACTGCTTTAACTCTGTCGCGTGGGATTTTGCTGCGGGCGAGCCCTTCGATCGTGCCGTCGAGGATAAGATTATTGAGAGTCTCGATCATCCCTTTATTGATGGTCTGACGATTTTGGGCGGCGAGCCTATGGAGCCCGAGAATCAGGCCGGACTCGTTGACTTTGTCGAACGTGTTCGCGCTGCTTATCCCGTGGGGTCGGGAAAGACTATTTGGTGCTTTACCGGCGATGTGCTCGAGGAGCTTATGCCGGGTGGTCGCCACCATACCGAGGTGACGGACCGCATCCTCGCTTGTCTTGATATGTTGGTGGACGGTCCGTTTGTTCAGGATTTGTACGATATCACGCTGCGCTTTAGGGGCTCGAGCAATCAGCGTGTGATTGATATGAACGCCACGCGCGCCCGTGCCGAGCGCGAGGGCGTTGCGTTTTGTGATGCGGTTGAGCTTTGGCGGGATGATCCGGTCTATTCGACCCATACTATGTAGCTTGTGGCCGATGCCAAAGGGCGTGGTACCATAGCGCGAACGTGAAATCGGAAAAGTGAGGCCCAGATGGTCGATCAGGAAAAAGTCGAGGCCGCCATCAAGCTGTTGCTTGAGGGTATAGGCGAGGACCCAACTCGTGAGGGCCTGCTGGAGACCCCGGCGCGCGTTGCCCGTATGTATGGCGAGATTGCCGGCGGTATGGACCAGAGCGCCGAGGAGCATCTGTCCAAAACCTTTGCCGTTGCTTCGAACGATTTGGTTATCGAGCGCGATATCACGTTCTACTCGCTGTGCGAGCACCATTTGCTGCCGTTTTATGGCAAGGCCGCGATTGGTTATATCCCCAATGGCCGCGTGGCCGGGCTTTCCAAGCTCGCCCGCACGGTTGAGGTCTATGCCCGCCGCCTGCAGCTGCAGGAGCAACTGTGTGCGCAGGTTGCCGATGCCCTCATGGACTATCTTGCTCCCCAAGGGGCGATTGTGTTGATGGAGGCCGAGCACATGTGCATGACCATGCGCGGCGTGCAAAAGCCTGGTACCAAGACCGTGACGCTTGCCCGTCGCGGTGTCTTTGAGACCGATCCGACGCTCGAGGAGCGGTTCTTTAGGATGCTGGGCCGGTAACATGAGAGTCGTCAACGACTTTGTATCGAATACCGATGATGGAACACCTCGTCGCGGCTTTATGGCTTCGGGTCTGGCCCCCTTTGGCGCTATGCCTCGCATTGACTATATCGTCGATAACGGGCTGTTCCGACGTCATTTGGGCAATATTGCGCGCTTGGAATCTGGGCGCATCTTCTGTCGCCACGAAATCGACCATCTACTCGATGTTGCTCGCATTATGTGGATCAAGAATCTCGAGGAGCAGCTCGAATTTGACCGTGAGGTCATCTATGCCACGGCACTTCTTCACGATATCGGCAAAGATGAACAGTACGAATCGGGTATATCCCATGATGTTGCAAGCGAGCGCGTCGCCGATGCAATTCTCGACGGCATGCCCGACGATGTGGCGTTTGCATCCGCCGATGCCGCTGCCATTAAGACGGCTATTCTGGGCCATCGGAAGCTGCGCGTGAACAGCCAACCGCTTGAGCGTCTGCTCTATGCAGCCGACAAGGCCTCGCGTGCCTGCTATGCATGCCCCGCGCGCAATGCCTGCAACTGGAGCGATGATAAAAAGAACCTGTCGATTCGCGTGTAGTCGGTATGCGCGGTCGGGGTTCTAAACAAAGGAGACGATCGCGATGAGTAACAAAAAACTACCCGAGAATGCAACCAAGACTGAGGGCGCCGAGCTTGCCCGTCGTGGCAGGGGTGAAATTTCCACCGCGACGGCAGTGCCCCATGTGAGCTATGACGACCTGCGCCATGCCGATCGTATTGTCATCGATGGCCTTGAAGTCTTTGCCAATCACGGCGTGTATCCCGAGGAGAACGCTCTGGGCCAGAAGTTCATCGTGTCCCTGGTGCTCTATGCCGACCTGCGTGCGGCGGGGGAGCACGATAACCTGGATGCCTCGATTGATTACGGCTCGGTGTGCCACGACGTCGATGGCTACCTGCGCGAGCATACGTTTAAACTCATTGAGGCGGCAGCCGAGGGGACGGCCCAGATGCTGCTGCGCCGTTACCCTTCGCTGCTTGGTGTGCGCATTAAGCTCGATAAACCATGGGCGCCTGTTGGCCTGCCCTTGGCAAGCTGCGGTGTCGAGATCGAGCGCGTGCGCTAGTTGACGCTAGAGCTCGTCGAGGGGTGGCTGCTTGAGCCGCTGAGACAGTGCTCTATTGTTGGGACAGCATGTGTCGAGTAGGGCATGAAAGCGCTGATTGTGGCTCGGTTCGAGCAGGTGGACAAGCTCGTGGGCGACGACCATGTCGAGGCACCCGATGGGGTAGGCGGCAAGTTCGCGCGCGATGCGAATGGCCCCGGTTTTGGGCGTGCATGAGCCCCAGCGCGTCTTCATGCTGCGCACGGAGACGCGGGAAACGGTGACGTCCATTGCGATCTCGTATGCGCGCACCATGTCGCGCAGCACTGCGGTGACCTCGGACGCATAGAGTTGATCGATGCGAGTCTGGAGCTCTTCGGGCGTTAAGTTGTCGAGGATTGCATGTTGCTTGGCCTTTGGGCGTTTGTCCACCTCGTCGACGCCCATAAAACTTGCGAAGGTTGCCTGTTTGGGCCGCGGTACGGGCGATTCAAAGTTGTGGTCGAGTGCATCCTGAACAGTGATGGGCTCGCCCCAAAGCGCAATGATGGACGAGGGGCCGAGCGGCTGTTGCGCTGTCGCCTGGCGCTGTTCGCGCCGGGCAAGTCGGTTGATGATCCACGCGCTGTTGCGCTTCACAAACGCTTCGATGCGCTCGCGGCTAGCGCCGAGCGGCGCACTGGCATGGACTTCGCCGCTCGATGTGACGCGTAGGTTAAAGTTCTTGACGCGCTTTTTGGTAACGACGACGGGAATGGGCGTTCCATCCGGTCGGGGTACGGAAATCGTAAACTGCTGCGTCAAATGCGGTCCTTTAGGCTGGGTGAGGGCGGGCGTGCCGAATCATCGGCGCACCCGCCCGTCAATGGGATACAGGATTAGAAGCGCTCGAAGAAAGCAAGGGCGTTGTCGCTGCAGAGCTTCTGCATCACCGTCTTGCCAAAGCGCTTGGAGAGCATGTTTTGGAACTCGGGCATCTTGCTGGCATCGGAGAGGAAGTCGGGTACCGTGGCACCGTCCCAGTCGCCACCGAGTGCGATGGCGTCCTCGCCATCCAAGTCAAGCCAATGCTCGATATGTGCCGCCAATTGATCGAAGGTGGCGTCTGCGGCGGTCTCTTTTGTCGCTTCGTTGGAGAGGAACTCACTGCAGTAGTTGAGGCCGACGATACCGCCCATATCGCGAATGGTGCGGAACTGGTCGTCGGTAAGGTTGCGCTTGACGCCGCAGACCGCGCGGGAGTTGGAGTGGCTGGCGACGAAGGGGCGCGTGGCGCGGGCGGCAACCTCGTCAAAGCACTCGTCGTTGAGGTGGGAGACGTCGAGCACCATGCCGGCGTGCTCCATCTGCGTGAGTGCCTCGATGCCGGCGGCGGTGAGGCCGGCGTGCGTATCGTGCCCGCTCGCGAGCGGGCCCTGTGCGTTCCAGCTGAGCGACGACATGAGCACGCCCAGGTCTTTGAGTACCTCGATGAGCGCGGGGTCCTCGGCAAAGAACGTGGCGTTTTCGATGGTGTGGATGCAAGCGACCTTGCCGTCCTTGAGCGCGGGGCGAATGTCTGCGGCGCTGCGTACGTTGACCATGCGGTCGTGGTTGAGCATTGCCTGGCCGCTCATGTGCGCCATGATCTGTGCCTGGAAGCGCGCGGCGTGGGCGGTGGGAATCTCGTCGGGGACAAACGTGGCGAAGCACTGTGCCCACGGCGTGTTGCCGATCTTTGCGAGCGAGATGGCGCAGGCGTTGCCCTCGATGAGGTCGAAATCTTGCGGATGCGTTTCGTCGCCGGGGAAATAACCGTCGGTGCCCGCGGTAAAGCGCAGGTCGAGATCGAGCGTGGCCCAGCCGATGCGGTCGGCGGTGTCGCAGTGTAGGTCAAATACGGGATATGCCATGGTTCCTCCGGTTGCAGCGTTTCTTTGCAAACTGTCTTCAAATTGTATGACTAGGGTATAGTTAGCGCCATATGTTCACGGCGGCTTGTGTTTGCGCCGCCCCTATCACGGAGGTTACCATGTCCAACCAGGGCAAGAAGGTTAAGACTCATTATCGCGGCACGCTCGACGACGGCACGCAGTTCGATAGCTCCTACGATCGCGGCGAGCCGCTGGAGTTCACCTGCGGCGCCGGCCAGATGATCAAGGGCTTCGACGCCGCCGTGGTCGATATGCAGGTGGGCGAGAAGAAGACCGTGCACATTCCTGCCGCCGATGCCTACGGTGAGCACAATCCCGAGATGGTTCTGACCTTCCCGGCCGAGCAGGTTCCCAACATCGAGCAGATCGAGAAGGGCATGAAGCTCTTCCTGTCCACGCCGAGCGGCATGCCCGTCCCCGCCGTGGTTGTCGACGTGACGCCCGAGGCCGTGACGCTCGACGCCAACCACGAGCTGGCCGGCAAGGACCTCAACTTTGATATCGAGCTCGTCGAGGTCGAGGGTTAGAGCATGCTTGAGCGCCTGGTTTCGACGACATGCTTGGGAAATCTCAATGATCCGTCCTATGAGCTTTTGCTTCGCCGGGAGCTGGGCGGTGTCTTTGAGATCGATGAGCTGCTGCTCGATTGGGACCAGGCCGACGCCCGCGTATTTGCGGGCGTGACGGAGTTGGGGCGTGCGGTCGATGTTCGGCTGGATACTGCCGACGGCGGTCGTCTTACCGACGGCGACGTGCTCGCCATCGACCATTCGGGCACGGTTCCCGTGGCGGTTGTCGTGCGTCTGCGCAGCGCCGAAGTCTATCTGGTCGAAGTCGACCGCATAGACCCGATTGCGCTCGCACATGTGTGCTGGGAGATCGGCAACATGCACGCACCGCTCTTCCGAGGTGACTCGGATGAGCATACCGTGCGCATGTATATGCCGGTGCAACCGGTTTTGGGCCGCATGCTTCGGGATATCGAGGGCGTACGACTCTCGGTGGTAACGCGCGAGCTCAATGCCAGTCGGCGCTTTGCGTCGAGTGCGGCGGATGTCGTCGTGAGCATGGCTCCCGACTTTACGGTTGTCAAAAAGGCGCGTAGCTAAGTGCCGACAACACAAGACGGACTTTGAGGGATAGCCACTCAAAGTCCGTCTTGTGTTGATGAGATGCTTTGGGGGAAGCATATGGATCTTGAGGGAATCAAGCTGATCGCCTGCGATTTGGACGGCACGCTGCTGCATCCGGGGGAGCGCGAGCCGCGTCCCGAGGCTTTTGAGCTCATCGATGAGCTGCATCGCCGTGGCGTTGTGTTTATGCCGGCGAGCGGTCGCCAATATGCGAGCTTGCGTTACCTCTTTGCGCCGGTGGCCGATGAGCTGGGCTATGTGTGCGAAAACGGCGCCCTGGTCATGAGCGAGGGGCGTGCCGTGGTCAAGCGCTCCATGGAGCGTGGCCTTGCCATGGATATCGCGAGCGCCGTGGTTGCGTATCCCCATGCCGACGTGACCCTTTCGTGTGAAGGGCATCTCTACACCATGAGCGGCAACGATGCGTTCGTCGACCACCTGCGCTATGAGGTCCACTGCGATGTGGCGGTCGTCGACCATCCCGAGGACATCGACGAGGACGTCATTAAGATTGCATTCCAGACGCCCGAGGACGAACAGCCGGCGGCGTTGGAGTATTTCGAGCGTCACTTTAGCGACCGCGTCGACGTGATGACGTCGGGAACCGAGTGGACGGACTTTATCGGTTTTAATTCGGGCAAGGGGTCCGCGCTTGCTGACTATGGTCGCGCCCTGGGCATTTCGCCGGATGAGATGATGGCGTTTGGCGATAACGAGAACGACCGCGACATGCTCAACGTCGTGGGCCATCCTTATTTGATGGAGAGCTGCAATCCCACTATGCGTGGCATCAACGACCGCGTCCGCTACGTGCGCACGGTCGAGGAGGAGCTGCGTCGCCTGCTCGCCGAGTAGGCTTTTGGGACATGCCTACCGGCAGTCGGGGCAGAGGCCCTCGAAGATGGTGTAGTGCGAGGTGACGTGCCAGCCGATTTGCTCGGATGCTTTGGCGTCGAGTTGGGCATCGAAGGGAAGCGGTACGTCGATGACGCGGCTGCACGAGGTGCAGATGATATGCGCATGCGGCTCGATCGTGCGATCGAAGCGGCTGCCGCCCGGCGTCTTGATGGAGAGAATCTCGCCGGCATCGGCCAAGAGGTTGAGGTTGCGATAAACCGTGCCGCGACTAATCTTGTCGTCTTGCTCGCGCACGGCGTTATAGATCTCGTCGGCGGTGGGATGGTTATAGCTTTGGCGCACGGCGTCGAGAACCAGCTTTCGCTGCTTGGTATTTCTCCTTTGCACCGCCATGCGCCTCGCCTCTTTTCCATTAACGGTATGTAGGTAAATGATACCTTATTTAGCACACAATACTAATAGCGAGGATTAAAACCATCCTCGTCAGAAAGCGGGGCGCGGGCCTGGGCGTCTGCAAGGCGAAAACGTGCCCCCATTCGCTCGTAGGAGGCATGAAGTGCCTCGAGGTGCGACAGGATGTTTGCCGGCGCGCCCTGCACCTCCATCTCGACCGAGCCGTCTTCCATATTGCGCACCCAGCCGGTGAGTGAACGAGCCTGCGCGAGGTTGGTGTTGGTAAAGCGAAAACCGACGCCTTGGACTTGCCCCGCCCACCGCAGGAAATAGCGCTGTGGAGCATTTTGAGTGGCTTCGTCGCTTGCGAGCACGGTAAGCCTGCGACGCAGCTTGAGCTCGACGTCCGAAGGCTTCTGGGGTTCACGGTTGGCTCCCGTGACACCGGAGAAGAGCGTGTCGAAAAAACTCATCGCTATGCCCGTTGTTCAGAGTCGGCGGGGAAGGTGATGCCGGCCTGCTGGCGCACGGCATCCATGATGCGAAGCGAAACGAGGGTGACGTCGCGGTAGTGTCCGAGCTCGTGGCGCCCTGCCGGCGTCTCCCAAATCTCTTCTTTAACGTGAGCGATGCCGTCGATGGCGGTGATAAAGTCGGCGAGTTCGTACTCCATGGTGTTGTTTGACTTGGGAAGGTCGAGCGCGCGGCTGTTGTCGCCCTGCTCGCGCGGTGCCTCGGTCGCCGACCCGCGAACGACGTCGCCGCGATAGTCGATACGGACGTTGCGGGGCGTGGACAGATGGTCGATCTGGATGGTGCCGCGCTCGCCTTCGATCTGCGAGGGCAGCAGGTCATTCGTGATCTTGGAATGTGCAAGCTCGACAGAGATGCGACCGCCGCCGTAGCTGGCGAGGATGGAGCCGCAGCCGTCGATGGGGCCGTGCGTGAGCTTTTGCGTGGCGCGGTCTAGCAGCGTGGTCATGCTGGTGAGGCCGGAGGGCATGCCGAAGATCTCGACCATGGGCTCGACGGTGTAGACGCCAATGTCCATGAGGGAACCCGATGCCATGTTGCAGTCGAAGATATTGGTGGCACGTCCCGCGAGAACCTCGTTGTAGCGCGAGGAATATTTGCCAAAGCGCAGTGAGGCGCGGCGGATGGGGGCGATCTCACCCAGGGCGTCCTCGATGGCGTGGAAGGCGGGATCGTGGAGGGGACGCATGGCCTCGAGGGCTATAACGCCCGCCGTCTCGGCGGCGCGGAAGACTTCCAGCGCCTGCGCTTCGGTGGCGCAGAAGGGCTTTTCGACGATGACGTGCTTGCCGCCGGCGATGCAGGCAAGGGCTTGCTCGTAGTGAAGTGCGTTAGGGCTGCCGATGTAGACGGCGTCAATGTCGTCGGCGGACGCGAGCTCGGCGAGCGTGGTAAAGTTTCGCTCGCCACCGTGCTCGGCGGTAAAGGCGGCGCCGCGATCGGCATCGCGCGAGAGCGTGCCCACAAACGCGGCTTGGTCGTTGGCGTTGACGACTTGGATGAAGTCGTCGGTGATCATGGATGTGCCGATGGTCGCGATGCGCAGCATACGTCCCCCTTGCGTTGTTTGGTCTACACGAATGAGTGTAGCGCGTGAGGGCACAGGAAGCGCTCGAAAACGCCGCTAGAGGTCGCTCTCGTTAAAGCCAGTGTCGATATCAAGGTTGCTGCCGTCGGCCGCCGTGGTGGCAAGCTCGTCGCAGCGCTCGTTGAGCTCGTGGCCGGCATGCCCCTTAACCCAGATGAACTCAACTTTGTGCTTGCTCTTTGCGGTGAGCAGGCGCTCCCACAGGTCGCGGTTCTTGACGGGCTGCTTGTTGGCGGTCTTCCAACCGCGTTTTTTCCATCCGTCGATCCAGTGTTTGTTGAAAGCATTGACGACGTACTGCGAATCGGAGTGGACTTCGACCTCGCAGGGGCGGTTGAGCGCCTCGAGCGCCACGATGACCGCCATGAGCTCCATGCGGTTGTTGGTGGTCTTGGCGTAGCCGCGCGAAAGCTCGGAGGTAAAGGTCTTGCCGGCGGGGTTGGTGTATTTGAGCACGGCGCCGTAGCCGCCGCGTCCCGGATTTGATCGGGCCGAGCCGTCGGTATAGATGATGACCTTCACATGGTTCCTTTCGTCGAGTGCTTCCTTCGTGGGTGTCCATTGTAGCGCCACGTTCGTTGCGGGCTAGCGCTCTACCATTTCCACCCCGTCCCCAGATGGCTGGCTTTCGCGGATGATGCGGTCGAGCTCGTCGAGGTATTGCTGCAGCAGGGGGGAGGGCTTGCGCTCGTCGTGCATGATATGGCCCACGTGCATCGTCGGGGCGTCCGCCAGCGGGATCGATGCCATGCCCCATTGCATTTCGTTGGAGAGGACACCAGTCGACAGCGTGTAGCCGTTTGAGGTGATAAGTAGGTTGGTAAGCGTGCCACGGTCCGATACGCGGATATTGCGGTCGCAGGGAATATAGCTAAACGGCTCCTCGGCGTAATAGAAGGAGTTCGAGGTGCCTTGCTCAAAGCTGTAGCGGGTGTAGGGCGTAAGGTCGGCAAGGGACAGCTGCGGGCGGCGGGCGAGCGGGTGGCGCTCGCTTACGAATACGTGGACCTTTGCGTCAAAGAGGGGGTGGAAGCTCGCGCGCGCATCGGCAAAAGCCTTCTGCAGAACGCGGGCGTTAAAGTCGTCCAGATAGAGAATACCGATGTCGCTGCGAAACGCGCGGACGTCATCGATGATTTGCGAGGTGGTGGTTTCGCGCATGATGAACTCGAACTTGCTGTCGCGGCAGCGCTCGACCACGTTGACGAAGGCCTCGACCGAAAAGGCGTAGTGCTGGGCGGAAATGGCGAGGCGGGCTTGCGGGGTGCCGCCGTCCTCGTAGCGGGCCTCGAGCATGTCGGCCTGCTCTACGACCTGGCGTGCATAGCCCAAAAGCTCGGTGCCGTCGTTGGTGAGCGTGACGCCGCGGCTGGAGCGCGTGAAGATCTCCAGATGGAGCTCCTGTTCCAAGCTTTTGACGGCGTTGGAGATGTTGGACTGGGCGGTATAGAGGCGCTGAGCTGCGGCGTTGATTGAGCCGGACTCTGCCACGGCGATCAGAAAACGAAGCTGCTGAAGGGTCATCGGTGCCCGTCCTTTCGTCTGTTATCTGCAAAACCGATAACAGGTTAGCGCTTTTAAGTGATTGACCGGTGAAAACAATGCTCGTACTATTCAAAACACACAAAAGCGGTAGGTAATTAAGCCAACCACGGAACCGGGATGCGAAAGGAGGCCCGTATATGAATTGCTTACCAAGACGAATGCCGGGCTCCTGTTTGCGCCCGTCGGCGTGATCAGGAGACAGCGACTTACTTCTCTCTTATTTATTTACTTTTGTTCGATCAAGGAGATCATCATGAGCCAGTTCATCAACAACCCCGAGCACACCTTTGGTTTCGACACCCTGCAGCTGCACGTTGGCCAGGAGAGCGCCGATCCTGCATCCGACTCCCGCGCCGTGCCTATCTATCAGACTACGAGCTACGTGTTCCGCAACGCCCAGCATGCCGCCGACCGCTTTGGTCTTGCCGACGCCGGCAACATCTACGGCCGTCTGACCAACTCCACCCAGGGCGTCTTCGAGGATCGTATCGCCGCACTCGAGGGCGGCGTGGCCGGTCTCGCCGTCGCTTCCGGCGCTGCCGCTATCACCTATACCCTGCAGGCGCTTGCCCAGGCCGGTGACCACGTGGTGGCCCAGAAGACCATCTACGGCGGTTCCTACAACCTGCTGGAGCATACGCTCTCCCAGTTTGGCGTCGAGACCACGTTTGTCGATGTCCATAACCTGGAAGAGGTCGAGGGCGCCATCAAGGACAACACCACGGTCATCTACCTCGAGACGCTCGGCAACCCCAACTCCGACATCCCCAACATCGATGCCATCTCCGAGATCGCCAAGAAGCACGGTCTGCCGGTTGTCGTCGATAACACCTTCGGCACCCCGTATCTGTTCCGTCCGCTGGAGCATGGTGCCAACATCGTCGTCCACTCCGCAACCAAGTTCATCGGCGGCCACGGCACCTCGCTGGGCGGTGTGATCGTCGACGGCGGTAACTTCGATTGGAAGGCGAGCGGCAAGTACGCCCAGATCGCCGAGCCCAACCCCTCCTACCATGGCGTCTCGTTTGCCGAGGCTGCCGGTCCTGCCGCCTTCGCAACCTATGTCCGCGCCATCCTGCTGCGTGACGAGGGCGCCTGCATTAGCCCGTTCAACGCCTGGGTCCTGCTCCAAGGCACCGAGACCCTGTCGCTGCGCGTCGATCGCCATGTCGAGAACACCAAGAAGGTCGTTGAGTTCCTGACCGGCGACAGCCATGTCGCCAAGGTGAACCACCCGAGCCTGCCTGAGCATCCCGATCACGAGCTCTATCAGAAGTACTTCCCCCGTGGCGGTGCCTCGATCTTCACCTTTGAGATTAAGGGCGGCCAGGAGGCTGCTTGGAAGTTCATCGATCACCTGCAGGTGTTCTCGCTGCTCGCCAACGTGGCCGACGTCAAGTCGCTCGTCGTGCACCCGGCTACCACCACGCATTCCCAGCTCTCTGCCGAGGAGCTCGCCGAGCAGAACATCACGCCCTCCACGATCCGCCTTTCCATTGGTACCGAGAACGCCGAAGATATCATTTGGGATCTGAAGCAGGCCTTCGCCGCGCTGGACGAGTAAGGCGACTTGTGCAAGGACCCCTTGCGACTCGATAGGTATAACTGCATAAAATGCCTGCTCAAGACGCCTGTGCGAACAATGTTTGCACAGGCGCCTTTTTTGCATAGGGAGCATGCCAAAACAGGGTTTTTGGCATGCTTTATGCATTCGAGTTGTGGAAAACTCCTGTTGAGAGGATGTGAGTTTTACGCAATTGACGTGCACCTTTTGAGAAAAACCGCAGGTCGCGAATTGCTCGGGGTACTATGCAGCGCGATCGAATCACACGCAGCTCAAACGCAGCAAAAACGCACTACGGAGGTTCCAGCTACATGAGGATCGATTCACGAAAACCGAAAGCCGCCGCCCTTTCCGCCGCTCTGACCGTGGCACTTTTGGCGGGCGCCGGCGCAACTGATGCCCACGCCGCAACACTGTCCGATACGGTCTCATCTACGCCGTCCGAGGCGACGCTGATGCAGCCCGTCGACTATCGCGGCGACGGCTTTGGCTCCATGCAGGAGTGGAACGCCTCGATGGAGGCCAAGCGTGACTCCCTGGAGGTCCGTGCCCAGATCATCATGAACATGTATGGTGACTACGCCACCGATGACGAGCGCGCCGTACTGCAGGGTTGTATCGACGGTGCGGGCAGCCTTTTGACGATGGAGGAGGTCGACGCGAAGTCGACCGAGCTCGACGAGCTGCGCACCACGCTCGAGGATGCTAAGCGCGAGGCGCTCGAGGCCGCGGCCGCCGAGGCGGAAGCTGCCGAGGCCGCCCAAGCTTCATATGGCAACGCGAGCTACGGCTCGTCCTACACGGCAGCTGCGTATTATGCGAACGGTTCGGGGCTAACGCGCTCCGCCGGCGTCAACAACTATAACGGCCGTCGCGAGACCTACTACAGCAGCAATGTGCTTTATCATCACCGCACGGGCGAGTGGACGCAGGATTCCGAGGGCTTTTGGCGCGATTCGGATGGCTATTACGTCGTGGCTGCGGGCGATAAGGCCCAAGGCTCCACGTTTACCGGTTCCAAGGGTGAGTGCAAGGTCTATGACTCCGGCTGCGCAGCCGGAACCACCGATTACTACACCGGTTGGTAATTTTTCTGCATCACGGATGTTTGGCGGACGGGCGTCTTTACCGAGCTTTTGGGCAACGTAAAGATGCCCGTTCTATGTATGCGCTTGAGTTAACAGAGCCCTTACCGTGGCGGTACGCCGCCCATATGGGCGCAGGGCACACTAGTTCATGAGAAATAAGGTCTTTCTCATGGAGGAAGTGGTCTTGTGAACGCTCGAGATATTGCCGTTGCCGCCGTCGCATTGGTACTTGGCTGCCTTGGCCCTACGGCCGCGCTCGTCGCGGGTATGCAGGGGTCATACGGGGCTGCTCCTATTGTGGTTGGCGCGCTGATCGCGGCGGCGCTGCTGGGAAGCGCAGGCGTGGCTCTTTGCCGTGATGACGAGGACGAGATGCCGGAGTCGCAACGCTAGCGGTTGTGAGGTTGACCGCTGGTCATAGATAAAGATGAAAGCCGCCGCAGGGGGAGTGTTCCTTGCGGCGGCTTTTGCTATTAGGGCTGTTGAATGCGGCGCGTCGGCGCTACCAGCTCGCCTCGATATCGCGAATACGCTGATAGAGCCATTCGTTTTGAGGTGCCTGAATATCGTGCTTGGCCGCGAGGCGGCAGATGGTGCCCGCGAATTCCTCGACCTCGGTTTTGCGCTGGGCGACGCGGTCCTGTGCCATCGAGGGCATGCCGGCGGGGTCGAGTCCTTCGATGAGGTGCACCATCTGCGTCAAGTCTGCTTCGGTGAGCTCGATGCCTTCGGCATTGGCGACCGCAAGCGTTTCGCGCATGGCGGAAACAAAGCAACGACGCTGCTCGGAGCCCTGCTCCGTGGCGCTTCCGTACGTGCCGCCGTAGGCCATGCAGGTCTGGTTGATGCCGTCGTTGAGCATGAGCTTGGCCCACATGCGGTGCGCGATGTCTGCCTCGACGGTGTGTGCGATGCCACTGCGCGTGTAGAGCTCGTCGATGGCAGCGACGGCCACGGGGTCGGTGCCGGCGGCCGCGCCAAAACGAATCTCGCCGGTATTGGTAAAGGTGAGCGCGCCGTTGAGGAATACGGCGTCCATGCCCTGGCAGATACCCAACACGGTGTGCTCCCAGCCAAAGCGCTCAGCAATCTTTTGCTCGCTGGTGATGCCGTTGCACAGCGAGGCGATGAGCGTGCTGGGACCCACGACGCGCTCCATGGTCCTGAGCGCCTGGTCGAGGCCGGTCGTCTTGACCGTCAGGATGACCAGATCGGCGGGCGTTGCCTCGCTGGCGCGGACGGACTTGAGTGCGCAGGGCTTGCCGTTGACGGTGAGCGCGTCGTTTGCGTGACGATCGAAGCGTGCGTCGTCCATGATGTATTCGACGGCGTCGTTGCCGAGTGCTTGGGCGATCATGCTGCCGTAGAGCAGGCCGACACCGCCTTTGCCGATAAAGGCAACCTTGTTGATCTGCATGTGAATCATCTCCCCATAAAAAGGCGCCCGCAATTGGGGCGCCTGATGGATTGTATGCCGCCGGGGCGTTTAGCGAGCGCGCGGGGCTGCTGTTATGAAAAAGAAACTATTGCGCTGGACTTATGCCGCGGGGCAGACCGCAAAGACGCGCGCGGGGTAACCGACACCATCGCGAACCTTGGGGAAAGTGCAGAAGATGACGGCGCCCGTGGCGGGGAGCTCATCCAGATGGTCCATGACTTCGATCTGATAACGGTCAACCGAGAGGATGTACTGCTCGCCGGGGTAGGGGTAGGCGTCCTCGCGCGTGGTTACAGTCGCGGGGTCGGTGTCTGCCGGCTCGTGGCCAATGGCGCCGATGTTGCGCTCTTCAACGAGCCACTTGATGGCCTCGAGGTCCCAGCCGGGGTAGTGAGGCTGGCCGTCCTCGTCCTTGTTCTCGAGGTCTGCCAGCTTGGACCAATCGGATCGGAAGGCGACAAAGGCGTCCTCGGGGATGCGGCTGTGCTCTTTCTCCCAAGCCTTGAGGTCCTCGACGGTCAGAACATAATCGGGGTTCGCGGCGCACTCCTCGTGTTTGTCGATCACGCAGAGCGGGTGCATAAACTCGATGGGCTCGATCTCGCCGAGGGAACGGCCGTCGACATGAAAGTGGCGCGGCGCATCGACGTGGGTGCCGTACTGTGAGGCGACCGAATACTGAAAGCAGCGCATGGGCGCGAGCATATCCTCGGGTGTGTCGGGCAGGTAGTCGAAAAGCTTGGTGGACTCAAACGGCTTAAAGCCAAACCAGTGCGGGGTGTCGCACGAGAGCGTGTGGGTGAGGTCGACCCAGCGATAATCGGTGCTTTTGAGTTGGGAGGCGAGGTTCCAAAGGTCGAGCGCGGGCATGGTTGGCTCCTTTCATCGGGCTTTTTGCTGATGTTAAAGCGGCGCCGTGACGGCTCGATTTCCGCTGCGTTACGATACGTTCTCGATTGCGATTCCGATGTGTTTCGATGACGTGACGGATTTGTTTCGCCTTATCAGGGCCTTGGTGGGAGAGGAGGGGCCGTGCAGTATCGCGTTGACCCCAAAAGCGGCAACCGTATCTCGGCGTTGGGGCTGGGGTGCATGAGGTTTCCCGGCGCGCCGGGACGCCCCGATGCAAAGGCGGCCGATGCCATCATTTCGCGTGCGGTGGAGCAGGGGATTAACTACCTGGACACGGCCTATCTCTATCCCGGTAACGAAGCTTGTGTGGGCGCATCGCTAGAGCGTCTGCGTCTGCGTGACCAAGTTTTGCTCGCGACCAAGTTGCCGCACGCTTCGTGCAAATGCGCGGAGGATTTCGACCGTTATTTTGACGAGCAGCTGCGTCGCCTGCGGACCGACCATATCGACTATTACCTTATGCACAACATCACCTCGCCCGCGCAATGGGAGCGTGTGGTTGCGTTGGGTGTCGAGGACTGGATTGCGCGCCAAAAGGCTGCGGGGCGTATTCGCCGGATCGGTTTTTCGTATCACGGCAGTGCGGCGGACTTCCTTACGATGCTCGATGCGTATGACTGGGACTTCTGCCAGATTCAGTACAACTATGCCGGTGAGCGCTACCAGGCGGGAACGGCGGGGCTCATGGCAGCCGCCGAGCGCGGGCTCGCGGTGTTTGTGATGGAGCCGCTTTTGGGCGGACGCCTGGCGGGCAAGCTGCCGCCGCAGGCTCGCGCCGTGCTCGATGGCGCGAGCGATCTGCACCTGAAGACGCCGGCTGCTTGGGGCCTCTCTTGGGTGTGGAACCATCCGCAGGTGACTATGCTGCTTTCGGGTATGACCGATACCGAGCAGGTGGACGAGAACGCGGCGCTGGCTGACCGTGCGCTACCGGACTCGATGACGGCCGACCAGCTCGGTACCATCACACGCGTATTGGAAGAGTTTGAGAAATCGAACCGTGTGCCCTGCACGGGGTGCGGCTACTGCATGCCGTGCCCCAAGGGCATCAATATTCCCGGCTGCTTTGCCGCCTACAACGCGAGCTACGCGCATAGCTGGTTTACGGGACTGTCGCAGTACTTTACGGCGAGTGCGGTGCGCACGAGCGAGCCCAAGCTGGTGAGCAATTGCATCAAGTGCGGTAAATGCGCGCGTCACTGCCCGCAGCACATCGATATCCCCGAGCGCCTCGATGACGTGCGCCGACGCTTCCAGCCCGGCCCCGTAACGGCCGTGCTTAAAGCCTTTTGCAAAACGCGCTCCTGATGCCCCTTTTATAACTTGCGGTGGGATACGGTCTGTTTGCGCCAAAATAGGGCACTAATAGACCGTATTTCACCGCAACTGATGAGGGGGAGCTGGAGATGCTGACGATTGGGTGCCATCTTTCGACGACGAAGGGCTATCGGGCGATGGGGGAGACGGCGTTATCCATTGGCGCCAACACCTTTGCGTTCTTTACACGCAACCCGCGCGGTGGCAAGGCGAAAGACCTCGACATGGACGATGTGGCGGCCCTGCGCGAGCTTATGGCGCAAAATGATTTTGGCCCGCTCGTGGCGCATGCCCCCTATACCTATAACCCCTGTTCTGCCAAAGAGCGAGCGCGCGAGTTTGCCCTCGAGGCCATGGCCGAGGACCTGCAGCGTCTGGAGGCGTTGCCCGGTAACTACTACAACTTCCATCCCGGCGCGCATGTGGGGCAGGGGGCCGATGCTGGCATTCAGATGATCGTCGACACGTTGTGCCAGGTGATGTTTGAGGGGCAGCAGACAACAGTGCTGCTCGAGACCATGGCGGGGAAGGGCACCGAGGTAGGCCGTAACTTTGAAGAGCTGGCCCGCATTATCGAGGGTGTTGCCGCCAAGTGCCCCGAGTTGTCGGACAAGCTGGGCGTTTGTCTGGACACCTGCCATGTGAGCGATGCCGGCTACGACATCATCCATGATCTTAATGGCGTGCTCGACGAGTTTGACCGTGTGGTAGGTATCGATCGCCTGCATGCCGTGCACATCAACGACTCAAAGAACCCCTGTGGTGCCCATAAGGATCGTCATGAGTGCATCGGCAAGGGCTACCTTGGCAGCGAGGAGCTTGGCGGCGGTATGCAGGTTATGCAGAATATTGTATCGAATAGCCGATTGTGCACATTGCCATTCATTTTGGAGACGCCGAACGAACTTGCAGGTTATGCAGCAGAAATCACTCTGCTACGTTCATTGCAGCAGTAATAACTGTCACAAAGTGGAGTGTTCCATTCACGTTATGGGTTTGTTTCAATCAGTTTTCTAATTGCAGATTCGCAATTCCGGGTGCATAATAGCCATCAGTTTTTGCAGACCTCTGAATCAAACGGGGTCACCGGAAGGAGACTGATTATGAAGCTCAAGAAGCTTGGCGCATTTGCCGCCACGGGTGCCATGGCACTCGCCCTTGCACTGACGGGCTGCGGCTCGTCCAACGCCACCTCTGGTTCCGATGCGGGTTCCAGCAGCTCTGACGACGTGAAGGTCGAGAAGGTCGACGGCTCCAAGGAGTACGCACTCGTCAAGGACGGCACGCTCACCGTCGGTACCTCTGCCGAGTACGCGCCGTTTGAGTACAAGGATGACAACGGCGACTACCAGGGCTTTGACCTTGAGCTCATCAAGGCCATCGCTGACAAGCTGGGCCTGGATGTCGAGTACGTCAACAACGACTTCGACACGCTCGTTCCCGGCGTTGCTTCGGGCGCCAAGTACGACGTCTCCATCGCGGCTATCACCGATACGCCCGAGCGTGAGAAGGAAGTCGCCTTCTCTGACTCCTACTACATGGACGACCAGGCTATCGTGACCAAGGTCGACAACGCCGACATTACGGCCGATAACTACAGCGAGAAGCTCAACAACGCCGACGCCACGATCATCGTCCAGTCTGGTTCCACCGCCGAGGCCTTTGCTCAGGAGAACTTCCCCAAGGCCAAGATCGTCCCCTATAAGGACGCCACCGAGTGCTTCAGCGCCCTGCAGTCCGACAAGGGCGACGCCGTGGTCACCAACCGCTCCGTTGCTAGCCAGCTGACCGCCGAGCAGTTCAACACCTGCCAGACCATCAAGCAGATCAGCACCGGCGAGGAGTACGCCATCGCCATCAACCAGGGCAACACCAAGCTCAAGGACGACATCAACCAGGCCATCAAGGACCTGACCGATGACGGCACCGTTGACGCCCTCATGGCCAAGTACAATATCAAGTAAAATAGCTACTTGATTGCATGCGGGCCCTTTCCGTCTTGGCGGAGAGGGCCTTTGCGTTTCTTGCATGGGCGTCGTCCCGCCCCGTTTTGTCGGCAACTTATACGTTAGGAGCCACCTTGTCTCGATTGAACCAAGGAGCTACGGGTCAGCGTTTTTTGCTGCCTTCGATGCTCCAAAAGCTAGCCTGCGCCCTAGCCGTGGCGCTCGCCCTGGCGTGCGCGGGGGCCTGCGTGCCTTCGACCGCCCAGGCGCTTGAGACCGCAAAGATCACCGCCCGACCCAACACCGGCTCGGGTAGCGACGTGGTCGGCGGCACCGAGACCCGCATCACCTGGGAGGTCCAGGCCGATGCCGACGAGGAACTGAGCGGCCTTTCGCTGACATTTGCCGATGGCACGACCTTTGGCGCCGACGATACGCGCCTGACGATGCTCTCGGGCGATGACCTTATGGACCGTACACCCATGAAGCCCACGTGCAAGGCCGATGGCCAGACGCTCAAGATCGATTTTGGCGAGACGGCACCTGCCGGCGGTTTTTTCCGTGTTGAGGTTTACGGCGTGACCTTCCCCGTCGAGGGCGGCGATGAGGCCTTTAGCGGCACCTACACTTTGGCCGATGGTTCGACCAAGAAGATCTCCAAGATTCCGTCGGTGGAGATCAAGGGCGTGACGGCATTCGATAACTTCCTGGCCGACCTTAAAGACCAGCCCTGGGTCGAGGCATGGAACTCCAATATGTTCCTGCGCCTGTTCCTGAACCCGGTCATTTTGGTCCAGAGCCTGCCGATCGTCTTCAAGGGCTTCCTCATGTCGCTCTCGATCGTGCTCGTGGCGTTTCCGCTGGCAATTCCCTTTGGTTTTGCCCTGTCGCTCATGCGCATCTCCAAGTCGCGCATCCTGCGCTGCCTCGCCGGCATCTATGTGAATATCATCCGTGGTACGCCGGCGTTCCTGCAGATCTATATCGCGTTCTTTGGCCTGCCGCTGGCAGGTGTCAGGGTTGACGACTACGTGCTGGGCGTCATCGTCATGGCCATGAATTCGTCTGCCTACCTGTGCGAGATCTTCCGTGCCGGTATTCAGTCGATCCCCAAAGGCCAGAACGAGGCCGCTCGCTCGCTGGGCATGAATGCCTTCCAGACGCTGCTCTATGTCATGATTCCGCAGACGTTCCGCAATGTTCTGCCTACGCTGACCAGTGAGTTTATCCTGCTCTACAAGGATACGTCGCTGCTCGCGGCCGTGGGTGTGGTCGAGATCGTTATGAACGCGCGTACCATCGTGGCCACGACCGGCTCCATTACGCCGTATGTGGTTGCAGCCCTGTTCTACCTGGTCATTACCCTGCCGCTCGCTCGCTTGGTGAGCGGTCTGGAGGCAAGACTTCTGGGCACGGCCGAGACCAAGAAGAAACGTCCCACCAAGAGTGCCGGGCAGGTCGTCGCGACGCCCGCCGATCACATCGCCGGTCTGTAAGGAGGTCCTATCATGAGCGAAACCAATAACTCGAACGAGGTCGTCGTCAGCATCAAGAACCTCCAAAAGGCCTTTGGCGATAACGTGGTCCTGCGCGATATCGATCTGGATGTGCATAAGGGCGAGGTCGTCGTAGTTCTGGGCCCCTCGGGCTCGGGCAAGTCGACGATGCTTCGCTGCATCAACCGCTTGGAGCATCCCACGAGCGGCTCGATTGTCGTTGAGGGCGTGGACGTGTGCGCCAAGGGCGTTGACCTTAACAAGGTGCGTACGCATCTGGGTATGGTGTTCCAGCAGTTCAACCTGTTCCCGCACCTGTCGGTCAAGAAAAACGTCATGCTTGCGCAGCAGAAGGTGCTCAAGCGCAGCAAGGAAGAGGCCGAGAAGATCGCCGTCGAGGAGCTGACCAAGGTTGGTCTGGCCGAGCGCATCGACTTTATGCCGAGCCAGCTTTCGGGCGGCCAGCAGCAGCGCGTGGCCATCGCTCGCGCCCTGTCGATGAATCCGCACGTCATGCTCTTTGACGAGGCCACGTCGGCGCTCGATCCCGAGCTGGTTCGCGACGTTCTGGGCGTCATGCGTGACCTGGCGCGCGACGGCATGACCATGATCGTCGTGACGCACGAGATGGGTTTTGCACGCGACGTCGCCGACCGCGTCGTCTTTATGGACGGCGGCGTTATCGTGGAAGAGGGTACGCCGAGCGAGGTCTTCGACCATCCCAAGAGCGAGCGCACCAAGGCGTTTTTGGGCAATATCTCGTAGGCGCGGATGCACTCTGCTGCTCGAATTGTTTAAAAAGACGGGACCGTGGCGATAACGCCGCGGTCCCGTCTCTCTTTTTAATAAGCCATCTTCCAGCGCTTTTTCGGTGAATTCTGTGTAAGCAAAGGTGGGCAGTCGTTTGGAACGTATGGTTCCATAAAATAATGCGCTGTTGAAAAGAAGCCGGACCGTGGGTGCGCTTGGCGCATAAAAGGGAACTGGGTGGGAATCCCAGACAAGGCGGTTACTGTGTGCGGGGGTGTTGCCTTCGCGAGTCAGATTACTTGCCCACGGTCTTCTCGTGTCGAGGGTCTTTTGGGAACCGCTGGATTCCGGTGAACAAGAGATGACGTTATACCTTGCTTTGTGCGTCCCGCCTGGTGGCGGGGCCCTTGCTGTGTACCGTCAGGTGCGGGCGCCCCGTCGCGTCTCGTTTCCCTTTACATGACTGGCCTCAACGTTTTGTTAGGACAGTATCTTCCGAGAAAAAGGGGAAAGGGATGCTCAATAACATCCGAACTGTTGCGAGGAAATTCCTCGTGGTGTTCGTGGCGTTTATCTTCGCTAGCTCGAGCACCGGCATGACCGCATTTGCCGAGGAGGTGAGTGCAGGTGCTTCCGTGCTGACCAATCAGGTTGCCGCGGTTGACGATGCGACCGAGGGCAAGTCCGACAAGCAGGAACCTTCTGAGGATCCTGCGGCCGATGTGTCTGACGAGGACAACGGCATGCAGGGCCAGGAGGGTTCCGATGACGTTGCCCAGGCCGTGGCGTCAAACAATGACGCGTCCACGCCGGCTGAGGCTGCCGAGCCTTCTGCCAAGGTGGCACGCTCGGGCGAGACAGTTATCGTCAGCAGCGCGTCCGACATGCCCACGACCATTGAGGCCGGTGCTACCGTCAAGCTCGGCGCGAATATCTCGATGGCTGCCGACCAGCAGGTCGAGACTGTTGCCGGCGTGCTTGACGGCCAGGGCCATACCATTGCCATCAACGGCAAGGCCGTTGCAAACAGCGTGACGGGCACCATTCAGAATCTAGGCGTGACGGGCTCCGTCTCGAGCAGTGATAACGTGGGCTCCATCGCCATGACGCTTTCCGGCACCATTCAGATGTGCTGGTCCACGGCGAGTGTGAACCTGAGCGGTTGGATGGGCTACGCCGGTGGTCTGGCCGGTGGCATGACGTCCGGCAAGATCGTCAATTCCTATTTTGCCGGCTCGGGCGTCGAGATGAACGGCGGCTTGGTTGGCGAGGCTCAAGCTGGTTCACTGTCGAATTGCCTGTATACCGTAGGTTATTCGCCGGCCGAGATGAACTATGGCGGCTTTAACAAGGGTAATGCGGCTAAGTCTTCCGACCTTTCATCTGCCGATTCCCTCGCCGTGCTCAACACCGATGCGCCGGCGACCGGCTTCACTTGGACCACCAACGGCGGCCTGCCGATTCTGACGAGCGGCTCCGCATCCGTTACCGTCAACAAGGACGCGCTCGTCGCCGCCATCGAGGCCGCCGAGGCGCTCAAGGAGTCCGACTACACTTCCGATTCGTGGTCTGTCCTCGCTTCCGCCCTCTCGGACGCCAGGACCGTCAACGATAAAGCCGAAGCCACCCAGTCCGATGTGAATGCTGCGGTCAAGGCGCTCAATGCGGCCAAGGATGCCCTTGAGAAGAAGAAGCCGACGGCCCCCGTTGCCCAGCCCGAGAGCGTCAAGCACATCACGTCGCAAGACGACTTCATGTATATGAACGTCAAGGATGCGAGCAACTACTATGTGCTCGATAACGATATCGTGATTGACGACGAGTGGTTCTTTGGGCCTTCGGGTGAGCTCAACTGCACGTTTGACGGTCAGGGCCACACCATCACCTTTAATAACGGCGGTGGCGTCAGGTCGCTCTTCGATAGCATCGGTGCGACCGGTGTTGTCCAAAACGTCTCCTTTGCCGGCCAGCTCAAGCAGGCCGTTGACGGCAAGTCGTTCGGTCCGCTCGGCAACCAGATAAAGGGTGCCGTCATCAACTGCTCCACGTCCGTTACAGGCAAGGGTGTTGTGGGCTTTGGCCGTACGCTCGAGGGCGGCGTGCTCTCCAACTGCGTGTCGACCGCCGCATCGACCGGCGGCGTGCTGTTTGTAAGCTATAGCGCAGGCCAGCTCGTCAACACGTATTGGCAAGAGGGCCTTACCAACAAGGCTCAGTTCCCCGCAAAGGCACTCGTCAACTCCTACGCCGTCGATGCCGACGACATGAAGACCGCAACCTTCGTCGATACCCTCAACGCCAACCGCGGTGAGAACGGTAGCGCCTGGGGCATGGGCTCCGACGGCCTGCCGTACTTTGGCAAGGACCAGGACTATGAGTCCCCGGAGAGCCCGGCCGCGAACAATAAGTACGAGGTGACCTTCACTTCGGCCAGGATGGGCAAGACCGTGACTGCTGCCGACGGTGTGCTCTATCCGTCTCCCGACGATGTCGTGGTGGGCGAGAACGGTGCCGCCTGCGTGTCGGGCACGCTTGCGCTTAAGGGCCTGCCCAAGGGTGCCAAGGTCACCTGGGGAACTCCCGATGCCAATAAGGGCGACATCGCCGTTAACGAGGAGACGGGCCTGCTGCACGTGTATAACGATGCCGTGGGTACGGTAACTGCCACGCTCCATAAGGACGACGGCACTACCGAGAACGTCGCGACCGTCGTGGTCAAGGCGATTTCCAAGCCGATCGATGACTTCCAGATTTGGTACAACGGCGAAAACGTGACGGGCGGCAGCATTGCCGTCTCGGGCTCCGAGGTTAAGAACCTCGAGATTCGCGTTCACTATACCGACGCTGCCGAGGGCGAGTACGTCCCCGTTTCCTATACGCGTTTCCGCTTTGCGGGCACGCCGTCGAACGTGCTCTACTCCAACCCTGGCTCGGCCTGCTTCTACTTTAAGCAGGCGGGCGAGGCCACGATTTGGGTGTCCTCGCGTACGAATGCCGATCTTGCCGACAAGAGCGTAAAGGTCACGTCGTCCTATGTGCCGGCGACGAGCATCTCGCTTGGCTACAACGAGGACGGCAAGACCGTCTACCTGCACGGCCGCAACCCGCTTGCCAAGGGCGCCTTCCTTACCGATAAGGCCGCTCCGGTCGTGGGCCCCGAGAATGCGAGCGACCGCGCGAACTATACGGTCACGTCGAGCGATTCGTCTGTGGCCGCCTACACCACGAGCGGCGAGATTGGCTTTACGCCCTATAAGGCGGGCAAGACCACCTTTGAGGCTACGGTTGCCAACCAGGACGGCAGCGTGCTTTCGTCGGGTGCGCATGAGGTTACGTTTGCCTATCGCAACCCGCTTGAGAGCGTCGAGCTCAAGGATGTACCGAAGAGCGTCAAGGCCGGAAAGACCGTTGATCTTAACCTGGCCTATACGGGCGAGAACGATGCGGATGGCTGGAGCGTCTCTGAGCCCGGTATGATCTGGACCGTCACGACTGAGGACGGCAAGGACGCCGGGGATGCCGTGACCATCGACCGTCGTGCGCTCGGCGACTGGAAGCACGTGTCTGGCGCCCCCGATGACGGCCTCTTTATCGCGAGCGGCGCGTATGCCCTTACGGCCAACAAGGCGGGCAACTACAAGGTGACGGGCACCCCGGTCGATCAGACCGCCGGCGCCAAGGCCATTTCTTTTGAGATCACGGTCGACGGTATCGCGGCTTCGCCGGATAACGAAGCTAAGGCCAACGACGGTGCCCTGTCTGCCGCCAAGTATTTCGACACGAACCGCACGTCCGATGCCTACGTTTATGGCCAGGAGTGGGAGATCTATGCCTTTGCGAAGTCGGGTCGCAAGATCGACGATGCCCTGATCGCAAATTACAAGAAGTCCCTCGTTGCCAATAAGGCCGAGTGGGCCAGCGTCACGGCCAAAGTGACTGATAGCGAGCGCGTAGCGCTTACGCTCGCGGCGCTCGGCGAGGATATCACCTCTTTTGACGGCGTGAACCTCGTTAACGTTATCTGCTCCAACGGTGGCCTTACGGCCTCGGCCAACAACCTGGTCTATGCGCTCATCGCCTTTGACGAGGCTAACGTTTCGGATGAGGCGCTGCTTGCGTCGGGCTCCACGTGGACCCGCGCGAAGCTCGTCTCCGAGCTGCTTGCGTTCCAAAACGTCGATGGCGGCTTTACGATTGAGGTTGGCGGATCGAGCAACATCGATATGACGGCTATGGCGCTTCAGGCACTCGCGCCCCATGTTGAGAGCGGTGAGGATGCGGCTGTCATGGCTGCCGATGCTCGGCCTTCCGTGTCGGCCTCTGTCGAGTCGGCGCTCAGCTTCCTTAAGGGTCAGATGAACGGCCTGTGCGATTTTGGCTCGGTCGAGTCTAACGCCCAGGTGCTGCTCGCGCTGGTGGCTCTTGGCAAGGACCCCGCGAACGCCAAGAACGGATTTGCGAAGGGCTCGAACAGCCTGGTTACCGCCATCGCTGCCTACGAGGTGGGCGACGGCAAGGGTTATGCTCACACCATGGGCTCCGATGGCAAGCCCGGCAATGCAAACGCGCTTGCGACCGTTCAGGCCCTGCGCGCGCTTTCGGCCTACAAGGCCGCACGCTCCGGTGTGAGTTGGGCCAAGATTGGCAACGTGCAGGTCGGCACCGCTGCGCCGAGCGGCCCCGTCACGCCGGTGACGCCCGAGGTCCCCACGCCCACGGTGCCGACGCCCACCCCGACGCCGGCGGCCGCTCCTGTTGCGCAGCAGTCTGGTAACGGCACTTCTGGCAAGCAGTCCGGATCCGATGACCAGAAGACGACGCAGGAGAGCTCGAAGGCGGAAGGCTCGGCAAAGGGCGATTCTGGAAAGAAGAAATCCGATGCAAAGGCTAGTGCTGGGAAATCGGGCGGATCCGCGGCCAAGGCATCCTCGGCTTCTGTCGTTTCCGCTCGCGACGCTTCGGAGGACGACGCCGGCATGAACCCGGTTGCCGTTGCCGGTGTCGTCGTGGGCATCGTTTGCCTCGCGGTTATCGGCGCATGGTTCGTGCGCTCTCGTAGGGCTGCGTAGCGATACAGCATGACATAGTGCCCGCTAGTTGCGTGCGGGCGGGGCCGTGGCACCTGCGGTGCGGCCCATATGCGGGAGGGCCCCGGAACTGTGCGTTCCGGGGCCCTCCCACGTTTTGCCTGCGAACGTTTTTGCGAAAGGTCCTTAGGCCAGCTCGGCGCCAAGGGCGCGGCAGGCGGCCTCAGCCTCATCGTCGGGCGCGTCATAGCAGATGGTGGAGTCGACCACGTTGACGCCGGCTTCGTCGGCGTCGGCCTTCCAATTGTCCATCCACTCGCCCTCGGCCCACGAATAGGAGCCAAAGAGGACGACCTTCTTGTCGCCGAGGGTTTCCTTGACCTCGTCCCACATCGGCTGGAACTCGTCATATTCGAGCTCCTCGGAGCCCATGGCGGGGCAGCCGAAGGCGAAGGCATCATACTCGGCGGCCTTGTCGGCAGAGAAATCGGCGCAGGGGATGACTTCGGCCTCGGCGCCGGCGGACGTGGCACCTTCGGCGACGAGGTTTGCCATGGTCTCGGTGTTGCCCGTGCCGCTCCAGTAGACGACGGCGATCTTGCTCATGTTGAGTCCTTTCGGTTGTGCGGCGCGTGGCCGCGGTTTATATGTTCTATCGGCTTGCCTGGGCAAGTTGCGCCAAGCTGCAGCCCTGCTGATAGACAAAGGTGAGGTATTGGGTGCAGGCGCGGTAGGCATCAAACGTCGCTAGCGCCCGTTCGACGTTCGTGTAGACCTTCCAAGCCCCAAAGACCTTGTAGTTCTCGCCGTGCTGGACGATGAATTCGCGCACGTCGTCGTAGGGATATCCCAAAAAATAGCCAATCTCGTGCGGGAACTCGCAGGTGCAGTCGTTACTACAGCTGGCTTGCTGGGCCAGCGCGCATCGAGTCTGACTACAGGCACATTCCGCGGCGTTATTGCTCGCGAGTGTGATGCGTGACGCCAGGTGCACGAGACATGTCGCGAGGTCGCCCGTTTCGTAGCCTTCCTTGGTGAGCGCCGTTTGGGCGCGCGGGTCCGCGAAGTACGTGGCGAGGCTTTTGGGCCGGTATACGTACACGAGCGCTCCGCAGGGCCGCCAGACCAAAACGCTCAGGTGGATGCCGAGTGGGTCAAGTTCGCGATTGCACTGGGCGATAACGTTGAGCAGGCGAGCTCGGCGTTCTGCGATGGTTTCGGTTGCTGTCGAGCCGTCCCCGTGGGCGTAGGTGCCTGGATAGGTAAAGAGCGATGCCGGCTTGATGCCCGCGAGCGTAGGGGAGCAGTTGCGCACGACTGCTGCCTGAAACGTTGGGAGGTCTATGGTTCGAGTCATGACGTCGCTGTCCGTCCTTTCGTGTTAGCCTAGGAAAACTTATACACGAAAGTAAGTCATGGTCAACAAAAAAGTTCGAGTAGGGAAACTAATTGACCGAACAGACATGATTTTGGGTTAAGATGGGGACACCCCATGGGGGTATCTAGATAAGACCACTTGGAAAGGGGAGCGCATGAGTGACTTGCTCAACCCTGCGAATCTCATCGTGCTGGTCGTCATTGCCATCGGCATGTTTTTTGGCCTGCGTCGTATTGCCGCCTCGACACGCGGGAAGAGCTGCTGCAGCGATGGTGCGAGCGGCAAGAAGGCCAAAAGGGTCGTTGTGGCGGATACCGATGCGTCGCACTATTCCTATAGCGATGAGCTGCTTATCGGCGGCATGAGCTGCGACGGCTGCGCTCAGAACGTGGCCAATGCCCTTAATGCGCTGGATGACGTGTGGGCGACGGTGACATATGCTGATCATACGGCGCGTGTGCGCTCTAAACGGCCGATTGATCGCGATGCGCTTGAGACGGCTGTGAAGAACGCGGGCTACTATGTCATGAAGCTGTAGGGCGCATGTTGGACGCGGATATGCTGCTAGGCGCGTCCGCGCAGCTCGATGTCTTGGATGTCGTCGAAGTCGATAACGATGTCTCTGAGTTTGAGCAACTTAAAGGCGGGGAGTACCTCATCGAGGATGCCGGTGCGGCTGCGATAGCCGTACGTATCGTAATAGGTGACACGGACCAAGTCGCCGCGTTTGAGGCCCTCGAGCTTGTTCGAAAGCTCGAGGGCTTTTTCTTCCGTCAATTCGCACTTGGGCTCAACGGTGGTTTCTTGCTTTCGCACGAGTTCGTAGTATCCCGTCAACGCGGCAAAGGGCATGAACTGTGCGGCGCGGTTGGCGCGCACGGCGCCGTTGGCAGTGAGGTTGGGGTCGGCGGCGCGGCGCCTTCCCTCGGGGTCCGCCAAGCGCTCGAAGGCGGTCGGTGGCCTCATGGGATGCTGTTTGGGTTTAGGCACGATGCCCTCCAACTTGATCGTTGCGTTCGCGCGCGGTGGCGCCGGCAGTAAAGCTCAATCCCTTGACCAGGGCGTTCTTGCCGTATTTGCCTTTAACGGCCAAGACGGCGCGCGCCAGGTCGCGTTCGCGCTCATCGGCCTCGACGTCGCTAAAAAGATCGATGGTGGCGAACTCCTCGGGCATGAGGTTGCCAAAGCCCAGATTGATGCGCTTGACCGGTCGCTTGGGGTCGACCGTTTGCGCCCATAGGTCGTCAAAATAGCCCATGATCTTCTTGAACGAATTGGTGCGTTCGGGCAGCTTGCGCGAGGCATTGGAGTGCGCGAAGAGCGCAGCGTAGCCACCGCGCGGCTTGCCGCCGTGCTCGCCCACAAAGATGCCGTCAATTGCCTGAGCCTCTCGCACCAAGCGCCGGCGTTCGTCATCGCGTTGGACGGGCTTGGGCGCGCGGGGCGCGAGTTCGGGGCCGTCGGTCGCTGCGGGCTCGATGCCCGAGGTGCTCGAGCGTAGGTGCCCGCAGCCGTCTATATACTGCGCCGTGCCGCTGGCGTCGAGTCGGCGTATGTCGGCGCGTTCGCTCGCATAGCCCACAAAGAGCGAGATGCTGTCGCACACCACGTGCTTGTCGATCAGGTCCAGCACGGCGGCATCGACCATCTCGCGCAAAACGGTGTAAGCCTGCTCGTAGGCATAGCCCTTCGAGAGTACCTGTCCCGTGGTGGTTGAGGTCGCTTGCGGACGATAGGCTTGAATGTCGGCGATGGTTGTCGGCTCGCGACCAAAGGCGTGGTCGATGAGATACTCGGCATTGACGCCGAGCTCGTCGTAGAGCAGGTTTTCGTCGAGCGCGGCGACCCCCATCAGGTCGTAGACACCGTACTTCTCGAGACGGGCCGCCACGCCGGGGCCGATGCCCCAGATATCGGTAATGGGGCGGTGGGGCCAGATCTCCTTGCGGAAGGTTTCGTCGTCGAGTACGCCGATACGGCTGGCTACGTGCTTGGCGGTGATGTCGAGTGCCACCTTGGCCTGAAATAGGTTGGGGCCGATGCCAACCGTCGCTGTGATGCCGGTGCGCCCCAGGACTTCGTCGCGAAGCATGCAGGCGAACCCTTCCGCATCGGTGTGATAGAGATCCAGATAGGGCGTCACGTCGATGAAGCACTCATCGATGGAATAGACATGCACGTCCTGCGGACTGACATATTCCAGATAGATGCCGTAGATTTGCGCCGATACTTCCATGTAGTGCTGCATGCGCGGCACGGCCTTGATGCAGTCGATGCCATCGGGGATCTCGAACAGTCGACAGCGATTGTGGATGCCGAGGTCCTTCATGGCTTGGGTGATAGCGAGGCAGATGGTCGTACGCCCGCGTGATTCGTCGGCAACGACCAGGTTGGTGGTGAGCGGATCGAGCCCACGGTCGACACACTCGACGCTGGCGTAAAACGTCTTAAGGTCGATACAGATATAGGTATGCGGCTCGTGCGCCATGGGCTCCTCCCATCAAACACATGTTCTTATCGAATACCTGTTCGATAATACCCGCTCGACCGGACACCGTCAAAACCGACCAAAAAGGGACAGGTTTATTTTGGTCGGTTTACATCGTGCTTACGGTAGGTCGGTAGCCTTGATGTGTTGAATACGCTGAGGGGATATGGATGACCATCGATATAGGTGATCTTGCGCTACTGATACTGTCCGTGCTGTGCCTTGCGATCTTTGTTTGCCTGCTGATCAAGGTGCTCAAAGGACGGGCTATAAGAATCGATGAGTTGGGTTACTTGCTGCTTGTCGAGAGGCTTCGGTCGCCGGTGCTGACGATTGCGATGAGAGGCATATCGAATCTGGCGTCGGTGCCGTTTATTGTCGGCGTGCTGGTCGCGTCAATGCTGTGGGTGCCTTGTCGGGTCCATGTTATCTTGGCCGCCGTCAACGTTGGCGCTATCAGTGCAATAGACCAGCTGTTGAAGATTCTTGTGCGCCGGCCTCGTCCCCAGGGATTTCGGCTTGTCGAGGCGCAGGGGCTGAGTTTTCCCTCGGGCCACTCGATGGCGGCCATGGCGTTTTATGGCTATGGGGCATGGTTGGTGCGATGCGGCGCGTGTGGCCTTCCGTTTGGCGCCGCCATCGAGGTCGCGCTCGCGTTTCTCATCTTTGCGATGGGCGTTAGCCGTATCTATCTGGGCGTGCACTATGCCTCGGATGTACTGGGCGGCTTCTGCCTTTCGTTTGCTTGGCTCGTTTTGTTTGTGCATCTTGTCGCCGGGCTTTTGACGCCTTGATTGCTCGGTTGCCCTCCGTAAAGTCGCATCGGTTTTTAACGCAGCCCTAAAGAGTGCGAAACAGCTCGGAAAAGCTCGCTTCGTAGCATGAGCCTAACGATCGATACCACCATAAAGCACGGAAGGGTTGTGGGGATGATGGTCAACTACGGGTTTGGTATGCCGACACGCTTGGTTGCGGACGGGGACGTGGCTCGCTGGTGCGGGCGCCTGGTCGCTCACTACGGCGGTACCAAGGTGCTGGTCGTGCTGGGCGGTGATAAGCATACGAGCGATGAGCTCGTTTCGGCGGCGCTCGGCTCGCTCGATCGGGCCCTGCTCGAGCGTGTACTCTTTCGTTGCGGCTCGGTTGGGGGCGACGGGGGAGACGATTTGGTCGATGAGGCCGTAGCCCTGGCGACCGATGAGGGCGTGGACTTTGTCCTGGCGATCGGCGATGCCGATACGGCCGGCTTTGCGCGCGAGCTTGCCCGTTGCATGGCCGTGCTCGATGCCGGCGAGGACGGCTTTGTTCCCTACGGGTGCATTGTCTCGGAGGGAAAGGTGCCCGAGGTCGTGGGTGCTGGCGAGGTTCCCGTTTTCGCCATTATCGCGCCCGAACTGCTGGAGGGCATCGGATCTCCTTTGCGCGAGCTGCTCGGCAGCGTATGCGCCGCAGCATAGGGGGATATCATGCCGTATGTGCAGCTGGCGATAGCCATCGCCTGCGAGATCGGGGCGTCGTCTGCCCTTAAGGCCACGCATGGCTTTACCGTGCTGGCGCCCAGCGTGGCGACAATTGTGCTGTACGGTCTGAGCTTCTACCTGTTTTCGCTCGTGCTTAACGTGCTCGACCTCGCGAGCGCCTATGCCACATGGTGCGCTGCGGGTATCGTCGCCACCTCGGTCATTTCGGTGCTGGTCTTTGGAGACCACCTGAGCCCCATGATGCTCGTGGGTCTTGGCCTGTGCGTCGCGGGCGTGGTGATCGTGAGCCTCGCGAGTGCGTCATAGTTCGCCGGGCAGCGTCCTCTCCATGGCAATTAAAGAACGCCGGTCGTGCGGATAGGGTTCCGCACGACCGGCGTTTCGTTTGTATTACGAGCATATTGCCAGCTTGCGACCTATGTTGCATAGACGTAAACGCTCGGCGTCACCCGTGTTTCAAAACACTCCGTTAATAAAACGGGCGATTTCGACTTGCATAATCCCCAACAACGAACGCGCGCCGGCGCGCTCACCGCCACCGAAGAGGGGAGAAAACCATGAAGGAACTGGTACTCATCATCCGTCCGGAGATGCTCGAGAGCCTGAAGGCCATTCTTGACGAGGTACATTGCGGCGGTATGACCGTATCGTCCGTTATGGGCTGCGGCACGCAGAAGGGTGCCTCGACCGACGGCGTCAACGAGATCCGCGGCTTTAAGATCAACATCAACCTGCTGCCCAAGATCCAGGCGAGTGTGGTCGTGC
The DNA here is from genome assembly GCA_934655755.1 of uncultured Collinsella sp. Taxonomy (GTDB): domain Bacteria; phylum Actinomycetota; class Coriobacteriia; order Coriobacteriales; family Coriobacteriaceae; genus Collinsella. The sequence continues at coordinate 89,513 of CAKUHA010000001.1, forward strand.
GCGACCAGGATGTCGAGACCATTATCTCGGCCGTTCGCGAGCGCATGGCCGACGGCCGTGTGGGCGACGGCAAAATCTTTATCCGCGATATTGCCGATGCCGTGCGTATCCGTACCGGCGAGCGTGGCAACGCCGCTCTGTAGGTAGACGGATCGAGAGAAGGCGATTGCCATGCCTGATACCAAACCACTCGTCCAGATTAAGAACATCAACAAGTTCTACGGCGAGAACCATGTGGTCAAGGACCTGTCCATCGATGTGAAGGAGGGCGAGTTCCTGACGATTCTGGGCTCATCCGGCTCGGGCAAGTCGACGACGTTGCGTATGGTCGCCGGCTTTGAGCAGCCCACGACGGGTGAGATTCTGCTCGCTGGCACCAACGTGGCCGATAAGGAGCCGTTCGAGCGCGACGTGAACACCGTGTTCCAGAGCTATGCGCTGTTCCCGCACATGACCATCTTCGACAACGTCGCCTACGGGCTCAAGATGAAGAAGGTCCCCAAGGGCGAGATTCGCGAGCGCGTGATGGAAATGCTCGATCTGGTGCAGCTCGGCGGCTTTGAGGGCCGCAAGCCCGACCAGCTGTCAGGCGGCCAGAAGCAGCGCGTCGCTATCGCCCGCGCCCTGGTCAACCGACCCAAGATCTTGCTGCTCGACGAGCCGCTGGGTGCGCTCGATCTCAAGCTGCGCAAGCAGATGCAGCTCGAGCTCAAGCGCCTCCAGCGCAAGCTCAACATCACGTTCCTCTACGTGACGCACGATCAGGAAGAGGCACTCACCATGAGCGACCGCATCGCGATCATGCACGATGGCGTGCTGGAGCAGATCGGCACGCCCAAGGAGATTTACGAGGCGCCGGCCAGCAAGTTCGTTGCCACGTTTATTGGCGAGACCAACCTGTTTGAGGGCATGGTCTCAGCCGATACGCCCGATGGGCTCGAGATCTCGCTCGAGTCCGGCACGATTCGCTCCGATGCCAAGGGCTTTCACTTTGGCGAGCTCGTGGCCGTGTCGGTGCGTCCGGAGCGCATGCAGTTTGCGCTCGAGCCGCGCAACGGCTTCTCGCTTATGGGCACGGTGCGCGAGCAGGTGTACGTGGGCTCCATGATTAAGGCGATTGTGGTCCTGCCCGATGGCCAGGAGGTTCGCCTGGAGCGTCTGGCCGGCGACGAGCTGCCCGAGAACGGTCCGGTCTATCTGTACTGGGATCCGGCGGATGCCCGCACGATCAAGACGCTCGATCAGGTCTTTTTCTCGGCACTCGAGAATGCCGAGATGCGTTAGGGGGCGACAGCTATGTCCGATACCGCAACTATGGCGGCGACCGTTGCCGCCACCGAGTACGACGTCGAGGCCGCCCGCATTGAGCGCCACCGTCGTTTTCGCTCCAACACACTGCCGGCGCTTGTCACCGTGGGTCCCGTCACCCTGTGGCTGCTCGCGTTTATCGCGGTGCCGCTGCTCTACATCCTGATCATGGGCTTTTGCTCCACCGATCAGTACTACAACGTGGTCTACAGCTTTACGCTCGATAACTTTCAGGCCATGCTGGACCCCGAGTACCTCAAGATCTACGGGCAGTCCATCCTGATTGCGGCCATCTCCACCGCCATCTGCCTGGTGTTGGCCTATCCGTTTAGCTACCTGATCAGCCGAACGTTTAAGTCCAAAAAGACGCTGTTGTACATGATGATCATCATCCCGTTTTGGACGAACTCGCTGGTACGCATCTACGGTTGGCGCACGTTTCTTTCGGCAACCGGCCAGCTCAACACGTTTTTGATGGCGATCGGCGCGACGAGCGAGCCCATCCAGTTCCTGTACAACCAGGCCTGCACGGTCTTTGGTATGGCCTACGATATGTTCCCGTTCATGGTGCTGCCGCTCTACGCCGCCATCGAAAAGCTCGACGAGTCACAAATCGAGGCAAGCTTTGATCTGGGCGCCAACATGCTGACCACGATCTTTAAGGTCGTGATTCCGCAGACCATGAGCGGCATCTTCTCGGGTTGCATCATGGTGTTCATCCCCAGCCTGGGCGCGTTCTATATCTCGGACATCCTGGGCGGCGGCAATGCCGACGTTATCGGCAACCTCATTCAGCGCCAGTTCCAAAGCGCCAACGACTGGCCCTTGGGAGCCGCGCTTTCGATTCTGCTCATCGCTATTACGCTGCTGCTGGTCAAGATCTATCAAAAGGCCGGCGGCGATATGGAAAGCCTGGGGGTGTAGACCATGGCGATCAAGCGTCAAACCAAGCATAAGCTGAGCCGTGGGACGGGCATCGTCTTTTGCGCCCTGATCTATGCGATTCTGTTTTTGCCCATTGTGATCGTGGTTGCCAACTCGTTTAACGGCAACACCGAGAAGCCGTATCTGAGCTGGGGTGGCTTTAGCCTGCGCTGGTACGTGCATCTGTTCCAGAACGGTCCGCTGCTGGCGAGCTTTGGAAACACCATGCTGCTCGCTATCACCACAACGGTGCTGGCGACCGCGCTGGGTACGCTGGGCGCCGTGGGCTTGTATCGCTACAAGTTCCCCGGCCGCAACCTGATCGATAGCCTGCTGTACATCCCGGTCGTTATCCCCGAGATCGTCATGGGCATCTCGCTGCTGCTGGTCTATGTAAAGGTCGGTGTGCCCCGCGGCATGGTTGGTCTGATCATCGCGCACGTTACCTTCTGCGTGAGCTTTGTGATCTTTAACGTCCGCGCCCGTCTGGATGGCTACGACCCATCGCTCGAGGAGGCGTCCATGGACTTGGGTGCCAACCGTCTGGTCACGTTCTTTAAGGTGACGCTTCCCATGCTGGCCCCGGGCATTGCCGGCGGCGCGCTGCTGTCCTTTACGCTTTCGATCGACGACGTCGTGGTGTCCTACTTTGTCTACGGCCAGGACCTGACCTTCCCGCTCAAGGTGATGCAGTCCATCAAGGGCGGCGTGGTGCCCGATGTGAACGCGCTGTCCACGCTGATCTTGTTGGGAACGGTTGCCATCGTGGTGATTAGCCAGAGCGGCATGATCGACAAGTGGCGCGAGCGTCGCGCCGCAGCCAAGCTGAGCCAGGAAAGGGGGCGCTAGGACATGGGTGACTTCGATGTGATGGAGGCCTTCCACAGGCAACAGATCTCGCGCCGACAGTTTTTGCGCGGGGCGCTGGGCCTGGCCGCTGCCGGTCTTGCGGCTGGCACCGCGGGTGGCCTGACGGGTTGCGGAAAGTCCGACAACCCCAACGAACTCAACATCTTCATTTGGACTGAGTATGTACCAGACTCGGTGCTCGAGGACTTTGAGAAAGAGACGGGCATTCACATCAACCAGTATCTGTACTCGTCTAACGAGGACATGCTGGCCAAGGTGAGGACCGAAAACGAGGGCACCTACGATATCCTGCAGCCCACGGACTATATGGTCAAAAGCCTCATTGCTCAGGAGCTGCTGGAGCCGCTCGACCTTTCGGCGCTCACCAATAAGGGCAATATCGGCTCACAGTACATGGACCAGGACTTCGATCCCGGCAACAAGTATTCGATTCCGTTTATGGGCAGCGCCACCGCCATCGCCTACAACGAGAATGAGGTCGATAAGCCCGAGAGCTTTGCCGATATGCTCGACGAGAAGTTCCGCAGCAATATCGTGACCCTCAACGATTTTCGCGAGGTGCTTGCCGTCGCCGGCATGACGGTGGGGCTTACCGGCAACGAGGAGGACGACGAGAGCATCGCCAAGATTGCCGAGCAGGCCGCGAAGTTCAAACCGAACTTTAAGCTGTACGACTCCGATAGCCCCCGCAACGCGCTGGTGTCGGGTGACTGCATCGCCGGCATTATCTGGACGGCGGAGATCGCCCTGGCGCAGCGCGACAACCCGGCGATCCAGGTGGCGTTCCCCAGCGAGGGGTGCGGCATCGGCACCGATAACTGGTGTATCCCCAAAGGCGCCAAGCACTATGACAACGCGCTGGCCTTTATCAACTACATGCTGCGCCCCGAGGTGGCCAAGGTGGTCTCGGAGGATTACCCCTACGTGCAACCCAATACCGAGGCCATCAAACTGCTCGACGAGGATTTCCAAAACAACCCGGTCGAGAACGTACCCTCCGATGTGTTTAAGCACGGTCGCCGCACCGAGGCGCTGCCGCCCAAGGTGCTGCGTAAATACGACAAGATCTGGACGAATCTGAAGGGATAGATCGATATGAGCAATTCGACCGAAGTCGATTTTAGGTTTCTTTCGGAGCCCGATATCATCAAGGCGGGCGCGACCGGCATGGCGCACTGCATCGATGTGATGGAGGACCAGTTTAAGCTGCTAAGCTTGGGCGACTACCGCATGAGCGGCAAGAACAAGAACAGTCACGGCGCCTTTTTGGACTTCCCCGAGAGCTCGCCGTTTCCCAACATGCCCGTTGCCGGTCCCGACCGCCGCTTTATGGCCATGTGTTCCTACCTGGGCGGCAGCTACAACATGTGCGGTCTTAAGTGGTACGGCTCCAACGTCGACAACCGCGAGAAGGGTCTGCCGCGCTCGATTCTGACGCTCATGCTCAACGATCCCGATACGGGCGCGCCGCTGGCCCTGATGAGCGCAAACCTTATCAGCAGCTATCGTACAGCTGCCGTGCCCGCCGTGGGCGTGCGCTACCTGGCACGCAAGGACGTGCGTACGGTGGGCATTATCGGCCCGGGCGTGATGAACAAGACCACGTTGCGCTCGTTTTTGATGGAGCGTCCCGACATCGAGACCGTCAAGGTTAAGGGGCGCGGGCGCCGCTCGCTGGAGTCCTACGTGGACTATGTGCATCAGAACTTCCCGAGCATTAAAAACGTGCAGATCGTCGACACCGAGGAGGAGGCTATCCGCGACAGCGACCTGGTGAGCGTCGCCACCAACGAGAATGGCGGCATCGAGACGTATCCGCGCGTCAAGCGCGAGTGGGTCAAGCCCGGTGCGCTCATTTGCGCCCCGAGCGACCTGTACGCCGACCGCGAGCCGTTTATCGAGGGCGAGTGGAAGTGCGTGACCGACCTGTATCCCATGTACGAGGACTGGCGCGACGAGATCGGCCGCTTTGACGTGTGCGGAACGCTCGGCAACGAGTGGGTCGATATGGTCGACTATGGCATGCTCCCGCGTGAGCGCGTGGTGGATCTGGGTGACATCGTGCGCGGCGTCGACCCCGGTCGCACGAGCGAGGACGACATCTACTTCTTTAGCATCGGCGGCATCAACACCGAGGACGTGAGTTGGGGCACCACGATCTACCGCAAGGCAGTCGAGATGGGTTTGGGTCAGGAGCTCAAGCTTTGGGATACGCCGGCGTTGGCGTAAATTGTCATGCGACATATGCGGTGCGATGGCACCGTCGATAAGGCAAGGGGATTGTCCCCCTTGCCTTTTTTATTGCAGCTCACATTGTTTCGGTTTGAATGGTAATCGACCGGAAACCGCTCGTTAACAGGGTGAATCGTAGGATAGGCGCTGTTGGTAACCGATGAACGAGAGGGGTTTGGTGGTGCCATGTCCAGGATTGTCGAACATCCCATTTTGGGTGCTCCCAGCAAGGGGAGTCGAGTCGTTTTTACCTATGACGGCGTTGAGATGGAAGGGTACGAGGGCGAACCGATCGCCATGGCGCTCAAGGCCGCCGGCGTCGAGGTTCACCGTTTTACCGCCAAGCGCCACGAGCCGCGCGGCATCTTTTGCGCTATCGGCCGTTGCACCGACTGCGTCATGGTCGTGGACGGCAAGCCCAACGTGCGTACGTGCATGACGCCGCTCGTCGCCGGTATGGACGTACGCACGCAAGACGGCGTCGCCCCGCTCGATTTGGATGACCCACGCGCCGAGTCTCTGGTTGCCGAGGCCGCCGCAAGCCCTGCTGCCGTAAAGGAGGCTGAGTAGCATGGAACGTCATGATCTGGTCGTGGTCGGCGCCGGCCCCAGCGGCCTTTCCGCTGCCATCGAAGCCGCCAAGCGCGGGCTCGACGTCGTCGTGTTTGACGAGAACGCCCGTCCCGGCGGTCAGCTGTTCAAGCAGATTCACAAGTTCTTTGGCTCCAAGGAGCACCGCGCCAAGGTTCGCGGTTTTCGCATTGGCGACGAGTTGCTTGCCGAGGCCGATGCGGCGGGCGTTACCGTGGTGCTCGATGCCACGGTGATCGGTCTGTATGAGGGGCGCGAGGTCGTGGTGCGCGTGGGTGATGTCGTGCGCCACGTGAAGGGCGACGCCGTGCTGGTCGCCACGGGCGCGGCCGAGAACACGCTCAACTTTCCCGGTTGGACGCTGCCCGGCGTGATCGGTGCCGGCGCCGCGCAGACCATGATGAACCTGCATGGCGTAAAGCCGGGCGACCGCGTGCTCATGGTCGGCTCGGGCAACGTTGGCCTGGTCGTGTCGTTCCAGCTGCTGCAGGCTGGCTGCGACGTGGTCGCGCTCGTCGATGCCGCACCGCGTGTGGGCGGCTATGGCGTGCATGCGGCCAAGGTCGCCCGCTGCGGTGTGCCATTCTACCTGTCACATACCGTGGTGGCCGCCGAGGGCGACGACCGCGTGACCGGTGTGACGATCGGCGAGGTCGACGCGCATTGGCAGGTTGTTCCCGGTACCGAGAAGCACTTTGACGTGGACACGATCTGCGTGGCCGTGGGCCTGTCTCCCATGAGCCAGCTGCTCTCGATGGCCAGGTGCGAGATGGTCGACGACCCTAAGCGCGGCGGCTATGTCCCGGTGTGCGACGAGAAGGGCGCGACGAGTGTGCCCGGTGTGTACGTGTCGGGCGATGTCGCGGGCATCGAGGAGGCTTCTTCGGCCATGATCGAGGGTCGTATTTCCGGTGTGGCGATTGCCGAGTATCTGGGCTACACGGACGCGGCGGATGCCGATGAGTCCGAGGACAAGCTCGAGGCTTCGCTCGATACCCTGCGTCAGGGTATGTTTGCGCCCAAGAACCGTGGCAAGAAGATCGAGTCCACGGAGGAGGGCTGTCCGGTCTCGCAGCACCTGCTGCGCCATGGCTACCTTGCCGACGAGGAGCTCGACAGCTATCCCGGCGTGACGCATATGGCGGGCGTGCATCCGGTGATTGAGTGCACCCAGAACATCCCCTGCAATCCGTGCCAGGATGCCTGCAAAAAGGGCTGTATCTCCATTGGCGAGCATATTACATCGCTGCCGATCGTGGTCGAGGATTCGCATTGCATCGACTGCGGCATGTGCGTGGCCAGCTGCCCCGGTCAGTCGATCTTTTTGGTCAACGAGGAGTGCGGCGACGGCACCGCGACGGTCACTTTGCCCTACGAGTTCTATCCGCTGCCGCAGGTGGGCGATTGCGGATGTGCGCTGAGCCGCTCGGGCGAGCCGGTGTGCGATGCCCAGGTGGTGCGCGTGCGCAGCGTCAAGGCGTTTGACAAGACGGCGCTTGTGACCATGAGCGTGCCCAAGGAATTTGCCATGACGGCGCGCATGTTCAAGCCTGCTGAGGAGACCGAGGAGGTGGCCTGCCATGAGTGAGGCCGTGAACTTTTACAAAGAGCCGGGCGAGCCGCTCAATCGTGCGGCGATTGACCTGGGGCCTTACGTGCCCGCGCCCGATGACGACGTGCTCGTGTGCCGTTGCGAAGAGGTGACCAAGGGCGATATCCGCCGCGCCATCCACGACGGCATGTACACCATGACCGAGATTCGTCGCTATCTGCGTCAGGGCATGGGGCTGTGCCAGGGGCAGAGCTGCACCAAGCTCGTGCGCCGCATTATGGCCACGGAGCTTGCGGACACACCGGCGGTAGCGCTTTTGGAGCCCGAGACCTCGCGAGCGCCCATGCGCCCGATCGAGATGAGCGTGCTCGGCAACGGCGAAGAGGGGAGAGCGTAGCCATGGCGGGAACTCATGCAGATATCACCGACGTCGCCTGCGATGTTGTCATTATCGGCGCCGGCGTGATCGGATGCGCGGCGGCGTACAACCTGGCCAAGAAGGGCCGCAGCGTCACGGTGCTCGACCGCGAGCCCAATGTGGGCGAGGGCGCGAGCTCGCGCAACGGTGGCGGCGTTCGCCAAAGCGGCCGCGATGGCCGCGAGCTGCCGCTTGCCATGTATGCCGTCGAGAACATTTGGCCCACGCTGTCCGACGAGCTGGGCGCCGACGTCGAGTACGTCAAGCGCGGCAACCTGCGCCTGGGCAAGACCGAGGAACACTTGCAGACGCTTCGTAAGCTGGCGAGCATGTCGCAGGGCCTGGGGCTCGACATGAAGATGATCGGACCCGAGGAGGTGCGCGAGATTAACCCGTACCTGTCCGACCAGGTCATTGGCGCCTCGTGGTGCCCCACGGATGGACATGCCAACCCCATGCGCACCACGCTCGCGTATTATCGCGCTGCCAAGGCGCTCGGCGTGCGCTTTGTCACGGGCGTCGAGGTCAAGCGCCTGCGCAAGGTGCGTGGCCGCGTCGCCGGCGTTGAGTGCAACATCGGCACCTTTACCGCCAACGACGTGCTGCTGGCAGCGGGCTTGGGTAGCCGTGGCATCGCCGAGAGCGTGGGCATCGACATCCCCATGACGGGGTCGCTCATCGAGTGCCTGGTCACCGAGGCCGAGCCCACGATGTTTCCCCAGATGCTCGGTGTCGCCACGGGTGACTTTTACGGGCATCAGACGGCGCACGGTTCGTTTGTGTTCGGCGGAAGCTCGGGACTCGAGGAGTCGAACGGCGCGTTTGGCGGTCGTCCCACCTCGAGCATTACGGCGCCGGCGGAATGCCGCGCCATCATGGGCTACATTCCGCGCCTGGCCGACGCCAAGATCGTGCGCACCTGGGCCGGCTGGGAGGACGAGAGCGCCGACGGCGTGCCGGTGATCTCGAAGATTGACGAGGTCCCGGGCTTGACGATTGCCTGCGCCTTTACCGGTCACGGATTTGGCATTTCGCCGATCGTGGGCCTGCTGCTCTCCGAGCTGGTATGCGATGAACCCACGACGCTCGATGTCTCGGCGTTTCGCTACGACCGCTTTAAGGCGTGGTTGTGATGGAGGATTTCTCGTACCGCCTACCCACGCACTTCGTGTTCGGTCATGGTTCCGAGCGCGAGGCGGGCCGGCTTGTCGCGCACTACGGTGGCACCAAGGTGCTCGTGCTGTTTGGCGGCGGCTCGGTCGAGCGGTCGGGCCTGCTGGCGCGCGTGCTCAACTCGCTCGATCGGGCGCTGCTCGACCACGTCGAGCTTAAGGGCGTCAAGCCCAACCCGCTGCTGAGCACGGTCTACGAGGGCATATCGCTTGTGCGCGATGAGCACGTGGACTTTATTCTCGCGCTTGGCGGCGGCAGCGTTATCGATACCGCGAAGGCCATTGCTGCCGGCGCACGTTATCCGGGTGACGTGTGGGACTTTTACGGCGGCGACCGCACACCCGATCGGGCCTTGCCGGTCGGCTGTGTGCTGACTATCGCGGCGTCTGGCTCCGAGGCCTCGCCCGATTCGGTGATCACGCAGGATGGCTCGATGCTCAAGCGCGAGACATCCTCGTCGGTGCTGCTGCCGACGTTTAGCATCTTAAATCCCGAGCTGACCGAAACTCTGCCGGCATATCAGACGGCATGCGGTATCACCGATATGTATTCGCATCTGCTGGAGCGATACATGAGCAGAAGCACCGCCGTCGGGGTGTCCGACCGCATGATCGAGGGCTTGATGCTATCGATCGTCGACGAGGCGGCGCCCGTTGCGGAAGATCCGCGGGACTACGACGCACGCGCCAACCTTATGTGGGCGGCCACGATGGCGCACTGCGGTATCGCCGGTGCCGATCGCAAGCACGACTGGGCGAGTCACGATATCGAGTACGCCCTGTCGTCGCGCTACGGCGTGGCGCACGGCGCGGGACTTGCCGTGGTGATTCCGTCGGTGCTCACGTATTACCTGGATGTCGAGGTTGCCGCGGTGCCGCGCTTGGCGCAGCTGGCGCGTCGTGTGTGGGATGTGGATGAGGCCGACGATATGGTCGCCGCCCGTGCCGGCGTTGAGGCCCAGCGTTCGTTCTTTGCTTCACTGGGTATGCCGACGACACTCGAGGAGGTGGGCGGAAAGCTCGAGGATATTCCCTCGCTGGCGAGCGAGACGTGCTTTGCCGGCGGTCGCGCCGGCACCGTGGGAGGTTATCTCCCGCTCGACGAGCATGCCGTCGCGCGTATCTTCAGCCTGATGCTCGCCTAATACCTGCCAGGAAGGGACAGGTTTATTTTGGTAGGTAAAGCGTTTGACCTGCCAAAATATACCTGTCCCTTTTTGGTCGGTCGCCGTCTGTGGGCAGATTGGCAACGCTCGCTGATTACGGTCTTGACCTGCGTTAGAATAAGGGCATCTGATTATCCGGGCGCATGGAGGAGTGCGCCCGTATGCTGAGGAGGACTTTATGGCAACTGTTGCCGCACCTATCGACGCTACGTCGACCGCCGCTTGGAAGGCGCTCGAGGCCCATCAGGAGAAGCTCGAGGCCGAGGGCATCGATCTTAAGGCCTGGTTCGCTGCTGACGCCGACCGCGTGAACAAGCTGAGCTTTGACGCCGGTGACCTGCACTTCGACCTGTCCAAGAACCTGGTGACCGATGAGACCGTCAAGCTGCTGTGCGATCTTGCCCGCGAGGTGAAGCTCGAGGAGCGCCGCGACGCCATGTTCTCCGGCGAGCACATCAACACCACCGAGGACCGTGCCGTCCTGCACACCGCGCTTCGCCGTCCGGCAAGCGAGAAGGGCCAGCTCATCGTTGACGGCCAGGATGTCGTCGCCGACGTGCACGAGGTCCTCGACCGCATGTATGCCTTCGCCGAGCGCGTGCGCTCCGGTGAGTGGAAGGGCATTACCGGCAAGAAGATCGAGCACCTGGTGTCCATCGGCATCGGTGGTTCCGACCTGGGCCCGGTCATGGCCTACGAGGCCCTGCGTCCCTATGCCGACGCCGGTATCGATTGCCGCTACATCTCCAACATCGACCCCAACGATCAGGCCGAGAAGCTCAAGGGTCTGGACCCCGAGACCACGCTCGTGATCATCGTTTCCAAGACCTTCACCACGCTCGAGACCCTCACCAATGCCCGCGAGGTCAAGACCTGGATGCTCGAGCAGCTCAAGGCTCAGGGCGCCATCGATGGCTCCGATGAGCAGAACGCCGAGGCCGTGGCCAAGCACTTCGTCGCCGTTTCCACCGCACTCGAGAAGGTCGAGGCTTTCGGTATCGACCCGGCCAACGCCTTTGGTTTCTGGAACTGGGTTGGCGGCCGCTACTCCGTCGACTCCGCCGTGGGCCTGTCGCTGATCGTCGTGCTCGGCCCCGAGCGCTTCCAGCAGTTCCTCGAGGGCTTCCACGCCATCGACGAGTACTTCTGCAACACGCCGCTCGAGAACAACGCCGTCGCGCTGATGGGCCTGCTCAACGTCTGGTACGTCAACTTCTTCGGCTCCAAGAGCCATGCCGTGCTTCCGTACAGCCAGTACCTGCACCGCTTCCCGGCCTACCTGCAGCAGCTCACCATGGAGTCCAACGGCAAGCATGTCCGCTGGGATGGCAGCGCCGTGACTTCCGACACCGGTGAGATCTTCTGGGGCGAGCCCGGCACCAATGGCCAGCACGCCTTCTATCAGCTGCTGCACCAGGGCACCGTGGTTGTTCCGGCCGACTTTATCGCTTTCGCCAACACCGCCAACCCCGCGACCGACAACGGTCAGGACGTCCACGAGCTGTTCCTTGGCAACTTCCTGGCTCAGACCAAGGCGCTCGCCTTTGGCAAGACGGCCGACGAGGTGCGCGCCGAGGGCACGCCCGAGCAGATCGTCCCGGCCCGCTGCTTTGAGGGCAACCGCCCGACGACCTCTATCTTCGGTGACACGCTGAGCCCGTTTGCGCTCGGCGAGCTCATCGCCCTGTACGAGCACATCGTGTTTGTCGAGGGTACGGTCTGGGGCATCGACTCCTACGACCAGTGGGGCGTCGAGCTGGGCAAGCAGCTTGCCAAGCAGATCACCCCTGCCTTCCACGACGACGCCGCCAAGGCCGAGCAGGACGCTTCGACCCAGGCGCTCATCGAGTTCTACCGCGCTCACCGCAAGTAGGCTTTGCCGCTGATTAAGCGTTAAGCAGAAAGGGGCCCGAATCCGTTGGGATGCGGGCCCTTTTTCTGTTGTCGGTCGGATTCGATGGGTCGCGTGACGTCGTCAGAGGTCGAATTCGTCCTGAGCGCCTTGGGCTTCGGGGAGCTCTGCGTAGAGCGGGTGGTCCTCGAGCCTAAAGCGCTCGACCTGCTGGGGAGCGCGGCCGCGGACGAACAGCCAGGATCGGTCGACGGGCGTTGCCATGAGTGTACTGGGCAGCACGTCAGCACGCTCGGAAAAGACGCGAGCGCTCTCGGGGTCCTGAAAGGCTAGCACGAGCTGCGTATCGCAGTTGCCCATGATGGAGCGAGCGCGCGCTTCGCCATAGAGCGCATCGAGCTGGTTTGTTGACTGCAGCAATAGGGTTGCCCAGATCTCGCGGCTGCGGATGACGGACAAAACGTTATCGATTTGTGGCATCTGCAGGTTGGCAAAGTCATCGAGCATAAAGCGGACCGGTATCGCAAGGCGGCCGTCGGGCTGCGCGTCGGCGTGGCGGATGAGTTCCGCGAAGGCCTGCGTTACAAACAGGTCGGTGAGCGGATCGAGGCTACGGTCGAGATCGCTGACGGTGACGAAGAGCGCTCGACGCTCGCATCCCAGAGCTGTGAAATCGATCTGATTCGCATCGGTGTATAGACGGCGTGCTCCATCAAAGCCCAGGCACATGACTTTTTCGGCAAGGATGCCCATGATGCTTGCGTGCATCTTTTCGGCCGTGATGGTGGGTGAGTAGCGCCGCCAAAGTGAGAGCGCGTAGCTTGTGGGGTCGGTGGTCTGCAGGTCGTCGAAAAGGCGTGTCGTGGCGCGGTCTTGGAGATGTTCGCAAAGGTCGATCACCGATGAAAACGTCTGCTCCTCCACGGGCAGCTGTTCACACACATAGGCGATCAGGCAGGAAAGCAGGTTGGCTGTTGCATGGTCCCAAAACGGCTGGGTTTGGTCCTCGACTGGACAGATGGCCTTGGCGACCGAGATGATGTCTTGCTGGTTGGGCTTGCCGTCTTTGGTGCGGCGGATGTGGTTGAGCGGGTTGTAGCCACACTGCTCGATGTCCTCGGGCAGTGTGGTCGCATCGTCAAGATCGGCAAAGTTGAGGCGCTGTACACGATAGCCGTGCGCGGCAAGCGCGGGGCCGACTTCGCGGCAGAGCGTCCCCTTGGTATCGAGCACGATATAGCTCGCATTCATCTGCAGCAGGTTAGGCTTAAGAACGTTGCGGGTCTTGCCGGCGCCCGAAGGCCCGATTACAAGCATATTGTTGTTGAGGCCCGTTTGACGCGTGTCACACGAGAGTGTGTGGGCTTGCGCAAGGATGGTGGGGGCCGGGGCGTGCAGAGCTGCGTTGAGGTTAGACATGGGCGGTCTCCTTGGTCGAGGTGAGAATGCTGTGGGCAAAGCCGAGCTCGACGGCGCGCTCGGCCGAAAGGTACGTATCCTTTGCCGTGAGTGTTTGGATACGCTTGGCCGAAAGGCCACTGCGATCAGACAGGATTTGCGTCAGGGCCTTGCGGGTCTGCATGAGACGCCGGCTTGTTTCCTGGAGTGCTAGGGCCGACCCCCCAGCTCCTTGCGGGATGAGCGGGTCGTGAATCATGAGCTCGGCATGAGGCGCCATACGGCGCTCGTCGCCACCCATAAAGATGATGGCGCCCATAGAGGCCGCAAACTCCGGGCAGATGGTGTGGATGGGGCACGGCGAGAGGCGCATGGTGTCGTAGATGGCGAGGCCGGCGCGCACGTTGCCGCCGGGGCTGGCAACAAAGACCGTGATGGGGGCCGTGGGGTCTGCGGCCTCGAGCAGGCGAATCTGCTGGCACAGATCGTGCGCCATCGAACTGTTGATGTCGCCCACGACGGAAAGCTCACGTCGGGCGAGCATCTCGTCGTAGACGGAAGTGAGCGTTATGCCACGAGCCGACTCGCGCATCGTGAGCGGGCTGATGACAGGGGTCTGAGTGGTGTCCACGAAGGTTCCTTTCTTAACGTAGGACGAGGTTCTATTTGGGTTGGTGAAGCTGGTGCTAAAACTCAAAGGCATGTTCGAGCCTGCGCTCAAGCTCCGTTGTGACTTTGCGGTCGGCGGCTTTTGCCAGTGACTCGTCGAATGCGCCCAATCGCATCAATGCAGCAATGGGCGCGGTGTAGACGAGACGCAGCTGGCGTTCGAGAACGTCGGGAAACTCGTTGGGGTCGTAGCGCTTCTGGTAGAAGTGAACGATGCCTTGGCTCATCTCCCGATCGTCGCGGTAACGCTTGAACTGTCGCTGTTGGATATCGATAATCCGGATCGTTTGAGCGCGAAGGCCAGCAGGCGCCAGTGCCCGGTAGCCGTCGAATAGACGATTGAGGCTCAGCACGCGGAGCATGTCGATCAGGGTGCGCACCGTTGTCGGGCCGGCTTGAAACCGGGCGGTTGCGCGGTTGTAGCGTTCGCGGTCGAGCACCATGATGCCCGGCGGGCCCTGCACGTCATCTTGCCCGCAGACCGCCTGCTGATGCCGCGCCTCCAGGGCTTTGAGGCCCATGGCAAGGTCATGGATGGGAAGCGTTATCGCGTTCTGCAGATCGTATCGATGGTCCATCAATGTCATCCGCGTCTCGTCGTCCATGTCGAGTCGCAACTTGGTATCGAGTGCCGTGATCATATGCGCCAGATGGCCCATGGTATACGGGCCGTCGGTTTTGCCGTGGGGTCCGAGATAAGGGTCGGTTAGCTCGCGGACGGCTGAATCGTCCATGATCTCGGCGCAGCGATTCGCCGAAAACTCGTGGTTACTCAGTGCCTCGTCGACGGGCAGCAGGGCAAAGTTTGCGATCGTTGCAGCGGCGAAGTCGGTGTCGTATCTGCCGTGCAGGGCACGGTCGATGCGGGCCTGGAGAACGGTGCCGGCGGTTTGGGGATGGGTGTTCATGGCGTTTCCAATCTGTGATGTGCTTGCTTGCGAGTGATGTGCTGGGTGTCGTTGGTGATGTGCTTGCGGTTCTTGATGTGCTGGATTGGGTGCTATGGGGCCAATATGCTCGAAGGACGTTTGTCGGGTGATGGGCGTGCTCCGTGCTTAGACGGGACAGCTGACGTTAGCGAGCGCCTCGGGCGGTCTTGCTCCGTTATTTAATTGTCGATAAAAGATGCTTGGTGTTCATATGCCGATCTTCTTTCTCTTACACGCTGAAAACTGAAACTGAATATGCTCGATCAAACGGTGACCAACGTTACGGTCATCTTTAACTTAATCAGGCTCCAGCGATTTGGCAAGTATCTTTTTCAAAAATGTTCTTCGGGGGATGCTTGGCTCGGATATGATGGTGCGCGGCAAACTCAACGCAAGGAGGCATATATGGCAATCAAAGCCATCGCAATGGATATCGACGGTACGCTCACCAACGACCAGAAGATGATTAGCCCGCGCACGCGCGAGAAGCTGCTCGCGGCGCAGGAATCGGGTATCAAGCTCATTCTGGCTTCGGGCCGTCCTGCATGGGGCCTTCGTGCCCTTGGTCAGGAGCTCGGCCTGCACAATCACGATGGCTTGCTCGTGGCCTTTAACGGTGCACACGTAGTCGATGCCCAGACCGACGAGGTGCTGTTCGACCAGGCCATGCCGGTCGATGAGCTGCATCGCCTGCTCGATCACCTGCGCAACTTTGACGTGATTCCCATGATTTCGCTCGGGCGCGACCTGCACGTTGAGGACTCGTATCGCTGCATGATTACGCTGCCGGACGGCTCGCAGAAGAACATCGTCAAGTATGAGCGCGATGCGTGCGACCTTAAGATCCGCGAGGTCGAGAGCCTTCATGAGGTCGCGGATGCCTATCCGGTGGACAAGCTGCTCACCGCGGGCGATCCGGCCTACCTGCAGGCGCATTACGAGGAGATGTACGCACCCTTTACCGAGACGCTTTCGGGTATGTTTACCGCCGACTGGTACTTTGAGTTTACGGCGCCCGGTATCGATAAAGCACGTGCGCTTCAGGGCGCTCTGCCCAAGCTTGGCATCGATGCTAGCGAGGTCGTATCGTTTGGCGACGGCCAGAACGATAAGTCCATGATCGAGTGGGCGGGCACGGGTGTTGCCATGGGTAACGCCGTCGATGAGGTCAAGGCCGTGGCTCAGATGGTGACCGCCAATAACAACGAAGACGGCATCGCGGTGGCACTCGACAAGCTGCTGGGTTAGAATCGCCGATAGTGCATGGTTCGGGCGTCCGCTTGCGGGCGCCTTTTTGTTAGGGAGGGTGCCGTGTCCGCATTTCCGTTCGACGCCGTTATCTTTGACATGGACGGCGTTTTGGTCGATACCGAGTTTTACTATCAGCAGGAGCTCGAGAAGTTTATCGACTACCTGCAGATTTCCGTAACGCGTGACGAGCTTAATGCAATCGTGGGCTCGTCGCATCAAGATTTTCAGCAGGTGCTTGTAGAGTGGTACAAGCGCGCAGGGGCGGGCGTCCTTGAGCCCGCTGATGCCGAAGCTCGCTATGAAGTGTGGGCCAGCGCCTATCCCTGTGATTACAGCAAACTGCTCAATCCCGGCGTCTCTGAGACGCTGGCGGGGCTTAAAGACTGTGGGGTTCGCGTTGCGCTGGCTTCGTCGTCGCCCCTCAACAATATTGAGGAGGTGCTGAACACCTGCGGCATCCGTGATTACTTTGAGTTTTTGGTCTCGGGCGAGCAGTTCAAGCGCAGCAAACCCGAGCCCGATATCTACCTGCATGCTATAGACCGCTTGGCGCTGCCTGCTGACCATTGCTGCTGCGTGGAGGACTCGGTGTATGGCATCACTGCTGGCAAACGAGCGGGACTGACGGTAATCGCCAAGCGCGAGGAGCGCTTTGGCTTTAGCCAGGATACGGCCGACAAGATTATCGACCAGCTGCCGGATTTGCTGGAGCTCGCGTAGGACCAGGGCGGAGCGGCTGCCATTACAATGGTTTTGTCCGCACGAGAGGGGAGCGTTGTCATGGCATTTAACGTGAGCGCGCTGGGATTTGGCGATAATGTCGTCGACCGCTACGAGCATATCCACACGATGTATCCGGGTGGCAATGCGGTGAATTTTGCCGTCTATGCCAAGAGGTGCGGCGCTTTGCGCTCTGCCTACATGGGCATCTTTGGAAATGATGCTGCAGCCGAGCATGTCATTGCGAGTCTTGAGGACGAGGGCGTGGAGCTCGCCAAGTGCAAGCAGCTCATTGGCGAGAACGGTGCGGCACGCGTGACCGTTGTTGACGGCGACCGTGTGTTCCTCGGGTCGAACGAGGGCGGCATCCGCGGTGATGCGCGCTATGTGCTCGATCGCTTTGACCTGGCATACATGAAGCAGTTCGACGTAGTTCACTCGGGCAACTACTGCTTCACCGAGCGTGAGTTCCCTAAGCTGAAGGCGGCGGGCATTACCGTTTCGTTTGATTTCTCGGACGATTCCACCGACGAGTATTACGAGCAGATTGCTCCGTTTGTCGACTTTGCCTTTTTGAGCGCTGCGGATGCCGCGAGCGAAGATGAGATTCGCGAGCGCCTCGCTTGGGTTAAAAACCTGGGTCCGCGCTTTGTGTCTGCAACGGCGGGTGCCGAGGGCTGCATCGCCTATGACGGCGAGCGCTACTATCGCCAGCCAGCGAAGCCTGTAGCGGACATGAAGGACACCATGGGAGCTGGTGACTCGTTCCTAACGTCCTTTTTGATGTGCTATCTCGATTCCGCCAAGCGTGGCGAGGGCGGGCCCGAGGCCATTGAGCATGCACTCGATTTTGCGGCAGGTTTTGCTTCGACCGTGTGTGGCATGGAGGGCTCTTGGGGTCACGGAGCTCCGATTTCCGAGTAGTTGAGTCGCCCCGGGGAGGCGCGTTGGCACCTCTCTGGGACCCTGTGGGCAAAAAACGTTAAATATGAGTACTGCCACTAATTTAGTAACAGCAAAATCTGGCTCCTGAGGTCCTTGTTGAGCGTCAGTGAGCGGGTAGAAGCTGTTTAACATGCCCCTGAGCATACTGAAACGCCTTGATAATGAACGACTGTACATTATCAAGGCGTTGTTTCTTTGCAAAATAATGAGACCAGCTTTGCAACAGTACTCATATTTGGCATTTTTGCCCACTGGGGTCAGTGGAAGTCGAAAATGGAGTGGGAATTTCTCAGAACGACCGACTTGACGCTCTCCGCGGCGCAGTTTTTAAGCGCGGCAATGATCTCGGATGTTCGTATAAGTGAATCGGCGAGCTGTCGCGCGGATGTTTCCGCGCCTGGTTCGGCCGGCGCATCGGTTTCGAGCAGTAAACGGTCGAGCGGAATCTGTCGCGCGTATTCGCGTCCGCGTTTGGTCGCAAGCATGCGTTCATTGATGGAAAAGAAGCTGCCTGCGTGGCGCGCACGGATGAGCTCGTCCGAGGTGCCGTTAAACCAGTGGAAGATGATGGTGGGGGAGTTGGTACTGCGGTCGAGAAGGCCGCTCGACTCCAAAATGTCCAAAGCAGCTCCGTCCGCGCGAACGGCGTGAATGGACAGAACACGGTCAGGAAGTGGAGACTGCGACAGCGTCTGGCAAAGCCGTTCAAATGCCTGCATCTGGATTCCCTCGGTGCCCGCAAAACGTGATGAAAAGTCGAGCCCGACCTCGCCAATAAAACGTTCCCGGCTGGCGAGTTCACAGAGCAGGTTGACCTCGGCGGTTCCGCATCGGCCGTCGGCAACCCACCAGGGATGGAGGCCAACCCCTGCGATGACATGGCTGTTGTTGCCGGATCGCTCTCTCGCCCCCGCAAAATCGCGCGGATCGACGCCGAAATCAAAGAGCCCCAGTCCCATCGCTGCGGCTTCGCGGGCAACGGTGTTTGGGTCGGACATGAGATCCAAATGACAGTGAGCATCAAAGATCTGTAACTCCATCGCGGCGTGCCTTACTAGTCCAAGCGCTGGCCATCGGCGCGCACGCGCTCGGTGCCGCGTCCGCTGATCTGGCGAATGACCTCGCCGGCAATCATCTGGCCCATGATGGGCGGCATAAAGCTGGCGGTTCCAAGTTCAGTGCGTTCGTGGATGTTGGAAGGGTCGCGGGGCTGGGTCTTAACCGACTCTTCGCAGCTAAACAGCACGTGTAGGCTCTTGATGCCGCGCTTCTTGCACTCTTTGCGCATGATGCGGCTCATAGGGTCGCGCACCGTATCGAAGATGTCGGCAAAACGCAGACATTCGGGATGGAGCTTATTGGCTCCGCCCATGGAGCTTACCAAGCGAATGTCGTGGTCCTGAGCGTATTTGGCAACGGTGAGCTTGGCCGAGATGGTGTCGATGGCGTCGATAACGTAGTCGAGCTTGCCGCCTGTCTGCTCCAAAACGCTCGCGAAGAATTCGTCGATGTTGTCGCTCAGCAGGTATTCGGTGCGCTTGGTGACGGTGGCGGCAGGGTTGATGTCATGGATCATGGCCTCCATGACATCAACTTTACGCTTGCCGATGGTGCTGTGAAAAGCGATGGCCTGACGGTTGATATTGCTGGGCGCAACGATGTCTTTATCCAGAATTACGAAATGGCCGATGCCGCCGCGGCCGAGCGCTTCACAGCAGTTGGAGCCCACGCCGCCGCAGCCGAGTACCAACACTGTGGCGTTGGCGAGCTTATCGAGTGCCTCGCGGCCCATGATGATCTCGAGCTTGGTGTCGCGCGTCTCGACGGGCGCGGCGGCTACGGTTTCGGTCATAGATATCCTCCGATGGGGAAGTGAAATACACGTTTAGCTATCGCCATTATAGGTATTATCGCGTTTATCGCGGTTTCGTTTGGGGTCTGTGGGCCTGTTGAAATAAGGATGAGGTTCGCATAAGATTGAAGCAGATGGCACCCGTTGCAGCGGGTGGCCAACTCCGAAACACGTTTATGGCGTGAGAAGTGGCCGTCTTCGCATTACGCGGGGGCGGCTATTTCATTCGACCTCCAATGTGGATGCCGAGCTCCACGGCCGCGATTACAAGCAATAACAACGTCAGGACATCGTCAATACTCATAGTCCATCTCCTTCTCGGGTAGAGAGGAGCTTGCCCATCTGCTTCCGGCCCTATTGTATCTAAAACCGAACGAATGTTCTATGCTAAGTTGATATTAGATAATTAGACAAACATCTAAATATCGAGTATAGTGTGCGCGTCGAACGAACTGGTGAGAGGAGGTTCTATGCCGGGAGAGGGTTTTAAGGCACTGGCCGATCCAACGCGGCGGCGCATTTTGGAACTGCTGCGCGAGGGCAATTGCACGGCGGGGGAGCTTGCCGAGCATTTCGACATCAGCAAACCGTCGCTCAGCCATCACTTGGCAACGCTTAAGAATGCTGGGCTGGTGACCGATGAACGTCATGGTCAAAACATCGTATACAGCTTAAACACCACCGTCATGCAGGACTTGATTGGCTGGTTTATGGGCTTTACAAACACTGAAGGTGATAAGGATGAATAACGAAAACAAGGGCATTCACGCCACGGGGGTATCGTCGCGCGTATGGGTCGCGCTTGCCGTGCTGTGCGCGGTCAACATGGCGGCGCACCTCTTGGTGATGCCGAGCCTGCCTGCGCAGATCCCCACGCATTGGGGAGCGAATGGTGCCGTTAACGGCTGGGGTCCCAGCTGGATGGCCTCGGTGCTCGGCGCACTGCCGCTGGTGTTTCTCGCAATGTTCTATGTGGTGCCGCGCATTGACCCTAAGGGCGAAGCATATCGGACCTCGGGCAAGTTCTATCAGGGCTTTGTGATTGCTTTCACGCTGCTCATGTGTGCCGTAAGCTGGCTGGGGGAGCTTACGGTTTGGGGTGTAGTTCCCGCCGTTGGAACGGTCAACTTGCTGATTTCCGGCGCCATTGGTCTGCTCTTTATTGGCATGGGCAACTACCTGCCGCGCGTAAAGCAGAACTATACGCTTGGCATCAAGACGCCCTGGGCGCTTGCCGACCCCGAGAACTGGCGCCGTACGCAGCGTTTTGGCGGCGCCTGCTTTATGGTGCTGGGCATAGGACTCATCGTGATGGGCGTGGCGGGCAGTGTGCTTTCGAGCGAGGTCACAGCCGCGGCGATCGCGATTCTGGCGTTTGGGGCGGCTGGAGCCGCATACGTCTATTCGTATCTGCTGTGGCGAAAAGCCCAGCGAGCCGTTCGCTAAGGTTGCGGAAAACTAGCGTACGCAGGTCTAGATATGCTCTAGGGGACTTTTCCCAGGTAGTATTAGGGGGTGTGGGCAACCATGCCCCTTTTCGTTTAGCTTCAGAGTTGATTTCCTCATTTCGTTTCTATTAAAGCGAAACAAGAATTGGGAAACAGCAGGTAGAAAGGATAAGACAGGCAAATGGCAGAGTTTATCTACCAGATGTATCAGGCTCGTAAGGCCCATGGCGACAAGGTGATCCTTGACGACGTGACCCTGAGCTTCTATCCCGGCGCCAAGATCGGCGTCGTGGGCCCCAACGGCATGGGCAAGTCGACCCTGCTCAAGATCATGGCTGGTATCGAAGAGGTTTCTAACGGCGATGCAAGGCTTACCCCTGGCTACACCGTTGGCATTCTGCAGCAGGAGCCGCCGCTCGACGACGACAAGACCGTCATCGAGAACGTGCGCATGGCATTTGGCGATATGATCGCCAAGGTCGATCGCTTCAACAAGATTGGCGAGGAGATGTGCGACCCGGATTGCGACATGGACGCCCTTATGGCCGAGATGGGCAAGCTCCAGGACGAGATCGACGCCGCCGACGGCTGGGATATCGATTCCAAGCTCGGTCAGGCCATGGACGCCCTGCAGCTGCCTGATTCCGACATGCCGGTTAACGTGCTCTCTGGCGGCGAGCGTCGTCGCGTGGCCCTGTGCAAGCTGCTGCTCGAGGCTCCCGACCTGCTGCTGCTCGACGAGCCCACGAACCACCTGGACGCTGAGTCGATCCTGTGGCTCGAGCACTTCCTACACAACTATCAGGGCGCGGTGCTTGCCGTCACGCACGATCGCTACTTCTTGGATAACGTTGCCGAGTGGATCTGCGAGGTCGACCGCGGTCACCTTTATCCCTACAAGGGCAACTACTCCACGTATCTGGAGACCAAGGCCGCGCGTATCGAGGCCCAGGGCAACCGTGACGCCAAGCTCGCCAAGCGCATGGAGGCCGAGCTCGAGTGGGTGCGCAGCTCGCCCAAGGCTCGCCAGGCCAAGAACAAGGCCCGTCTGGCTCGCTACGAGGAGATGGAGGCCGAGGCCCGCGCAAGCCAGAAGCTCGACTGGACCGACATCCGCATCCCTGTGGGCCCGCGTCTGGGCAACAAGGTCCTGGAGGCCCATCACCTGCACAAGGAGTTCGACGGTCGTGTGCTCATCGACGACCTTTCGTTTACCCTGCCGCGCAACGGCATCGTGGGCGTGATCGGTCCCAACGGCGTCGGTAAGACCACGCTGTTCAAGACGATTGTGGGTCTGGAGCCGCTGACTTCGGGCGAGCTCGAGGTAGGCGAGACCGTCAAGATTTCCTATGTCGACCAGAACCGTGAGGGCATCGACCCCGACAAGAACCTGTGGGAGGTCGTCTCGGACGGCCTGGACCACATGATGGTCGGTGAGACCGAGGTTCCGAGCCGTGCTTATGTGGCGAGCTTTGGCTTTAAGGGTCAGGACCAGCAGAAGCGCGCCGGCGTGCTTTCCGGCGGCGAGCGCAACCGTCTGAACCTGGCGCTCACGCTCAAGCAGGGCGGCAACCTGCTGCTGCTCGACGAGCCCACCAACGACCTGGACGTCGAGACCCTGTCCTCGCTCGAGGCAGCGCTACTCGAGTTCCCGGGTTGCTCGGTTGTCATCAGCCACGACCGTATGTTCCTGGACCGTGTCGCCACGCACATCTTGGCATGGGAGGGCACCGACGAGAACCCGGGCAACTGGTACTGGTTCGAGGGCAACTTCGAGGCCTATCAGGCCAACCGCATCGAGCGCCTGGGCGAGGACGCAGCCCAGCCGCATCGTATTCATCGCAAGCTCACGCGCGACTAGGTTTATTGCTGGTTTGGTTACGTAACATCGCAGATGCGTAGTAATAACGGCTCAAATCCGGGTTTGGATTTGAGCCGTTTTTCGCTGCTATTTGCGTCGAGCGATATCGTGAAAGATAAAGTAGTCGGGGCGGTGTCGCGAACAGGTGTATTCGAACATTTCTCCGGCGGCGGTAAAGACTTGGTTGGACACAACGGCCATGTAGCAGCCTTCGGGAAGGTCCAGCAGCTCATAGTCGCGCTTGGTGGCGGGTTCGACGGTTATTTGGCGACTGCTTTGGGCAATCTTAAGGCCAAGGTCCTGCTCGAGATATCGATAAATGGAGCTTGAGGCCTTATCGGCATCGAGCCCCTGTACGTCGCTTGCCAAAAAATAGCTTTCATCGTGAATGACTGGGCAACCGGCTATGGAACGAACGCGCTCGAGATGAATGAGATCTGACCCGACTTCAAACCCCGTTCTGTGGGCTGCCTTTTCGGTGGCTTTGACTTGCTCAAAGAGCGTCACCTTTGTTTCGGAATCAAGCTCCATGCGTCTGACGGACTCGTCGTATGTTTCGATACCTCCAACCTCAAACAGGGCGCGACTGCGTGGGCGCCAGATGACGCGGACGCCCTTGCCATGAATTGGTTGCACCAGCCCCTCGTCGGCGAGCGCAGTGAGCGCGCGTCGAAGCGTGTTGTGCGAGCATTCGTATTTTTGAACGAGTTGGGCCTCGGAGGGGAGAAACGACTGAAACGGATACGTCCCCTCAAGAATGTCGCCCTTGACATCGTTGTAAATACCTTGCCAAATGGCTTTCATAGCTGTCCTTTGAATCATTTAAATAAGTTGTATTTCAGTATACCGTTCGAGCATACCGTTCGAGCATGATGCCTGCCGTTCAGCGCGCAAAAACGACCGTTCATCCACTTATTCAAATAAGTCGAGCAGCATAGAATCAATGTGATTAAACTAATTGTTGGATAGCAACTTATTCAAATAAGTCGCTATCCAATAGATGGGTTGGCCACCTACGGTTCTATCGAATAACGCAAAAGGAGGAACGCATGGGCAAGTATGCGGACGACGCGACCAAGCTGCTCGAGCTGGTGGGAGGCAAGGACAATATTGCCGCTGTGAGCCACTGTATGACGCGCATGAGGTTCGTGCTCAACGATGAATCGAAGGCCGACGTGCCGAGTATCGAGGCGCTTCCATATACCAAGGGCAGCTTTACGCAGGCTGGGCAGTTCCAGGTCATCATCGGTAACGACGTCAAAGCCTACTATTCGGAGTTTACTGAGATTGCCGGAATCGAGGGCGTGAGCAAGGACGCAGCCAAGGCTGCCGCCGTCCAAAACCAGAATCCCATTCAGCGCGCCATGACGGTTATCGCCGAGGTATTTGCACCTATTATTCCCGCTGTTATCGTCGGCGGCCTCATTCTCGGTTTCCGCAATTGCATTGATTCGTTGTATGTGTTTGGCGACGGTACGCAGACGCTCGTGCAGCTGAGTCAATTTTGGGCTGGCGTCGACAGCTTTTTATGGTTGATCGGCGAGGCAGTCTTCCATACTGGCATTCCAGTAGGCATCTGTTGGTCGGTCACCAAAAAGATGGGTGGCACGCCTATGCTCGGTATCGTTTTGGGCCTGACGCTCATCTCCGGGCAACTTCTTAACGCCTATGCCGTTGCCGGCACGCCGGCTGATCAGATTCCGCATTGGGACTTTGGCTTTGCCCAGGTCAATATGATCGGCTATCAGGCGCAGGTCATCCCCGCGATTCTCGCCGCAGTTACACTTGGCTTCTTGGAGCGTTTCTTCCGCAAGATCACGCCCGAGGTCGTCTCGATGATCGTCGTTCCGTTCTGCAGCCTGCTGCTTGCCGTCATGGCCGCCCACTTTGTCCTTGGACCCATTGGCTGGTGGCTCGGTAGCGGTATCTCCGCCATCATTTACGCCGGCATCACCGGCCCGTTCCGTGCCCTGTTCGGCGCTCTCTTTGGTGCGTTTTATGCGCCGCTGGTTATTACCGGCCTGCACCACATGTCTAACGCCATCGACCTGCAGCTGATTGCCGATTTTGGTGGCACTATGCTTTGGCCCATGATCGCGCTTTCCAATATCGCGCAAGGCTCGGCTGTATTGGGCATGGCGTACCTGCAGCGTTCCAACGATCGTGACCAGCAGGTAAATATCCCCGCCATCATCTCTTGCTACCTGGGTGTTACCGAGCCTGCCATGTTCGGCGTCAACCTAAAGTACATGTTCCCGTTTGTGTGTGCCATGATTGGCTCCTCCCTTGCTGGTCTTTTGAGCGTGGTGACAAACTGCACCGCAAACGCCGTTGGCGTCGGTGGCCTGCCGGGAATCCTTTCGATGCAGCCTGACAGCTGGGCGATGTTTGCGGTTTGTATGCTCATCGTGCTGGTCGTTCCTTTTGTTCTGACGGTTATCGTGGGCTCCAAGAAGGGCATTCGCGAGGAGGCCGAGGCCAGTGCCGCCGAGATTCGCGCGGAGTTGGCCGCTCAGGATAAGTAACCCTACGTGCCCTATGAGCGCCGCGGTGGCTTTGCCCATCAGCGGCGCTCTTGTATTTCATATTCCCTGGTGATGAGCGAGGACGAGCAATGCTCGATATCAGTAATAAGGTCGTGTACCAAATCTATCCCAAGAGCTTTAACGATTCTAATGGCGACGGCTGGGGCGATCTGCCCGGCATCACGCAAAAGCTCGACTACCTCAAGCAGCTTGGTATCGATTACCTCTGGATAACCCCATTTTTTGTCTCGCCGCAAAAGGACAACGGCTACGACGTGGCCGATTACCGAAGCATCGATCCACGATTTGGAACCATGGAGGAGTTCGAAGAGCTTTCGCGCGAGGCGCATGCGCGCGGCATCGGCCTTATGCTCGACATGGTATTTAACCATGTTTCGAGCGAGCATGAGTGGTTTCAGCGCGCCATCGCGGGCGACAAGCGCTACCAGGACTACTTTATTTTTGAAGAGGGGACACCGTGTGAGCTTCCCTGCAACTGGGATTCGAAGTTTGGCGGTCCCGCCTGGACCTGGGAACCTCATGTTGGCAAATGGTACCTGCACCTATTTGACCCGGGCCAACCCGACCTCAACTGGAAAAATCCTGAAGTGAGGCACGAGGTTGCCGATGTCTTGCGTTTTTGGCGCGAGAAGGGCGTCGACGGCTTTCGCTTCGACGTAATCAATCTCATTGATAAGCCAGATTCATGGGAAGACGACTACAAGGGCGATGGTCGCCGCTTTTACACGGACGGTGCGCGTGTGGACAGCTACATCCAGGAGCTGGTGCGTGAGGGCGGCATCGAGGGCATGATGACGGTCGGAGAGATGAATTCGACGGGCCTTGAGGCCTGCATTCGATATACGCAGCCTCAAAACCACGAGCTCGCTATGACCTTCAACTTCCATCATCTTAAGGTCGATTTTGAGAACGGGAGGAAGTGGGTAAACAAGGTTCCTGACTTCGCGCTGTTGCAAAAGACTCTTGCCGCCTGGCAGGAGGGTATGCAGGCGGGCGGTGGTTGGAATGCCGTGTTCTGGGACAATCACGACCAGCCACGCGCCCTCTCGCGTTTTGGGACCGACGGTTCCCTGCGCATTCCCGCGGCAAAGATGCTCGCGCTCTTTATGGACCTGTTGCGCGGCACGCCCTATATCTATCAAGGCGACGAGCTGGGCTCGACCAACGCACACTTTACGAGCATCGAAGAGTTCAACGATGTCGAGAGCCGCAACTATTACCGCATCTTGCTCGAGCAGGGAAAGGCACCCGAAGAGGCGCTCGCGATCATTAACATGCATTCGCGCGATAACGGCCGCCTGCCTATGCAGTGGAATGGCGAGGTGCACCATGGTTTTTCGATCGCTGAGCCTTGGGTTCCGATGGCTCGCGATGCGAAGGATTGTAGCCAAGATGAGATAACGGCGGAGCTCGAAGTGGGCGTTTCGAATTCAATTTTTGAGTTCTATCGTCAGGTGAATGAGCTGCGGCACGAGTTGCCTGTGGTGGCGACGGGCAAGGTCCGTTTTGTTGACGCGGACAGTGCGCCCGTGCTCGCGTATGGGCGATTTGGCAATCTTCCTGTCGGAGAGCCCTATGATGCGTCGGTGGCGACGATCGAAGACATGTCCGCGCCTGGATCGATGCTTGTGGTTGCCAATTTCTCCGATGATATGAGCGAGGTGGGCCCGGAAGTCCGGGAACTGCTGGCTCAAGGGGAGTGGGACGTGCTGTTGCGCTCTTATGGGGATGTTGAGGACCTGCAGGAACTTCGACCCTTTGAGGGATATGCGCTCATTCGTAAATAGGCGCATGGGCATTGTGTCCATTTGCAGCTGAGCGCGGCCTGATTGGCACAATAAAAACGGCTCAAATCCGGGTTTGGATTTGAGCCGTTTGTCGTTACTGCTCGGATTCTTCGACTTTGTCGATGGTCCAGGCGGCGCCGAGGCCGCCGGTGGTGTTGCGGCGGATGCGCACGGTGACTTCGCGGCGTTCGCCGGCCTGCGTGTAGCACAGCGGGAAGCTCGCGCGGTTGCGTGCGGCGTCGATGGTGCCGCGCTCGCGGGCGATCCAGTAGTACTCGCCGACGATGCCGAGTGTGTCGGCGCCGTAGGGGAGATAGGTCGACAGCTGGTGCAACAGCGGGCTGGGGCAGAAGACTTCGGTTGCGAAATCGACAGGGAAGCCCTCGGGAATGGCCGGTGGCGCGGGCGCAGGGATTGGTGCCGCAGCGGGGACCGAAGCAGGTGCAGGCGCGGGGGCCTGGTCGCAAGTGGGTACGGGCACGGGTTCGGTGGCGGGTGCGGACTCCATTGTCGCCTCCGGTTCAGCCATGGAATCTGCCGGTTTCACCGTATCGGGCACGTCTGCAGTTGCGGTTTCAACTTTAACCTGCGCCGCATTCTCGTTCTCGACACTCGGCTTTGCCTCGACGGGCGTGGATGCCATGGTGGTGATGCCGGCGTTGGCGTTCTCGGGGTCGTAGACCACCGTGAGCGAAATGGCGGGTTGGGGCGCTTCGAGCTCCGGCTTTGCTGCGGGGGCGCCCTGTTCAACGGCCTCGTCGGGCTGACCATCCTCGGCATCGTCGCCAAAGACATCGCTGTTTTGGAACGCAGGTGTCTCGGGCTGGCCGGCGGGCTCTTCGGTCGCCGAATCGGGGGCCTCGTCGGCTTCCACGATGGCCTCCTGCTCGGGCGTGGCTTCGGAATTAGCCGTGGCGGCAATCTCGGTTTCGATTTCTACCGTTGCCTCAATAACGACTTCAGCCTCCGCCTCAGGTTCCACTGCTGCCTCGACCTCAACGGTGGGCTCGGGTTCGGGGCGTTTGACGTGCTTGGGGCGCACGGCCTTCAGATCTTTCTCGCCGCGCTTTTTCTTTT
Source organism: uncultured Collinsella sp. (assembly GCA_934655755.1). Taxonomy (GTDB): domain Bacteria; phylum Actinomycetota; class Coriobacteriia; order Coriobacteriales; family Coriobacteriaceae; genus Collinsella. Next base: position 118,081 of record CAKUHA010000001.1, read on the forward strand.
TGTAGGACTGTTTGACGCCCTTGGCAGCCTTGGGCTTGTCCTCGCCCTTGGCAAGGGCGGCGTCCCAGGCCTCGTTGGCGATGACGGTAGCATACAGTCGCCCGCCCTTAAAGACGGTCAGCTTAATGCAGTCGTCGAGTTCCTCGAGCAGTTCGCGCGTGGACTCAAAGCCCAGGTCGTAGGCGGCCATATCGCCGGCGGCGAGCGCCTCTTCGACCTGCGTCATAAACGTTTGCTTGCCGCATCCAATTGCATCGCGCAGCAGGCGATACAGATAGATATGGTTGCCCAGTGAAAGCGCGGGCTTAACTATTGTCTTGCTCATGGCAAATCTCCTCTTTACACACGTAGAGCATCTTACCATCGCCCGGGGTCAGCCACGGCGGCGCCTAAGGCAAACGGGCGCGAACCGTTGTTGATTCGCGCCCGTTAAACAGGTCGTCTATCTGTGGGATGGAGCGCCTAGTTGCCCGATGCCGCGCCCTGGCTTGCGCTGTCAGACGTTGTGCCAGATGCGGTACCGTTTGAGCTGCTGCTGTTGTTGCTGTCGGCTGTGCCCGTCCCCGATGTGTTGCCGCTCGTCTGGTCGCCCGTGCTCGGCTGTGAGCCGTCGGTCGTCTGACTTGAGTCAGTTGTGCCGGACTGAGTGCCGTTGTTGGTCGTAGAGGAATCGGTGCCCTGCGACTGGTTTTGGGTGTTCGAAGACGAATCGGCGGAGGTGGAGCTGTCCTGCGTTTCGCCCGACTGTGCCTGCTGGTCCTGCGATTGATCGTTGCCGTTTGCATCGCTCTCGGTCGTGCGCGACGAAAGGATTGGCTCGGGACGCTCACCCAAACCCTCGCCGGCAGTGGTGATAAGAATGGCGCCGGCGCAGGCGATGACCGCAACGATCGCAATCGCGACGGAGAAGATGATGACCTTCTTTTGCGTCTGGCTGCGCTCTGCCGCGGCCTTGGCGCGCAAGCTGTTAGGGGCAACGCGGGCCGTGGTCGCGCGTCCCGCAACCTGACGCATCTCCTGCGTGGTCGCGGCGCCGCCGAGGTGCTCGTTGGCATTGGACTCGACGGGCTCATAGGCGCCGGCGGGGTAGTCGACGGCGGCGTGCGTTCCTTTGATGGCCTCGGCGCTGGCGGAGATAAAGTGGCGATAGACCTGCGAAGACACGACGGTGATGACCGAGCTCACGGCGGCACCAATCACCGAGCCGGCGATGCCAATCTTGGAGGCCAGCGCAACGCTTGTGGCCGCAGCTGCGGCACCGGCGATGATCTGGGGAATGGAAATATCATCGAACAGGCCTTTTTTGGGCGCGATGGCCATGGTCTGGCCGATGGAATGGTTCTCGTGAACACCGTTGTTCAGAGACGCCGGCGTCATGACGCGCGTGCGCGGCGCATCGGTGTACTTAGTCGTCATACGGGGTCCTCCCGGTGTAAATCTGCTTCGTTTCATGCAGCCATCAGGGTACCCATTCAATGTGAAACGCATATGTCGTTTGTCAGATACCATCAAGTTATCAAGGGCGCTCGCCGTTTTTGGCGTGAGTGCTTGATGCTAAACTGGATAAACGATTGCGAGGTGGTTGCCGTGATGTATCCGTATATGACATTCGAAGACGGCACTGAGGTCGTCCATTCTGACCTGATTGTCGATGGCGACATCGAAAAGGTTATTGTGCATTTTGAGCGACCGACGGCAGAGGGCTTCGACTCCGCTCGTTGTGAGCTGCCTTCTTATAATTGGACCATGTGGGAGGGGCGCTTCACCGACGAGGAGAAGCGAGGTTTTGAGACTTTTCTGAGCAATAACGCCCATCTGCTGTATCGCTATGCCGCAAACGGAGGAGCTAAAGTTGCCTAGCTTATTTCTCATTGGTGGCTATCGGGTTTTCTTTTGGTCCAACGAAGCGGGCGAGCCAATCCATGTCCATGTTTGCAAGGGAGCGCCTTCAGATAATTCGGCCAAAATCTGGCTGACTCGCAGGGGTGGCTGCATTGTCGCCAACAACAAAGCGAAGATTCCTCGGGGTACTCTTAATGACCTTTGTGAAATTATTGCCGCTCAGCATGAATTGATTTGCTCTAAATGGAAGGCATTTTTCCTCGTGGACGAGATTTCGTTCTACTGCTGAAACGCCGCTTCGCTTTTTAGTCTTTAACGTGAGCCCGTCTCCATCTGCGCTGATTGAGCTTGACAGTACAATGGAGGCGGACTATATCGCCGCTACTCGTCGCGGCTAAACGGATGTGTTGGAGCTCGCATGAACGATTTTCTAAACGGCCAAGTTGAGAACGATGGCTTTTTGCGTGTGGCGGCGGCGTCGCCGCGGATTCGCGTTGCCGATGTCGAGGGCAATGCCGAGGTGGCACTGACGGCTGTCCGCGAGGCTGCCGAGCGCGGCGTTCGTGCGCTTGTGCTGCCCGAGCTTAACCTGACCGGCTATACCGCGGCGGACCTGTTCCATAACCGCACGCTGCTGCATGCCTGCGAGGCGGCGCTTGTGCGCATCCTCGATGAGACTCGCGAGCTGCCGATCGTCTTTACGGTCGGTCTTCCCGTTGCGGTGGCCGAGAACATCTACAACTGCGCCGCCGTGTGCTGCGCTGGCGAGCTGTTGGGCCTGACGGCCAAGAAGTATCTGCCCAATTATGGCGAGTTCTACGAGCGCCGCTGGTTTGCTCCGGCACCTGCCGATCCCATGTGGATTGAATTTGCCGGCCAGGGTCCGGTGCCGCTTGGCTCGGGGCTTATCTACCGTTGCTGTGACGAGGGTGCCGAGGACATGGTGCTTGGCGTTGAGGTTTGCGAGGACCTGTGGGTGCCAGCGCCGCCTTCGACCGAGATGGCACTTGCCGGCGCAACGGTGATTCTCAATCCTTCTGCTTCCGACGAGATCATCGGCAAGGCGGATTATCGCCGCAGCCTCATCTCCAACCAGAGCGCGCGCTTGTACTGCGCCTACGCCTACGCGGACGCGAGCGAGGGCGAGTCCACGACCGATATGGTCTTTGCGGGGGAGAACCTCGTCTACGAAAACGGCTCCAAGCTCGCCGCGACCAAGCTGCTCACCTGCGACATGGCAGTGGCCGATGTTGATCTTGACCGCTTGGTGGCCGAGCGTCGCCGCTCGACGACGTGGACGCGCCCGGATGATGCACCGGAGGCCACGACCGTTGAGTTCTCGTTTGAGGACACGCTCGCAGAGGAACCCGCGCTGCGCGATGCCTGCGACATCGACCGCGTCTTCCCGCGCGCGCCTTTCGTCCCGGCAGACCACGGCGACCTGGCCGAGCGCTGCGAGACCATCCTCGACCTGCAGACCGCTGGCCTCAAGACCCGCCTTGCCCACACGGGCACCAAGGCGGCCGTCATCGGCCTTTCGGGCGGCCTCGATTCCACGCTGGCGCTGCTCGTGACCGTGCGCGCGTTCGATGCCTTGGGCCTGCCGCGTACCGGTATCACGGCCGTCTCCATGCCGGGCTTTGGTACGACGCATCGTACCAAGTCCAATGCCGAGTCACTTGCCCGCGACCTGGGCGTGAGCTTCCGCGAAGTCTCGATTCACGCGGCTGTGGAGCAGCACTTTAAGGATATCGAGCACGACCCAGCCGTCCAGGATGTGACCTACGAGAACAGCCAGGCGCGTGAGCGCACACAGATCCTCATGGACCTTGCCAACCAAGCCGGCGGCTTTGTCATTGGCACGGGTGACCTGTCTGAGCTGGCACTCGGCTGGGCCACCTACAACGGTGACCATATGAGCATGTACGCCGTCAACGCGAGCGTGCCCAAGACGCTCGTGCGCCATCTGGTTCGCTATGCTGCCGATGTCTTTGGCGGTCGCATCGCCACCACACTGCTCGACATTCTCGATACGCCGGTGTCGCCCGAGCTCTTGCCCCCGACAGGCGATGGCGAGATCGCTCAGAAAACCGAGGATCTGGTGGGTCCGTACGAGCTGCACGACTATTTCCTCTATTACCTGCTGCGCTTTGGCTTTGAGCCGGGCAAGATCTTCCGCATGGCGCTCAAGAGCTTTGAGGGTGTCTACGACGAGGCCACCATCCACACGTGGCTGCGAACGTTCTACCGCCGTTTCTTTGCCCAGCAGTTTAAGCGCAGCTGCCTGCCCGACGGCCCCAAGGTGGGCTCGGTCACGCTCAGCCCGCGCGGCGATTGGCGCATGCCGAGCGACGCCAGCTCGCGTCTGTGGCTCGCACAGATTGACGCGCTGCGCCCAGTCGACTAACACCGCGCTCCGATTGGCTCAGGTTGGCTAAATTGAACCAAAACAGGGGATGCAAGCGTTACACTTTTGCAATCTGATGGCCCGTATCGCGCGGCGCTCTTGTCGGAGCGCCGCGTTTTTGTATCGAAAGGTGGCACCATGCAGGCATCGCAGCGTCTCGACCGCTTTGGCGCGGAGGTTTTCGCCTCGCTCAACAACAAGCTTCTTGCGCTTAAGGCCCAGGGCAAGACCATTTACAACATGAGCGTGGGCACGCCCGACTTTAAGCCGTACGACCACGTGGTCGAGGCGCTGACCCAGGCCGCCCAGGACCCCGAGATGTGGAAGTACGCCCTGCGCGACCTGCCCGAGCTCAAGCAGGCCGTGTGCGATTACTACGAGCGCCGCTTTGGCGTTTCGGGCATTACGCCGTCCATGGTGCAGTCGTGCAACGGCACACAGGAGGGCGTGGGTCACTTGGGCCTGGCGCTGCTCGACCCGGGCGATACCATTCTGGTGCCCGATCCGTGCTACCCGGTCTTTGAGGCGGGCGCCAAGATCGCCGACGCCAAGCTCGAGTACTACCCGCTGGTTGCCGAGCACAATTACCTGCCCTATGTGGCAGGCATCGACCCCGAGGTCGCCGACCGCGCCAAGTACATGATCGTGTCGCTGCCCGCCAACCCGGTGGGTTCGGTGGGCACGCCCGAGGTCTACGAGGAGATTATCGCCTTCGCCCGCGAGCACGACCTGCTGATCGTCCACGACAACGCCTATTCGGATATCGTGTTCGACGGCGAGCCGGGCGGCAGTTTCTTGCAGTATCCCGGTGCGCTCGAGGTGGGTGTGGAGTTCTTCTCGCTCTCCAAGTCGTTTAACGTCACCGGTGCCCGCATCGGCTTTTTGGTCGGTCGCGAGGACGTGGTCTCGGCCTTTGCCAAGCTGCGCAGCCAGATCGACTTTGGCATGTTCTTCCCGATTCAGAAGGCGGCTATTGCCTGCCTGAACGGTCCGCGCGATGAGGTCGAGGCGCAGCGTCTGAAGTACCAGGAGCGTCGCGATGCCCTGTGCGATGGTCTTGAGGGCCTGGGCTGGGAGCGCCCCAACGCGCATGGCTCCATGTTCGTGTGGGCCAAGCTCCCCTGTGGCCGCACCGATTCGATGGCGTTTTGCGAGGAGCTCATGGAGAAGGCCGGCGTTGTCGTGACGCCGGGCGCGAGCTTTGGTCCTTCGGGCGAGGGGCACGTGCGCATGGCGCTGGTGCTGCCACCCGATCAGATCGCTTTGGCTGTTGAGGCTATTCGCGAGGCGGGCCTGTATTAGGGACTCGTTCCTGCGAGTCAATAGCTCGAAACCGATTTCGTGCAGTTATTTTACGAATTCTGCAAACATTTTCGGCAAACGGTCGATTTTTGGCTGCGAATAGGAGCATAATCAAAGTCCCGATTGGATGTATTGGGATTACGGCAAGCCGCTCGGGTCGCCCTGGGCGGTTTGTTTGTGGAGAGAGATGGGAGTTTGTAATGGTTAACGAGAAGAAGGTCGCTATTGTCGGCTGCGGTTTCGTCGGTTCGTCTTCGGCGTTCGCACTGATGCAGAGTGGTCTGTTCTCCGAGATGGTCCTCATCGACGTGGACAAGAACCGCGCCGAGGGCGAGGCCCTGGACATCGCGCACGGCATGACGTTTGCCGAGCCGATGAAGATCTACGCCGGCGATTACTCTGATGTCGCCGACGCCGCTATGATCGTCGTCACCGCTGGCGCTGCCCAGAAGCCCGGCGAGACCCGCCTGGACCTGGTCAACAAGAACGTCAACATCTTTAAGTCCATCATCCCCGAGATTAAGAAGTCCGGCTTTGACGGCATCTTGCTGATCGTCTCCAACCCGGTGGACGTTCTGACCTATGCCGCTATCAAGATGTCCGGCCTGCCCGAGGGCCACGTTATCGGCTCCGGTACCGTGCTCGACACCGGTCGTCTGCAGCAGATGCTCGGTGCCCACGTCGAGGTTGACCCGCGCGACGTCCAGGCTTACGTCATGGGCGAGCACGGCGACTCCGAGTTCGTCGCTTGGTCCAGCGCTCAGGTTGCCGGCGTGCCGCTGAGCACCTTCTGCGAGCTTCACGGCCATCTGGAGCATGAGGCTGCCGAGAAGCGTATCGCCGAGGACGTCAAGAACTCCGCCTACACCATCATCGAGAAGAAGCACGCCACCTACTATGGCGTCGCCATGGCTGTTAAGCGTATCTGCACTGCCGTCATGCGTGACGAGCAGACTGTTCTTCCCGTCTCCTCGCTCATGGTGGGCGAGTATGGCCTGTCCGATCTGGCCATCTCCATGCCGACCGTCGTCGGCCGCGATGGCGTTGTCTGTCGCGTCCCCGTGCCGCTGAACGAGTCCGAGCAGGGCGAGCTCACCGCTTCTGCCAAGGCCCTCAAGGACATTATCGACAGCGTTGATTTCTCCTGCTAAATCAAGCTCGTTTGCTAGCAGGCTACAATGAAGGCGTCCAGGCCCCACGGCCCGGGCGCCTTTTTTGGTGCATTGGGGTCAGGTTGCTTTGCACCAGTGTTGATGGGGGAGAGGCATGTCGGATTCGCCTAACTTTTTGACCTATGCCCAGACGGCGTTCGATTCGTTTGAGGAGCGGTCGTTCTGCGCGGTGGACAGCCTGGTGCTTGCGTGGCTGTCGTATTTGCGCTTGCCGGGTGATATGCCGGAGCTTGCCGACTGGCAGGGGCTGGACGTGCGCGAGCTGCTACGTGCCGAGTGCTACCAGGACATGATTGGCGACCTGTGGGATCCGGAGGAGAGTCGCGCCTTGCTGGAGGCTGTTGCGGCAAGTCCTCGCTACCGTGGCGTGCACGTTTGCGGCTATCGTGCCGTGAACGACGTGACGGCGACGGAGCAGTTTGCAGCCATGACGTTCCGCTTTCCGGCAGGATTCAGCTACCTTTCCTTCCGTGGGACCGACAGTACGATCGTGGGCTGGAAAGAGGACTTTAACATGGCGTTCCGGTGCCCCGTGCCCTCTCAGGAATCTGCGGCGCGCTACGTGGACGAGGCGGCGGCCGCGATTGATGGACCGCTCTTGTGCGGAGGCCATTCCAAGGGCGGCAACTTGGCGGTGTATGGCGCGGTGATGTGCTCTGATGCCGCTCGCGACCGGATCGAGCGGGCCTTCTCCCATGATGGCCCCGGCTTTGTCGAGGAGTTCCTGAGCGGTGACGCCTTTGCGGGCCTGTCCGGTCGCATCGACAAGACGCTTCCCCAGTCGTCGATTTTCGGCATGATGTTCGAGACGCAGGAAGATTACGCCATTGTCGAGAGCACCGAGTTCAGCCTGCTGCAGCACAATCCCTTCAGCTGGGTTGTCGACGGCTGCGACTTTGTGTATTGCGAGCGACTGTCTGCCGGCGCTCGATACGTTGATGGTTCTATTCGTGAGATGCTGCTTACAGTGGGGCCTGCCGAGCGCGAGCGCTTTGTGGACGCGCTGTTCTCCGTGTTTGAGGCTACGGGGGCCGAACGGTTTGCGGATATCGCTGGGAATCTGCGTGAGAGCCTACCGGTGATGCTCCAGGCTGCCCAAGGTTTCGACAAGGATACGCGCCGCTTTATTTCGCAGACTATCGCAGCGATCCTTAAGTGTGCGCTGCTGCCCAAGCGCCCCGAACTCAACGTTCCCGCCGCTGGCAAGAGCCTAGCGGAGCAGCTCGAGGCATGGCAGTCCGAGCTTCTGCACTAGCCACTGGCGCAAAGCGACCTGTCCCCGATGCACCAATCTTCGATGCGCTTGGAGAGGGCTCGACCGCTATACTGATTCGTGCTCAATTCGATCTAGAACGGAATGCCGTATATGAAAATCAATCACGCGATCTTGCATATCCTGGACTTTGACTCGGCCGTCAACGTCATGAGCCAACGCGAGCTCGATATCGAGAGCCGTACCGTGCGCAACTTCGTGACCACGCACCTGCGTCGCGCCCGTACTTCGGCAGATAACAAGCGCGCCACATTTGCCGAGAACTCCGCATTCGGCGGCGAGCTCAAGGGTTATTTCTTTGGCGAGCGCGAGTTCGTGGACCTGTCGCAGCAGATTGCGGAGTTCATTTCCTCCGAGCTCACCAAAGCCGAGAAGGCCGAGTCCACCGACGTGCTTGTGGCGGACTTTGACGATGACGAGGACGCCCGCTGGTTTGCCGTCATGCTGCTTGGCTCCAAGCAGGCCTTTATGCACGAGGTGGGCCGCGAGGAGGGCGAGGTGCGCAACGACATCGCGCGTCACTACGCTATTCTGCCGAATCCTTCCCAAAAGGTGCCGAGCTACGCTATTGTGCGCGCGAGCACCATGGAGATCGGCTACGTGGACAAAAAGCGCAAGATCGCCGGCGAGGACCGCATGCTTATTCCCGACGGCCTGCTGCAGTGCGATACAGGCGTGTCGGGCAAGGAGATTATCGACACCGTGACGCGTGTGGTCGAGGAGGTCGCTGAGGAGCACGGTGCTAACACGGCTGTGGCGCTCGCCAAGGTCAAAGCCGCTGTTGCTGAGAAGGTCGAAGACGATGAGGAACTGCCGCCCTGGGATATCGTCGACGAGGTCTTTGAGGACGAGCCGGTCATTAAGGAGAGCGTGCGTGCGGCATTGACCGAGGAAAAGGTTCCCGAGCGCGTGCCTGTGGAGCGCAAGCAGGTGGAGCGCGCGGCCGTGCGCAATCACAAGATTCGTACCGATACGGGTATCGAGATCAGCTTCCCGGCCGAGATGGGCTCGAACTCCGAGTACATCGAGTTCGTCAACGAGCCCAACGGCCTCATCTCCATCGAGCTCAAGAACATCGGAAGCATCGAGAACCGATAAGCCGCGCTTGGACGCTGCAGAATAAAGAAAGGCCGAAGCCCCAAATTGGGCTTCGGCCTTCTTGTTTGGAGTTGAATTAATCTGCAGGTTGAGCATGCGTCAGCGAAAACGCCCCAGAGCGAGCAAGGTGACGTGAAAGAGGAGGGCATTGACCTTCTGGTCATGCCCGACGATTGAACGTCAGATTGCCGCTCTGGGGCGTTTGCAGTGTCGAGCCTTTACGGCGTTTGGTAAAACGCCGTAACCATTAGAGTTGACGTAAACCTTCCTCGAGACCGGTCTTGCTGTCGGTCTGGGCGTCGCGCATCTTGATGACGCGGGCGGGAACGCCGGCCACGACGGCGCCGGCGGGGACGTCCTCGACGCATACGGCACCGGCGGCTACGACGGCGCCCTTGCCCACGCGCACGCCCTCCAGGACCACGGCGTTGGCGCCAATCATGACATCGTCCTCGATGATGACGGGCGTGGCGCTCGCGGGCTCAACGACGCCTGCAAGCACGGTGCCGGCGCCGATGTGGCAGTTCTTGCCCACGGTGGCGCGGCCGCCCAGCACGGCGCCCATATCGATCATGGAACTCTCGCCGATAACGGAGCCGATGTTGATGATGGCGCCCATCATGATGACGGCGCGGTCGCCGATCTCGACGCGGTCGCGGATAATCGCGCCCGGCTCGATGCGGGCGTTGATGCCCTTAAGGTCGAGCATGGGGACGGCGGAGTTACGGCAGTCGTTCTCGACGTCGTAGTAGTCGATAGAGTCGGCGTTGGCATCGAGGATGGCCTTGAGCTCGTCCCAGTCGCCAAAGACGGTCTTGCCGCGGCGGCCGCCGTAGACGTGTGCATCGCCCCAGGCAACCTTCATGCCGGGCTTCTCGCGCACATACAGCTTGACGGGCGTCTTCTTGGGCGCGGTGGCGATGTAGTTGATAATCTCCTGTGCATCCATCTCGGCTGCGTTGCTCATGTGTTGGTTCTCCTTTGCTTGGATGATTAACTGGTTAGTCGAACATAACCTGATCGAAGGTGTAGAAGCCGGGCTCGCGGGTCACGAGCTTCTGCGCGGCTGCAAGGGCGCCGTTGACGAAGATCTGGCGGCTCGTGGCGCGGTGCGTGAGGGTGACCTCCTCGTCCTGTCCAAAGAAGCTCACCTCGTGCACACCGGCTACGGTACCGCCGCGCAGCGAGTGCATGCCGATCTCCTTGGGGTCGCGGGCGCCGCACATGCCCTCACGGCCGTAGACGGGATGGTATCCGGCCTCAGGCTCGGCTTCGACGACGGCATCGAGCAGCAGCTTGGCCGTGCCGCTGGGGGCGTCGACCTTTTGGTTGTGGTGTGTCTCGACGATCTCGCAGTCAAAGCCGGGCAGCTCGCGCGTTGCCTGGGCTACCAGATGGCGCAAGGCTGCGATGCCGATGGAGTAGTTGCCGGAGTGCATGACGCGGGCGCCCTGACCCAGCTCGCGCAGGCGGTCCATCTGCTCGGGCGTATATCCCGTGGTGCCCGAGACCAGTGCAGCGCCCGTGCGCTCGACATAGGCGACAACGGCGTCAAAGGTCACGACGTTCGAGAAGTCGATGATCACATCGGCCGCCGGGGCGCTCTCGAGCTCGGTCAGATCAAAGCCGATTTGAGCTACGATGTCAAAAACGGGCTGTCCGACGGCATCAACGATGCTCTCGGCGGTAGTGCGGATGAGTGAGCCCATGCGGCCCGTTCCCATAATGACGATCTTAATCAAGCAGACCAGCTCCCTTCAGGGCATCGGTAAGTGCGGTGCGCGTGTCGTCTGCCATGGGGCACAGCGGCATGCGATAGTTGGCCTCGATCATGCCCATCTGGGCGAGCGCTTCCTTAACGGGGATGGGGTTGACCTCGCTAAAGAGGGCGTTGATGAGCGACTGGCCGGCAATCTGGATCTCGCGGGCGCGCTCCACGTCACCGTCCAGGTAGGCACGGCACATGTCGTGCACGAGTTGCGGCTGCACGTCGGCCCACACGCTGATGGTGCCCGAGGCGCCCAGGCTCATGAGCGGCACGGTAAGCGCGTCTTCGCCCGAGTACATGCGGAAGTCGTCGGACAGCAGATGCGCGATCTTGGCGGCATAGGCGACGTTGCCCGAGGCCTCCTTGATGCCCATGATGTTGGGATGTGCTGCCAGGCGCTCGACATTGCGCTCGCTGATGCCGCAACCGCAACGACCGGGAATGTTGTACAGGATGCAGGGGATGTCTACGGCGTCGGCCACGGTCTTAAAGTGCTGGTAGATACCCTCTTCGTTGGACTTGTTGTAGTAGGGGGTGATGAGCAGCAGGCCATCGGCGCCCAGGCCCTGGTAGGTGAGCGACTTGGTGAGCATCGTCTGCGTGGAGTTGGAGCCCGAGCCGGCGATGACGGGGATACGGCCTGCGACCTGCTTGACCACGGCGGCAACGACGGAGTTGTCCTCGTCATCGGTCATCGTGGCACTTTCGCCGGTGGTGCCCAAGGTGAGGATGGCGTCGGTGCCATTCTGCAGATGGAAATCAATAAGGCGCTCGAGCGCGTCAAAGTCGACGCTGCCGTCCTTTTTAAACGGCGTGACGAGGGCGACGATCGAGCCCTCGAGATTGCGGACATCCATATTCTTCTCCTTCGCTTCTGCGATCTGGATGCGTTTGTTCCATTGGGCAGCGACGGCCAGGCGCTCGTCCTGAGCACGACGGCGGGCGCTTTCGGCGCGCGATTTGGCCAGCAACTCACGTCCGCACGGCAGCACGTCGAGCGTGGCAAAGTAGTCTCCCGGGCGCTCGGCACGACGGATGAGATCCGCCGAGCCGTCGGGACGCAGCAATATCTCGGCAGAGCGCAGGCGCCCGTTGTAGTTGTAGCCCATGGAGTAGCCATGCGCGCCGGTGTCGTGGATCACGAGCAGGTCGCCCATGTCGATCTGCGGCAGCTCACGGTCGATGGCGAACTTGTCGTTGTTTTCGCACAGGTTGCCCGTGATGTCGTACGTGTTCGTGACGGGGGCTGCGGTTTTGTCAGGACCGCCCGACTGACCCATTACCGTGATGTGGTGGTAAGCGCCATACATGGCGGGGCGAATCAGGTCGACGGCACTTGCGTCCACGCCGATATAGTCCTTGTAGATCTGCTTTTCGTGAATGGCTTTGGTGACCAGACACCCGTAGGGCCCCATCATAAAGCGGCCCATCTCGGTGCAGATCGCCACATCGCCCATGCCGGCGGGAACCAGGATCTCGTCGTAGGCCGCGTGCACGCCCTCGCCGATGGCGTGGATGTCGTTGGCCTGCTGCTCGGGCAGGTAGGGGATACCCACGCCGCCGGACAGGTTAATGAAGGCGACATGTGCGCCAGTCTCGCGCTCCAGGCGCACGGCAAGCTCAAAGAGGATGCGCGCGAGCTTGGGGTAGTAATCGTTGGTGACGGTGTTGCTGGCAAGGAAGGCATGGATGCCAAAATGCTCGGCGCCCTTGGCCTTGAGTACGCGGAAGGCTTCGAAGAGCTGCTCGGTGGTCATGCCATATTTGGAGTCGCCCGGGTTGTCCATAATGCCGTTAGAGAGCTGGAACAGGCCGCCCGGGTTAAAGCGGCAGCTAACTGTCTTGGGGATGGGGCCCGCGACGCGCTCGTAGAACTCGATATGGCTGATGTCGTCGAAATTGACGATGGCGCCCAGCTTATCGGCAAGCTCAAAGTCCGCCGCCGGCGTGTCGTTGGACGAAAACATGATGTCGTGTCCCGTGATGCCCAGCGAGCGGGCGATCATGAGCTCGGTATAGCTCGAGCAGTCGCAACCGCAGCCGTATTCGTTGAGAATGGAGATAAGTGCTGGGTTGGGATTAGCCTTGACGGCAAAGTACTCCTTAAACCCCGGATTCCACGCAAAGGCGTCGCGCACCTCTTGCATGTTGCGGCGGATGCCCGCCTCGTCGTATAGATGAAACGGCGTGGGGAACTGCTCGACGATATGCTCGAGCGTCTCCTTGTCCACAAACGGCTGCTTTGCCGCATATGCCTCGTTGGGGGTCAATGTCATGTCCCGTAAACCTCGCTATCCAGACGGCGCCATCGGCGCATCGAATCCGCATAGCGTGGACCCAATGTCCGGATAGCGCTCCCGCATTGCTGCAGACAGTCCTGCGGGTGTTTCCCGCAGGCCCACCAGGTCGTTCGTGCCCGAAAAACCCAGTTCGGCGGGTTTCGCCTCCCCGCAGGGTCAAAGTCTGCCGACTCGCCCGCGGCTCTTCGTGCCCGCGCCTCTATCAAGTGGTAAAGACCCTACCACGTTGCACTTTACCAAACAAGAGTATTCGTATATAACGTTTAAAAAATGCAGCATCATGTTAGAAACAAGGGCGCTACAGCCCTGCGTCACAATAGGTGACAGCTGAGTTGTCCCATGAAAGGAATCCCCATGATCGAGCTCCAAGAACTCCGTCGTTATCGTCGCGACCTCCATCGCATTCCGGAGCTCGACTTCGATCTTGAGCAAACTATCGCCTATATCGAGGGTGTGCTCGATCCGCTTGCCTGCGAGGTGACCCATCCGTGTCCGAGCTGCGTCTGCGCCTTCTTTGATGCCGGTGTGGGCGCTACGAATGCCATGGCGATTCGCGCCGATATGGACGCCCTGCCCATCGCGGAAGCAACGGGAGCGGCCTTTGCCTCGACGCATCCCGGCAAGATGCACGCTTGCGGCCACGACGGCCACATGGCCATGGCACTGGCGGCAGCAACTTATGTCGATCGTACGATTCGTGAGCAGCCGGGCGTCATCAAACGTAACGTGCTCTTTGTGTTTCAGCCGGCCGAGGAGACGACCGGTGGCGCTAAGACGGTATGCGAGAGCGGCGTGTTCGAGCGCTACGGGGCCGATCGCATCTTTGGCTTCCACGTGTGGCCCGATCTGCCTGCCGGTACGCTGGCGAGCTGCTCCGGTCCGCTACTGGCGCGCTCGAGCGAGACTCACATTCATATCCATGGCACGAGTATCCATATTGCCAAGACCTATGGCGTTCCGGTCGAGGAATCGCACGATGCGGCGCTGGCGGCGGCCAAGTTCTTGGTTGCCGAGCGCGAGCTGATGGACGAGCTGGGCGCCGACGAGCCCTGCATTGGCAAGTTCGGTCTGCTGCGGGCGGGCACCGTCTGCAATGCGGTGGCGGGGGAGGCCCATGTCGCCGGCAGCCTGCGCGTGTTTACGGACGATATGTTCGACCGCGCGCGCGAGGGTGTGCGCCGTGTGCTCGACGAGGCGTGCGCGTCGACGGGCTGCACATACGATCTCGACTTTGCCGAGGGCTATCCACCGGTCGATAACGATCCCGAGCTGTTTGCCCGTATTGCGCCGGCCTTGTCCGAGTTGCAGCTGGTGGACGAGCCGCTGCTCATTGCCGAGGACTTCGCGTTCTATCAGCGCCATCTGCCGGGCGTGTTCTTCTTGCTGGGCACGGGCGTGCCGGAGGGTCAAGACAACCCGAGCGATTCGGATGGCTGCCCCGCCTATGCCACCAGTGCCCTGCATACGGATACCATGCTCTTTGACGAGAAAATCCTGCTCAAAGGCCTCGATGTCTACAAACGACTGCTTTTGCTTGCCTAATAGGCAAAGGGGTAATTATCTAGAAAATACGAACAGATGTACGGTATAATCAAGATGTAAGTCTATAGAAACGTTTGACGTTATTAACGTAAGGCGATACTATGATTGCATCATTTCAGGTCTGCTTTGAGCGGAGACAGGGGATGGCTTGGAATGTCGAAATCGTCGATTATCACAAGTGATGGGGCTGCGGCTGATTTGCTGTCGCCGGTGACCCCTGGTGAGCTTCTCAAAGAGGAATTTCTTGTCCCTATGGGCATTTCTCAATATCGCCTTGCTAAGGAGACCGGGATTCCGGCTCAACGCATTGGGCAGATTATCTTGGGAAGGCGTCGTGTGACGGCCGACACCGACCTTCGCCTTTGCCGCTACTTTGGCCTGACGGATGGTTATTGGCTGCGCGCCCAGATAGCGTTTGATCTCGAGGCGGAGAAGAGGCGCATCGAACCGGAACTGGATAAGATCGTTCCTGTTCAGCAGGCTATCGCATTGTAGTGTTCAAAGATGTTGAGGTTGGAGTGACGATGGGGCGACGCCGACAGACTGCCGTGTATAGTCCGGGTGGATGCGGGTGTGGTTTGCTACTGCTCCCGGTTATTGCTGTGAGCATAGGCGTGATGTTTGCGCTTGCCGGTTTGGCTGCAGCGGCGCTCGTGCTCTTGATTATCGCCATTGGCGTGACGATTTGGCTCTATCGTTGTCGCGAACAACGCCGCGCCGACGACAAGACCAATGTGGGATGGGTCGCCTTTTTGGTCATCGCGTACCCGTTGAGCATTAGCTACCTGTTGTTCTTTTTCTTACTGCTCATCAGTACCTTTACCGGAGAATCTGTCACGGTGGGGTGATACCGTCGGCAAGCGACCGCTCGGAGTGCTCTTGCCTGGTGTTTAGACAATTGCATTGACCATTTGCCGCAACATTAGCCGCCAGCTAATGAATTAAAACTCGCTGCCCCCTACGATGTGCTGTGTGCCGGCGCGGTAGCCGGATCGTAGGAAGGATGCATAATGAAAAAGCTCGAAAACGAAGTGCTGCTGAGCCGTCGCGCTGCACTTGGCGCATTCGCCACTGTCGCCTTGGGAACCGCCGGCCTTCTTGCCGGATGCGGTAGCGATAAAGCGATCGTCACCGAGGACGCCGGCGATGGCGACAAGAAGGAAGAGGCGAAGAAGGAAGAGCAGTCCACGACTGACCTCGCCGTCGGCACGTCGGTGACCACGGCCGCCGGCCTTTCCGTTGTCGTCGATTCCGTCCAGACCGGTCTGACCAATTATGACGGCTCGACCATGACGGGTATCCATGTCACGTACGTCAACAATGGCGACGAGGGTGCGGACTACAATGTCTACGATTGGAAGGGCGAGGACGCCAACGGCGCCCAGCAAAACCAGGGGTACTACAGCGAGGGCTCCGATGAGCTGCAATCCGGCACCCTTGCCGCCGGCGGTTCCGTGGCGGGCAATGTCTATTTTGATGGCGACATCAAGAAAGCCCTGTATTTTGCCAATATGTTCGATAAGTCCGCGACTGCAAGCTGGGTGCTGGCCTAGTATGTCGCTACCGTTGCGCCGTATGGGAGGTGAAGCCGTATGCCCGACAAAAAGCTGACCGACGAGTTGCTCAATGAGCTTCTCGACGCGCCAAACATCGATGGCTATATCAAGGAACACGACTTTGCCGCCCCATCGCTTTCGGACTATCTTAAGCAGCTGCTGCAAGAAAAGGGTTTAGAGCGCTCGCGCGTGGTGCGCATGGCCGACCTCAATGAGACCTTTGGCTATCAGATTTTTACCGGTGCGCGCCACCCAAGTCGGAATAAGGTGCTGCAGATTGCCTTTGCGATGGCGTTGACGCTCAAGGAGACCAACCGCGCTCTGACGGCTGCCGGGGTAAGCGTCCTCAACTGCAAAGACCGCCGCGATGCGATTGTCATCTTCTGTATCGATCGCGGCTGCAGCCTGCAAAAGGTCAACGAGGAGCTGTATCGCTTTGGCGAGGAAACGGTGAGCTAGCGGCCGATGACCGGGCAAGCGATGCCGCAGAACCAACGATGCGAACGAACAGGGCACGGAGCCATAGGGTGTCCGCGCCCTGCGCTATGATGGACGCTATGGATACTCAGAGCCCAACATATTCCGACGACGAACTGACGGCTGCGCTCGCCCAGCACTTGGTGTCGCTCGACCGCGACGACAGCTATCGTGTGGAGCGGGTGCTCAAGTGCTCGGATGTCGAGACCACTGAGCTTGTCTACTTTGAGGGCTCTGGTGGTGGCTCGCTCGGCCCCTTTGTCCGCAAGCGTATCGATGCCTCGGCGCAGATTGGTGGAGCCTACGAGCGCCTGTTTACGGCTCAGCGCGCCGGTCGTCGTTTTGAGCATCTGCCCCGGATCGTCGACTGCCGCCGTGTGGGCGACGAACTCGACGTGGTGATGGAATACGTCGAAGGTGAAACGCTCGAGGCATTGGTGGGCCGCCTAGGAGCGACGCCCGATTACGCCCGTGAGCTGTATCCCGTTCTGTGCGATGCGGTGGGCGAGCTCCATGCCGGCTTTGCGGCGGCGGGGGAGCTGGTGGTACCGGTAATCCATCGCGACCTTAAGCCTTCGAACATCATCGTGTCGGGCGTGAGCTATTCGGCCGATGCCGGCATGACCTTCTCGTCGCTGGTGATTATCGATTTGGGTATCGCGCGTGTCTGGCGTGACGGTGCCGACGCCGATACTGTCAAGTTTGGCACGCGTTCCTATGCGCCGCCCGAACAGTACGGTTTTGGGCAGACGAGCGTGCGCAGCGATATTTACGCGCTGGGCGCGCTGCTGTTCTTTTGCCTGACGGGGACCGACCCCAAACCAGGGCGGGATATGCGGGAACAATGCAATACCCACGGCATTCCAACTCCGCTTGCCGATGCGGTCTGCATGGCGATGGCGCTCGATCCGGCAAAGCGCTTTGCAAGCGCAAAGGCGTTGGGGCATGCCGCACGCGCGGCGTACGAGCTGTGCCTGCCCGGGCTATCGCCCGCGACGCCGCCTGCCGCCAATGCGCCCTGTGTCGTGGTGCCCCAGGTGCCACAACCTGTTGACCCCGGACCTTCATCTCTCGCCGATCGGTTTCCGCCGGCTTCGCCCACTCCGTCCAGATGCGCACGTCTGCTCTCGCGTATTCCCGAGCCCGTGGGGCGCATATGGAATGGATGCATCTATGCGGCAACGCTGTTGCTGTTGATGGGTAGCCACTTTGCCGTGTTTTCGCCGACGGGTGAAAACCGCAACTATCCTACGTGGTTTTTGGCGCTTGAGTATTTCCTTATGGTCGACGGGGTGATTTTACTTGTCACGTTTGGCATCATCGATCGCCGCAGGCTTCGGCGCCGCTTTCCCATGCTCGACCGGTATCGGGGGAGCGCCTTTGTAGAGCTGTGGCTCAAGGCGCTGGCGTTTATGGCCGCCGTCATGTGCGTTGTCATTGTTGTCGGCAACGCGACCGGCGTCGTCTCCTAGATAAACGAAAAAGGGCCCCGATGGGGCCCTTTGCAATAGCGCTTAGATGCGGTTCATCTGGGAAGCGACCTTGTTGTACCAATCCTGCCACGTGGGCGGGCAGTACTTCTTGGCGGCTGCCGGGGTAAGCGTGGAGCCATAGTTGGCGCCCAAGTAGGCAACGTGGGCAGAGACGCCCTCGCTCCAACTGCCAAAGCTGCGCCAACCGCCGCCGCGGGCGCTCCAGCCCCAGGCGTTATAGGAGCCGGCGCAATAGAGGCCCTTGCTGCTCTCGATGCAGGCGATGGCAGGGGACCAACGGGGGTCGACGCCGGTATTCCAGGCGGCAACGGCAAAGTTGTAGCCCTGACCTGCCATGGGAGAGCCGGCGAGGTAGTTGTCGATGCGGCTCGTCCACTCGTTGATGAACGAGTCGTAATCGGAGTTGCCGCTGTTAGAACTATTCACCGTGGTGTCGATGGTGGTGTTGGAGTTGTTTGCCTGGCTGTTGGAGTTGTTGCCGCTGACGCCCTCACCCGAGAGCTTCTCGGCTGCGGCGGCCTTGTCGGCCTCGAGCTTAGCCAGCTCGGCGGCATTTTCCTGCTCGGCCTTTGCCTGCGCCTCGCTGCGGAGCTGCTGGGCTTGAGCCAGCGCATCCTCAGCGTTTTTCTGCTCACCCTCGAGCTGAGATTTTGCCTGCTCGAGCTCGGTTTTGTTCTGCTCGAGCTCGGTCTGCATTTTGTTGAGCTCTTCGATCTCGTCGACGCTCGAGCTCGTGATCTGGTTGGTGTACTTGCAGGTGGTGATAAAGTCACCCAGGCTTTGCGTGTTCACCAGGAAGCTCACGATGGGGCTGGTGCCCTTCTGGTACTTATACAAATCGCGCATGGCGGAGCTTGCCTTGGCCTGCTGCTCGGGCAGCTCAGCCTCAATCTTATCGATATTCTCCTCGTTGGAGTCGATCTGCTTTTGCAGGTCCTCGAGCTTGGTGCGGGCGTCGTTGTAGGCGCTCGTAGCGTCCTCGATCTTTTTCTGGGCGGCGGAAAGCTGATCCTGCGTTGCCTGCGAGGCGGCATATGCCGCGACGGGGGAGAGCATCGGCGTGGCCGTCAGCGCAACGGCAAGCGCGGCACTCGTGATGATACGAGCCGGCTTCGACGCGATGAGCGCTGCGGTGCGATGGTTCGAATGCTGCATCCAGTCCCTCTGCAATCAATCGTAGGTTATTGGTCGAGGTGTATTCTACTACTGCTTTCGACCTCAACTTGAACCTTAAAGGTTCCAAAGGGTCAAGTTGAACTTGAGGCTTTGGCCTTGACCTGCAGTTATAGTGAATTGTTGAGAAACCATAGAGTTCAACTTTAACGTTACGGAACGCTGCTGGGCCCTGATTTTTGGCCGCAAAAGCGACCTCGACGTGGGGTTTTGCAACTACAGGGTTCCATCGCGGCGGGCCTGTTCGACCTCTTGGAGCGCCTCGGTGGGGGTGAAGGAACAGGTGCCGTCGCCGAGCTTGACTATCTGGATGTCGTCTCCGGCGTTGACCTCTCCGCCCTGCAGCACGACACCGAAAATGCCCTCGTGGGGAAAGATGCAGTCGCCAGCAAGGTAATAGATGGCGCAACGAGTGTGACAGACTTTGCCAATCTGACTGATTTCGACCAGCACGTCGCGGCCAATTCTGAGTTGCGTGCCAAGGGGGAGCG
The DNA here is from genome assembly GCA_934655755.1 of uncultured Collinsella sp. Lineage (GTDB taxonomy): Bacteria > Actinomycetota > Coriobacteriia > Coriobacteriales > Coriobacteriaceae > Collinsella. The sequence goes on from CAKUHA010000001.1 coordinate 137,975, forward strand.
ACAGCAGGTTGATGCCCTGGGTCGTAAAGTTCTCGCCAAAGTCGCCCTCGTGGACATCGAGGCCGCGTGCCCGGGCCGTTTGGATCGATTCTGCAGCCAAAAACGAGACCTGGCGGTGCCAGTGCCCCGCGTGAGCGTCGGAAGCAAGGCCAAACTGCGCGATGACGGTATCGTGTCCATCGGCGACGGGTGCCTTGCGCGTCCCCTTGTGCGGTGAGGTATTGATCGAGACGATTCGCGCCGGCCCGTTATAGGCATCGTTTGCGGTGCGTAGGGGAGTGACTGCTTTTGCCCGGTCGGAAAGCTCGCGCTTAGCCGCGTCGAGAATGGGGTTGATGGTTTGGTCTTGCGGCACGCTTGAGGCCCTTTCTTTGAGGCTGATATCGGGTTCATCCTACAACATTGGTGGGTACATTGCCCGCCTGTCGTACAACGGTGCGCGCCGCTGTGCGACAGGCGGGCATGGATAGATACGGTGGATGTTTGGGAAGGAGCGGGCAAGCACGCTAGAATAAGACGGTTGCTCAAAGACCGCCCGTTCTGGGGCAGTTCTAGATAGGAAGTTTCCATGGCATTGCAGTTTACAGAGCGCGAGTTTATCCCCGTGCTGCTCGGCGGCGACATCAACGCCTATTCGGTGGCGCGCGCATTTTACGAGGAGTATCAGGTTAAGAGCCTGGTCTTTGGCAAGTACCAGACCGGCCCCGCGTATCGCAGCCAGATTATCGATTACACGCCTAACGTGGATATCGATACCATGCCGGTCATGATCGAGACCGTCAACGGCGTTGCGCGGGCTCATCCCGATCAGAAGATCATCCTTATGGGCTGTGGCGACAACTATGTCGCACTTGCCGCGCAGGCGCAGGACGCCGGCGCGCTTGCGTCGAACGTCATCGCGCCCTATGCCCCCTACAGCATGCTCGAGCAGTGCCAGAAGAAGGAGATTTTCTACGAGCTGTGCGAGAAGCACGGTGTGCCCTATCCGCACACGTTTACCTTTACCATGGCGATGCTCAATGCTCAGGGCGAGGCGCCTGCCGAGGTGCTCGACCAGATTGACTTCCCCTTCCCGATGATCCTGAAGCCCTCTGACGGCATCATGTGGTGGGAGCACGAGTTCGAGGGCCAAAAGAAGGCCTACGAGATCGCCGACCGCGCCGAGCTGGAGCAGGTCATCCGCGACGTGTACGCCAGCGGCTACACCGATGACCTTATCTTGCAGGACCGCGTGCCCGGCAATGACGAGTTCATGCGCGTGCTTACCAGCTATTCCGACCGCAACGGCAAGGTCCGTATGATGTGTCTGGGTCACGTGCTGCTCGAGGAGCATCAGCCCCACGGCGTCGGCAATCACGCCTGCATCATCACCGAGCCCAACGACGAGCTCATGGGTGGCGTGCGCAAGCTGCTCGAGGACCTCAAGTTTACGGGCTTCTCCAACTTCGACGTCAAGTACGACGAGCGCGACGGCTCGTTTAAGTTCTTCGACTTCAACACCCGTCAGGGCCGCAGCAATTACTACGTCACGAACAGCGGCTTTAACGTTGCTAAATATGTGGTGGATGAGTACGTCTACAACCGCCCGTTTGAGCCGGAGTTCGTGACGGCGCAAGACGAGGCCCTGTGGATGGTCGTCCCCATGGGCGTCGTCGACAAGTACGTGAAGGATCCCGACCTGCGCGCGAAAGCCCATCGCCTGGCCAAGGAGGGCAAGGGCGCCGACCCCTCGTTTATGAAGGGCGACTTCGTCTTTAACCGCTGGTTGCGCATGTGGCACACCAAGCTGCGTCACTTTAAGCTGTTCAAGACGTATTACAAGTAGAGCACAGCGCCCGTCCGGTTTGTATCGGGCGGGCGCGGGTATGATACGCGCAGTTGCGCAGGCGTCACCAAGGAGGCGGCGATGGAAAAGCTGGGAGTTATCGGCGGCATGGGCGCCGAGGCCACGTCGTATTACTACGACCAGGTCGTGCGTCATACGGCTGCCACCTGCGACCAGGAACATATCGACATGGTGGTGCTTTCCAAGTCGACCATGCCCGATCGCACGCTGGCCATCAAGACCGGTGAACACGACAAGCTGCTGGCGACCATGAAGGAGTGCGCTCAGGCGCTCGAGACGCTGGGCTGCGCGCACATCGCCATTCCCTGCAACACGTCGCACTACTTCTACGACCAGATTCAGTCGTTTACGAAGGTGCCGATTATCCATATGCCGCGCGAGTCGGTACGCTACGCTCTGTCCGGTGCGGTGATGGGGGAGTGCGAGTTCGACCCCAACCTGAGCATGCCGGCCGAGCCGGTGCGCAAAATCGGCATCATGGGTACCGATGGCACCGTGGGCGCGGGCGTCTACGGGCGCGAGTGCGAGGCCGCGGGCGTCGAGGTCGTCTATCCCAGCGAGAAGCGCCAGGCCGACGTGATGTCACTCATCTACGACGATGTGAAAGCCGGCCGTGAGCCCGATATGGATAAGTTCGACCGCGTGATGTGGGAGTTTGCCCGCAGCGGCTGCGACCGCGTCATCCTGGCCTGCACGGAGCTTTCGGTACTGCAGAAGTACCGCGAGATGCCCGAGATCACCCTCGACGCGATGGACGTCTTGGTACGCGAATCCATCATTCGCAGCGGCGCACCCTACCGCCTCTAGCCCTCGGCCTGCCAAAAAGGGACAGGTTTATTTTGGTAGGTTTTATCTGGGAAAACAGTAAAGGCCCCGGCTCGTTTGGTGCGAGCCGGGGCCTTTTGCGTATGCTGGTTGCTGCCTGGCGATTGCTAGAACAGGAAACCGAGGACGATGAGGGCGATGCTGACGATGAGTACGGCGACGTCCATGCCCTTGATGGGGTAGCGCTTGTACGAGCTTGCGCGCGTGCGCAGGTAGAAGCCGCGCTGCTCGGCGGCAAGCGCGGTGGCATCGGTCTTGCCCACGGAGCTCACCAGCAGCGGCACGCAGAGGGGCAGCATGAGCTGGATCTTCTTGAGGGGGTTCTTGGTATCGTACTCAACGCCGCGCGCGGTCTGCGCCTCCATGATGGCGTTCATCTCCTGACTAAAGACCGGCACAAAGCGCAGCGCCGTGGTAAACGTGAACGCATAGCGGTACGGCACGTGCAGCACCTCCACACAGGCGTTAGCGAGGTCGCCGAGCTGCGTGATGGTGAGCATGAGAATGAGCGGCAGTGCCACGCCGAGCAGGCGAAGTGCCGCCTTGGTGCCGGTGATGAGGCCATCTGCGGTAATCCAGGCAAAGATGGGGGCTCCGGTGCGGATGAAGACGGTCTGCAGGACCAGCATAATCAGCGAGAGCGGCACCATAAGCTTGACGAGCGAGACGAGGCCTGCGGTCGATTTGGCGTAGATGCCCAAGATAAAAGTCAGCACAAGCAGGGCGATCAGAAGCACATAGGTGTCGCCGAGGAAGGTTGCCAAGATAATGGCCGCGGCCAGGGCAAGCTTGGTCACGGGGTTCAGCCGATGAAGTAGCGAGTCTCCGGGCACGTAATCGATCACGTTAGTCATGGTTGAGCATCTCCTTTACCAGGTCGACCAGATCGGAGACCTGACTGATTCCGGCAAATCGGGGCGAAACGTCGCGTGCAAGTTCCTTTGACAGGGCCACAACCTGCGGCGGCTCCACGTAGGCGGCGCGCATGAGGGCGTCGTCGGCAAAGATCCGGTCCGCGTCGCCGCGCTCGAGGATGCGCCCGTCAGCCATGACTACCAGGCGCTGGGCAAAGTCCGAGACGACCTCCATGTCGTGACACACCATAATCACGGCGCAGCCGCGCTCCGCCATCTCGCTCACCGTCTCCATCACGGTCATGCACTCGCGGTAATCGAGGCCACTCGTGGGCTCGTCGAGCAGAACAACCTGCGGGTCGAGTACAACCACGGACGCCAAGGCGACCATCTGTCGCTGTCCGCGCGAAAGCGAGAATGGCGATTCGTCCAAAGGGAGTCCAAAGCGCTCCGCCGCTACCCGTGCGCGCTGGCGGGCCTCGTCGGCGGTGACGCCGTGCAACTCAAGGCTAAAGGCGATCTCGTCGAGTACGGTGTCGCGGCAGAGCTGGCGGTCGGGGTTCTGGAACAGCGTCGCGCATTTTGCAGCGATCGCGCTGGTGGGAACGTCGGCGGTGTTCATCCCCGCCATATGAACGGTTCCTGACGCCGGATGCAGAAGGCCGTTCAACAGTTTAGTGAGCGTGGTCTTGCCGGCACCGTTCTGGCCGATGACGCCCACGAGCTCGCCGGGATAGACACACATGTTGAGGTTGTTGACCGAGGCGCCACCATGGGGGTATGCAAAGGTCACATCGGTAAGCTCGACCACTGGCTCCTGATTGGCGCCGCGGGGGACCGTCGGGATATGGGGAGAGGTCTCGGGCGTATCGGCGGGCGCGTCCTTGCTCGTTGCATCCGCAAGCAAAGACGAGATGAGCTGGTGCGCCTCGGAAACATTGAGGCAGGGTGCCTGGCCGCTCGGCAACAGGCCGGCTTCTGCCAAGCTGTTCGCGATGCGCGCGACGCGGGGACTGTCGACGCCCATCTGACGCAGTTCGCTTGCGTGGGCAAAGACCTGGTGGGGCTCGCCGTCAAACGCGAGCTTGCCGTCTGCCATGACGAGCACGCGGCTGCAGTACTTCGACAGCAGCGCGACCTTCTGCTCGATGACAACCACGGTGATGCCGTGCTCGCGGTTGATTTGGCGCAGGGTGTCAAACACGAGCGTGGAGCTTGCCGGGTCGAGCGCTGCCGTGGGCTCGTCAAGCACGAGCACGTCGGGCGCCATGGCGATGATCGCGGCGATTGCGACCTTCTGCTTTTGTCCGCCCGAAAGCGTGGCAATCTCGCGGTGGCGCAGGTCGCTAATGCCGACGGTCGCCAGCGTCTGGCTGATGCGATCCTCGATCTGGTCGTGCGGCATACCGAAGTTCTCGAGGCCAAAGAGCATCTCGTCTTCAACGATGGGCGCAACCATCTGGGCGTCGATGTCCTGCAGCACGCTTCCCACCACGCGCGAGATATCCGTGAGGGTGATCTCGCAGGTGTCGCGGCCATCGACGAGCGTGGCTCCAAAGAGCTTGCCGGTGTAGTGGTGGGGAATGGCTCCGCTCATAACGGCGGCGAGTGTCGATTTGCCGGCACCTGAGGGGCCGATGATACCCACAAACTCACCCTTTTCGATGGTGAGTGAGACGTGATCGAGGGCATTCTGCGCCTCGTGACCATAGGCAAACGAGACGTCATCGAGCTTGATGATGGTATTGCTGGAGCTCATGGGGGCCTTTCTATCGTAAAAGAGCACCGGCCGCAAAACGACCAGTGCACTACATGGTAGCAAGTATTACTACTTGGCGAAGACCTTCTTGAGCGGAATGCTGAGGGCCTGGACCACGATGGCGTTGAAGACGGCGGTGCCCAGGACCAGCGGAACCTTGACTGCGGCGGAGGCGATGGCGCCGCCCATAATTACAGTGCCGAGCACGGCGAAGAGTGCGCCCGAGATCAGCGTGGTGGTAAACGTGGCAATGAGCGGGTTAACGTTCTTGCCGCCGATACCCGATTTGACGAGCACAACCATGGCGAGCGCGGCGACGGTCTCGGTGACATAGTTGAGGCCGGGGATAGACGTGGTGAGCTGGATAACGCAGGCGGAAATGACCGCGAAGATGATCGCCTGGAGGTGGCTCGCGTCGGTCAGAAGGATGGCGAGTGCGTAGGCGGCGATGATGAACTGCGGCTTGATGCCCACGATGGCAAGTGCGTTGCCGAGGGTCATATTGAGGATAAAGCCGGCGGCAAGCAGGATGGCGAGCAGGACGAGTGAATTGATGTCGAGGATTCCAGCGGAGTTGGCAGTGGCGGTAACAGTGCGGGCATCGTTCTGAGACATGGGAGTTTCCTCTCTCAAAGGGGGTTGCGTCGGCATAGGTGATGGGCGGCGCAGGGATGGAGCGTCGTTGGGTTCTAGGGTGTTATGGGCGGAGTTGTTGTAGAGGCGCTTGAGTGCGGCTTGTCGGCTACTTAGTCGTTGAGCTTGAGGGCCTTTTTAATGGGGATGTAGAGGGCGGTCACGATGATGGCGTTAGCAACGCCGGTGGCGGCGACGACAGGAGCCATGACGCCCATGAAGGCCGGGTTGTTCATGACGCCGAAGGAGAAAATCGCGGCGTAGATCATGCCGGAGATGAAGGTGACAACAAAGGTGCCGACGAGCGGGAGCAGACCCTTGGCCTTGGAGTTGGCGAGCACGGAGACGAGTAGAGCCATGACCATGGCGGCGACGGGCTCAGCAATCAGGTCGGGGCCCTTGACGGAGGCGGTGATCTGGATCACCACGCCGGCGAGGAGGCCGATGATCGCGGATTGGCCGATGTTGGGCTTGATGATGAGGATCTCGAGACAGAAGGCTGCGATGATGAACTCGGGCGAGAGGAAGCCTCCGGTGAGACCGCTGAAGAACTTGGAGACGGTCATGTTGAGGACGAAACCGGCGGCGAGAAGGATGGCGTAGAGGGTGAGTGCCTTGAGGTCGAGCTTGCCATGGTCGGCGGTCTGGACGGTGCGGGGCTGGGCGGTGGTGGTGTTCTGAGACATGGTGAAAATCCTTTCGGAAGGGGAGCGCAAGAAAGAAAAGCGGAGGCGCGTGATGCGAATGCGATCGGGCTCGAGATAGAAAAAGGCCCCCGGTCGAAACCGGAGGCCTTCCAATCACCTAGAGCGCAAAAACAGGCGTGAGGGACTCACTGTCGACCGATCGTATTCGCATCACGCCACCACCAGTTGTTGAGAGACTTCATCGTGATCTTCATGCTGGTGGCTCCTTTCGTGATGCCGTGGTGCGGTCGCACCTAGTTGCTGTTGCGCTGCACTATAGCACAGCGAAGTGTGTACTGGGAAATCTTTTTTGAAAAGATTTCAGGCGGGTTTCCCGCCGGTCAAAAAGGCGGGTTGAACGGGCGGGACGACTTATGCGTCCCGCCCGTCTCTTAGAGCGTGAGGGTCTTAGGCCTTCTTGCGACGATAGATCACGAAGCCGCAGACACCGATGATGACGACGGCGCCAACAGCCATGGCGGCCATGTTGTTGCCCTCGGACTTCTCCTCGGTGGTCTCTTCTTCTTCAACCTCGGGCTCGGCCACGTCCTCATCGGAGAGGGCCTCGTCGGCGTAGGTGATGGACTCGACCAGGCAGTCGTTGTCGGCATCGTAATCGCTCGGGACGAACTCCTCGGAGAAATCCTCCTCCTTGAGGTAGTCGCGCATCTCTTCGAGCATGGCCTTGCACTTGACGTAGGTGTTCTTGGTGGCAGCCTTGCCGGCCTTGTTGGCGAGGGCGGTACGGGCCTCGGTGCCCTCAGCGGCCTGCATGGCCTCGTCGACGGTCAGGTTCTGCTCGATGAGTTCCTTCTGCAGGGCGTCGAGGTAGGCGCGGACGCCGGTGGCGCAGTGGTCGCGGTTCTCATAGGCGAGCGTGTTGATGTCCATGAGGACGTAGTTGATGGAGTTCTTGGGCTCCTCATTGTTCACGACGTCTTCCTCTTCGCAGTGATCAAAGGAGACATCCTGATCGCTGAAGTAGGGGCTGACCTCGGTGAGCAGTGCAGAGTAGAGGGGGATGGCAACGGAGAACTCGGCGTTGGAGAGCATCTCCCACTGGATAGTCGCGATCTCGGGGTCCATGCCTTGGCGAATCTGGAAGGTGTGGATCTCGGTGTTGCGGTTGGAGCCGATGGCGTAGGCACCGTCGGTGTTGGCGTTGAGGCCGGCGACGTTCTCGCCACGGGCGGCGAACGAACGGATCATCTCAAAGGTGTTCCAGTCGGACTTGCCGGGCGTAAAGAACAGCGGCTGCATCTCGTGGACCAGGGCGCCGGTCGTGGCGCGAGCATCTTCGCGCTCGTCCTTCACGATCTCGTAGTCGGTGCCCTCGGCAAGCGGAGCCATGAAGTAATCGCGGCCCTGGATATAGCGCGACCACTGGTGCATACCGGCCTCGCTGATCTCCTCGCCGTAGGTCTTGGCGACGTCGAACTTGCCGTCGGTGTATTCGGCAAAGCCCTTCTCCTTGGGCATGGACTCGATGCCCTCGGAATGGAGGCAGTTTTCGGTGTCGTCGAGGTCGACGTTATAGGTGAGGTTGCCGATGTTGGGGTTGAGCGAGGCGATGTCATCGGCGAGTTTCATGGCAATCCACTGGTGGCCGGAAAGCGCGGCGAACAGCCAGGTCTCGGTGCTGTCAGCGATGATGATCTGGTCGTTGGAGCAGACGCCTTGCTCGTCGATCAGGCTACCGATGAGCTCGACGCCCTCGCGGGCCGTGGAGCTCTCGCCCAGGATGACGCTGGCATAGCTGTACTCGCCAATGCCGGTTTCCTCGGTGATGGGGTCGGCCTCCTCGGCTTTCTCGTTGTAGGAGGTGCTCAACGTGGCAGAGCAGGAGACGCCCTTCTCATTGATGCCGGCCTCGGAATAAGCGTCGTAGCGATCTTCCCACTGCGAGGGGTTGTCGCGAACGAAGGTGTAGCGGTAGGTTGCGCCCTTGGACTTGTACTCAAAGCCGGACTCGACCGAGGTGTACTCGTTGCCGTCCTTGTGCGCGGGCTCAATGCCAAAATGCTTGACGTAGCGCGGGCCGAAGTCCTCGGAACGACCGTAGTACGTGTTGCCGTCTGCCGTGAGCTTGCTGCCCATGTAGATCTGGGTGCAGGCGAGCGCCGAAGTCGGCATGGCCATAATGGCCGCTGCTCCAAAGGCAAGGCCGCAGCCGAGCTTTTTGAGCGTGTTGACAGGATGAGTAAACCTCATAATCCCTCCCAACTGTTGAAACCCCGCGAACCATACGGAGTTTCAGCTAATAAATACATCTATTAGCCTATCGGAAGCCTAAAGAGTATTCATTCAGTTCGATAAAATACTCGATGAGCGTCCTAAAATATGCGATGAGCGGATAAGAATACTCATTATGTAGCTTTAGTTAAATAAAGGCCCCCTGCAATTACTGTAGCTGAATAAAGTGATGGAAATGAGCCGGACAGAAAAATCCCCCGCTGTTTGGCAAATGCATAAACAGCGGGGGAGACGATAATCGGATGAATATCATACCAATGTAGAATTACTTCTTCCGGCGGTGGATCACGTTGATCGCATAGCCGACGAGCATGGCCAGGACGATGACGATAAAGCCGGGCAGGGGAGTGTCGTTCATGGGTTCCTCCTATTTTCCGAGTGGGGAGAATTCGTCGACGATGAGGTCGAGACATTGCGGAAGCGCGCGGGCACCAAAGACGCCGGAGTTGCTGGAGATGATCTCGCCATCGAACTGCATGCCCAGTGACGGGGTGCAGGTGATCTTGGCTTCCTTGGTTTGGATGATCTTGAACTGCGGGCGACCGAGCACCTTGCCGGCGGGGTCGAGCGCGGCTGTGATCACGGTGGGCAGCAGCTGCACGGTTTTTACGGGCTCGATGACCGCGATGTCGACCATGCCGTCGTTCATGCGACAGTTGGGGAACAAGTTGATGTCGTTTTGGATAACCGAGGTGTTGCCTGCCATGCAGCAGATGCCGTCGAGCTCCTCGACAATGCCGTCATGCTCAATCGTAAAATGCGCCACCGTGGGATTGGGCGTGGCGAGTGCAGACAGGAAGTAGGCGATCTCACCGATGTCGTTTTTGCTGGGGGCGGCCTTCATCATGATCTCGGCGTCGTAGCCCGAGCCGGCAATGATGATGAAGCCATGGCGCTTCTCGTTGCCGTTCTCGTCGAGCCAAAAGAGCTCACCCATGTCCGCCTTGACGGTGCGGCCGTCGCGGCAGGCCTTGGCGAGCGCCGCCGCCTCGGGGGCATTGCCGATGTTGTTGAAGAACAGACAGGCCGTGCCGGAGGGAAAGACGAGCGTGGGGACGCCACATCCGCGCATCTGGTCGAGCACGTTGGAGACGGTGCCGTCGCCGCCCGAGACCACCACGCGATCGAACTCGCGAACGTCTGCCACGGCGTCCTCGGGTTCCATGCCGTCGCCGATAAAGCGCATCACGACTTCGTCGCCGCCCTGCGCGAGGGCGTGCGTGAATGCGAAGATTTCATCTGAGCTGGGGCCCGATGCCGGGTTGTGGATGATAAGGCAGCGCATACTTACGTTCCCGTTCTGTGACTAACCGAGTATAGTTGTAAGGCAATGCCGATATCCTACCCGTGTTTTTCGGGCCTAACCTTATTCGATGGGTTGATATGTACATTTCCACACATCAGGCTCTACTCGACTTTTGCCAGCGCGCCCGCGAGTTCGACGCGATTGCCGTCGATACCGAGTTTTTGCGCGAGCGCACGTTCCATCCGCGCCTGTGCTTGGTCCAGATTGCCACTCCTGCCGAGAGCGTCGCGGTCGATCCTCTAGTGATCGACGACCTGTCGCCGCTCGCCGAGCTTATGGCCGACGAGAGCGTGACCAAGGTGTTCCACGCCTGCTCGCAGGATATGGAGGTCATGCTCCATACTGTGGGCGTGCTGCCGCGTCCTATTTTTGATACGCAGGTGGCCGCCGCCTTTTTGGGCGAGCGCCAGCAGATTTCCTACGGCGCGCTCGTGCAGACGTTTTGCGGCGTCTCGCTGCCCAAGACCGAGTCGCTGACCGACTGGTCGCGCCGCCCGCTGACCGACAAGCAGATTGAGTACGCGATCGATGACGTCAAGTACCTGATCGTCGCCTATACCGAGATGATGAGCCGCCTGCGCGAGCTGGGCCGCGTGGACTGGGTGCTCGACGAGCTCCGACCGCTGGCCGACGAGTCGCACTATCGCGCCGACCGTCACGAGGCATTCCGTAAGGTCAAGCGCATCAACTCGTGCAGCCGCCATCAACTGGGCATCGCGCGCGAGCTTGCCGCCTGGCGCGAGGACCGTGCTGAGCGTCGCAACATCCCGCGCAAGTGGGTCATGTCCGACGATACGCTGCTGGCGCTTGTGAAGCGCAACCCCGTGCGCGTCGAGGAGTTCCGTAGCATCCGCGGTACCGATCAGCTGGGGGAGCGCGATGTGGACGGCGCACTCATGGCCATCAAGCGTGGTGCAAGCTGCCCGCACGACCGTCTGCCGCTCATGGTGCGCGGACACCACCAGATCTCGCCGGAGTTGGAGAGCGTGACCGATCTTATGTATGCGCTCATTCGCCTGGTTGCCGAGCGTTCGGGCGTGGCGACTTCGGTCATTGCCTCGCGCGATGACCTTGCCGACTATATTGAGCATCCCGAGCAGAGCCCCTTGCGCGAAGGCTGGCGCTTTGAGCTCGTGGGCTCGCGCCTGGATGATTTGCTTTCGGGCAATATGGGGTTGACGGTCAAAGACGGCAAAATCGAGCTTTTATAGTTACGCGGTTTTACCAAACCGCGTAACAGCTCGACGCTGCAAACGGCCGAGAGCGGCAATCTGACGTTCAATCGTCGCTCGCGTACCAAAGTACGCGTCGCTTCTCTTTCACGTCACCTTGCTCGCTCTCGGCCGTTTTCGCTGACGATGCCAAAACATCGATGCTGTCTCGTTGGTTGGGCGAATGGGTAGAATGCCTCCAACGTGTAACTCGATTCGGAGGAATTCGCATGCCTTATTACTATGGATACGGCTTTGGCATTGACCCGCTGTACCTGCTGGTTGTTCTTGTCTGCACGGTGCTCGGTCTTGTCGCGCAGAGCTATATCAACTCGACGTACAAGACGTGGTCTAAGGTGCGCTCGGACGGCGATACGGGTGCCACGGTCGCTCGCCGCATGCTCGATGCCAACGGCTGCAACGCCGTGGGCATCAAGGGCGTCGCCGGCGAGCTCACCGACCATTACAACCCGCAGGACAACAACCTGTATCTGTCGAACGCCAACCGTTCGGGTGGATCGGTCGCAAGCGTTGCTGTTGCCTGCCACGAGGCGGGCCATGCCGCCCAGCGTCAAAGCGGCTATGCCATGATGAAGGTGCGCACCGCCCTCGTGCCGGTCGTCAACTTTACCCAGAATACCTGGACGATCGTGCTGCTCATGGGCCTGTTCATGAACATCGCGGGACTCACGACCCTCGCGCTGATCTTCTTCTCGTTTAGCGTGCTGTTCCAGCTGGTTACGCTGCCGGTCGAGATTGACGCCAGCCGTCGCGCCGTGGCCTACATTGAGCAGTCGGGTATGAGCTCCAAGCAGGTTAACGGTGCCAAGAAGGTGCTGACGGCAGCCGCGCTTACCTATGTGGCAGCGGCGCTCACCTCGATTATTCAGCTGCTCTACCTTATGGCTCGTTACAACAGAAACTCCAACCGATAACAAATGGGACCGACTGGCGCCGCGGGGATTTGTGTCCCCGCGGCGCTGTACTATGTGTGGGACTTGAATTCGCGCAGGGCCGGAGCCCTAGTGCACGATGACGAAAGGAGGCTGCGTGGCAGGCTGGAATCTAACCGGCAACAGCGTTTCCGCCGAGTTCGACGGGTCGGACGAGCAGGAGCGCAAAGAGCTCAGCGTAAGCCAGGCGGTCGAGATCGCCGCCGGCGCGCTCGATGCCATTCCGCAGCTGAGCGTCCTGGGCGAGGTCACGGGCTTTCGTGGCCCCAATGCCCGAAGCGGCCACTGCTACTTCCAGATCAAGGACGACTCGGCCGCCGTCGATTGCATCATCTGGAAGGGCGCCTATCTTAAGCGCACCTTCGATTTGCGCGACGGTATGCAGGTGAGCTTTAAGGGCAGCTTTAATCTCTATAAGCCCACGGGCCGTATGAGCTTTGTCGCCCGCTCATTCTCGCTGGCGGGGGAGGGCCTGCTGCGTCAGCAGGTGGCGCAGTTGGCCGAAAAGCTGCGCCGCGAGGGGCTGATGGACGAGTCCTGCAAACGTCGCATTCCGGTGTTTTGCTCACGCGTGGCGGTCGTCACCTCGCTTTCGGGCGCCGTGATCGACGACGTCAAGCGTACGCTGCGCCGTCGCAACCCACTTGTCGAGCTCGTTTGCGTGGGTGCCAAGGTCCAAGGCGAGGGTGCGCCTGCTGGGCTTATTGAAGGCTTGCGCCGCGCCGCTGCCATTACGCCGGCGCCCGATTGCATTTTGCTCGTGCGTGGCGGTGGTTCCTTCGAGGACCTCATGACCTTTAATGACGAGGAGCTTGCCCGCGCGGTGGCGGCCTGTCCCGTGCCTGTAGTGACGGGCATTGGTCATGAGCCCGATACTTCGATCTGCGATATGGTGAGCGACCGTCGCGCCTCCACGCCTACGGCCGCGGCCGAATCGGTGGCACCGGCTATTACGGAGCTGGCCGATGTGCTCGAGGCACGTCATCAGCGTCTGGGCGCCGCGATGGCTTCGATGATCGGGTCGGATCAGGTCGATCTGGAGATGCTCAATCAGCGCGGTCGCCGTGCGTGGGATACCTATACGGCCCGTCTGGGCGATGCGCTCGATGCAGCTGCATGCCGCCCGTGCCTCAACGACCCAACGATTATGGTCGAGCGTCGCGAGTCGGAGCTTGCCTTGACAGCCGATCGCCTGTCCGGCGCCATAACGCGCTCGGTTGGGGCCTTCCGCTCCAACTTCGAGCGTCTGCCTGAGCGCCTGGTCGCAAGCACCTCAGGGCTCGATGGCAAGCGGCATGCGCTCACGCTCGCGAGCTCCCGCCTGGAGCATCAGGGGCGCACGATGTTGAGCAAGCCGGCGTCCGACTTGGGTCGCGCAGCGGCCTCGCTCGACGCCCTGTCGCCGCTCAAGGTGCTTGCCCGCGGTTACTCCATCGCGTACAGCGATGAGGGCGTGGCTACGAGCGCTAAGACCTTTAAGCCCGGCGACGCCATTCGTGTGCGTATGGCAGACGGCAATGTGGCGGCAACCGTCGATACGGTCGAGTAGACCGCGTTTCACAGTGATGGACCTTTAGGAAAGGAAATAGATATGGCAGAGAAGACCCCAGTCGAGCAGCTTACGTACAAGCAGGCCTCGCAGGAGCTGGAACTCATTATCCGCAGCTTGGAGTCGGGCGACATGGAGCTCGAGGAGTCGCTCGAGAGCTACACCCGCGGCGTCGAGCTTCTCAAGAGCCTGCGTACCCGCCTGGCCGATGCCGAGCAAAAGGTCTCGGTGCTCCTGAAGGATGTTGACGGCAACGACGTGCTCGCCGACGGCGAAGCCGCCAACACCGACGACAACCTCTCGTTCTAATCATTCCGACCAAATATAATTACTCTGGTCTGTTAGAAAGGAACCAACCATGTGTGATTGCATTTTCTGCAAAATCGCCAACCACGAGATCCCCTCGACCGTCGTTTACGAGGACGACCAAGTCATCGCGTTCGACGACCTGAATCCCCAGGCGCCGGTCCACACGCTCGTGATTCCCAAGAAGCATTACAGTGGCATCGCCGACAACGTGCCTGCCGAGACCATGGGCGCCATGGCTCACGCCATCCAGGAGGTCGCCAAGGCCAAGGGCCTGGAGGACGGTTTCCGCGTCATCTCCAACAAGGGCGTCAACGCCGGCCAGACCGTCATGCACTTCCACATGCACGTCCTCGGCGGCAAGAACCTGGGCGAGAACCTCATCTGAGGGCGCGCGGCCCGTCGCCTTGGCTGCCTTTGGAGTAATCTATGCAGCTTTCTCAACTCGAATACCTTCAAGCCGTGGCGAGCTATGGTGGCGTGCGCAAAGCAGCTCGCGCCGTTCATGTGAGTCCGCAGGCCGTTTCGTCGGCAATCAAGAAGCTTGAATCTGAGTATCAGATCGTTTTGCTCGACCGATCGGCGGGGGAGGCTGTTTTGTCTCCGGTGGGCAGAGAATTTGCGCGTCGTGCACGCGTGATCCTGGCGCAAGTCGACGATCTCAAAAAGTACGCTCAATCGAGGGGCGATGGCGTTTCGCCCGACGGCCACTTTCGTCTTTACGCCCCCTGTCTTCATGGACGGGGGCGCCTTTTTGCCGAAAACTGGTACGACTCGTTTGAACGCTTGCATCCTCAGATCCACCTCGATGTGTGGCATCAGCCAACGGCTACATGCTTTGAGTCGCTTATGCTCGGTATTTCGGATGCAGCCATCTCATTTGAAGAGCCCCGGGACAGCGCCCTTTCTTCGAAATACTTGGGCGAAAAGGAACTCAAGGTTCTTTCGTGCCCGGCGGGCCATCAATCTGTGGACGCTATGACCATTCGTGAGCTACTGGGCGGCAGGCTCGCTGTTCCAATTAATTTGTCCCCCTGTCTCAATGCAATCAACCAATGCCCCGAAGCCCAGCTCGTTAATTTCCGCTTCCGTGATGTCGAATACGGAAGCAGGGCTCAGGTTGAGTTTCTTCAAGCCGGGGGATTGATACTGAGCTTCTCTGGTTCTTCTCTCGCATCGGATGGATCAGAAGTGAGCGAGTGTTCCATTGAAGGATCGCGTGACGTAACTCTGCCTATCTACTTTTGCTATCGGCATAATGCGTGGACCGATCGACACCAGACGGTTTTCCTTCACCTATTGCGCCATCTCGCTTCGTGAGACTATTTGGCATCGCGTCGTCAAGTGAATAGTGACGCTTCGTAACGCATGGTTGACGGCTTTGCCCTCATGCTTTTCCAAGATTCCGAATTAGATTGCTGACTCTTGGAGGGCGGAGCATGAAAAACCGTACGGTTTTGCTTTATATGACGTTCGTTTTCCTGTCGAACTTCAGCACCATTTTGTATTTTCTGACGGTTTACCTTGAATTCGTCGGATTCTCGATGGTGGCGATTTCAAGCATGATGATTGCATACCAAGTGAGCAAGTTCATTCTTGAGGTTCCTACTGGCTATATTGCAGACAGGTTTGGACGAAAGGCGAGCGGCCTCGTTGGCATTATGGGAATGCTTGTGTACTACGCCGTTCTGCTTCTCGCCCGGTCTCCTCTGCTTTTAATCGGCGCGTTTGCTCTCAAAGGTTTTGCCGTCGCATGTGTGAGCGGATCCATCGAATCGATTTACATTGACAGTGTCTCTCAGGACCAGCTCGTGAGACTTAATGTCGTTGAGCGTTTTGTCTTCTATGCGTCTTATGCCCTTTCTGCTTGTGTGGGCGGTTTCATCTCGTCAGCCAGCGCATATCTCATTGGGCTTTCGGTCGATATCATCGCAATGCTGTTGACGTTGGTTGTCGTTGCCTATATTCCTGAGGGACGAAGAGGGGACACCACTGTGACGCCCGGGCGTGGAATTAGCCCGAAGATGATCGGGGACGCAATTGCGGGCAGCGGCATTCTTCGCTCAGCGTTCATCATGGATTGTTCCCAGGCATTTGCTTTCGTCGCTCTGGAAGATTTTTTCTCACTGCTGCTTGCAGGTCGCGGAATGAATGCCGTCGCTTCGGGTGTGACCATTGCGGTCCAGCTCCTTGTCTCCGCCTCCATAGGGTTTATTGTGCCCAGTGTGGTTGCTCATGTCGACAAGGGCCGTTTTGCGCGTATTTGCGGCATCGTTCGTCTTTTCTTGGCTGCTTTGTTTTTGAACCCCTTAACTCCAGCCTATCTATTGTCTGTGTTCTATGTGCTGCAGACGGTCGCTTACGCGTTGTTTGCTCCGATCAAATACTCAGTTTTTCAAAATGCTGCCGATTCATCGATGCGCTGTTCACTGATTTCGGTTCAAAGCCAGATGGTGGCGGTGGGTGCTGTTCTTTTCTATCTGCTCAACGCTGTGTTGAGCAGCGTTGCGGACATTCGAGTCGTATTGCTTGTCGCGCTCGGGATTTCTTCTTCGGTGTATATCCCCGCGCTATTTCGTCTTACAAGTCAAAGGACATGAGTATTCGTGCATCGATAACTTATATATCAACGCAATAAACCCGAGCGCGAGGGCGTTTGGGTTTATTATTGAAGCGTATGTAACCTGGCGGCGCCACACCGCCTGTTAGTAGGGAGACACATGAACGTTCTGGTCGTCAACGCAGGATCTTCGACCCTTAAGTATCAGGTCATCGATACCAAGTCCCACAAGGTGTCCGCAAAGGGCTCCTGCGAGCGCGTCTGCTTTACCGGCGGTACCTTCACCCACGCTGCCAACGGCTCCAAGAAGGTGACCGAGAACATCGAGTTCCCCGACCACAAGGTCGCCATCGAGGTCGTCCTGAAGGACCTCGAGGCCAACGGCGTCAAGATCGAGGGCATCGGCCACCGCATCGTTCAGGGCGGTTGGTACTTTGGCGATTCCTCCCTCGTCGACGAGGACGTTCTTGCCAAGATCCGCGAGGTCGCCCCGCTCGCCCCGCTGCACAACAACCCCGAGGCCAACGTTATCGAGTTCTGCCTGGAGCAGTATCCCGACCTGCCCAACGTTACGGTCTACGACACCGCTTTCCATTTCAACATGCCCGAGGTCGCCAAGACCTACGCCCTGCCCAAGGACGTCTGCGACAAGCTGCACATCCGTAAGTACGGCGCTCACGGCACCAGCTATCGCTACATCTCCAAGAAGGTTGCCGAGATGACTAACGGCGAGGCCCGCAAGGTCGTCGTGTGCCACATCGGCTCCGGCGCCTCCCTGTGCGCCATCGAGGACGGCAAGTGCATGGACACCACCATGGGCCTCACCCCGCTCGACGGCGTCATGATGGGTACCCGTTGCGGCTCCATCGACCCGGCTACCGTGTGCTATCTGCAGCGCGAGGGCGGTTACACCTTCGACGAGGTCGACGAGATGATGAACAAGAAGTCCGGCCTCATGGCTGTGACCGGCGGCAAGACCAACGACTGCCGTAACGTCGAGGAGCTCGCCGCTGCCGGCGATCCCGAGGCTCAGCTCGCCTTCGATATGTTCGTCTACAAGATTGCCGCCAAGGCCGCCGAGATGGCAACTTCCATGTGCGGCATGGACACGCTCGTCTTTACCGCTGGCATCGGCGAGCACGCTCCGGCCGTCCGCGCTGGTGTGGCCGACCGTCTGGCCTTTATGGGCGTCAAGATGGACCATGCCCGCAACGCCCTGCGCGGCGACGGCGCTTGGTGCCTGTCTGCCAAGGATTCCAAGGTCAAGATCTTCGTCATTCCTACGGATGAGGAGTTCATGATCGCTTCCGACGTCGAGCGCATCGTCAACGGCAAGTAATTGATGCAAGGGGAGGGGACTGGATGGCCTTGTGCCGTTCAGCCCCCTTTTATGCGCTTTGGGCGAAGAGTTTAATAGATATTTATTGAATTCTGATAACTTCTTATTAAGGATACGGCCGCCTTATGGTTTGCCGACCGTACTGCAATCACGAAGGAGTCTCATGAACGTACTTGTTGTCAACGCCGGCAGCTCGAGCCTTAAATATCAGCTTTTGGACACCGATACCCGCGAGGTTTTCGCTAAGGGTAACTGCGAGCGTATTGGCTCGGAGATGGGCATCTTTGGCCACTCCGAGAACGGTGGTGCCAAGCAGACCGAGGAGATTCCCTTCCCCGACCATCGCTCTGCCATTGCGCGCGTGCTCGAGGAGCTCGAGAAGACCGACTTTACGATCGATGGCATCGGCCACCGTATCGTTCAGGGCGGCTGGTACTTCGATGATTCCGCGGTCGTCGACGACGAGGTCATGGCTAAGATCCTTGAGGTGGCACCGCTCGCCCCGCTGCACAATTACGGCGAGGCAGCAGCAATCGAGTACTGCCGTGAGAAGTATCCGGAGCTGCCCAACGTGGCCGTCTTCGATACGTCGTTCCACATGACCATGCCCGAGGTCGCCTACACCTACGCCCTGCCCAAGGACGTGTGCGACAAGTACCACGTGCGCAAGTACGGCGCCCACGGCACGAGCCACCGCTACGAGTGGATGATGGCCAAGGAGATCTTGGGCACGCGCTGCCACCGTTTGCTGTCGTGCCATCTGGGCAACGGCGCTTCGCTCGCCGCCATCGAGGACGGCGTGTGCCGCGATACCACGATGGGTCTCACGCCGCTCGACGGTCTGATGATGGGCACCCGTTGCGGTTCCATCGACCCGGCCACCGTGTGTTACCTGCAGCGCGAGGGCGGCTATAGCTATCAGGAAGTTGACGACATGATGAACAAGCAGTCCGGCCTGCTTGCCATCTCGGGCATCTCCAACGACGCCCGCGACATCCGTACACGCGCCTCCGAGGGCGACGAGCGCTGCTTGCTCGCCTTTGACATGTTCGCCTATAAGGCCATGCAGCAGGCCGGTTCCATGATCGCCTCCATGGCGGGCGTGGACACCATCACTTTTACCGCCGGCATCGGTGAGAACGACTGGTCGATCCGCAAGGCCTTCTGCGACTGCTTTGAGTGGCTGGGCGTGCGCATCGACAACAACAAGAACCGCGAGGCCGTGGGCAACGGCCCGCAGGTCATCAGCGCCGCCGGCTCCGCCGTCACGGTCATGGTCATCCCCACCGACGAGGAATACATGATTGCCCACGACGTCGAGCGTCTGACCAAGAACAACTAACGCATTCCTCTGCGATTGAGAGAAAGGCCTCCAGAGCAACAGCTCTGGAGGCCTTTTTGCTGACAGGCGGAAACTATGTCCCATTCCGAGTCCGAATTCCGGGACCCACTTTCCGGTTGAGGCACGTAGCGGAAACCGTATCCCACAATCAGGCAAAATTCCGTCCCACAGTTTCCCAAACAGGCCTCAAACGGAAACCGCATCCCACAATCCGCCCCCAAACCGGGACACACTTTCCGATTGAAAAGCCGCCGAAGTCCCACCAACCCTTCAAGCCCAAAGTGGCCATCCTCGTAACGCTTGCCCTCCCAGCAACGGCACCCAGCCATTCAGAAAGTCAGCCCCAACTCGTAGCCAAGCCGCCGTCCACCCCAGATTCCCTGAATGCCACGTGATAGTAGAAGGCCGCACAGGTTAACCCCTGAAAACAATCCGCAGACCAGAAACGCCCCCGTTCGTAGCTCCGAAGGAGCAGAACGGGGGCGTTTCATTGGTCGAGGACGTTTTCAGGGGTTAACCTGTGCGGCCTTCGGGCGAGTACGTCTGCTACTCAGCCATCTGAGCTTGGACGGCGGTGATGGCCACGACACCCACGATGTCGTCGGCAGAGCAGCCGCGCGACAGGTCGTTGACCGGCTTGGCGATGCCCTGCAGGATGGGGCCGTAGGCGTCGGCGCCGGCGAAGCGCTGGACCAGCTTGTAGCCGATGTTGCCGGCCTCGAGGTCGGGGAACACGAGCACGTTGGCCTTGCCGGCAACGGAGGAGCCGGGAGCCTTGAGCTGGGCGACGGTGGGGACGATGGCGGCATCGAGCTGCAGGTCGCCGTCGATGGCGAGCTCGGGAGCCTTCTCCTTGCAGAACTTCACGGCCTCCTGGACCTTCTTGGCGACCTCGCCGCCGGCAGAGCCCATGGTGGAGTAGGAGAGCATGGCCACGTGCGGCTCGACGTTGCCCATGAAGGTGGACCAGGAGTGAGCGGAGGCAATGGCGATCTCGGAGAGCTCGTCAGAGGACGGGTTGATGTTGAGGCCGCAGTCGGCAAAGATCAGCGTGCCGTCGGTGCCGAACTGCGGGGTATCGGTGCACATCACGAAGAAGGCCGAGACCAGCTTGGTGCCCGGGGCAGTCTTGAGGATCTGCAGAGCGGGGCGCAGGGTGTCGGCGGTGGAGTGGCAGGCGCCGGAGACCAGACCGTCGGCATCGCCCATCTTGACCATCATGGTGCCAAAGTAGGTGGCGTCCATCACCTGGGCGCGAGCCTGCTCGATGGTAACGCCCTTCTTGGCTCGGAGCTCGGCAAACTTCTGCGCATACTCCTCATGCTTCTCGGCATTGCGCGGGTCGATGACGGTGGCGCCGGGAACGTTGATCTCGTCGGGGTTGCCCAGGATGACGATCTTGGCCAGACCCTCCTCGATGATCTTAGTAGCCGCGACGATGGTGCGCGGATCCTCGCCCTCGGGCAGGACGATGGTCTTAAGGTCGGCCTTGGCGGCAGACTTCATACGGTTTAGGAAATCGCTCATGTTACTCCTTACAAGCGCTTCGCTAAGCTCCAGGCACCCGGCTGTTCACGAATAAACCCGCTGCTAGCGGGTTTACCTTTCAATTATGTACGCCATGGTGCTTGAGCTTTCCTTGTGTGGCAAGCTCATTATAGGACGCATTAGCGCTATAATCGCTCTGATAAATATGTCTCGAAGAATGTTCGAGAAAAGCCCAGCTAACAAGTACGTGGCTTTTGACAAGGAGTATCGATGCAGATTACCTCAGGCCTGCCTGAAGGCTTTAACGCCGGTGCGTACGACATGATCGTCGTCGGTGCCGGGTATGCCGGTGCCGTTTGCGCCCGTCGTCTCGCTGAGACTATCGGCTACCGCGTTGCCGTTCTGGAGCGTCGTAGCCACATCGCGGGCAATGCTTACGACTGCACTGACGAGGCCGGAATCCTGGTCCACGAGTACGGTCCGCACATCTACCACACCTTTAACGAGCGCGTGCACAACTTCCTTTCGCGCTTTACCAAGTGGTCGGACTACCAGCACAAGGTGCTCGCCAACATCAACGGAACCCTCATGCCCGTTCCCTTCAACCATGCGAGCCTCAAGCTCGCCTTTGGTGACGAGCGCGGCGAGGAGCTGTACCAAAAGCTCGTGGAGACCTTTGGCAAGGACGTCAAGGTGCCCATTATGGAGCTGCGCAAGAAGAACGACCCGGATCTGGCCGAAGTCGCCGACTACGTCTACGAGAACGTCTTTTTGCATTACACCATGAAGCAGTGGGGCCAGACGCCCGACCAGATCGACCCGTCGATCACTGGCCGCGTCCCCGTCTTTGTGGGTGACGATGACCGTTACTTCCCGCAGGCGCCCTTCCAGGGTATGCCGCAGGACGGCTACACCGCGCTGTTCGAGCACATGCTCGATCACGATCTGATCGACGTGTTCTGCGATGTAGACGCTCGTGATCTCTTTGAGATCGACGAGACCACCGTCAAGATTGACGGCAAGGTCTATGGCGGCGAGATTGTCTACACCGGTCCACTCGACGAGCTGTTCAACCTCGATCTGGGCGCACTGCCGTACCGCACGCTCGACATGAAGTTCGAGACGCTCGATATGGATCAGTTCCAGCCCGTGGGTACCGTCAACTACACCACGAGCGAGGACTACACGCGCATCACCGAGTTCAAGAACATGACTGGTCAGGTCCTGCCCGGCAAGACCACCATCATGAAGGAGTACTCCAAGGCCTATACGCCCGGCTCGGGCGAGACGCCGTACTACGCGATTCTTGAGCCCGAGAACCGCGAGCTCTACGAGCGCTACCTTGAGCGCGTCCAGAACCTTACGAACTTCCACCCGGTTGGTCGCCTGGCCGAGTATCGCTACTACGATATGGATGCCGTGACCAACTCCGCCCTCGATCTATCGGATGAGATTATCGCCTGCCATGCATAAAGTTATTACATTCGGCATCCCCTCGTACAACGCTGCCAAGGATATGGACCACTGCATTACCTCTATCCTTGAGGGAAGCAATTTTGCCACCGATGTCGAGATCATCATCGTCGATGATGGCTCTCAGGATGAGACGGCCGCCAAAGCAGACGAGTGGGAAGCTCGATATCCCGGCATTATTCGCGCCGTGCACCAGGAAAACGGTGGCCATGGCATCGCTGTCCTTTCGGGTCTTCGCGAGGCGCAGGGCACCTACTACAAGGTCGTCGATTCCGATGACTGGCTCGATGGCGACGCCCTTTCGACTATGCTGTCGCTGCTGCGCGGCTTTGAGGAGCGTGACCAGCGCGTAGACCTGTTTATCTCGAACTACGTGTACGAGAAGGTCTATGAGGGCACGCATGCCGCTATCGACTACAAGCTTGCCCTGCCGCGCAAGAAGATCTTTACGTGGGACAAGGTCGGACATTTCCGTCTTGATCAGAACCTGCTCATGCACAGCCTGTGCTATCGCACGGACGTGCTGCGCGAGTCCAATTTGCCCATGCCGGCGCACACCTTCTACGTGGACAACATCTACGCTTACGTGCCGTTGCCGCGCTGCAAGACCATGTACTACGCCGATATTGACCTCTACCGCTACTTCATCGGCCGTGAGGGCCAAAGCGTCAACGAGGCCACGATGGTCAAGCGCCTGGATCAGCAGTTCCGCGTTACGCGCGTCATGATGGAGTCGTTCCACCTGTATAGGGATGTCGAGTCGCCGCGTCTGCGTTCGTACATGATGAGCTACTTCACGCTGATGATGGCCGTTTGCTCGGTATTCACCAAGCTTTCCGACGAGGAGGGCGCTGGCGAACGCCTGATGACGCTGTGGAAGGACCTGAAGGCTTACGACGAGCGTATGTATCGTCATGCTCGCTACGGCGTGGTCGGGTTCTTCACCAACCTGCGCGGACGGGCGGGAGACAAAACCACACTCGGCATATACCGTCTTGCCTCAAAGATTTTCAAATTCAACTAGCACAGAAACGCTCGGGTAACGGGGACCCCTGGTCCTTAACTTGCTACTTCGAACAGTCCTGCGCAAGACGGAGGCGCCACTGGCGCCTCCTTTGCGTGCGGAACTCGTATCAAGTTAAGGACCAGGGGTCCTCTGCTATATATTGCTTTATGTCAGACTCGTTGAATTTGAAGATCTTTGACGCGCGGTATACAGGTGCCTGGGCTGAAAAGAATCTGGTTGGTAGTCGGTCGGAGGCGGGCGGGCGTTACGTTTGTCGCGAGTTCCGCATGCAAAGAAGGCCACTTAATGTGGCCTTCGTCTTGCATAGGACTGTAGAGCAGCAAATGTAACGCCCGCCCGCCTCCGACCGACGGTCGAGTGAGGTTACTTCGCGGCGCCGGGGATGCCGTGGGAGGTTTTGGCGGTTTTGGCTCCGTTTACGATGGCGGTCTGTAGGGCCCTTACGGCGAGCATGCCCAGCAGATCTAGGGGTACGGCGGCGCTTGCCTGGGTGCCCAGTTTGCCGCTGGCGAGGGTGTAGATGGTGTCGCCGTCGTTGGTGGTGTGCGTGGGGCGGATGGCGTGTGCATAGGCGTCTGCGGCCATCTGGGAGACCTTGGTGGCCTGGGCCTTGGTAAGCTCAACGTTGGTGACGATGCAGCTGATGGTGGTGTTGGTGCGGTCGAGCGGCATTTGCATGGAGCCGGCGGCGGCAAAGGCCGCAAGCTCCATGTCGACGATCTGGTCGCTGTCGGCCGCAGCACGCATACCGGCGACCCACTCGCCGGTGAAGGGATCGACGACGTTGCCGCAGGCGTTGACGGAGACCACGGCTCCCACCTTGACGGGGCCGAGTGCCACGGCGGCAGCACCAAGACCGGCCTTCATGCAGGTGGCAGGGCCCATGAGCTTGCCCACCGTGGCGCCGGTGCCGGCGCCCACGTTGCCCTGCTCGAGCGTGGTGGGGGTGTTATCGAGTGCCTCACGCACGGCGGCGATGCCAGCCTCAATGTCGGGGCGCACGGTGGGGTCGCCAAAGGCGAGATCGAAGATGCAGCTGGAGCATACGATGGGTACCTGTGTGGGGCCGACGGGCAGGCCGATGCCGCGGCTCTCGAGCTCGCGGGCGACACCGCTTGCGGCCTCCAGGCCAAAGGCCGATCCGCCCGAAAGACAGACGGCGTGGACCTTGTCTACGGTGTTCTCGGGACGTAGCAGGTCGGTCTCGCGCGATGCCGGGGCACCGCCGCGAACGTCAACACCGCCGGTAGCGCCCTCGGGCGCCACGATTGCGGTGCAGCCGGTGCCGGCCTCCTCGTCCGTATAGTTGCCAAAGCAAAAGCCATCGACATCGCAAACGTCAATGGCCTCAAGCAGTGTATCCATGTTTTACTCCTATCGGTTTTCCGCCGGGCCTTATGCCCGGTCGGGATCCGTACGGTACGGCAAAATTGTAGGCGCTAGGGAACACCCAGCGCCAGATGCAATTACGAGAGTTTTTGAATCGCGCGTGCGACGCGAGCGATGGGCAGACCTACCACGTTGTAGAAGTCGCCCGAAATATCGTGCACGAGCATGCGCCCACCAACGCCCTGGATGCCGTAGGCGCCGGCCTTATCCATGGGCTCGCCCGAGGCGACGTAGCGTTCGATTTGTTTGTCAGAAAGCTCGTAGAACGTCACGTCGGTCACATCGACAAACGACAGACTCTCGGCGGCGTGCGGAGCAGTAGCGTCTCCGGCCTTAACGATGCAGGCGCCGGTTGCGACCTGGTGCGTGCGGCCCGAGAGTTCGCGGAGCATGGTGCGCGCCTCGTCCTCGTTTGCCGGCTTGCCCAAAATCTTGCCATCGAAGGTGACGATGGTGTCGGCCGCGACCGTCAGCTCGTTGGGTTCGGCGTGCTCGGCGGCAACGGCGGCTGCCTTAGCGCGAGCTAGGCGCTCGACAAGTGTAAGCGGTGCCTCGCCGTCAAAGGGAGTCTCGTCAATGTCGGCAGGGATGATGCGAATGTCGTAGCCCGCTTCGCGCATCAACTCGATGCGGCGCGGCGATTGCGAAGCCAAAATCATAGCTGAATGCCCTCGGCAACCTTCTCGACAGCCTTGTCGCCGGCGAGCGTGCGAAGCAGCTCAAGCGCAAAGGGGAGCGACTGGGCCATGCCGCTAGCGGTGATGATGTTGCCGTCCTGCGTGACCTTCTCGCCGGTATAGGCGCCCTCGGGGAAGCTCTTCTCAAAGCCGGGGAAGCATGTGGCGTGGCGTCCCTCGAGCAGGTCGAGCTCGCCCAGGATAAACGGGGCGGCGCAGATGGCGGCGACGTGCTTGGTCGCGGCGAACTCGCAAACCACGTCGCAGACGCGCTGGTCTGCGCGCAGGTTGGTGGCGCCGGGCAGACCACCGGGCAGCACGACGCAGTCGTACTCGTCAAAGTTGATCTCGTCAAAGAGCGCATCGCAGGTTACGGGAATCTGCAGCGAGCTTACGACCTCGCGCGTGGGCATGATCGAGACGAGCGTGGCGCGCACGCCGCCGCGACGCATGACATCGACCATGGTCAGGCATTCAATAGTTTCAAAGCCATCGGCGGCGAGAACGGCAACGCTGGGCATGAGGGTTCCTTTCGTAGGGCGGCATACAATTAGCCGTCTTATACCCCGAAGACCCCCACTTGCCACGCCCCATTCCAAAAAGACTGGTCGCGCATGGGTGTTGCGCACTAGGAGGGACTTGTCTCGCGGCGATAAAATCTCGGCATCCGTCATCTTTCGCTACATGAGGAGCTGAATTGCGATGATAGGCCTAAGGGTATCTGATCTTCTCTTTTTGCTGGTTGTATTTGGTGGTGTCGCGGCCGTCGCCTTTGCTGTTATCTTGAACAAGGAATCGTCGAATAAGCCTCAGCCTCCGCAGTCCAATCCGTACCAGCAAATGCCTCCGGCGCAGCAGGTTCCGCCGGCACAGCAGGTGTCAACCATGGTCGATGACGCTCAGCCAGTTGAGCCTACGTATTTCTGTGCCCAGTGCGGGTCAAAGTTGGAGGCAAACGCGTCCTTCTGCCAAAACTGCGGCGCCCCCGTCAACCATCAGTGATTTTTCTGGGACGGGGATTAAACAATCATTCGGTTCCCGATGATGTTTAACCCCCATCCCCTTTCATCATGCGCCACCGACTTTTTTGCGCGCTGAGAATTGTTGCGCAACAGATTTTGATTTTTCGGGCTTAGCGTAGTCTCAGGTATTACTCACCTCTCGACCGAAAGGGGCAACCATGCCAAGAACAAGAAAAATGAAATGGGGGGGGGCTTCTGGTAGCCGGCCTGGCGCTGGTCACTAGCCTTGTCGCTGCACCGCTCGGTGCCTACGCTGCCGACGTCCCCACGCCCGAGCTGAAAGATACGTATGAGCTTGACAATTCGGTGTACGTAAACCGTTCGCCTTCTGGTAGGTACGCACTCTACGGGGATAGGTCTGAACAAAAGATTTATTTGCTAGATACCGAAGACTGGTCCCGCACTATCGTGGAAATTGATACTAACAGTGATGACTACAATAATGCATTCTGCTTTTCAGCCGACGAAGGAACCTTTTATTGCTTCAATAGAGCGAACGATTCCGTAATCGCATACGATCTGTCCAAGGACGAGTCGGAGGAATATCCACTGGGCTCTGCTGTTCCGTCTGATGTACTTGATGGCGATGGCGGACATGTCAGGCTTCAGATATCTAAGGACAACAAGGCGTTATATATAACATCTCTAGTATTTGATTCGCAGTCAGAAGATTATTACGTTGTGTTCAGCGTCGTTGATTTCAAGAACAGTAATACGACGGCTAAATACGAATATCCATCATCTGATGACTATTCTTTGGAAGGCCCTGCATGGATTTCAGCCGATGGCAAGTATGGCTACGTTATACGAGACTATCGTGGCGAAGACTATGATTCGCATTCATGCTATGACGTGGTAACGCTCGACTTGAATGCCAAGGAAGTCGTCAACACGTCCGAGTTTAGCAAGGCCGGCAACACTGTTGTCGTTAACGATGACGGTGCCGCCGTTGGCTCGTACTGTTATATCTCGAAAAAAGGCGATGCAACCTGTACCTACTACAGCAATTTGACGCACGATTTGCTTAGCCAGGATGGATCGCTGGTGCTTGGCTTGTATAACGAAAACTGCGATGGGCTTGGTTCCAGTTCTTCTGAGCTGGAAAGCCTTGAAATGATTGTCGTTGATAACAAAACGGGCGAAACGAAATGGAGGACCAAGTATCCCAATGATTTGCCTTTTATGAGCGGAGATGGATACGGTGCCCTGTCGAATGACGGCAGGTTTGCATTGGCTAATGGCGAAGACGACAATGACAATAATCTGCTGTATTTGATTGATACAAAATCGGGTGCGCACTCTCAGCTCAATTTGAGGGGTTCCCTGGAATACGACCGCGTAGGTGACGACGGCTACTTGGGGTCTGCGTGGTTCTCGAAGGACTGCTCATTGATTTATGCCGTTCAAGATAACAAGGATGACGGCTTTAGAATCGATGTCTACAAGAGCGGCATCTCCCAGCAATCCCTTTCGTCTGATTCGCAAAAAGAAGACAGCTCGTCCTCGTTCAATCCCATTTTTATCGTCGCCATTGTTGCGATTCTCATCGCAGCGGGCGTCGGCGGCTTCTTTATCATTCGCATGCGCAAACACTCCAAGGGGTGTGCAGCGACTGCGAATGGCGCCGCTTCCACTGCGCCTCAGCAGGCAATGCCGCAGAATTACGTTGGACAGCAGGTTCAGGCCCAGCCGCAGCAGGCTCCTGCGCCCTCGGATGCACCGCGGTTCTGCAGTTCGTGCGGAAGCCCGCTTACGCCCGATTCTCAATTCTGCCCGCATTGCGGCGCACCGGTAAAGCACTAAGCGTATGCCGGTGGAGCGATTAAAACAGAATCGCGACATGTTGATGGTCGCGGGCATCTTTGCGGTGCTCGCGACCATCGCGGATATGTTTCGCGATACTGTGGGGTTCTCTTGTAATCCCGTATACGTGGTCCATGTCTTGGGACACATGGCCTTTTTCTGTGTCGCGTTCATGCTTGGCGACTACCTGATTGATCGATTCGCTACGGCGCGCAAGAGCGAGGTTAACGGCCTTCAGCAAAACCGCGCGGGATGGTTTAACAACGTAAGCGACATCGCGTTCTCGGCCATCCCACAGGCATATTCACTCGGCGGCGTCGTAAAACTGGGCGCGATCATCTGTGCCTGTTGGACTCCGCTGCTGGTCCTGCTGTTCCCGGGCGTGATCTGGTGGGATACTCGTCAGCAGCTTCTGCAGTACAACGGGCTGCCCAACGCGTTGTCGGAGGGCGCCATTACCGACCACCATCCAATACTCGACACCTATCTGTACGGATGGTTTACCGACCTGGGCCGTGCGCTGGGGAGCGTTGATGCTGGGGTGTACGTCTTCTGCCTGGTACAGGCGTTTCTGACGGCGTGCGCCTTGGCATGCTGCCTTGTCTTGGTACGCCGCATGGGCGGCGGACATGGCGTTTGCTTGGCACTGCTGGCGTTTCTGTGCCTGTATTGGCACCCTCCCATTTATGTCTCGGCGATGGCGAAAGATGCCACCTTCCTGCCGTTTTTCCTGCTGTTCTCGGTTGCTTCCATTGAGGTCATGCGCTCGAGGGGACAACTCCTGAGGGCCCGCGGTTTTCCTCTCGCGTACGTTGTGCTCGTGTTGCTTGTGGCGCTGACGCGCAAGACCGGTTTGATACTCGCGCTGGTCGTCTTGGTTGCCGTGTTCTTTAGGGCAACGGGTCGGCGCGGAAAACTTATTGTTGCCGCGGTCGCGGCTGGCAGCTCTCTGTTTATGGCGGTGATCATGCCCAGGGCCGTGCTTCCCGCTTTGGGGTGCGAGCCTGGTGGCAAGCAGGAGGTCTACGGTCTCATGTTTCAGCAGTCCGCGTTGCTGATGCGTGACCACGGGGACGAGGTCCCGGAATGGCAGCGCCAGGAGATCGAGCGCGCTATCGGCGAGGACGGGAAGAACAACTACACGTGGTTTTTGACCGACTCCGTTAAAGACCCTACGTTCGGCAAGGCCGATGAGCTCGATTTTCCAGCCTATCTTGGTGCGTGGGCGGCGGGGTTCCTGCAGCATCCGCTTTGCTATCTCGAAGCGTATCTGGGAGTGCAGGTTGGCTGGTATGCCATGCCGGCGGCGGGAAGTGAAGCCTTGTCGCCCTATGTGACCCCCGTTGACGGGCACAACGTGAGTCATGTGTTTCCCCGTTCGCGGGACCTGGGGCTGACTTGGTCTGACGCAAGCCTTGGCCGCGGTGTCGAGTCGATCGTCACATGGTTTCAGTCGACGCCGGTTGGCATGCTTGTCGGCGCCAAGGCGCTTTGGTCGACCTGGGGTATGGCGTTTCTGCTGCTGGAGATGAAGCGTCGTGCGCCCCAGAAGCTCTATCTGATGACGCCGCTCGTTGCGGCAAACCTTGTCCTTTGGATCTCGCCGACGTCGTACACGACCGAGTCGATGCGCTACTTGCTGCCGTTGTTGTTCTGGCTGCCCGTGAGCGCGGCGATGACTTTTGCCAGCGTTACGCCGACCGAATAAAGCAGGGCTGCGTGCACATTACGCACGCAGCCCTGCTTTATTCATATGGCTAGTTGCGTTTGAGGTGGACGACGGTTTCGCAGTGGAAGGTTTGCGGGAACAGGTCGACCGGCGTGATCTTGACGGGGGAGAAGGTGCCTTCCTCGACGAAGCGCTTGAGGTCACGCGCCAGGGTGGCCGGATCGCAGCTCACGTAAGCCACGTCGCGGGCACTTGTGCTGGCGATAAGGTCGATGGCCTCGGGCGCCAGGCCTGCGCGCGGCGGGTCGACCACCAGGACATCGGCATCCTGATCGGGGAACTCGCGCACGGCGTCGCCGCCGATGACGTCGACGTTATCGAGCTTGTTGATCTCCAAGTTGCGGCGCAGGTCGCGCACTGCCGGGCCATAGGCCTCGACGGCGGCGACAAAATCGCAGCGGCGGGCGAGCGGCAGGGTAAAGGTGCCGGCGCCGCAGTACAGGTCCACGGCCAGTTCGTCTTCCTGCGGGTCGAGCGCTTCCATGACGAGCTCGATTAAAATCTCGGCGCCCTTGGTGTTGACCTGGAAGAATGACGGGGCAGACAAGCGCATCTGGCCGTCGGCGATAATCTCGGTCCAGGAGCCCTCGCCGGCGAGCATCTCGACCTTGGAAACGCGGCGGGCTTTCTTCTCGCCCTTGCTCATCACGCGCACGATGCTCGTGGGATGAGCGGCGTCTGCCAGCACGCGGGAGACCTGCGAACGCGGGAAAGAGCCCGTGGGCGTCCATAGCGCCACCTCGAGCGCCTTGGTGCGACGCGAGGCGCGAATACCCACGCGCTCAAGGCCAAGGTCATGGCTGCCGCTCAGATAATTGAGTGCGCCGACGACCGATTTGAGTGCCTTGGGGAAGCGTTTGTCGAACAACGGGCACGAATCAACGGTCACGATCTTGCTGGGGTCGACGCCGTGCATGCCAAGACGCACGCGGCCGTTGACAACGGTCGGCTCGAGCTCGATTTTATTGCGGTAGCCCCAGTCGTCCTTGGTACGACGGATAGGCTGCACCAGCTCATCGACCTGATCGGGGCTGAACTTGCCGATGCGCTCGAGCGTGGAGCGCAGGTTTTGCTCCTTGGCGGCAAGCTGCGCGGTGCGCGAGAGATTGCCCCACGAGCAGCCACCGCAAATACCCACGAAGGGGCAGGGAGGCTGGATGCGATCGGGGCTCGGCTCCAGAATCTCGGTGGTGCGGGCGCGCATAAACGACTTGCCGTCCTGCACGATCTCGGCCTCGACGGTGTCGCCTGCCACGGCGCCCTGGACAAAGACGGCCTTGCCGTTGTCGGCGTGCGCCAGCCCGTCGGCGCCGTACGTCATCGATTCTATGGTGAGCTTCATATTCCTGCCTGTCATTCGCGTTGTTGTCCGCAACCATGGTAGCAGGGAAAAGCGCCCCGCATCCGAGGCTTTCCTCAAATGCGGGGCGCTTCTACAAACGTCTATTTGGTCTTGCCGGTAATGAGCGTCTTAAGGCCTAGCCCGATCAGGCCCAGCCCCATGCGCACGCGACCGGGGCGATGGCGCTCAATGGCCTTGGTCTTGCCAGCGGGCTTCTCGCGACGGGCACTCGTCTCGGACGCGGGCTTAGCGGCCTGCGGCTCGGTCTGAGGTGCGGGCTCGGGCTCAATGACGGTCGCCTGGACCTTCTGGACCTCGGGCGCTGCTGGCTTGGGCTCGGGGGCGGGAGTGGTTACAGGCTCCTCCTCAACGACGGGCTCTGGCTCCTCGACAGGCTCGGGTTCCGCCGCCGGGGGAGCGACGACAACCTCCGGCTCGGCGACAGGCTCGACAGTTGCTTCGCGCTCAAGCTCGGTCTGAATAGCCTCCTCGGCCACACGTTCCTTTTCCTGGGCACGCTGCTGCGCGGCGGCCTCGGCATTACGATACGCGCGCTCCAGCAGGGCTTCCTGCGAGTTAAAGGGCTTCTCGCCTTCCTTGCGCTCCACAGGAACCCAGGTGCCGTCGCTCGTGAGGCTGCGGGCCTTTACGTTGTCGCGCAGCTGCATGCCCATGTACTCGTGCACGAGGGCGCGGCAGGTGGGGTCGAGCACGGGGAAGGCGATCTCCACACGGTGCTCGGTGTTGCGTGTCATCATGTCGGCCGAGCTCAGGTAAATCATGTCCGAGTCCACGCCAAAGGCGTAAACGCGCGCATGCTCCAAAAAGCGTCCGACGATAGAGCGGACGTGTACGTTCTCGGTCTTGCCCGGAACACCCGGCTTGAGGCACGAGATGCCGCGGATGATCATATCTACGCGTACGCCGGCGCACGACGCCTCGGCAATCTTGTCGATAACCTCGCGGTCGGTGAGCGAGTTGAGCTTAAAGAACACACGGGCGGGCTCACCGGCAAGGGCGCGCTGAATCTCGCGGTCCAGGCCGCGCATGATGAGCGGCTTAAGGCCGACGGGCGCCACACCCAGGAAGCGGTAATCGCCGCGCAGATTGCCCAGCGACAGGTTGCGGAAGAACAGGTTGGCGTCCTCGCCGATGCCGGGGTGGGCGGTCATGAGCATAAAGTCGCTGTAGAGCTTGGCCGTCTTCTCGTTAAAGTTGCCGGTGCCCAACAGCGTCAGGCGCGTAAGCGCCATGCCCTCGCGATAGGTGAGTTGGCAGATCTTGGAGTGGCATTTAAAGCCCTCAGAGCCGTAGATGACGGTGCAGCCGGCCTCTTCCAGGCGCTCGGCCCACTCGATGTTGTTCTGCTCGTCGAAGCGGGCGCGGAGCTCCATAAGCACCGTGACCTCTTTGCCGTTCTCGGCGGCGTCGATGAGCGACTCGCACAGGCGGCTCTGCTTGGCCACGCGGTAGAGCGTGATGCGCAACGAGATGCACTCGGGGTCGTAGGCCGCCTCGTGAACCAGGTCCAAGAACGGATTCATGGCCTCATAGGGGTAAAAGAGCAGCTTGTCGTGCTGCAGAACCTGTTCGCGGATGGAGCGGTTCATGTCGATGGTGGGGTTGGGCTGCGGCTTAAACGGCGTAAAGAGCAGCTCGTTGCGCAGGTGCTCGGGGATCTTGCCCTCAATGCCAAAAACGTAGCCCAGGTTGAGCGGGATATCGCAGGTAAAGACCGAGCGGCGCGAAAGCTCGAGCGCCTTGCGGATGGTCTTGAGCGTTTGCTTCTCGAGCGAGCCCGAGACGGCGAGCACTACCGGCTGCAGGCGCAGGCGCTTCTTGAGGATGCGCTTCATATGCTGGCGGTAGTCCTCTTCCTCCTCGACGCCCTCGCCGTCCGGATCGATGTCGGCGTTGCGGGTGACGCGGATGAGCGCGCGGTCGAGCGGCTTATAGGAGCCAAAGCAACTGTCCAGGCAGGCGAGGATGACGTCTTCGAGCAAGATGTAGGAGTAGGTGCCGGTGGGCGAGGGGATCTCGACCACGCGGTTCATCGAGGCGGGAATCTCGATGAGACCCAGCAGGCTCTCCTCGTCGGTGACACCGTCCAGGCCGCAAGCCAGGTAGAGTGCACCGTTGCGCAGGTTGGGGAAGGGGTGGCGCGGGTCGATGACCAACGGCGAGATGACCGGCGACACGTAGGCCTGGAAGTAGCGGGTGACAAAGGTGCGCTCCTCGGGCGTAAGCGAATCGACGCGCGCGCGGTGGACACCCAGGGCGTCGAGCTTGCCCTCGATGCTCTTGAAGATGGACTCCCAGCGGTCGAGGAGCCCGGGCAGCTCCGCCACAACGGCTTCGACCTGCTCGGAGGCGGTCATATTACTTTTGTTGTCCACGGGTTGCTTTTTGAGCTCCGCCAGGTCGGATAGGCCGCCTACGCGGACCATAAGGAACTCGTCGAGGTTGGACTCGAAGATCGAGGCGAACTTAAGGCGCTCGAACAGCGGCACGGACTCATCGAAAGCCTCGTCAAGCACGCGGTTGTCAAAGCGTAGCCAGCTGAGCTCTCGGTTCTGCGTGTACGAGAAGTCGCGCGGCGGTTTGCGACGCTTCGCGGCGGCTTGCTTCTTTTCGATTTTGCTCGGCATATGCATCTGTCCGTTCAGTCCCCACAGGGGACGGTAGCCTAACACTCATCACTATTGTCTCAATTTAGTCGACTTGTGGCACGGACGTATTGCGCGAACGGTATCTTTACCTACTTCTTACGCTGCCAAGGCATACGGATAACCGCCCGCCTCGTTTTGAAAGCAATTTATATCCTCACTCAACTGGTGAGGATATATGAATAAGAATGATTGCGAGCTGAATATAATCGAATCCAAATCGAATCATGGACAAACGTCATATATATGCAGAAAACCGGTTTAGCTATGCAATTCCTAAACGTGGATATATTTGTGCGATCAGTCTTAATTCCTTGGAAAAAAGAACGTTTACCTTTGAAAACCTGCTTTAGAGAACCGAAGTGCATCATGGGGGAATCCTATGCGATATACCGTTCATCGCACTTTGCTGACCGTTCGGGGGCGAGGTGGAATTGCGGGTGGTTTTTGGATATAACTAGAGCTGTCAGCAAGCAGCGTCCCATACGGAGGGGCGCTGATACATTCGGCCAGTAAGGCCCGAAAGAAAGGTAGGAGGCCATGACGAAAGGTCTGCACGTGCCTTCCGAGATCGGCAAGCTCAGGAAGGTCTGCCTGCACCGTCCCGGCGACGAGCTCCTCAACCTGCCGCCCGACGAGCTCGAGCGACTCCTGTTCGACGACGTCCCGTTCCTGGAGGTCGCACAGCAGGAGCACGACACCTTCGCCCAGATCCTGAGGGACCAGGGCGTCGAGGTCCTCTATCTGGAGAACCTCGTGGCCGAGGTGTTCGACCAGGTCCCCGGCGCCCGCGCCGAGTTCACCGACCAGTACATCGCCGAGGCCGGCATCCGCGGCCAGCACATGCCGCAGATCGTCCGCGAGAAGCTGGACTCCATCGAGGACAACCTCGAGTTCGTCAAGAAGACCATGGCCGGCATGACCAAGTCCGAGATCGAGATGCCCCTCACGGCCTCCACGACCCTCGACTCCCTGGTCAACTCCGAGTCCGAGTCCGACCTGATCATCGACCCGATGCCCAACCTCTACTTCACCCGCGACCCGTTCGCGGTCGTCGGCGAGGGCGTCAACCTCAACCGCATGTACTCGGTCACCCGCAACCGCGAGACCCTGTACGGCAAGTACATCTTCAAGTACCACCCCGACTACAAGGACGTCTCGCTGTACTTCCGCCGCGACTGCCAGTTCCACACCGAGGGCGGCGACGTGCTGAACATCAACGAGAAGACCCTCGCCGTCGGCATCTCCCAGCGCACCCAGGCCGCCGCGATCGACGTCATGGCCCAGAACATCTTCTGGAACTCCGACTCCAAGGTCGAGCGCATCCTGGCCTTCGACATTCCGGTCTCCCGCGCCTTCATGCACCTCGACACGGTCTTCACCCAGATCGACGTCGACAAGTTCACCATCCACCCCGCCATCATGGGCACCCTGCGCGTCTACGAGCTGACCGCCGGCAAGAACCCGGGCGACGTGAACATCCGCCTGATCGAGGACACCCTCGAGCACGTCCTGGAGGACGCCACCGGCGTCGACCAGGTCAAGCTGATCCCCTGCGGCGGCGGCGACCCGATCGCGGCCTCCCGCGAGCAGTGGAACGACGGCTCCAACACCCTGTGCGTCGAGCCCGGCAAGATCTGCGTCTACGCCCGCAACACCGTCACCAACGACGTGCTGTACAAGGAGGGCCTGGACCTTCTCGTCGTGCCCTCCGCCGAGCTCTCCCGCGGCCGCGGCGGCCCGCGCTGCATGAGCATGCCCTTCTGGCGCGAGGACCTCTAAGGTTTTCGAAGACCCGTACAGGTCTTAAAACACACATCTAGCTGCCATTAGATGTCTCCCATTGGGGCGGTGCGGATCTTTCGCACCGCCCCAAACTTGTATGAGGGACGTCAACACGATTGGATGACTGCTTTTGTAAGGAGCTTGGCCATGGATATCAAGACGATCGGCGTTGAGGAGTGGCTCAACGTTTGGGAGAAGAGCGCCACGTGGGATATCGCCCAGTCGACGATCTCGTCGCTCACCATGGGCGAGCTGCGCGCGCTCGACGAGCAGGACGGCGCTACGTTCTACGAGCGTCTGGACCGTGAGAAGATGAACTACGGCTGGATCGAGGGCTCGTCCGACTTTAAGGCCGAGGTCGCCAAGCTCTACCGTCGCGAGGTCAATCCCGATCATATCTTGCAGACCAACGGCTGCACGGGCGCGAACCTCAACGCCATCATGGCCGTCGTCGAGCCCGGCGACCATGTGATCGCCGAGTGGCCCACCTATGCGCCGCTCTACGAGATTCCGCGCACGCTGGGTGCCGAGGTCGAGTACTGGGAGCTTCGCGAGGAACGCGGGTGGAAGCCCGATATCGAGGAGCTCAAGCGTCTGGTTCGCCCCAACACCAAGCTCATCTGCATCAACAACGCATCAAATCCTATCGGTACGGTGCTCGATGCCGATACGCTCGGCCAGATTGCCGAGATCGCCCGCTCGGTGGGTGCTTACGTGCTGTGCGACGAGGTATACCTGCCGCTCGAGAACACCGAGGCTTTCATGTCGATGGCCGACGTGTACGAGAAGGCCATCGTCACCAACTCCGTGTCCAAGACCTATTCGACGCCTGCGGCCCGCGTTGGCTGGGTCGTGGCAGACGAAGAGGTTTCCAACCGCATCCGCACCTATCGCGATTACACCATGATCTGCGGCGGCGTGTTCAACGATGCCTTGGCAACCTATGTGCTCGAGCACAAGGACAAGATCCTCGAGCGCAACCGCAAGATCGTGTTTGGCAACCGCGATATCGCGCAGGCCTGGATCGATACGCAGCACCGCGTCTCCTGGACGGCCCCGCAAGGCGTGTCCACCTCGTTTATCCAGCTGGACATCCCCGAGGACGACGAGGAGTTCTGCAAGCGCTTGCTGGCCGAGAGGGGAGTGCTGCTGGTACCCGGCAGCCGCTTTGAGCTTCCCTGCGGCGCGCGCCTGGGTTACTGCGCGAGCGAGGACGTTCTGCGCGGGGGCCTGAGGCTTTTGGGCGAGGCACTGGCGGAGTTCGATCGCTAGGATCCCGACGGCTCTCGAAGGCTGTTCAAAACTGCCTATGATTATCGAAAACAGACCCGTTTCCCACGAGGGGAGCGGGTCTGTTTTTCTATACCGAGAAGTCAAGTTGTTACAAATAGGACGCCAAGGCGAGACGGTATCCGCTGGGCTTTATACTGAGCTTCCGGTGAACGGTACCAAGCGTCTGGTAAACGGTTTTTTGTTTACCAGAAATGAATAGGACAAACTTTTTTCTGAATAAAAATGAAAATGGTTGAGAGGTACTATGAATCGCTAATTCTATTCATAGCTTTATTAGAAATATGCAATTTGAGGGTGGTTTATCAAAGATTCGTTCCATTCGATTTTGGATTGAAAACGCATTTAAGCACGTAAATCCACTTTATTTAGACAAAGTGTGCCATGCGTGAAGTATATGTGTATGCCGTTCACCCCCTATAAAAAACCGTTCGGGGGCAAGGTGGAAGAATGAGCTGATTTTGGATATAAATATATCGTCAGCAATAACGCCTCACACGGAGGGGCGCTAACGAATCGGCCCTGACAAGGGCCCGAAAGAAAGGTAGGAGGCCATGACGAAAGGTCTGCACGTGCCTTCCGAGATCGGCAAGCTCAGGAAGGTCTGCCTGCACCGTCCCGGCGACGAGCTCCTCAACCTGCCGCCCGACGAGCTCGAGCGACTCCTGTTCGACGACGTCCCGTTCCTGGAGGTCGCACAGCAGGAGCACGACACCTTCGCCCAGATCCTGAGGGACCAGGGCGTCGAGGTCCTCTATCTGGAGAACCTCGTGGCCGAGGTGTTCGACCAGGTCCCCGGCGCCCGCGCCGAGTTCACCGACCAGTACATCGCCGAGGCCGGCATCCGCGGCCAGCACATGCCGCAGATCGTCCGCGAGAAGCTGGACTCCATCGAGGACAACCTCGAGTTCGTCAAGAAGACCATGGCCGGCATGACCAAGTCCGAGATCGAGATGCCCCTCACGGCCTCCACGACCCTCGACTCCCTGGTCAACTCCGAGTCCGAGTCCGACCTGATCATCGACCCGATGCCCAACCTCTACTTCACCCGCGACCCGTTCGCGGTCGTCGGCGAGGGCGTCAACCTCAACCGCATGTACTCGGTCACCCGCAACCGCGAGACCCTGTACGGCAAGTACATCTTCAAGTACCACCCCGACTACAAGGACGTCTCGCTGTACTTCCGCCGCGACTGCCAGTTCCACACCGAGGGCGGCGACGTGCTGAACATCAACGAGAAGACCCTCGCCGTCGGCATCTCCCAGCGCACCCAGGCCGCCGCGATCGACGTCATGGCCCAGAACATCTTCTGGAACTCCGACTCCAAGGTCGAGCGCATCCTGGCCTTCGACATTCCGGTCTCCCGCGCCTTCATGCACCTCGACACGGTCTTCACCCAGATCGACGTCGACAAGTTCACCATCCACCCCGCCATCATGGGCACCCTGCGCGTCTACGAGCTGACCGCCGGCAAGAACCCGGGCGACGTGAACATCCGCCTGATCGAGGACACCCTCGAGCACGTCCTGGAGGACGCCACCGGCGTCGACCAGGTCAAGCTGATCCCCTGCGGCGGCGGCGACCCGATCGCGGCCTCCCGCGAGCAGTGGAACGACGGCTCCAACACCCTGTGCGTCGAGCCCGGCAAGATCTGCGTCTACGCCCGCAACACCGTCACCAACGACGTGCTGTACAAGGAGGGCCTGGACCTTCTCGTCGTGCCCTCCGCCGAGCTCTCCCGCGGCCGCGGCGGCCCGCGCTGCATGAGCATGCCCTTCTGGCGCGAGGACCTCTAAGGTTTTCCGTTTCCGGTGCGGTCCCCCTACAACCGCACCGGTTTCGCCCGTCAAACGGGCAGCGCTTCTACTTTAAGTAATTCATTTCTTCGAAAGGAAACGAACCATGGGTGTTAACCTCTCCGGCCGTAGCTTCCTCAAGCTCCTCGACCTCACCACCGAGGAGATCGAGTACCTGCTTAAGCTCTCCAAGAACTTCAAGGACATGAAGCGCGCTGGCGTTCCGCACCGCTATCTCGAGGGCAAGAACATCGTCCTGCTCTTCCAGAAGACTTCCACCCGTACCCGCTGCGCCTTCGAGGTCGGCGGCATGGATCTGGGCATGGGCGTCACCTACCTCGATCCCGGTTCGTCGCAGATGGGCAAGAAGGAGTCCATCGAGGACACCGCCCGCGTTCTCGGCCGCATGTATGACGGCATCGAGTTCCGTGGCTTTGCCCAGGACGACGTCGAGGAGCTCGCTGCTAAGTCCGGCGTGCCCGTGTGGAACGGCCTGACCACTGAGTGGCACCCCACCCAGATGCTCGCCGACA
The DNA here is from genome assembly GCA_934655755.1 of uncultured Collinsella sp. Classification (GTDB taxonomy): domain Bacteria; phylum Actinomycetota; class Coriobacteriia; order Coriobacteriales; family Coriobacteriaceae; genus Collinsella. Next base: position 177,417 of record CAKUHA010000001.1, read on the forward strand.
TCCTGACCGTCCAGGAGAACTTCAACTACGACATCAAGGGCAAGACCCTCGTCTTCATGGGCGACTGCAAGAACAACGTCGCTCGCTCCCTTATGGTCGTCTGCTCCAAGCTCGGCATGAACTTTGTGGCCTGCGGTCCCGAGGAGTGCATGCCCGCTGATGACGTCATCGAGGCCTGCAAGCCCATCGCCGAGGCCAACGGCTGCACCATCAAGCTGACCACCGACGTCAAGGACGGCGTCACCGGCGCTGACGTTCTCTACACCGACGTGTGGGTCTCCATGGGCGAGCCCGACGAGGTCTGGGCCGAGCGCATCGCTCAGCTCACCCCGTATCGTGTCACCTCCGAGGTCATGGCTATGGCCAACCCGGGTGCCATCTTCCTGCACTGCCTGCCCAGCTTCCACGACACCAACACCACCATTGGCGCCGAGAAGTGCGAGCAGTTCGGCATCACCGAGCAGGAGGTCACCGACGAGGTCTTCGAGAGCCCCGCTTCCAAGGTCTTTGACGAGGCCGAGAACCGCATGCACACCATCAAGGCTGTCATGTACGCCACGCTCAAGTAAGAGCATCTAGCATCTCGCTCGGGGTGTATTGCTGCACACCCCGAGCGGCTTTGTCTGGTACATATCTCGCGCAAAGCGGTGGGCACGGCACGGAAGATCCGCTTCGCACGAGAAAGTTAAATGATTTATGAAGGGGGGATGAGAACCATGACTGAGACCGCTAAGAAAAAGCGCGGTATGCCTTCATCGTTCACCATTCTTCTTGCTCTGCTGGCAATTGTCGCAGTGATTACCGTTATCGTCTCCGGCACGTCCGGCGGCGCGGTTACTGCAGCCCGTTTGAGCGATTTCTGCACTGCCCCGGTTAAGGGCTTCGCTGACGCTCTGGGCGTCTGCCTCTTCGTTATGATCCTGGGTGGCTTCCTCGGCATGATGACCGAGACCGGCGCTCTGGACAACGGCATTGCCGTTCTGGTACAGAAGCTTAAGGGCAACGAGATCATGCTCGTACCTGTCCTTATGCTCATCTTCTCCCTCGGTGGTACCACCTATGGTATGTGCGAGGAGACCGTTCCCTTCTACGCCCTGCTCGCCGCTACCATGATGGCCGCTGGCTTCGACCCCATGGTCGGCGCCGCTACCGTCCTGCTCGGCGCTGGCTGCGGCTGCCTGGGCTCCACGGTTAACCCGTTCGCCGTCGGCGCTGCCGTCGACGCTCTGACCGGCGTTGGCATTGAGGTCAACCAGTCCATCATCATCGGCCTCGGCGGCGTCCTGTGGATTGTCACCACCGCTATGTCGATCGTCTTCGTGATGAGCTATGCCAAGAAGGTCAAGGCTGACAAGGGTTCCACCATCCTGTCGATGCAGGAGCTTAAGGACGCCGAAGAGGCTCATGGCAAGGCTGCTTCCGAGGTTAACAAGGAGGTCAAGCTCACCGGTCGTCAGAAGGGTGTTCTGATCGCCTTCGCCTTCACCTTTGTCGTCATGATCGTCGGCTTCATCCCGCTGGCCGACCTCAACGAGGGCGTCGCTAACTTCTTCGACGCTGGCGCTGTCTACGACGCCGACGGTAACGCCGTCGTCCAGGGCTGGTCTGCCCTGATCACCGGCCTGCCCATTGGCCAGTGGTACTTCGACGAGGCTTCCACCTGGTTCTTCCTTATGGCTATCCTGATCGGTATCATCGGTGGCCTGTCCGAGAAGCAGATCGTTAACACCTTCATCACCGGCGCCGCCGACATGATGTCCGTTGTTCTCGTCATCGCCCTCGCCCGTGGTATCTCCGTCCTCATGGCTAGCACCGGTCTTGACGTCTACGTCCTCGACGCTGCCGCCAACGCTCTGGCTGGCCTGTCCGGCGTGATCTTCGCTCCCATGAGCTTCCTGGTCTACTTCGGTCTGTCCTTCCTGATTCCCTCGACCTCCGGTATGGCTACCGTCTCCATGCCCATCATGGGACCGCTGGCTGTTAAGCTTGGCTTCTCGCCCGAGGTCATGGTCATGATCTTCTCCGCCGCCATCGGTGTCGTGAACCTGTTCACCCCGACCTCCGGCGCCATCATGGGCGGTCTCGCCCTGGCCAAGATCGAGTGGACGACCTGGCTCAAGTTTGCCCTTAAGCTCATCGTCGCGCTCTCCGTCGTCTGCGCCGTCATCCTGACCGTCGCCTGCGTGTTGATCTAAGTACCCAACGGGTACCCCACGGAAACCTTGACGATCCTGTAAAGGATCACCTGGTCATCGTCTGTCCGGTGGGGTCAACCCACCGGTAGACTCCTACCTTTAGCCCCCTTCCGTTCCGTGCACGGGAGGGGGCGCTCTCATGTTGCGCGGTTCTACGAACCGCGCAACCAGTCGACGCTGCGCGCCGCCCAGAACGACAATTTGTCATTCAAAAGGCAAGGCATGACCTTCTATGTTCCGGCGTTTTACCAAACGCCGGAACCGCTCGACGCTGCAAGCCCGCCAGAGCGGCAATCTGACGTTCAATCGTCGGGCATGGCCAAAAGGCCTATGTCCTCCTCTTTCACGTCACCTTGCTCGCTCTGGCGGGCTTTCGCTGACTTATGCTCAACCTGCGGTGTTTCCATTGCGCCAATTTGTTCGCTCTGGTGCCCGTTCGTTGTCCGTCCTCTACCTGTAACGTTTCCGTTGTTGGTGCAGGGGGTGCGTGGGCACGTGTTTGGTTGGTGCCTGTTGGTTGCCTGGGCGTTGGTGGGGGGCTGGCTCCGCTATAATCGCGTAGAAACTTTATTTACGAAACGGGACGGGAGCCATACATGCGCCAGGGTTTCGACAACGCGAAGTATATCGAGCTGCAGGCTGCTCATATTAAGGAGCGCATCTCGCAGTTTGGCGGCAAGCTGTATTTGGAGTTTGGCGGCAAGCTGTTTGACGACTATCACGCGAGCCGCGTGCTGCCCGGGTTTGAGCCGGACAGCAAGTTCCGCATGCTCAAGAGCATCGCCGATGATGTCGAGGTCATTATCGCGATCAACGCGAACCATATCGAGAAGAACAAGGCTCGCGGCGACCTGGGTATTACCTATGACGAGGACGTGCTGCGCTTGGTCGACCTGTTCCGCGGTAACGGTTTTGCCGTCGCGGCCGTGGTTATCACCCAGTATGCCGGTCAGCCCGCTGCCGACGTGTTCCGCAACCGCCTGAACGCGCTCGGTATTCCCGCCAAGCTGCACTATCCCATCGAGGGCTATCCGCATGACGTCGACCTGATCGTGTCCGACGACGGCTATGGCAAGAACGAGTTTGTCGAGACCACCCGTCCGCTCGTCGTGGTCACCGCGCCGGGCCCCGGCTCGGGCAAGCTCGCCACCTGCCTGTCGCAGCTCTATCACGAGCACAAGCACGGCACCGCCGCCGGCTACGCCAAGTTCGAGACCTTCCCGGTTTGGAACCTTCCCCTCACGCATCCGGTCAACATCGCTTACGAGGCCGCCACGGCCGACCTCGACGATGCCAACATCATCGACTCCTTCCACCTGGAGGCCTACAACAAGACCACGGTCAACTACAACCGTGACGTCGAGGCCTTCCCGGTCGTACGTGCCCTGATGGAGAAGATCCTAGGCGAGAGCCCCTACCAGAGCCCCACGGACATGGGCGTCAATATGGTCGGCTTTGCCATCACCGATGACGATGCCTGCCGCGATGCCTCCAAGATGGAGATTGTCCGCCGCTACTTTGCCGCGGTCGAGGCCGTGCGCCGCACCGGTGTGGGCGACGAGCAGGTCGACCGCCTCAAGCTCATTATGAAAAAGGCGGGCATCGACAAGAATTACTCGCCGGCACGCTCGGCTGCTCTTACCAGGGAGCAGCTGACGGGTGGCCCCGTAGGCGCCATGGTCATGCCGGACGGCTCCGTGGTGACCGGTAAGACCTCCACGCGTCTGGGTGCCGCGAGCTCGCTCATCATGAACGCTCTTAAGCATGTCTCGGGCGTCGACCTTGAGCTCGAGGTCATCAGCGATGAGGCGATCGAACCCATCAGCAAGCTCAAGACGCATTTCCTGGGCAGCAAGAACCCGCGCCTGCACACCGACGAGACGCTTATGGCACTCTCGATCACCTCGGCCACAAGCGAGACGGCGGCCCGCGTCCTTTCGGGTCTGGAGCAGCTGCGCGGCTGTGACGCCTTCTTTAGCGTGATCATTTCGCCGACGGACGAGACGGTGCTGCGCAAGCTGGGTATCAACGTGTGCTGCGAGCCTAAGTTCGAGCGCCATGGGTTCTTCCACCGCTAATCGTTATAAATTGGTCTGAAAGGGGCGCATCGGGTATACATCTGATGCGCCCCTTTTATCAACAAAGCCTCCGTTTAACCTAAAAATAGGCCGTTTACCTGCCTATAAGCGATTTGAGCGGTATACAATAACGCTGATGAAACATCCTTTGCAGGATGCGCCGGTCGTGCACGGCGCAATAGATGCTCGTGCTCGGTTTGAGGAGGCTGCCATGGCAGGCAAGGGTCGTGCGAGTGTCAACGATATGAAACGTGTCGAGGTTCTGGTGCTGATGGAGATCGCGCAGCAGTCCAAAGACAATGGCGGGCTCTATGGTTTCTCGCGCAAAACGCTTGCCGAGCGCGTGGGAGTGTCTCCGTATCGTGCCCGTGCGGCAATTGAGCGTCTGGAATCCGAAGGCATCATCGAGGTCGTCTCACGCTACAACGACGATGGCGGCCAGCTTGCAAATAGCATTTGCCTTACAGGGCGTGGCGAATGGTACCTTAAGGGCATTCGCGCCGGCATGCTCGTTTCGGACATGCTGCAGGACGAAGACGCCAATCGATAGCAGCTCACAAATGAAATGTAGACAATGCTACGCCGTCCGGCGCACGGGCGGCGTTTTGTTTCGAGATTGAGAAATGCGATTGCGCGTGAGAAAAATAGTGCGCGGCGCGCGTCGCGAGTATTACAATGAAGACCCGTAAGATGTGTATGGACAACTTCTACGGGAAGCGCAGGTAACTCAATATGACCAAGCATGTGTTCGTGACCGGTGGCGTGGTTTCGTCTCTGGGCAAGGGTATTACCGCGGCCTCGCTGGGCCGTCTGCTCAAGTCGCGCGGTTACAAGGTAACGATGCAAAAGGCCGACCCGTATCTGAACGTCGACCCCGGTACCATGAGCCCGTTTCAGCATGGCGAGGTCTTTGTGACCGAGGACGGCTATGAGTCCGACCTGGACCTGGGCCACTACGAGCGCTTTATTGACGAGAACTTGACCCGCGATTCCAACTTTACGACCGGCGCCATCTATAAGAGCCTGATTGCCCGCGAGCGTCGCGGTGACTTTTTGGGCGGCACCGTGCAGGTGATTCCGCACGTCACCAACGCCATTAAGGACAAGTTCCGCCGCATCGAGGAGCAGACCGGCTCCGACGTGGTCATCACCGAGCTGGGCGGCACGATCGGCGATATCGAGTCGCAGCCGTTTGTCGAGGCTATCCGCCAGTACCGCAAGGAGGCCGGCCCCGAGAACGTCTGCTACATCCACGTGTCGCTCGTTCCCTATATCGCCGCTGCCCACGAGGTCAAGACCAAGCCGACGCAGCATTCCGTCAAGGAGCTCCGCAGCTTTGGCATCCAGCCCGACATTATCGTGCTGCGCTCCGACCACCATATCGACGATGCCATCCGCGGCAAGATCGCAAGCTTCTGCGATGTCGACACCGACTGCGTCTTTACCAACGAGGACTGCGCGAGCATCTACGATGTTCCGCAGCTGCTTGCCGAGCAAGACTTTGACCTGCGCATTTGCGAGCGCCTGGGTCTGGACCCGCGCGAGCGCGACATGAGCGAGTGGAACGAGTTCCTGCGCAAGCAGAACCATGCCAACCATCACGCCGACAAGGTCAAGATCGCCGTCGTGGGCAAGTACACGCAGCTGCCCGATGCCTACCTGTCGGTTATCGAGGCCCTGCACCATGCGGGCGTGTTCTACGATCGCCATGTGGACGTGCAGCTGGTCGACGGCGAGAGCCTCGACGAACAGAACGTCTCCGAGGTCCTGGGCGATGCTTCGGGCATTCTGGTCCCCGGCGGCTTTGGCAAGCGCGCCCTGGAGGGCAAGATCCTCGCGGCCGAGTTCGCCCGTGAGCACAAGATTCCGTATCTGGGCATTTGCCTGGGTATGCAGGTGGCCGTGTGCGAGTTTGCCCGCAACGTCGTCGGCCTTGCCGGTGCCAGCTCCTCTGAGTTCGATCCGGACGGTCCGTATAGCGTGATCGACCTGATGAGCTCGCAGGAGGACGTGACCGAGAAGGGTGGCACTATGCGCCTGGGCGCCTATCCGTGCAAGCTCGCCGCCGATTCCCTCGCTCGCGAGGCATATGGCGAGGAGCTCGTCTACGAGCGCCATCGTCACCGCTTTGAGTTCAACAACGCCTTCCGCGATCAGCTCGAGGACGCCGGCCTGGTTATCTCGGGTCTCTCGCCCGACGAGCGTCTGGTCGAGATGGTCGAGCTGCCGCGCGACGTGCATCCGTGGTATGTGGCCACCCAGGCCCACCCCGAGTTCAAGAGCCGCCCGACCAACCCGCAGCCGCTGTTCCGTGAGTTCGTGCGCGCCTCGATTGGCCAGCACGAGGGTGTCGATCGCCTGCAGGTGACGCCCATGAACCTCGCTACGGACTAAGGGTGCCCGCTAACAAAGAACATATCGAAGATACTCCCTCGTCGCTCGCCGTGGCGGCGGGGGAGTATCTTGATTACCTCGCGGTCGAGCGGGGCTTGGCGCGCAATACGATTGCGGCCTACCGTCGCGATCTGACGACGTACTGCGCCTATCTGGAGCGGGCGGGCATTGCGTCTTTTGAAGATGTGAGCCGTCAGGTCGTGGAGGGCTTTGTCGCCGACCGCCGCGACGGAGGCTATTCCGATGCCTCGGTGGAGCGCGCGCTTGCGGCCGTGAAGGGCCTGTATGCCTTTTTGGTGCGCGATGGGGCCGTAGCCCAAAATCCGACGGCGGCGCTGCGCCTGCCCAAAAAGGCCGATCGCCTGCCGGAGTACCTTTCGGTGGAGGATGTCTCCGCGCTGCTCGATCAGGACTTTCCCGAGAGCGAGATGGGATTGCGGGACCATGCCATTTTGGAAGTGCTCTACGGTTGCGGCCTGCGCGTGAGTGAGTTGGTGGGGCTCGATGTGGGCGATATCCATATCGATGATGGGTTTGTCCTGGTACGCGGCAAGGGCTCAAAGGAGCGTCTGGCTCCGTTGGTGGGAAGCGCGGCACGCGCCCTGACGCGCTATATAGTTGACGGGCGCGCTCTGTTGGCTGCCCATGCTCGCGGGGCGGAAACCTCGGCGGTCTTTTTAAATAAGAACGGACGCCGCCTGTCGCGCCAGGCCGTGCATGCGATATGCGAGCGCTATGGGCGTCAGGTGGGACTGGTGGGACTCCATCCCCACACCTTGCGCCACTCCTTTGCCACGCACATGCTCGCGGGCGGTGCCGACCTGCGCGTGCTGCAAGAGATCTTGGGACATGCCGATATTTCGACCACGCAGGTCTACACGCATGTCGACCGTACGCAGCTGACCAAGGTCTATCTGGCATCCCATCCGCTGGCACATCGCTAAACATACCGCTGACCTGCATAGTTATAAATATTGGGGGACGGGCCCCAGGTTGTCGCCGTGCGTTCATTCGCACGTTTTGGCAATCTGGGGCCCGTCCCATTTTTCGCCACGCGCTACCGCGGTGGTGGGCCGTGTGTGCCGCGGGCGGGGGGAGTTTGGGGGCGATGTGAACGGCATGTAAAGCGACGTAAAAATCGCCTCAAGGTCAACTTGAAGGTTGAGGTTGGCGGGCGGGGTGCTACAGGTGGCATCCCGCCTTTGCTGTAAACACAATATGTTGTGTTTTCGAACATATGCTCGGGGGTGTTTCACAACATATTGAAGGTGGAGTGGTGGGGCGGGGTGGGGGAAGGGGTGGGGAAAAGTGTTGAAAAATGGGGCTGTTCCCCATATTATTAATGACGTCGACAGGCGGGGTGGTTCCCCGCGTACGTGCCATCTGAGTAACCGAGGGGAGGGCGCACATGGGAATGACGGGCGCATACGAGCGCAATCTCGATGCAAAAGGTCGTCTGTCCCTGCCTGCACCCCTTCGCGAGGAGCTTGGAGAGCACGTTCGCGTGTTCAAAGCCCTGGATGTCGATGCTCTGTACGTGTTCTCTGCCGAGGCCTTCGATAAGTGGGTCGAAGGACTCTTCGCGGGTCGTGAGGGCCACGAGGGTTTTAACCCGCGTGACATCAACGACCAGAAGCTCATGAGGGCGATCAACAAGCGCACCACTTCGATGGATGTGGACAGCGCGGGTCGTATCGGTCTTTCTGAGTCTCTCCGCAAGCAGGCGAACCTCGACCGCGAGGTCACGGTTGTGGGCAACTACGACCACCTTGAGGTTTGGGACCGCGCTACGGCCGATGAGGACGATGACGACGAGGCCCTGCTGGACCTTTTCTTCTCGTAAGGGCAAGGCACGAGTAACGGATGGAGCGTGGGATCTTGACACAAGAATATCGGCATGAACCTGTCATGCTCGGCGAAGTGCTTGAGTCGCTGCAGTTAAAGAGCGGCTCCGTCGTCTGCGATTGCACCCTTGGCGGTGCCGGCCATTCGGTAAAGATGGCTGCGCAGGTGGGGGAGACGGGTCTTTTGCTCGGCGTCGATCAGGATGACATGGCTCTCGAGGCCGCTGGCGCCCGTCTGGACCGCGAGGTTCCCGGCGTACCGCATCAGCTGCTGAAGGGCAACTTCGGCGACTTGGACGAGCTGCTTTGCTCGGCCGAGGTGCCCGGGGTCGATGGCTTCCTGTTCGATTTGGGCGTTTCGTCACCGCAACTCGATATCCCTGGCAGGGGCTTTTCGTATAACGAGGACGCCCCATTGGACATGCGGATGGATCCGGGTAATAACACCTTAAACGCAGCTGAGGTCATCAACACCTATAACGAACACGACCTCGCCCGGATTCTACGCGTCTACGGCGAAGAGAAGTTCGCCTCGCAGATCGCGCGCGAGATCGTGCGTCGTCGCGAGCAAGAACCGATCGAAACCACGGGCCAGTTTGTCGAGATCATCAAGGCTGGAATACCGGCTGCCGCTCGTCGGCATGGCGGACACCCGGCCAAGAAAAGTTTCCAGGCCATTCGCATCGAGGTCAATCACGAGCTCGATGTGCTCGAGCGAGGGCTTGACGCCGCTACCAGGTGGCTCAACCCGGGCGGACGCATTTGCGTCATCTCGTATCACTCGCTCGAGGACCGTATCGTAAAGAACCACTTTAAGGAGATGAGCCAGGGGTGCACGTGTCCGCCGGAGATTCCGGTGTGCGTGTGCGGCAACGTGCCGATACTCAAGGTCATCACCCGCAAACCCTTGGTTGCCCAACCCGAAGAGGTTGAGCGCAACCCTCGGGCGAGATCAGCCAAGATCCGCGTGGCGGAGCGCTTGTAGCGTAACGCACGCGATATTGGACCTCCCGCTCGTACCACAAACGAAGCTTAAACACACTACCAACGTACTCGGGATGGGAGGCGGCATATCATGGGCTATAACACCTCAAACGCAGCAGTCGCCTATGATATGAACGCCATGCCCGCCTACCGTGAGGCACCGCAGGCCCCCGTTGCTCCCCGCGAGCAGCGCACGCCGCGCTTTGATGTTTACACGGGCGCGGGCCGTCAGGCAAACCAGGCGGTAAGCCCGGTTTTCATGAGCGTTCTTAAAACGTTTTGCATCATTGCGGCCATTTTCATGACGATCGGCGTCGCCCGCGTGGCGCTCGCCGGCGTTACGGCCCAGGTGCTCAACAGCAACGCCGCGCTTACCAACACGCTCGAGAAGGCGACCGACGAGAGCTCTGACCTTGAGGTCATGCACTCTGTTTATGGTGCCGATACGCGCATTCGCGACCTTGCGGGCGCTTATGGCATGGTGGAGCCCAGCGAGAGCGTTACACTTGACTTTTCGCAGGATGCAGCCGCGGGCGCCAGCGCGACCGCGACCGCTCAGTAACAAGACGGTAGCTGAGTATGACAAATGACTATCGCCGCGGTCCCGACGGGAATCGCGGTTCTGGGCGTCCCTCTTCGCGGGGACGCTCTGGTTATCAAGGAGCGGGCCGGCCATCTTACAACGCCGGGCCTTCTCGTGGCAATGACCCCGCGTCGCGTCTCCGCGGCTCGAATGGTCCTCAAATACATAACACCAGGCCGCGTAAGAGCTCGACGACCGAATGGCTTACGGGCACGCCGCTGCCCCGTCGCAATGCCGTCTTGGGCATTATCGGGATTGGCATGGGCCTGGGTGTCCTTCGCCTTGCCGACTACCAAATCGTGGAAGCCGACAAGCTGCGCGGGCGTGCCGATGCGCGTCGCCTGCTTGCGCAGACGCTGTACGCCAAGCGCGGTACCATCTACGACCGCAACGGCAATGTGCTGACCTCGTCGGTCGAGTGCCGCAATGTCGCCGTGAACCCGCAGCTGGTCGAGGATGTGGACAAGACGGTGTCGGCGCTGGTCAAGGCGACGGGAATCGATAAAAAGACCTGTCGCGAGCTCGTCGAGTCGGATGGCACCTGGGTGTATATCAAACGCCAGGTGGACGAGGACGATGCCACTGCGCTGGAGAAGAAGAATCTACCCGGCGTGCTCTTTGAGCAGGCCATGAAGCGCGTGTACCCCTACGGCAACCTTGCGTCGCAGGTGCTGGGCGTGGTGAACGTGGATAACGATGGCCTGACGGGCCTCGAAAAGCAGTACAACAAGCTTTTAACCGGAACCAACGGTTCGCTGGTGCGCGAGCGCGCGAGGGACGGTAGCTATATCGCGGGCGGCGCCTATAAAAAGGTGCCGGCGGTTGATGGCGTGGATATCGTGACGACGCTCGACGTCAATATCCAGCGCGCGGCCGAGGACGCTCTGGCCGAGGCGGTCGAGAAGACCAAGGCCAAGAACGGCTCCGCGCTGGTGACGGACCCTACGACAGGTGAGATTTTGGCAGCGTGCTCGTATCCCACGTATGACCAGACCGATCTGGAGAACGCCAAGACCGAGGATATGAACCTTCGCCTGATCACCGATGCCTATGAGCCCGGATCGGTCTTTAAAACACTTGTGGCCGGTACCGGTTTCGACTTGGGCGCCGTACGTTCGAGCACGTCGTTTGAGGTGCCGGCGAGCATCAAGGTGGGCGACGACACCGTAACCGACGCCGATAAACGCGACTACACCATGACCATGGACGTGCGCGAGATGATGCGCCGTTCGTCCAACGTGGGCTTTGTTTTGGTGGGGCGCAAGATCGGTGCCGATGATTTTGCCACCTATGTGGACAAATGGGGCATCGGTCACAGCTCGGGCGTCGATTTTCCGGGTGAGAGCCTGGGCATCGTCAAGGAGCGCGATCAGTACGATGGCGCCACGCTGGGCTCGATGAGCTTTGGCCAGGCGCTTTCCGTCTCGCCGATTGAGATCGCGCGCGCCGTGGGCGGTATCGCCAACGGCGGCGTGATGATGACCCCGCACTTCTATAAGTCCAGCAAGGGCGATGAGAAGGACTGGGGTGAGGGCGAGCGTGCGATTTCGGAGGATGCCGCCTCCCAGGTGACCTCGTGCATGCAGACGGTCGTATCCGAAGGTACGGGCGTGGGCGGTGCGGTGGACGGCTACGACGTGGCGGGCAAGACCGGTACGGCGGAGCGCGCGGACGAAAACGGCGGGTACCTCAAGGAGAACTACATGTCTTCCTTCATGGGCTTCGCCCCGGCTCAGTCGCCCAAGGTGCTGTGCTACATCACGCTTGACGGCACGCCGAGCGGCTCGGATGCCGCGGCCGTCCCGTTTCAAAGCATTATGGCCAACGCGCTCGATGTTCTGGGCATCCCGCGTACCAAGTAGGGGGTTGCCATATTTGGTGCGTTCATTGTTTAAACTAAAGGGTGTTCACACGCCCTGCACCACGCATGTGTGGCGCTGGGATACAATACGCCGGTAGCATTATTAGGTATATAGGGGAGCTGCAATGATAGAGATCGCCGTCAACAACCTCGCGGCCGCAACAGGGGCCCGAACCGTGACGGAAGAAGTCGATCGAGTTTGTCGCGGGTGCGTTATCGACTCGCGTCAGGTTGAGGAAGGGACGATTTTTGTCGCCTTCCCGGGTGAAAAGGTCGACGGTAACGATTTTGCTCCTCGGGCCATCGAGGCGGGTGCCGGCGCGGTCGTGCTTACCCGCGAGCCCGATGACGACTTGCTTTCGCTTGCGCAGGACAAGGGCTGTGCCGTCTTGCTGACGGATGACCCCGAGGAATTTTTGCTGCGCCTGGCGCATGCCTACCGCACGCAACTCGGCTGCCTGGTCATTGGTATCACCGGCTCGATCGGTAAGACCACGACCAAGGACGTGCTCGCCGCAGTGCTTTCCAAGCGCTATCGCGTTTGGGCAACCAAGGGTAATTTCAACAATCTGATCGGCATGCCGCTCACGGTGCTCTCCGCCCCGACCGATACCGAGGTTCTGGTGCTCGAGATGGGTATGAACCATTTCCACGAGATTGAGCGCCTGTCTCAGTCGGCCAATCCCAATCTTGCCATCGTGACCAAGATCGGCACCTCTCATATCGGCATTTTGGGCAGCCGTGAGAATATCGCGCGTGCCAAGTCCGAGATTGTCCAGGGCATGCGTGCCGCCGATGGTTTCGCGCCGCTGCTCGTGCTTGGCGGCGAGGATGACTTTACTCCGTTCATCCGCGATACGTTTGCCGCACCCGCGAACGTCGATGTGATGCTTGCCGGCGTTTCGGATGATGACGAGGTCTGCGCGCGCGACATTCGCGTCGACGACGAGGGCCGTCCGGTCTTCACGCTCGATTTTGGCGCAGGCGAGAGCATCGAGACCATGCTTGCCATTCCCGGTGCGCAGTCTGTCCCCAACGCCGTAAAGGCTGCCGCGGTCGGCATTCGCCTGGGCGTGACGCCGGAGCAGATCGATGCCGCCTTTAGGGGGCTGACGATTACCGGTCATCGCCAGGAGATCAAGCGCGCCGCCAGCGGTGCACGCATCATCGACGACTCGTATAACGCCAGCGCAGAGTCCATGGCCGCTGGTCTTGACCTGCTGTGCTCGCTTATCTGCGACGGCTCGCGTATGGCGATCTTGGGCGAGATGGGCGAGATGGGCGACGAGGCCGCGCGCATGCACGAGCACGTGGGCGCCTATGCCGCGGCCAAGAAACTCGACATGCTGGTGTGCGTGGGCGGCGAGCTCGCTGCGCTCATGGCCGATTCTGCCCGCATGATGGGTATGGACGAGGACCGCATCCAGGTGTTTGCCGATTATCAGCAGGTGCTCGACCGTATGGGCGGCGCGCTCGAGAAGGATGACGTCGTGCTGGTCAAGGGTTCCCGCTTTGTTGAGCTCGACCGCTTTGTGGAAGGTGTGTGCTAGCCCATGTTCGGTAATCCCTCGTATCCCACGTATCAGGCCTTTTTGGGTCTTGGCATCGCCGCCGCCATCGCGTTGCTGCTCATGCCGTGGTGGATCAAGCTGCTCAAGGTCGAAGGCATCGGCCAGCAAGTCCGTGCCGACGGCCCTAAGCGTCATCTGATTAAGCAGGGCACGCCCACCATGGGCGGCGTCGTCATTCTCGTCGCCATTTCGCTGACCTGCCTGTTGATGGGCAAGCTCACCACCGAGCTCGTGCTCGTGCTGCTTGCTACGCTGGCCACCGGCGTTTTGGGCCTCATTGACGACCTGACCTCCGTCACGCACGGCCGCTCGCTCGGCCTGACTCCTCACGCCAAGATGATCGGTCTGACCATCATCTGCGTCAGCTTTACCGTGCTTGCCGTCAATTGGTGCGGCGTCGCCCCCGAGATCCGTTTTCCCGGTGGCCTGGCGATTGACCTGGGCGTGCTTTCGACCACTATCTGCGGCTTCTCGTTCCCGTGGCTCTACATTGTCTTTTGTTGGCTAATGATCGCCGGTCTTTCCAACGCTGTGAACCTGACCGATGGCCTGGACGGCCTTGCCGGCGGAACCTCCATGATCGCCATGCTCGCGATGGCTGCTATGGCCTTTTTGCACGGCGACGTGAACCTGTCCATCTTCTGCACAGCGTGCGCCGGCGCCTGCCTGGGCTTTTTGTGGTTCAACTGCTATCCGGCAAGCATCTTTATGGGCGACACCGGTTCACTGGCGCTGGGTGCGGCTTTTGCCTGCACGTCCATTATGACGAACACCGAGGTCGTCTCGCTTATCATCGGTGGCCTGTTTATCGCCGAGACCCTCTCGGTCATGATTCAGGTCGTCTACTTCCACTTTACGCATAAGCGCGTCTTCCTTATGGCACCCATCCATCATCATTTCGAAAAGAAGGGCTGGGCCGAGACCAAGGTCGTCATCCGTTTTTGGATTGTCGCCGCGGCCTTTGGTGCCCTGGGCCTCGCTTTGTTCTTCCAGTTGGGATAGTGGTCTTTCATGCCTCTTGCAGATTCCTTTAGCCTGCTTGTTTTAGGTCAGGGTAAATCCGGCCTCGATGTCGCGCGTTGGGCGCTTGCCCACCCCGAGCACGTAAACGCCGTTACCGTCTATGGCGGCGGCTCCTCCGAGCCCAATGACGCTACGCGTGCGCTCGAGGCCATGGGCGCGTCGTTTGTCTACGGTACCGAGCAGGTGGAGGGCGCCTACGACGTGTGCGTGACGTGCCCGGGTATCTCGGAGTTTTCGGCGTTCTTTAAAGCGGGTCGTGAGCATGCCTCCCAGATTATGGGTGAGCCCGAGTTTGCCTATCGCCTGTCGCCGAATAACTGGATTGCCATTACGGGTACCAACGGCAAGACGACCACCACGTCGCTGACCGACTATCTGCTTAAGGCTGCCGGTGAGGCCAGCGTGGCTGTTGGCAACATCGGTGAGCCGCCGGTGAACGAGATCGATGACCGCGCTCACAACGAGTGGTTTGTGGCGGAGCTTTCGAGCTATCAGATCGCAACGACTGCCGAACTTCACCCCCGCGTGGCGGTGCTGCTCAACATTACGCCCGATCACCTGGGCTGGCATAAGAGCCATAAGAACTATGCGCTTGCCAAGATCAAACTGTTCGAGAATATGGTCGACGATGATCTCGTGGTTATCGACGTCGAGGACGCCGGCATCCATGAGTTCGACGAGTATATTTACACGCCGGGCCGTCGCATCTGCAGGGTTGCCTATGACGAGCCCGAGGGTGAAGACGCCGCCTTTGTGCGCGACGGCAAGATGGTCGTGCGCCTGAAGGGCGTCGAGACTCCGCTTATCGCCACGTCCGAGCTTAAGATCTCGGGCCATCACAATGTTATTAATGCCCTGTGCGCCGCCACGGCGGCCCTGGCGGTCGGCGCCGATGCCGAAGGCATCTGCCGTGGCCTTGCCTCCTTCCAGCCGCTCGAGCACCGCGTGGAGCCCTGTGGCGAGATCGATGGCGTGCGCTACGTCAACGATTCCAAGGCCACGAACACCGACGCGGTCGAGAAGGCCCTGACGGCGTTTCCCGACGACGACGTCATCTTGCTACTCGGTGGCCACGACAAGGGCACGCCGCTCTCGGACTTTGCCCGCGTCGTTATGGATAACGTGCGTTCGGTCGTCTGCTTCGGCGATGCGCGTGAGCGTTTTACCGCCGCTATGGACGAGGCGGATGTCGATGGTGACGTGGATATCGCCCAGGCCGATGACCTGCGCGATGCCGTTGACGTTGCCCGCTCGCTCTCGAGCCGCGGCGACGTGATCCTGCTTTCGCCCGCCTGCTCTTCGTTTGATGAGTTTTCGGGCTACGAGGAGCGCGGCCGTGTGTTCAAGGACTACGTGGCCCAGCTTACCGCCGCAGCAAAATCGCAAACGGAATAGGGGATACCGGTGAGAGAGGAGAGCCCCCGACAAGGTATGAGGAGGCCCGACTCGGACCGCGCTTCCTCGCTGCGCAGCACGCCTCGTTCTGGTCGCGGCGGGCAGACGCTTAGCGAGCGCTATATTGCTGGCGTTCCCGCCCGCATCATGCGCCCCCGTTTGATATTCATGGCTTGCCTGTTTACCTTGGTGTGCTTTGGCCTTTTGATGGTGTACTCGGCTTCTTCGGTCGAGGCACTGCACGAGAATGGCTCGGCGACGTTTTTCCTGGTTCGACAGGCTATATTTGCCGCAGTTGGCGTGCTGGCTATGGTTGCCATCGTGCGCGTCTTGCCGGACCGTTGGTTTGGGGAAGATGTACTTAGGATCTTCCTTATGGGCATGATAGGGCTACTGCTTCTGGTGTTCTTTATGGGTAGCGGCAGTCGTGGCGCTACGCGCTGGCTCAACATCGCCGGTATTCAATTCCAGCCGTCTGAGTTTTTAAAGCCGTTTGCCATCGCGTATTCGGCCATCATGCTCGACCGCATCTTTTCGCCCGGCGGCAACATCAACGAGTTCCTTCGCAAGATGGGCGTCTACTTGGGTTTTTCGCTCTTTTTGATCTTTATCCAGCCCGATTATGGCACCGTCTTGATCATCGCGCTGACCATAGTGTGCATGGCGTTATTCGCGGGCCTAGACCCCAAATATATCATCGGCGTGATCATTCTCGTTATTGTCTTGTGTGTGATTGCGCTTGTTGCGGAGCCGTACCGCATGGTGCGTGTTCAGGTTGCCTTGAACCCTTGGGCTGATGAGTACGGAGATGGCTACCAGGCCACGCTTGCCATCATGGCGTTTGCTTCGGGTGGATTGTTCGGCCGTGGCATCGGCAACTCCACCATGAAGTACTCGTATTTGCCCGAGGCGCATAACGATTACATCTTGGCCATTATCGGCGAGGAAGTTGGCTTTGTGGGCACCCTGCTGTTCTTCTTGGTCTTTGCGATGCTGATCTATTCGGCGTTTCGTATCGCTGAGCAGGCTACCGACCGTCGCGGAGCGCTCATGGCATCGGGCTCTGCGGTCATTCTCGCGGTGCAGTTTTTGATCAATGCACTGGGCATCCTCAACGTGTTCCCCATGACGGGCAAGCCGCTGCCGTTTATTAGCTACGGCGGCTCCTCGATCATCGTGTCGCTTATGCTCGCCGGTTTGATTCTGCGTGTTTCGCGCGAGAGCGCCCGCCGCGATGAATATGACCGCCGTCGCGAGAGCTTTGCCGTTATGGATGAGAGCACCGCCGGCGTGCCCCACGTGCGCGGGGATCGATCGTCGCGCGGTGGCTTCACCGTACTGGACGGATTTGCATCTGAGCCCGCCGCCCGCCCGCGCCCGCGAACGGCGCCGCAGGGCCGCCCGCAGCGTCCCACTTCTCGTAACGCGGGCGGCGGATATAATCGAATCGATTTGAATTCGGACCCCTCGGCGCGCTTGCGCACCGACGACCAGGGGCCGCGCGTACGAAGGGATTACCATGACCGATAAGATGACCGTTGCTATCGCAGCCGGCGGCACGGCGGGGCATATCAATCCCGCGCTCGCCTTGGCCGAGGAGCTGCGCGACCGTGGGCATCACGTTGTGTTCGTGGGTCAATCGCGCAAGCTCGAGGGTCGTCTTGTTCCCGAGGCCGGGTTCGATTTTGTGCCCATCACGGTCACGGGCTTCGATCGCTCCCGCCCCTGGACCGCATTGACCTCGCTGTGGCGTGTCAACAAGGCGAAGCGTGCGCTTGCCGGCTATTTCTCGAAGGTCGGCAAGCCCGATGCCGCTATCGGCTTTGGAGCCTATGTCGAGGTCCCGCTGCTGGGCTGGTGCAAGGACGCGGGCGTTCCGTATCTACTGCACGAGCAGAACTCTGTTCCAGGCCTGGCCAATAAGATGATGAACTCGCATGCCGCCCGCGTGTGCATCTCGGTGCCGGCTGCACGCTCCGTCTTTGAGCGCGAGGGCGACTCCGACCATGTACTCATGACGGGCAATCCGGTGCGTCGCTCGGTCATTGAGGGCGATCGCGCCCGCGGCCGCGAGGCGCTTGGCGTGCCTGAGGATGCCGTGCTGCTGCTCGTCTTTGGCGGCTCGCTCGGTGCCCAGCATCTCAACGAGCGCGTGGCCTCGCTTAAAGGCGACCTGCTCTCGCGCGAGAATCTCTACGTTTTGCATTCGACGGGTGCCGACGGCTTTGAGGAGACCGAGCGCGCCCTGGCGCTGACGCCCGAGGAGGCGAAGCGTTATCGAGTCCAGCCCTACATCGACAACATGGGTGACATGCTGGCTGCGGCCGATCTGGTGCTCTCGCGCTCCGGTGCCTCGAGCGTGGCCGAGATCGCCGCGCTTGCCGTGCCCTCGGTGCTCGTGCCGTATCCGCATGCCACGGCCGACCACCAGACCACCAATGCCCGCTACCTGGTCGATGCCGGTGCCGGTGTGCTTCGCGCCGATGCCGATATCGATGCCCCCGCCTTTGCCGAGGAACTGTTGCACCTGGTGGATGACGCCACGGCGCGCGATGCCATGCGACAGGCGGCGCGCGGCTTGGCACAGGACCGCGCCGCCGCGCTTTTGGCCGATGCGGTAGAGGGTTTGCGTTAGTTAGACGGGATATCGCCGGTCGCCCTCGCGCGGATGCGGTAGGTGCGGTACAGTTAACGGGTTACAGGCAGTGTTTACGCAAGGAGTACACGAGCACATGGCTGATTCCCAGACTGCAACCTCCGCGCCCGAGTTTAAGAGCGCCCATTTTATCGGTATCGGTGGCGCCGGTATGAGCGGCATCGCCCTCGTCCTGCACGAGCGCGGCTATGCCGTTACCGGCTCCGACCTTAAGACGTCGCGCTATATCCGCCAGCTTACCCGCGCCGGCGTGAAGGTGCATGTGGGCCACGAGGCCGCCACGATCGACGAGGTCAAGCCCGACGTAGTCGTGGTCTCCACCGCTATTCCCGAGTCCAATCCCGAGCTCGTGCGCGCCCGCGAGCTGGGTATTCCCGTGTGGCCCCGCGCCAAGATGCTCTCGGCCCTGGGCCACGGCTACACCACCGTCGCCGTTGCCGGCACGCACGGCAAGACCACGACGTCTTCGATGTGCGCCACCATGCTCGACCGCATGGGTCTGGATCCCAGCTTCTTGATCGGCGGCATCGTCGAGGGCTACGACACCAACGGCAAGAACGGCTCGGGCGATTATTTTGTCGCCGAGGCCGACGAGTCCGATAGCTCCTTCCTGTTCCTGAACCCCAACGTGGTCATCGTGACCAATGTCGAGGCCGACCATCTCGATCACTACTCGGGCATCGAGGAGATTGAGGCCACCTTCGCCAAGTTCATGGGCCTGGTAGGCGAGAGCGGCACCGTCATCGTCTGCGGCGAGGACCCGCATCTGGTGGAGCTTGCCAAGTCGACGGGTCGCCATGTGCTTTCCTATGGCTTTGCCGAGAACAACGACATCGTCTGCGTGCATCCGGATGTCAAGGGCATCCAGAGCGACTTTATCGTTCGCTTCGAGGACGGCACCGAGCATGCTGTCGAGATCAAGAGCAACCCCGGCCGCCACAACATGCTCAACGCCACGGCCGTCCTGACCGTCGCCCACGTGCTCGGTCTCGATATCGATGCCGCCGCCAAGGCGCTCTCGAGCTTTGAGGGCGTTCGCCGCCGCTTTACCCACGTGGGGGATATCGACGGTATCACCGTGGTTGACGACTACGGTCACCATCCCACCGAGATCAAGGCGACGCTCGCCGCCGCCTCGTCGCTGGGCTACAAGCATGTCGACGTCGTGTTCCAGCCGCATCGCTATTCGCGCCTGCAGGCCCTGTGCGACGACTTTGCCGATGCCTTCGCCAATGCCGATAAGCTGCTGCTGATCGACGTGTTCTCGGCCGGCGAGATGCCGATCCCGGGCGTTACCTCCAAGATGCTCGCCGACACCGTGCGTGCCAAGCATCCCGGCAAGGAGGTCGTGTACTGCTCCAGCCGTCTCGAGCTCAATCAGGAGCTTGAGAAGCTGGTGGGCGAGGGCGACCTGCTGCTCACCATGGGTGCCGGTGACGTGACGACCGTCGGCCCCGAGTTCATCGAGTACCTGACTGCCAAGAAAGACGCTTAACCTCTATGGGTCTGTTTAACGCCGTCATGGCGCTTTCGGGCATGATCGACACGGACGTGGTCGAGGACGAGCGCCTCGCGCGCCATACGAGTTATCGCATTGGCGGCAAGGCCGACCTCTTCGTGACGTGTCATAGCTATCATGCCCTGCGCCGCGCCGTGGCGGTGCTCGACCGCGAACAAGTGCCGTGGGTGATTATCGGCAAGGGGTCCAACCTGTTGGTTGCCGATGCCGGTTATCGCGGCGCCGTCATCTCTCTGGGGCGTGAGTTCCAGCGTACGGTTGTTGCCGAGGACGGTTGCACGCTGACCGTTGGCGCGGGTGTTATGTTCGCGCGCTTGGTCAACGACGCCCTGTCGCGCGGGCTTTCGGGCCTTGAGTTTGCGGTCGGAATCCCCGGCTCGGTCGGCGGTGCCGTGTCCATGAACGCCGGCACGCGGACCGAGTGGATCGGTTCGCTGATTGAGGATGTGGTCACGTTTGACCCCGCATCCGGCATTAAGCACTATGCGGGATCTGAGATTGCCTGGGGCTACCGCGAGTGCAGCTTGCCACGTAACGAGATCATTCTTGAGTGCGTGCTCAAGCTCAAACCCGCGCCCAAAGCGGACATTCGCGAGCGCATGGAGCGGTATCTGACGCGCCGTAAGCGCACGCAGCCCATGGGTCGCGCTTCCTGCGGGTCGGTCTTTCGCAATCCGCCCGATGCGAGCGTCGGCAAGCTGATTGAGGATTGTGGATTAAAGGGTTTTTCGGTTGGCGGTGCGGAAGTTTCGCCCGTACACGCTAATTTTATCGTCAATAACGGAACCGCCTCGGCCGATGACGTGGCCGCGGTTATGAGGCATGTGCACGGAAAGGTGAGGGAGGCGTATGGCATCGAGCTCAGACCGGAAGTTAAATTCCTCGGCTTCTAGAGCATCGAAACCAACCTTCCGCCGCGCCGGAGGGCGTTCCGGAGCACCTGCCCAGCCTCAACGTAGACCGTCTATGCCATCCAAGCCTGCGGGCACGGTGCGTCCTGCCAAACGACCGAGTGCCAAGCCTCAGCTGAACTCTCGTCCCGTCGCCGGCAAGACGCCGCACCCCGCACCGCATCCCATGGCGTCGCCTAAGCCCGCTATGGGTAGCAAGACCGCGCGTTCGGGTCGCACCATCGGCGCCGCGAAGCCCCGTTCGCTCACCTCGGTCCCCGGCCCTGCCAAGCCCGTTTCGGCGAAAAAGAAATTTAAACCGTTGGCCTCGCTCGGTTCCGCGGCGACTCAAGTCGCAGGCGCCGCCACGGCTGTTAAGGGCAAGGGCAAGATTGTGGGCGGCATTCCGGCCGCGTTGGCCGTGCTCGCGGTCGTCGCCATCGTTATGATTAACTCCGGCCTGTTCGCCGCTACCGACATCCAAATCGAGGGCAGCGAGCATGTGACCAAGCACGATGCCATACAGCTCATCAACCTTCCCGAGAACACGTCGCTCTTTAACGTGAATCCCGACCAGATCACCGAAGACCTTAAGCAAAACCCGTGGGTCTCGGGCGTGGACGTCCAGCGACAGTTTCCCCACACGCTGGTCATTACGCCGACGGAGCGTAAGGTCACCGCGATTGCCTATATAAGCTCCGACGATCTTGCCTGGGCCATCGGGGACGATGACACCTGGATCGCGCCGCTTTCGACCTCGGTGGAGGTTGACGACCAAGGCAATGTCGTTACTTCGGGGGAGGGCGCCAATACGCTGAGCGGTATCGATGCCGCGCTGGCGCTGGCCAAGCACTACGGGGCCGTGCTGCTCACCGATGTCTCGGCCGATGTCGAGCCGGTTTCGGGACAGACGGTTTCTTCCAAGGCCGTTAAGGCGGGCCTAGACTATGTTCGCGGCTTCTCCGGCGAATTCTTGGCGCAGATCAAGGATATTTCCATACCTTCGGTCGAGGCTATCTCGGCGAATCTCGATAACGGCGTTGAGGTCTCGCTGGGCGATTCTAACGATATCGCCAAGAAGGAACGCGTTGTGACTAAACTTCTTTCGCAGGTAGAGGGCGTAACCTACATCAACGTTCGGTCCCCCGGAAACTATACGTTTAGAAACGCGCCGACCGCATAGCGCCGCTTGCGGCTTTGTTGAGGGGCCATACCACGCCGTTTATCTGGTTTGTTTGGTTTTCACGGTCAATTATTTGACTGATACGTTCATAATGTGCAAACATAATACGGTTTACCTTTGCATTTACTTTCAACCTGAAGGTTAATGTACGCAGGGGTCAACCCATGCTATGGCTATAACCTTTGTTCGGAGGACCGACATGCACGAGACAGAGATCAACAACTACCTTGCCGTCATTAAGGTGGTCGGCGTCGGCGGCGGCGGTACCAACGCGGTCAATCGAATGATCGAAGAGGGCATCCGCGGCGTCGAGTTTGTTGCCATCAACACCGATGCTCAGGCTCTCGCGATCTCTGATGCCGATATCAAGGTGCACATCGGCACCGACCTTACCCGCGGCCTGGGCGCCGGCGCCAACCCCGAGGTTGGTCGCAAGGCTGCCGATGAGTCCCGCGACGACATCGCCGAGGCGCTCGCTGGCGCCGACATGGTGTTCATCACCTGCGGCGAGGGCGGTGGCACCGGCACCGGCGCTGCTCCCATCGTTGCCGATATCGCGATGAACGAGGTCGGCGCGCTGACCGTCGCCGTCGTGACCAAGCCCTTCACCTTCGAGGGCCGCAAGCGCAAGAAGAGCGCCGAGGAGGGCATCAAGACCCTCTCCGATTGCGTCGACACCATGATCGTTATTCCTAACGACAAGCTGCTCGACATCGCTGAGAAGAAGACCACCATGCTCGAGGCCTTCGCGATTGCCGATGGCGTCCTTTCCCAGGGCACCCAGGGCATCACCGACCTCATCACCGTCCCGGGCATCATCAACCTGGACTTCGCCGATGTTAAGACCATCATGAAGCAGGCCGGTACCGCCATGATGGGTATCGGTACCTCTTCTGGGGACACCCGTGCCGTCGACGCCGCCCAGCAGGCTATTTCCAGCCCGCTGCTTGAGAGCTCCATCGATGGTGCCACGCGCGTCCTGCTTTCCATCGCCGGCTCCAAGGACCTGGGCATCCAGGAGATCAGCGACGCCGCCGACGTTGTCGCCAACGCCGTCGACCCCGAGGCCAACATCATTTTCGGTACCGTCGTCGACGAGTCCCTGGGCGATCAGGTGCGCATCACCGTCATCGCTACGGGCTTCTCCGACTCCAACGTCAACCGCCAGGATGAGCTCTTTGCTGCCCAGCAGTCCCAGAGCAAGGCTGCTGTCTCCGCTGAGCCGCAGCGCACCGCTCCTGCTGCCAGCCCGGCTCAGGCTGCTCCGACCCGTAATGTCGGTGGCACTGAGCTTCCGAACTTTGGCAACGACCAGTTTGAGCTTCCCGACTTCCTCAAGCGCGGTAGCTTCTAATCTGCTGTTTATCGCATTGTCTTGCGCAGGGGCGTGTCCGTATGGATGCGCCCCTTTTTGTCTCAACTTTGTAAATCAGAGCATCCAATCTCTTTACGTTCCCTTTACGTTTGCCTCCAATGCAGCGGGTATCCTTTTAAGGAAGTATGACAGCCGTATAAATGCGGACTGCGCGGCGACGCCGCGGTACTTGTTGTATTAGGAGGCTTTAGTATGGCAGCACGTGCGGACAGAGTTTCGCGTGTCGACCATGATGGAGTTACGTTGGTGGAGGGCGCGACGGACGATGTTCGCTTTGCCTTCACCGAGCGCACCGGTGGCGTTTCCGAAGATGCGTACTCCTCACTCAACCTGGGCTCGCATGTAGGCGATGACCCCTTTGCCGTTCAAGAAAATCGTCGTCGAGCGCTCGAAGCCATGGGCGCCGCAGAGTGCGAGCATAATCTGCTCGTGCCCAATCAGGTGCACGGTGACCATATCGTTACGGTGACCTCGAACGGTGCCGACGATCTTGAAGCTGTTCGCGAGCAGATTGCCGAGGGCTGTGATGCCATCGTCTGCACGGCCCATGAGGTGCCCGTGCTGCTCTGCTTTGCCGACTGTGTTCCCGTGGTGCTGGTTGCCCCCGGTGGATTTGCCGTGGTGCATTCCGGATGGAAGGGCACGATCGCGCGCATTTCCGCCAAGGCGTGCCAGGTGCTTTGCGAGGCCGCCGGGTGCGAGCCGCGCGATGTTGCTGCCTACATTGGCCCCCATATCTTGGGTGACGAGTACGAGGTTTCCCAGGAGCTCATGGATCGCTTTGCCGCCGAGTTTTTGTGCATCGATGCGGGGGCCTCTCGCATGCTCGATCTTTCTGCCGCCATTCGCGAGGCGCTGGTAGACGCTGGCGTCGATGCGGGCTGTATTGTGGACACCCAGCTTTCGACCGTGCGCCAGAACGACCGCTTTTATTCTTACCGCAACGAAGGCGGCACCTGCGGGCGCCATGCTGCGATCGGCGTGATGCTATGAGAAAGATCGCATCGGTCTTGTGTGCCGCGGTGCTCACGCTCACGCTGTGCGCCTGCTCCTCGGGATCTTCCATCTCTTCCATTACCGTGGCCGGTTCTACGACGTGCCTTCCCATTGCCGAGATTGCCGCCGAGGGCTTTAAGGAAGAGACCGGCACCGACGTGCTTGTCTCTGGTCTGGGTTCCTCTGCTGGCATCGAGGCCGTCAGCGCCGGCACCGCCGATATCGCCAGCTCCTCTCGTGGCCTCAATGCCGACGAGCAAGACCTGGGCCTGACGCCCATCGTTATCGCGCACGACGGTATCGCGGTCATCGTGAACGACGAGAACCCGGTCGATAACCTCTCGACCGAGCAGCTCCGCGATATCTATGCGGGCAAGATTACCAACTGGAAAGAGGTTGGTGGCGAGGACCTGAAGATTCAGGTCATCAACCGCGACGAGGCTTCCGGTACGCGTGAGGCCTTCCGCACCATCGTGATGGACGGCACGCCGTTCGATCGTCGCTCTGCCGTTCTTTCGGGTACGGGCCAAGTACGCGATATCGTGTCCCGTTCGCGCGGTGCCATCGGCTACATTTCGCTGGGTTTTGTCGATAGTCTCAACGCCAAGACTTCGGTCAAGGCTGTCTCGGTCAATCATGTCGAGGCATCCGAGAAGACGGTTGCAAGCGGTGGCTACCCCATCTCGCGTGACCTTTACTTCTTTGTGAAGGGAACGCCTTCCAAACAGGCGCAGGATTACATCGACTACGTGACGTCCGAAAAGATGGACAAGCAGATTCGCGAGGCGGGCTTTATTCCCGTCACCAACGACGGGAAGGGGAGTGAGTAGCATGGAGGCACAGGAAAACTCCCAGACTGAGCAGACTCCTCAGGCACCCAAGAAGCGTGAGCTGGCACTCGTGTCGCGCAGCACCTATATCAAGGAGAAGACCCTGCAGTGGATCTTCTTTGCCTGCGCGTTCTTGGCGGTCGTCACCGTCATCCTGATCTTTGTCTTCACCACGTACTCGGCGCTGCCCGTCTTTACCGATATTGGTTTGGCAGACTTTTTTAGCTTTACGTGGGCGCCCTCCGAGGGACATTACGGCATCATGTCGTTGCTGGCCGGTTCGGGCCTGGTGACCGTCGGTGCCCTTGCCATGGGCGTGCCCCTGGGCGTCGGTACGGCCGTGTACCTGGTCGAGATTGCCAGCAAGCGCGTGCGCAAGTTCATCAGTCCCGCCGTCGACCTGCTGGCGGGCATCCCCTCCATCATCTACGGCTTTTTTGGCATGATCATCATCCGCCCATTTATCGCACAGCTGACCGGCGGCCTTGGTTTTGGTGCGCTGACGGCGTGGTTCGTGCTCGCCATCATGATCGTCCCCACCATCACGACGCTTACCATCGATGCCCTCAACTCCATTCCCATGGGCATTCGCGAGGCATCCTATGCCATGGGCGCCACCAAGTGGCAGACCATCTACAAGGTCGTGCTGCCGGCAGCTAAGCTGGGTATCGTGGACGCTATCGTGCTGGGCATGGGTCGCGCTATCGGCGAGACCATGGCCGTGCTTATGGTCGTGGGCAACGCCCCGGTCATTCCGGATAGCATCTCGAGCCCCATCTCGACGCTCACGAGTCAGATCGCACTCGACATGAGCTACTCCTCGGGCCTGCATCGCTCCGCGCTGTTTGGCATGGGCGTGGTCTTGTTTATCATTTCCGCCACGCTGGTGGGCGTCGTCCGTCTGGTCTCCAAGAAGAAGAGGGGGTAGGCTATGTCCGATTCCGTTGACACGACGGTCGATACGACCTCGTCGCGCGAGCGCATCAAGCGTGCCCTTTCCCATGGCAAGAAGGGCCGCATCAACAAGGACCTGTCCAACAAGATCATGCTCGGCGTGTTTCGCGCCGCGGCCTACATCACCACGCTGGTGCTGGTCGCCATTATCGCCTACGTGGTCGTTAACGGCCTGCCGCATATCTCGCTCGACTTTATCTTTGGTTGGCCCCAGGGCGTAAACGCCGAGGGCGGCATTTGGCCGACGATCGTCTCGACCGTCTACGTGACGGCGCTCGCTATGCTCATCTGTACGCCGATCGCCGTGCTGGCGGCGGTCTACCTGGCTGAGTACGCCAAGCAGGGCAAGGTCGTCGAGCTCATTCGCTATGCTGCCGACGCGTTGGCCTCGGTGCCCTCCATCGTCATGGGCCTGTTTGGCTACGCTCTGTTTGTCGAGGCCATGGGTTTGGGCCTCTCGATGGTCTCTGCCGCGCTGGCGCTCGCACTCTTGATGCTCCCCATCGTCATGCGCACCACCGAGGAGGCCATTCGCGCCGTGCCGCGCTATATCCGTTGGGGTGCCTACGGCTTGGGCGCCACCAAGTGGCAGGTCGTTTCCAAGATCGTGCTTCCTTCTGCCTTTGGCCGAATCGCCACCGGCATCGTCCTTGCCATCGGCCGCGCTATCGGCGAGACCGCGGTGGTGCTCTACACGATGGGCCAGGCTATCAACCTGCCGATCTCGCCGCTCGATTCCGGCCGTCCCATGACGGTTCACCTGTACCTGCTCGCCAACGACGGCATCAACATGAACGCAGCCTACGGCACCGCGCTCTTGCTGATGGTGATCATTTTGGCCTTCAACCTGTTTGCGCGCTTCCTGTCGCGCAAACGCCATTAGTTAAGGAGTCCCATGTCCGTTTATCAGTCCGCTCCTACGCCGGAGCAAGCGGCCATCACGGCCAAGGATTTCAACTTTTGGTACGGTGACTTTCATGCGCTGACGGGGCTCGACCTCAACATCGCCAAAAACGCCATCACTGCCTTCATTGGCCCTTCGGGTTGCGGCAAGTCGACGTTTTTGCGTTGCATCAACCGCATGAATGACCTGATCGAGGGTACGCGCGTCGAGGGCACTATGACGCTCGACGGCAACGACATCTATGCCGAGGGCGTCGACCCAGTTGACCTTCGCCGTCGCGTGGGCATGATTTTTCAGCAGCCCAACCCGTTCCCCAAATCCATCTACGAGAATGTCGCCTTTGGCCCTCGTCTGCAGGGCGTGACTAGCAAAAGCGACCTCGACGACATCGTGGAAGAATCGCTCAAGCGCGCCAACCTCTGGAAAGAGGTATCCAATCAGCTCAACAAGGATGGTTTGGCGCTCTCGGGCGGTCAGCAGCAGCGTCTGTGCATCGCGCGTGTGCTTGCGGTGCAGCCCGATGTCCTTCTGATGGACGAGCCCTGCTCCGCCATCGACCCCACGTCCGTCTCTAAGGTCGAGGATCTGATGGCCGAGCTGGCGCCCGAGATGACGATCATCATCGTCACGCATTCAATGCAGCAGGCTGCTCGTATCAGTGACTACACCGCATTCTTTTTGCAGGAAGTTGCCGGCGAGCCTGCCACGCTCATCGAATATGGTCAAACCGACGCGATTTTCACCAGTCCGGTGGATTCGCGGACGGAAGACTATATCACCGGCCGCTTTGGCTGATCGGTGCGACTAGTCCCAAGCCGATTGGACCTGGTCCGGTGCGTATTCACTGTGCGGGCGGCATGACCGCACCCAACTGATTGGAGTGAACCATGCGCAAACTGTTTTCCCGTCAGCTCATCGAGGCCCGTCACGAGATGCTCAGCATCTACGAGGCCATCGACCTGGCCCTTCACGACGCCGTGAAGGCCTATACGACCGACGACCGCAAACTCGCTGTCAAGACCAAGAAGCGCACCCTCTCGATTGACGCCCGTTGCGCCAACCTCGAGGCCGTGTGCTACAACCTGATCGCCACGCAGTCGCCGGTCGCATCCGACTTCCGCCTGCTGCAGACGATCATCTACGTCGACTTTAACCTGCAGCGTATGACCGACAAGGTCCGCCAGATCTGCCGCGCCGCAAGCCATATGGTCAAGGCCGACATCTCGCTGCCCGAGGAGCTTGTGGGCCTGGTCGGCGCCGAGGCCGAGGCTGTGTACCAGGTGCTGGGTTCTTCGCTTTCCGCCCTGGTCACCAACGACATGTCCATCATCTGCAACTTGGCCGTCGAGGATGAGCCGGTGCACGCGGCGTACGAGAAATTCTTCCGCACCTTCAACCACATGGACACGGGCGAGTTTATGGATGACGACAGCAACTACGATGACCTGCGCCGCGCCATCATGGTTTCGCGCTACCTCGATCGTATCGCCTCGATTTCCATCGATGCCGCCTGCCGTCTGACCTTCCTGCTGACCGGCCAGCGCATGAACGCCGGCGATATCGCCCGTGCGGACGAGGACGAACTCGAGAGCATGCGCGTTCCTTCGGGTGAGGGCGTCATCATGAGGCCCGCCGTCGACGCGCGCTATGTTGCCAAGGTGCCTGCTAACGAGATTAGCGAGGACCTTCGCTATCTGCTCGATCACCTTGAGGACGAGGATGATGGCGAGGATGACGAGGAATAGGGTAGCCCCGTTCGTCGAAAGATTGTAAATACCTAAGTGAGCGCGGCCTTGCACATGCGGGGCCGCGCTCTTGCGTTAGCATGGGATTACTTGTTTGGCTGTTAGCGGAGGCGATTGGCAATGGATAACTATTTGGATTTGATGCGCGCTCGCCGCGAGCAGATTCTGGAGCGGTTTTATGCGGCGCTCGATCGCGCGGGCCGTCCCCACGATGCCGCACGTCTGATTGCCGTGTCCAAGACCGTTGGTGTCGATGAGACCGTTGCCGCTATTCAGGCGGGGTATCGCCATTTTGCCGAGAATCGCCCGCAGGAGCTCGTCCGCAAGCTCACGGGCCTTGCGGATCATCCTGAGTTGCCCGAGGTGCGCTTCGATATGATCGGCAACCTGCAGACCAACAAGATTAATGCGGTTTTGGGCTCGGCCGAGTTGATTCACTCGGTAAGCTCGCTGCATTTGGCGCAGGCCATTTCGAGCCGTGCGGTCCGCAAGATCGAGGCTGGCGAGCTTTCCGGCCCTCAGCATGTCCTCATAGAGGTCAACGTGAGCGGCGAGGAATCAAAGGGCGGGTTTTCGCCCGATGAGATTCGCTCTGCTATGGGCGAGCTTGCGGAGCTTGAGGGAATTTGTGTGCAGGGGCTTATGACCATGGCGCCTCGGGGGAACAAGGATGTGGCACGCCGCACCTTTGCCGGGCTGCGCGAGCTGAGGGATGAGCTGGAGGCGGCGCGTCCCGACCTGAGTCTGCCCGAGCTTTCCTGCGGTATGAGCGAGGACTTTGAGCCTGCCCTTGAGGAGGGCTCTACGCTCGTTCGCCTGGGCAGGGTAGTATTTAGCCCGGAGTTTGAAGTAAAATAATGCTTTGAAGTGCGCAATGATTATCGGCGCGCCTGCACTAAACCGCGAGAGGACACAACCATGGGCTTCCTTGACGAGATTAAAAATAAAATGCACCTGGGCGGCCAGCAGGGTTACGACCAGGGTTATGGCCAGGACGACGACTACGGCTACGATGATGGCTACGATGACGGCTATCAGAACAATGGCTACGGTGGCGCCTCGGGCGAGGGCTTCTACACTCAGGACGAGCCGAGTAACGGCCTTCTGGGCCAGACGCGTCGTGGCGAGGCCGAGTCGGTAGCCGTGTACACGCGTTCCGGTCAACTGGTCGGCGACGATTCTCGCCACGCTACGACTTACAACCCGCCGTCGCGTTCGCAGGAGTCGGTCGCAGGCGGTTATCGCCCCGGTGCCTACGACACCCCGTCGAGCTATGCCGAGAACACTCGCGCCCGCGCTGCCGCTCCCGCCCCTGTTCCCGCACCGAGCGATGCCTCGGCCTACGCGAGCAACATCATCAACGCCACGCCGCAGCTGCCGGCCTATGTCCTGCGCCCCGAGAGCTATGACGACGTTGAGACCGTCGTACGCCGCGTGCGCACCAAGCAGCCCGTCGCGTTGATCTTTGTGGGCGTTCGTACCGAGGTCGCCAAGCGCGTGCTGGACTTCTCGTATGGCTTTGCCTGCGGCCTGGGCGCCACGGTCAAAGAGGTGGGCGACCGCGTGTTCATAGTGCTGCCCGCCGGCTGCGAGGTCAAAGATTCCGACCTCAAGAAGCTCCGTGCCGACGGCTACCTTAAGTAAAGACAAGACGAGGAGATTCTCATCAACATCTACACCATTGCCCAGTTGGTCAATACGCTGTTCAACTTTTACTCCACGCTCATCGTGGTCTACTGCCTTATGACATGGATTCCCATGAAGCAGGGTGGATTACTGCAGGATATCGCCGCCGTCCTCGACAGCGTGTGCGGCCCGTGGCTCAATGTGTTCCGCCGGTTTATTCCGCCCATGGGCGGCGTCGATTTTTCACCGGTCGTTGCGATTATTGCGTTGCAGTTGGTGCAGAAGCTGGTTCTGCAACTTCTTATAGGTATACTCATATAAAACTGGCTTAGTAACTCACGTCGGGCGCGCGGCGCCAAGGCGAAGATAAAGGAGAACTTGTTATGGCTATTACCCCTGCTGACATTCAGGCTCAGACCTTCTCTGAGGCCAAGCGCGGCTACGATCCCGCCGAGGTCGACGTCTTTCTGGAGACGCTGTCCTCCGAGGTCGACGCCATGCTGGCGAAGATCGTGGACCTCAAGGGCCGTCTGACCGCCACCGAGCAGCAGCTTGCCGACACGCAGGTTCAGCTTGCCCAGGCTCAGGATGCTGCCGCCCAGGCCGTTCCTGCCGCCCCGGTCGCTGCTCCCGCGCCCGACTTCTCTGCTCAGGAGCGTCAGATTTCCGCTGCCCTGATCGCTGCCCAGCAGACCGCCGAGAGTATCGTCAACGACGCCAACGAGAACGCCGACCGCATCCGCAACGAGGCCGACGCCAAGGCCCGTGAGGTCATTCGCCAGGCTCTGACCGAGAAGCAGGCCGAGCTCGAGGAAATCGATCGTCTGAAGGCTTCTCGTGAGGAGTTCAAGGCCGAGTACCTCAAGCTCATCCAGCACTTCATGGACGATGCGCAGAACTCCTTCCCGGCAGACCTTCTGGCTTCCACGCCGGTCGGTTCCGCTGCTTCTCCTGCGGTGACTATGCCCGCCGCCGAGCCGCTGCCTGTCGCCGAGCCGGTTATCCCCGTTGCCGACCCCTTCGCCCCGATCGACAACTTCGCCGCCGACGATCTGGACTAACGCCGGATTACAATCAGTCGATAAAAAAGGACCCGCAAGTTGCGGGTCCTTTTTTATTGCATGTCCCAAAAATCTACTTGAGGAGGAAGTCGGGGAGGGGAATGGTGCGGGCCTCTCGATGCTCGGGGTCGGCGATATGGTCGGCAGGATAGCCGCAAACGAGCATGTGATAGGGGTAGACGCCCTCGGGCAGGTTGAACTGCTCCTGTGCTACCTCGGGCTTAAAATGGCACACCCAACACGTTCCTAGACCCTGCTCGGTGGCTTCCATCATCATCTGATCGCACACGATAGACGTATCGATTTCGCTCGAATTCATTTGGTCATACGGACGTACCCAAGCATCGTCGGTAACGCTGCAAATAAGAAAGATAAGCGGAGCCCCAAAGATAGACCCATCACGAGCAAACCGAGGCTGACAAGCAGCAGCCTTCTCCAACAACTCAGGAGTATCAAGCACCATCACACGAGTCGGATGATTATTACAAGCAGAAGGAGCAATCCTACCGGCCTCAACAATGGCCTCAACCACCGTCTGCTCAACAGTCCGCGACTCAAACGAACGACAAGAATACCGACCACGAGCAAGATTCAAATACGACATACAAGCCCTCCAACAATTAAATACTGAAACAAAGATAACCAAAGGGTACCCAGAGCACCGCACAGCCAAACGCTCAGCACAGCCCCGAAGTACCTAACCGAGCCCCAAAGGCCGATTCAGCCAAACCCCCATTGCACTCAAACTATCAGCCCAAGTTCCCAATGGTGATACGTAAGGCGAAGGGCCGGCCACGGTTTACTTTCGAACGACTCTGCAAAGCAGCCGGAGTGAGAAAGCAAACCGTGGCCGGCCCTTCGCCGCCGGGACACGTACCCCCAATTAACTATTCTTCATTACGATCGAATCCACGACATCCGCCACATTCTCACAGCAGTCAGCACAGTACTCCAAGAAGGCGTAGACGTCACGCCAGGCGATGACCTCGAGCGGGTCTTTGCCGTTGACATGCAGGTTGCGCATGGCGTTGATGTAGAGCTCGTCGGCCTCGGACTCGATGGTGTTGATCTGGATGACGAGCTCGCGCAGGGTCTTGGACTTGCGGTAGTTGGGCAGCTCGACCATCAGGTCCTTCATAGCGCGGCAGGCGTCGGTCACCTTATGGGCGATCACGATGGCATCGGGGTGGATGCTCTGGATGTTGGTGAAGTAGACACGCTGGACGACGCCCTCGATACGGTCGAG
Organism: uncultured Collinsella sp.; assembly: GCA_934655755.1. Classification (GTDB taxonomy): domain Bacteria; phylum Actinomycetota; class Coriobacteriia; order Coriobacteriales; family Coriobacteriaceae; genus Collinsella. Next base: position 210,330 of record CAKUHA010000001.1, read on the forward strand.
CACGGTGTCGAGCGAGCAGCTCATCAGGTCAAGGTCCTCGCGCTCAAGCGGGGTGATAAAGGCAGTGAGCAGGGCGTCCTCGAGCTCATGGTGCTTCTTGTCGGCCGCATGCTCAATCGCATGCATCTTGTCGAGCATGTCGTGAATCTTCGCGGGGTCGAAGTTTTCAAAGATCTGCGTAAGCAGCTCAGCAGCCTGAACGGCGAGGTCGGCGCAGGCGACGTAGTTGTCAAAGTAGAACGAATCGGGTTTCTTTGCCATGGGTAGGTCCTTTCGAGGCGAAGACGGGTGGGCGAAGTATTGCGGTCCGGATGGACGTTCGGTTTGGCTAGAGGAACATCATGAACAACTTGGCCATGAAAAAGCTGATGAGTCCGCAGGCGGGGAAGGTGAAGAACCAGGTGAACATCATGTCCTTGACCACGCCGAAGTTGATGGCCGAGAGGCGCTTGACGGCGCCGACGCCCATGATGGCGCAGGTCTTGATGTGGGTAGAGGACACGGGGATGCCGGTGAGCGTGGCGAGCAGCAGGTTTGCGGCGCCCGCGAGGTCGGCAGAGAAACCCTGATACTTCTCAAGTTTGACCATGCTCTGGCCGACGGACTTGATGATACGCTCGCCGCCCACGCTGGTACCGATACCCATGGTGGCCGAGCACAGCAGCATGATCCAGATGGGGATGCCGGCATCGCCGACGCCGGTCTGGCCGTTGGCGAAGGCGACACCTAAAAAGAGCACGCCGATGAACTTCTGTCCATCCTGCGCGCCGTGCATAAAGCTCATGGCCGCAGCGCTCGCGATCTGAGCGTATTTAAAGAAGACGTTGGCGCGTCGCCTGTTGGCGGCGGCAAACAGAATCGAGACGAGTTTGCACAGGATCCAGCCCATGACAAAGCCCAGGCCGATGGAGAGCGCCAGGCCGTAGATGACCTTCATCCACTCGTGGACGTTGACGCTGCCGGCACCGCCGAGGGCGATGGCAGCGCCGGTGAGGCCGGCGATAAGGCTGTGGCTCTGCGAAGTGGGGATGCCAAAACGTGATGCCGTGGCACCGTAGACGACGATGGAGAAGAGTGCGGCGCACAGGCAGGCGAGTGCCATGGTGCTGTCTCCGCCAAAGTCGACGATATGTGAGATGGTGTTGGCGACGCTCGCGTTAAAGTGTGTCATGATGAGCACGCCCAAGAAGTTGAACGCCGCGCTCATGAGGATGGCGGCGCGGGCGGGCATGCAACGTGTGGTGACACAGGTTGCGATGGCGTTGGGCGCATCGGTCCATCCGTTGACGAAGATGGCGCCGAGCGCAAGGATTACGGTGACGGCAAGGACTGGATTCGACACAAGTTGGCCGAGGAAGGTTGAGAACGTTACGTCCATATATGGGCTTTCTCGAAGTTTGCAGACACGTTACAAAAACATGATAAATCGTATCACCTCCTGCGGGTTTCTTTACCGAGTTCTGATGGGAGAAGTGAATTTTTTAGCACTAAAATTGAATATTAGCCCTGTTGACCACGGGTGTTCTTTTTGCTAACACACCATGAGGACATGCGTGTGCGCCCCGACACTCCAAAACCACAGTCTGTTCGCTTTACAACATGCAAACATGCGTTCGATAATAGATGGCATGGAATATCGACAGACAGATGGCAGAACTCGGCGCGTGCACAAACAGTATGTGGACGTTGTAGCCCGCATCCTCGCGGGCGGACAAGTTGTGCCGGTCACCGTCTGCTGGGTCGACGGTCGCTGTTTTACGATTGACGAGATCGTCTCGTCCACAGGCTTTGGCCTGACGGTCCATGGCATCCGCACGGCAACCTATAAAGTTCGTTTTGGCGGACATGCGACCGAGCTGTATCTGGAGGACCAGGCGCGCGAACGGCCGGATGGCTCGCAGGCGCACGTGATGCGTTGGTGGGTGTGGGCGTTCGACCGCACGCTCGAGGGCGAGCGCCGTAAGTAAGAGCGCATGGCGTTCGGGTACAATGGCAGGAATCTTGTCACCTGCGGCGCCGTTGCCTGCGGTGCTTTTTGAAAGGACGAAGTATGAACGATATCCAGGGCTATCAGAACGGCCCCATCGAGACCGGTGCAAGTCGCGCTAAGGAGATGTCGCCGCGTGTGTACAATCTTGCTATGTCTGCTCTGATCTTCTTGGGCTTTTGTGCCATGGGCGCTGGCGCCTACTTTACGAGCACCATGGCGTTTGCGCGCATGATGATGAGCGGTGCCGCCCTGCCGCTGGTCTTTGGCTCGTTTATCCTGACCATTGTCGGCATCGTCATGATGTCGGCCGCCGCCAGCAAGCAGTCGGTGGGCCTGTCCCTTGCGGGCTACGTGGTCTTTGCGAGTACCTTTGGTCTGACCGCGTCGTTTGGCCTTGCCAACTATGATCTGCCCACCATCAACACCGCCTTTATCGCCACGGCCGCCATCACCTTTGTCTTTGGCGCGCTGGGCGTGACGTTCCCCAAGTTCTTCCAGCGTGTGTATGGCATTGGCTTTGGTATTCTGCTCGCCACCATTTTGGTCGAGATCGTGCTCATGTTCATGGGCGTCTCGCAGACCATCACCGACCTGATCGTGATCGTGGTGTTCGCCGGTTTTATTGGTTACGACACCTATGTTGCCACGACGGTACCGCCTACGCTGCCCAATGCGGTGCTCATGGCGTCCAACCTGTTCGTGGACATCATTAACGTGTTCCTGCGCATCCTGAACATTCTCGGTCGTCGCGACTAGTTCGGGACATTGCGGCGTTTCTTGTCGGACACGGTAAAACGATGCGAAAGGCGGTCCTTCGGGGCCGTCTTTTTTGTGCGGAGCGGGGTATCATGGATGGGAAAAGCCGACAGCGGCAGCGACAGGAAAGGTGACCACTTATGGCAGACGTCGACAACAGGAACCGTAACCGCAGGCCCAACCGTGCGGGACAGCCGAACCCCAAGCGTGAGGCTCGCGCCAAGGCCGCCGAGCGCCATGTGGCGGCTGTGTCCGAGGCCTTCGCCAAGGATATCGAGCGCTCGCTTGTCGGTGTGCGCGAATTTGACGGTATGCCTGCCGGCTTTGTCGCGGCGATGAAGGCCAAGGCCCGGGCGGCCGTGGCTGCCGAGGAGGAGGTTGCCGAGGCCGTGGAGGCCGACGCTGCCGAGGTTGAGGCTGCCGAGGCGGAAACTGCGACCGAGCCCGAGGTGGCACCCGAGCCCACCGAGTCGGCCGACGAAGCCGAGTCCGCGCCCGTCGAGGAAGCCGCCCCGGCCCTGCCCGAGGTCACCGTGCTCGATGCCTCCGCCACGCAGGCAATTCTCGATAACGGCCGTGGCTATGCGCAGTTCTGCGACATGGCCGTGCTCGCCTTTGCCTCGTTTACCAATCCGGGCGGCGGCTATATCCAGGGTTATCTGGGCCAGGAGGCGACGCTTTGCGCCGATTCGTACCTGTACAACGTGCTCGACAAGCAGCGCAAGTGGTACGGCGAGAACCGTCGCCGCAACATCAACTGCGAGCTCTACCGTAACCGCGCCCTGGTGGTGCCCGCTGTGCGCTTCGACCGTAACCACGTGCACGCGTATGCTGACGTGATCGTTGCCGCCGCGCCCAACGTCAAGCGCGCCCGCCAGGAGTACCGCGTGAGCGACGACGCCCTGCTGGATGCCCTGCGCGACCGTATTCGCTTTGTCCTCGCCATTTGCGATGAGCTGGGTCGCGAGAAGCTCGTGCTGGGTGCTTGGGGCTGCGACAATAACGGCTTTGATGCCGAGGCCGTGGCCGAGCTCTTCCGTAAGGAGCTCGCGTCGGGCGACTTTAAGGTCAAGCAAGTCTTCTTTGCCGTGCCCTCCACGCGCTGGGACGAGGATTTTGCCAAGTTTGAGCACGTGCTGGCGAACTTCCCGGAGCGCAATGAGGAGTCCTATGCTCAGATTGCCGCTCGTGCCGCGGCCGCCCGCGCCGCCGAGCAGGCTCAGGCCGCAGCTGAGGACGACGAGGATGACGACGACTGGCGCAAGTACCTGTAAACGGTGCGCACGACGCGACATGCCGAGCCGACGGGGGCTGCCCTCGTCGGCTTTTAATTGAGTGGGGAGTTTTGCGATGAAAAACGTTCTGTGCTTTGGCGATAGCAATACCTATGGATACGATCCGGCTGGCATGCGCGACGGCACCGCGGTGCGCTATGCGCAGGATGTGCGCTGGTGCGGCGTGATGCAGCGGGACTTGGGCGATGGCTGGCATGTAATTGAGGAAGGCCTGAACGGCCGCACGACGGTGCGTGACGATATGTGCCATCTGGACACCAACCTCAACGGCATCCGCGCGTTGCCGATGCTGCTCGAGGCCCATAAGCCGCTGGATGCGATTGTGATTATGCTGGGCACCAACGACTGCAAGACGGTCTTTAACGTGACGGCTTCCGATATCGCCCGTGGCGTTATGGCGCTGATTCGCGCCGTCCGAGCGTTTCCCTGGACCGATGCCGCACCGTGCCCACGCATTCTGCTGATGGCTCCTATCAAGATCAAGCCGCAGATCGCCGAAGTGTATATGACCGACTTTGATGAGCGCTCCGTCGAGGCCTCGGAGCATTTTGCCGAGTACTATGTGCATGTGGCCGAGCAATTTGGCTGCGACTTTTTGAACGCTGCCGACTTTGCCGAGCCGGGCGATATCGACTATCTGCACATGATGCCCGAAAGTCACGAGAGCTTGGGGCATGCCGTGGCAACCAAGCTCCAGGAGATGATCGATGAGTAGCGTGACCCCAAACCACCACAAAGGGGACAGGCACCTTTGTGGTGGTTTTGCCCGGGTAAACGAACGGCTCGGTTGCCGTATGGGCATGGATGAGCTTATTGATCTTTTTGCCGAGGGCGACGAGCTCATCTCGAATACCGCTTTTGAGGATTTGGATCTTGCTTATGACGTGGCGAACGGTGCGACGTTCGATGGCGTCGTATTTCGATCCTGCGTGTTCGACGGTGTGGATTGGAGCGGTTCTACCTTCCGCGACGTGCTGTTTCGCGGCTGCCGCTTTATCCGCTGCAATATGGAGGGCTGCTGGCTCAATCGCTGCGACTTTGTTGACTGTTCGGCGCCGGGCCTCAACCTGCTCAAAGCGCGCCTGTCGAGCGTGTCGTTTGCTTCGTGCGACTTGAGCTACGCGAACCTCTCGGAAGGACGTATCGGGCCCCTGACGGCGCGTGATACGCGTCTGACCGAGGCAGCACTTCAGGGCGCCAAGCTGGGGCAGCTGTGCCTAGACGGTTGCGACCTGACGCGCGTCGATGTGTTTAAGACGCCGCTTTCCGGCGTGGATGTATCGCGCTGCACATTCGCGACGCCCATTGTTTCGGGCGACTATCACGAGCTGCGAGGCCTGACGGTCAATACCGAGCAGGCGCTGGCGTTGTCGGGTCTGCTCGGCATCCAGCTCGCAGACGAATAAGCGCGCCGGTCCTTTGCTCGACCGCTATCTAAAAACAAACCGTCGCAACATTCGATAATTTTTCGCGTTTGCGCGATTTTCATCGAATGTTGTGACGGTTTTTGGTGCAAAGTAACATGACCCTTTTGCACCACCTGTTTGTCTCGATCTGTAACATCTGGGGTCGATTTTGCCGAGCTACTGTTACAGATTGAGATAAATAAAAGGGTGCGAATAAAAAATCTCGATCTGTAACAGGTAGACCTAGAAATGGACTCTAACTGTTACAGATCGAGATATTTGCGGGAACCACCGCAAAGGTGTCTGTCCCCTTTGTGGTGGTTTTGGGCCTAATACTGCCACATGTGGTTGACGGGGCCGGAGCCTTTGCCCATGTCGAAACCTGCGGCGAGGGCACCCGTTAGGTAGGCCTTGCCGGCGTTGACGGCATCGGCGAGGTCCATGCCCTGTGCCAATGCGCAGGCGATGGCGGACGAAAGCGTGCAGCCGGTGCCGTGCGTGTTGCTGGTCTCGATGCGCTTGTGGCGGAACCACGTGGTGAGCGGGTCGCCCAGATGGTTTCCCTCATCATCGAGCGGCGCGGGCTCGGCTAGCACGTCGTTGGCCTCGTTCACCAGATGTCCGCCCTTGACCAGGGCCGCGCAACCAAAGCGGCGGGTGAGGAGCATGGCGGCATTTTGCTGTGTGCGTTCGGAATCGACCTCGTAGTCGAGCAGTGCCATGGCCTCGGGAATGTTGGGCGTGATAACCGTCGCCAGCGGGAACAGGTGGTGGGTGAGCGCTTCGGCGGCATCTTCGGCAATCAACCGTGCGCCCGAGGTGGCGACCATAACGGGGTCGACCACGATGTTCCGGGCGTCCCAAGCGCTCAGGCGGTCGGCGATGACTTCGATAATTTCGGCAGACGAAACCATGCCGATCTTGACGGCGCTGGGGCGGATGTCGTCAAAGACGGCATCGATCTGTGCGGCGACAATATCGGGGGAGATGTTCTGCACGGCGGTAACGCCAAGGGTGTTCTGTGCGGTGATGGCGGTAATGGCCGTCTCGGCATACAGACGATGTGCCGTGATGGTCTTGATGTCGGCCTGAATGCCGGCACCACCGCTGGAATCAGATCCCGCGATGGACAGAACGGCAGGTACCCTACTACGATCCATGTTCGCTCCCTTGTTCGGTCGGATTCAAATGGGTCTTTAAGCCAGCATTATAAAGATGCCCGGGTCGACTCTATGTCGAACCCGGGCGGGTGATGCAATCTTTACGTAAACGTAAGCAAATGTTCACACGTCAACAATTGACGGGCGCCAACTCGCTGCTAAAGCGATTGCGGCGAAGAGCCTAGTCCTCCATGCCAAGATCGATCGTCGTGCCCTCGAACACCTTATTGACGGTGCGGACGGCGCACATCTTGCCGCACATGGTGCAGGTGCCCTCGGTGGCGGCAGGGGACTCTTCGTAGCGCTTCTTGCCGGTGACCGGATCGAGAGCGCATTTCCACATGGCGTCCCAGTCGAGCTTGCGGCGCGCCTGGCCCATCTTGTCGTCCAGATCGCGGGCGTGCGGCACCTTCTTGGCGATATCGGCGGCGTGCGCGGCGATCTTGGTGGCCATGAGGCCGTCGAGCACGTCCTGGGCATTGGGCAGGCACAGGTGCTCGGCGGGCGTCACATAGCACAGGAAGTCGGCACCGGAGCTGGCGGAGATGGCGCCACCGATAGCGGCGGTGATGTGGTCGTAGCCCACACCGATATCGGTCACCAGCGGCCCCAACACATAGAACGGGGCGTTGTGGCACAGGCGCTTCTGCAGCTTCATGTTGGCGGCGATCTCGTCGAGCGCCATGTGGCCCGGCCCCTCGACCATGACCTGGACGCCCGCGGCCCATGCGCGCTTGCACAGCTTGCCCAGCTCGATCATCTCGGCGGTCTCGGTGGCATCGTTGGAGTCGTAGAGGCAGCCCGGGCGGCAGGAGTCGCCGAGCGAAATCGTCACGTCGTATTCGTGGCAGATCTCGAGCACCTCGTCGTAGAACTCGTAGAAGGGGTTCTCGTTACCGGTGACTTCCATCCAGCCAAACAGCAGCGAGCCGCCGCGGCTGACGATGTTCATCAGGCGGCCGGTCTCCTTAAAGGTCTTGATGACCGACTTGTTGATGCCGCAGTGGATGGTCATAAAGTCCACGCCATCCTCGGCATGCGCGCGCACGACCTCGAGCAGGTCGTCCTTGGTTAGCTTGACCAGCGGCTTTTCCATGTAGCCGATGGCGTCGTACATGGGGACGGTGCCCACCATGAGCGGCGTCTCGTCGATGAGCTGCTGGCGGAACTGGCGCGTCTTGCCCGAGTTGGAGAGGTCCATGATGGCGTCGGCGCCAAAGTCCTCGGCGATCTTGACCTTCTTCCACTCCTCGGCGGCATCGGCCTTGTCGCCCGAGATGCCCAGGTTCACGTTGACCTTGGTGGACAGGCCCTCGCCGACGCCAAAGGCGCGCATGCCCTTTTTAATGTGGACGATGTTGGCAGGAATGGCGATGCGGCCGTCGGCCACGCGCTCGCGGATGTACTCGGGGTCGCGATGCTCGCGCTCGGCGACTTCTTTCATCTGCGGTGTGATCTGCCCGGCGCGGGCGAAGTCGATTTGCGTGACGAGCTTGGGCTCGGTCTGTGTGCTCATAGGCACGGCTCCCTTCGTTGGCATTACCCATATCAGGTTTGCGGGTCAGGGCGGGCGCGCCCAATCTCAGCCTGCCGTCTTGTCCCGCAAGCTCCCCGTTTATGTAATGGGCTCAAGTATAGCTCGAATGGGTACGATTGGCCTAACGAGCGTGCCCGTGGGGAGGCGAACATGGAAGACAAGCATCTATATCGAGAGACGCAATGGGATGTTACGGCCGAGGAAAGCCGTGCGCACCATGGCTTGGTCGCGATTGGTTTTGCGGTGCTTGCCGTGCTGGTGATTGCCTTTAGCATTTGGACGTTTGGCGGTCGCGGAGGCGCTGCCTGGGAGTTTGAGGCTGACGATAGCCTGCCGATTATGACGGTGAAGGTCGCTGGTGGCAACACGGTGGCCGCTCCGGGCGACTATTGGTATCCGCGCGATGGCTTTGTCCAGCTGCAGCTGAGCGGTGGATCCATTCCGGGCGAGGAAATCGAACGCGTGACGTTTGATGCGACACTCAAAACGCTGACGGTGACGCTCAAAGATCAAGGGGATGTGCCCACGACGATGGATATCGCGCTGACGGAATGGCGTCTGGAGCCCCCGTCGGGCGTTAAGGTGTCCGAGGTGGAGCACGTCAAGATTACCTATCAGGACGGCTCGACAAACGAGATTGCCAAGGCTGACGGCCTGGCGGAATAGCGGGGTGCTTGGGAATGGCGGGCCTATTGTGCCTGTTCGTTCATGAAAATCAAGGTGTCTTTGTTTGAAAGTTCGGGAATGTATCGGTAACCGACGTCGAACGCGGTGAGCCCGCTTGCATTCTCGATCTTGTTTTCTGCCATCCAGCGGACCATGGAACCGCGCGCCTTTTTGCTGGCGGTCGAGCGTTGGATGGGCTTGCCGTTGCGGACACCTTCGCCAAAGAGACACGTGACGGTTGCGGCGTCGGCGGCAAGGTGGGGCAGAACGGCTTTGGCGTATTCCACGCTGGCGAGGTTGACGATCGTGGTGTTTGAGCCTGCCGGAGCGATAGTCCGTGCGAGCTTATCGCCCCAAAACGCATAGAGGTCACAGGCATCGTTGACGGCGAGCTTCGCGCCCATCTCCAGCCGATACGGTTCAACGGCATGAAAGGGGCGAACGCATCCGTAAAGGCCCGAGAGGATCCACAGGTGACTTTGCAGCCATGCGAGCTGCGCGGAATCCATCACCTCGGGCGCCATGCTCTGGTATTGAATGCCGTGATAGGACATGACGGCGGGGGAGATATTGCGGGCGATATCGGGATTGTCGAGGTCATCGTCTTTCAGGATGGGCTCGAACTCATGCAAGGTGTCGAGGCAGGGCCCCAGCAGCTTGTCGCTCACGTTCCATAGCGCCTGCAAGCCGTTGCTGCCTTCATTTCGCTCGATAGTCAGAAGAGCGCGGTGGAGGCGAGCCGACTCGTGCGCAAAGGGTGGAATGCCCAGGGCTTCAAAAGCATCTTGGGCCGCGCGCATCTGCTTGGCGGGCGAAATGATGACCTGCAGCATGGACTCTCCTCTGCCAAATAAAGAAGTTGCGGTGGAATAGTTCCTGTTTTGCCTGTTTAAAGGGCTATTTGGGAACTATTTCACCGCAAGTTATGAAGGGCTGGTTGGGCTCGCTTTACGAGGACTGATTAGGCGCGCTCGATGAAGGCCTTGTAGCCGCGATAGGCCTCGTAGATATCGGCCTTGTTGGCGACCTCCCACAGGGCGTGCATGGACAGGACGGCAACGCCGGAGTCGATGACGTTCATGCCGTACTCGGCCATGATGTAGGCGATGGTGCCGCCACCACCTGCGTTGACGCGACCGAGCTCGCAGGTCTGGAAGTCCACGCCCGCCTCGTCCATGATGTCGCGAATAAGCGCCATATACTCGGCGTCGGCGTCGTTGGAGCCACCCTTGCCGCGGCTACCCGTGTACTTGTTAAAGCACAGGCCGCGACCCATGAAGGCGGCGTTCTTGGTTTCGAACTTGCCGGCGTAGCCCGGGTCGAAGCCAGCGGAGACGTCGGAGGAGAGCATGCGGCTGCGGGCGAGCGCGCGACGCAGGGCCAGCGGGCTGTCCTCGCCGGCGAGCGTCATGATCTCGGCGACGGTGTTCTCGAAGAAGCGGCTCGTCATGCCGGTGGCGCCCACGGAGCCGATCTCCTCCTTGTCGACGATGAGCGTGATGCTCGTGCGCTCCACGTTTGCGACATTGATCTGGGCGAGCATGGACGGATAGGCGCAGACGCGGTCGTCGTGGCCATAGCCCAGAATCATAGAACGATCGAGGCCCATGTCGCGGGCGGGGCCGGCGGGCACGACCTCGATCTCGGCGGAGAGGAAGTCCTCCTCCTCGACGTCGTACTGCTCCTTGAGGATATCCAGGAACATCTGCTTGACGGGATCCTTGGGGGCATCCTTGTCGTCCTCGTCAAACTTGACGGGGCGGCCGCCCACGATCACGTCGAGGATCTCGGCGTCGACGGCGTCCTTGGCGGGCTTGGCCATCTGCTCGCTGGAGAGGTGAATCAGCAGGTCGGAGATGGTAAAGACCGGGTCATCGGCCTTGTCGCCAATGTTGATGTCGACGGTGGTGCCGTCCTTTTTGCAGATGACGCCCACGAGCGCGAGCGGCGAGGCGACCCAGTGATAGCTCTTGACGCCGCCGTAGTAGTGCGTGTCGAGGTAGGCCATGTCGCCGGCCTCGAAGGCGGGGTTCTGCTTAAGGTCCAGGCGCGGCGAGTCCACGTGGGCGCCCAGGATGTTAAAGCCCTGCTCGAGCGGGGCGCAGCCCAGGTTGACGAGCATGAGGTCCTTGCCGTGGTTGGCGGCGTAGACCTTGTCGCCGGCCTTGAGCGCGCGGCCCTCGGCGATCACGGTCTCCAGGTCGACGTAGCCCGCCTCCTCGGCCATCTTGATACCGGCCTTGACGCACAAGCGCTCGGTCTTGTTCTCGCTCAAAAACTGCTTATAGCCGCGGCAAAGCTCCTCGAGCTCCTCGATCTGCTGCGGTGTGTACTTTTTCCATGCGCAGGGACGCTCCATGACGCAGGCTCCTTTCGGATCGATCGTGCTGGTTGATGTACCGTGAGCCATCGTATCACGCGCGGGCGTGCGGCGGCGGGGGAGCTTGATGTGCGGTGGCCGCGGGGCGGGGAGCGTGTAAACTGGTGTGAGCAAACCGTGCCCAGCCCAAAGCGAGGTATTCAATATGTCTGACAAGCGCCGTACCTTTGCCGTTATCGACGGCAACTCGCTCATGCACCGTGCTTTCCACGCCGTGCCACCGACCATGAATGCGCCGGACGGTCGCCCCACCAACGCGATCTTTGGCTTCTTGAACATGTTCCTTAAGATGGTCGACGCCTTTAACCCCGACGGCGTAGTCGTGGCCTTTGACAAGGGCAAGCCGCGCGTGCGCATGGAGATGCTGCCGCAGTACAAGGCACAGCGCCCGCCGATGGATCCCGACCTGCATGCGCAGTTCCCCATGATCAAGGAGCTGCTCGAGGCCCTGAATGTGCCGATCTTGCAGTCCGAGGGCTGGGAAGGCGACGATATCCTGGGCACCATGGCGCGCCTGGGCGAGGAGGCCGGCTGCGACATGCTGCTGGTGACCGGTGACCGCGACATGTACCAGCTCGTGACCGAGCACGTCAACGTGGTCTCGACCCGCAAGGGCCTGTCCGATGTAGCGATTATGACGCCCGAGAGCGTGGATGACCTGTATCACGGCATCACGCCGGCGCTCGTGCCCGACTTTTATGGCCTGAAGGGCGACACCTCCGACAACATCCCCGGCGTGCCGGGCATCGGCCCCAAAAAGGCGAGCGCGCTCATCGCGCAGTACGGCAGCCTGGACGAAGTCATTGCGCATGCCGATGAGGTCAAGGGCAAGATGGGCGAGAACCTGCGCGCGCATATCGACGATGCGCTGCTGAGCCGCAAGGTCGCGACCATCCGCACCGATGCGCCCGTCGAGCTCGACTTTGACGCGACGTCCTTCCCGGCGTTTTCCGCCGACGAGGTTTCTGCGGCACTGGGCACGCTCGGTATTACGGCGATGCAGAACCGCTTTTTGGCGCTGATTGGCGGCGAGGGCGGGGCCGTGGGTGCAGCCAGTGTATTTGAGATGCCTGCGATGGTGCGTGCCGCCGCCGGCGATGCCGAGACACTCGGTGTCGTCGCGGCTGAGGTCTCCCGCGCGATTGAAGCCGGCGAGTGGGTTGCCGCCGTGGTGGACGACGACAAGGAAGAGGGCGCACTCTTTGGTCTGACGCGCACGCTGTGGCTGGCGACTTCCAAGGGCTTGTTCGCGCTCGAGGAGGACGAGGGCGGCGTTGCTTCCGAGGTCGATGGCTTCAATTTCTCCCATGGCGTAATCGTGGGCGTGCTTGCGCGCCTGTTTATGGAGGGCCGTGTGGCGAGCCCGGACATGAAGGCGCTGCTGCACGAGCTTTCGCCTATCGATTCCTCAGAGCCTGAGCTCATGGACCCGCTGTCTGCTGACTCTACGCGTATTTTTGACACCGTAGTTGCCGCTTACCTGCTGGACTCGGACCGCTCCGAGTTTGACGAGGCGTATCTGGCCGATACGTACCTGCAAGTGTCGCTACCCGCGGCGCGCGGCGCAGAAGGCGCCGGCGAGGATGCTCCTGCGCCCGCTGCTCGCACGGCGGCCCTGACGCTGGCGCTTGTATCCCCGCTGCGCGACCGCATGGCGCGCGAGAACGCCGCCAACGTGTTCGACGGCATCGAGATGCCGCTCGTGCCGGTGCTTGCCAAGATGGAGCGCGCGGGCATGCTCGTTGACCCCGATCGCCTGCACAATCTGTCCGAGGGCCTTGCAACCCAGATTGCCGAGGTCGAGCGCAATATTCGCGACCTGGCCGGCGACGAGACCTTCAACATCGGCAGCCCCATGCAGCTGTCGCATGTGCTCTTTGACGTGATGGGGCTTCCGACCAAGGGCCTCAAAAAGACCAAGCGCGGCTATTATTCGACCAATGCCAAGGTGTTGAGCGATCTTGCCCGTGATCACGAGATCGTGCGCCTGATTCTTGACTGGCGCGAGAAGTCCAAGATCAAGTCGACCTATCTGGACACGCTGGGTCCGCTGCGTCGTGGCGACGGTCGTGTGCACACCACGTACAACCAGACCATCACGGCGACGGGACGTCTGTCCTCGAGCGACCCCAACCTTCAGAACATCCCGACGCGCTCGGAGCTGGGCCGTACTGTCAAGACGGCGTTTTCGGCGGGCGAGGGTAGCGTCTTTTTGGCGGTGGACTACTCGCAGATCGAGTTGCGCCTGCTCGCGCATCTTTCGGGTGACGAGCACCTGGTGCGCGCCTTTAACGAGGGCGAGGACTTCCATGCCGAGACGGCCGCGCGCGTGTTTGGCGTCCAGGTATCCGAGGTGACGCCCGACCTGCGCAGCCGTGCCAAGGCCGTGAACTTTGGCATCGTCTACGGCCAGCAGGCCTACGGCCTGTCGCAGTCGCTGCATATCTCGATGGCCGAGGCGCGCGATATGATCGACCGCTACTACGAGGCCTACCCGGGCGTGCGCACGTTCTTGGACAACGTGGTGGCACGTGCCAAGCAGACGGGCTATGCCGAGACCATGTACGGTCGCCGCCGCCACATCCCCGAGCTCAAGGCCAAAAACCCGCAACTCCGCGGTTTTGGCGAACGCACGGCCATGAATCATCCCATGCAGGGTACCGCTGCTGACATTATCAAGATCGCCATGGCCCGCGTAAGCCGCCGCCTAGAAGAAGAGGGCTTTGCTGCCCACATGATCCTGCAGGTACACGACGAACTAGACTTTGAGTGCCCCATCGACGAAGTCGAGCGCCTCACCGCCATGGTCCGCGACGTCATGGAACACGTAGTAGACCTCCGCGTCCCCCTAATCGCCGAAGCCTCAACGGGAGTAACCTGGGCCGACGCGAAATAGGAAAGCAGCCACAGTTCCAAAGTAACCAAAAACAGGAGGACGCCCTTTATCAACAAAGGGCGTCCTCCTTTCCAAAATATCAGCCAAGTATCTAGACGCCAAGACGCCATCTTGGCGGCAAGCAAGTAAACCTAGGACCTGGCCGGGCGGCACGTGTTAACTTTTCGTAGATTCCGCACGCAAAGAAAGCCACTTAATGTGGCTTTCGTCTTGCGCAGGACCTGACCGAGCGAAAAGTTAACCCGTGCCGCCCGGCCAGGTCCGACGGGATAGATTATCGAGCCGCCAAGATGGCGTCGATGAGCGTCAGTACGCCCCCGTCGTTGTTGCTCGGAATGCGCCATTTGGCATGCGCATTCATATGCTCTTCGGCATTGTCCACGATAAAGCTGTGGCCGACGCGCTCAAGCATGGGGATGTCGTTGTAGGTATCGCCCACGGCGGCGGCATCGGCGATGTCGATGTCGAGCTGCTCGCACAGGTGTGCCACGCCGGCGCCCTTGTCGACGCCCAGGTTCATAAAGTCGATCCACTCGCGCCCGGCGTTGGTGACGTAGAGCTTGTCCGAGAACTCGGGGCTATAGGTCTCGCGGAATGCGGGTTCGGCATCATAGGCGGGGAAGAAGATCGAGATCTTGTTGGACTCGATGTCGAGACCCTCAAAGGTATCGACGTAGTTGATCGTGTTGTAGTAGACGCTGATCTCGTCGTGATACTGGTGGTCGCGGGCGAGCACGTAAAACTCGTCGTAGCAGCACAGCACGGGAACGGCGCGCGGGTCCTCCGAGGCACAGGCAAGCACTTGCTGGTACAGAGCAACGTCGATGTTGCTCTTATAGATATAGTTGCCGCGATAGATGACGCAGGCACCGTTGTCGGGGCAAAACGCGAGGCGGTTCTTAATGCCCTCGAACATTTCCTCGAGCTTGGGGGCGGGACGTCCACTGGCGGGGCAGAATACGATGCCGGCGTCGGCGAGCTTGTCCAGGCGCTCATCGAGGCCCTGGGGCAGCACGCGCTCGTCGGTCAGCAGCGTCTTGTCCATATCGACGGCGAGAATCTTAATGTTGCCGATATTGGCGTCCGATTCGTAAGTTTGCATAAAAGCGCGCCTTTCGTTTCGAAATTGTTTCAGACGTTATAGCCATCAACTACTAGTCGAGCGTATTTTCGCAGGACTGGCGCGCGTTTGCACCACTCTTCACAAAGTAATGAAAAAACTTTTCAGAAATTTGAATTTGTCGCTTGTGCAGGAAGCACTTTAGCGTATGATAGCGAACATCGAAAACGGAGACGGCAAAAGCGCCGCTTACCGAGGAAAAGGTACCGTTTGCGATATTTGAATTGCGCTCGGCGATACGTGAAAGGAGAGGCAGATGCAGTTCGTAAAGATCATCACCACTGCAGACAATGCCATCCGACGCCAGCGCGCAATTTCCCGACGACGATAACAATCGTCTCTGTCCGCATGGGGCGAAATGCCTCAACAGAGTCATTTTGAGGTCGTCGGGTTTTAGCACGACATAGACGCATGTTTCTAGGGCATGTTGTGCCGCAATTTGCTATTTAACCTGATATTGCACGGTTTTTGACCTCAAGGTGACTTGCAACTGACCGATGTTCTAACTAGCTACCAAGGGCGAAAGGAAACAGCCATGAGCAAGGAAAAAGTCGTTCTCGCATATTCCGGTGGTCTTGATACATCCGTATGTGTCAAGTGGCTTCAGGATGAGAAGAATCTCGATGTCGTTTGTGTCTGCGGCAACGTGGGCCAGGAGGAGACCGGCCTGGATGCCAAGAAGCAGAAGGCCCTCGATCTGGGCGTTCTGGATTGCCAGGTGCTCGACCTGCGCGATGAGTTCTCCGATGAGTTCCTGACCAAGGCCATCGCCGCCAACTCCATGTATGAGAACAAGTACCCGCTGCTCTCCGCTCTGTCCCGTCCGCTGCTTGCCAAGAAGCTCGTCGAGGTCGCCCACGAGTTTGGCGCCACCTATGTCGCCCACGGCTGCACCGGCAAGGGCAACGACCAGGTCCGTTTTGAGGCTGCCGTCAAGGCCCTCGACCCCGAGCTCAAGGTTATCGCCCCGGTTCGCGAGTGGGATCTGAAGTGCCGTCCGGACGAGGTCGCCTATGCCCACGCCCACAACGTGCCGGTTCCCGAGGGTGCCAACGACAACCCCTATTCCATCGATGACAACCTTTGGGGTCGCGCCATCGAGTGCGGTCACCTGGAGGATCCCTGGAACGAGCCGCTCGACGACGCCTGGGTTATGACCAAGAACCCTGAGGACACGCCCGATACCCCGACCTACACCGAGATTGAGTTTGAGGCTGGCAAGCCCGTCGCCGTCGACGGCAAGAAGATGAAGCTCTCCGAGATCGTCATCGCCCTCAACAAGATCTCCGGCGATAACGGCTTTGGCCGTCTCGACCTGGTCGAGGATCGTCTGGTGGGCCTTAAGAGCCGCGAGTGCTACGAGGTTCCCGGCGCCCTGACGCTCATCACCGCCCACAAGGCGCTCGAGGATATCTGCGTCGAGGGCGACCTGCTCAAGACCAAGATCAAGCTCGAGCAGGATTGGGCCACCGCCGTGTACAACGGCCAGTGGTACAGCCCGCTCAAGAACGCGCTCGACGCCTTTATGGCCGACACCCAGAAGTTCGTGACCGGCACCGTCCGTCTGAAGTTCTTTAAGGGCAACTGCCATGTCGTCGGCCGCAAGAGCCCGTTCAGCCTCTATGACTACGGTCTGGCTACCTACGACCGCGACACTACGTTTGACGAGAAGGCCAGCGCCGGCTTTATCGAGATTGACACGCTGTCGCTCAAGACGTGGGCTAAGGTCCAGGGCCCCAGCTCCGCTGCCGCCCAGGCGTAAGGCTTCTTTCCTTCCCTTGGTATCCGCGCGGCCCATCCGCGTGATACATAACGGGCGCATGGGGTCCCTACCTTTCGTTATGCTTGCTGACACTTCTTAACATCGGTGGCCCCTACGTTCCGCCCGCATATATGATGCCGCGTCTGCGGCTGAGTCCGAGCCCCGCCGGGGTTGTCCGGCGGGGCTCTTGCTATCAATTTGACGGCCCTGCGCCTCTTTATATCTGAGGAGTACCTACTATGTTTGATGCTATTGCACACGCTCTGCTTTCTTTTGCGCCCGAGCTCGATTCCGCCAAGGTCGAGGAAGTTCCCATGAGCCTGAAGGCTTGGATCGACGGCTCGCAGGGTAATCTCAGGAGGGAGTCGCTGGGTGCCAAGTGCATGGTGCGTCACTTCTTTGCTAATTAGGTTGCCAGTCCCGCGTGCGGCGTGGGTGTGTGCAAAACTAGCTGTTGGTAAATCGTTTTAACCGCGCCTCGTAGTTCGCTGACGTTGGTGCGCTGGTATTTGATGAAAGGGGACGGTCCCATGGCTCTTTGGGGTGGTCGTTTTGAGGCGGGCGTGGCCGAGGTCACGCAGGAGTTCGGTGCGTCGCTGCCGGTCGACAAGCATCTCTATAAGCAGGATATCGCCGGTTCCAAGGCACACGCCAAGATGCTGGCCGCACAGGGCATCATCAGCGTTGAGGATGAGCAAGCGATTGCCGAGGGCCTGACCGGAATCGAGCAGGACATCGATGCCGGCAACTTTACCTTCGACATCAACGACGAGGACATCCATATGTCCATCGAGAGTGAGCTGACGCGCCGCATCGGCGAGGCTGGCAAGCGCCTGCACACCGGCCGTTCGCGCAACGACCAGGTGGCGACCGATACGCGCTTGGGCGTCAAGGCGTTGGCAAAGGAGCTCATGGAGGCCAACCTGCAGCTGCGTCACGTGCTGGTGGATGCGGCCAAGAAGTATGACAAGGTCATTCTGCCGGGCTATACGCACATGCAGCATGCTCAGCCTGTGCTGCTCTCGCACCATCTGCTTGCCTATTCCTGGATGTTCGCCCGCGATTTTACGCGCCTGAAGGCCGCCTTTGATGCTGCCGACAACTGCCCGTTGGGCGCTGCCGCGCTCGCTGGTACTAGCTATCCGCTCGATCGCCAGATGACGGCTGCCGAGCTTGGTTTTGCGGGCGTGATCCCCAACTCGCTCGATGCTGTTTCGGACCGCGATTTCCTGCTCGACCTGCACTATGCCGGCTCCGTCATGGCCATGCACCTCTCGCGCCTTTCCGAGGAGATCGTGTTGTGGTCGAGCTCCGAGTTCGGTTTCATCACGCTGTCTGACTCGTACTCCACCGGCTCTTCCATTATGCCGCAGAAGAAGAACCCCGATTTCGCCGAACTCATCCGTGGCAAGAGCGGCCGCGTGTACGGCAACCTGGTCCAGCTGCTGGTGACCATGAAGGGCCTGCCGCTGGCCTACAACAAGGACCTGCAGGAGGATAAGGAGGGCGCTCTCGACACGGCCCACACGCTTATGCAGTGCCTGTCCGTTATGGCCGGTATGATCTCGACCTGGACCGTCAACGAGGATGCCATGGCGCGCGAGTGCGGCGTGGGTCACCTGGCCGCCACCGACGTTGCCGACTACCTGGCTAAGCGCGGCCTGCCGTTCCGCGAGGCGCACGCCGTGGTGGGCCACCTGGTCCTGATGTGTGAGAAGCGCGGTTGCAACCTTGAGGATTTGCCGTTTGAGGTCTTCCAGGAGGCAAGCCCGCTCTTTGAGCACGATATTACCGAGGCGCTCGATATTCCTTCGATCGTTGCCGCGCGTACGACCGAGGGCGGTACCGCGCCTGCTGCCGTTGCCGTGCAGCTGGAGTGCGCCGAGGCGCAGCTTTCGGCCGACGAGGGTGCGTTTGGTTCGCTGACCAAGGTCGTCGAGATGGGTCATGGGGCAAACTAACGCTACCGCGGCGCTTACCTCACTTGTCATATTTTGCTTTTACGGGCGTCCTCTACGGCGGGCGTCCGTTTTGTTATGGAGAGGGGGCTTGTCGAGAACTTTTGTAAGACCTTTGCGCAGGTTGTGAAGGGGATACGCTCACGGGCGGCAATCGACCGTCTGTTCTGTTCGTTGCAGTTGGAAGTGGGGCGGATGGTACTCTAGTCGGGCTTCGAAACAGAAGTGACACATATGGAGCGCTTCAATAAATAATAGCGTTTCAATACATGGCTTTTTGTTTTACTGCAGCAAGAACTCTGTTACGATGCAGTCCAGGCGGGTGCCGGAATGGGACTTGGGCACGCGCGAACCTACTTGAAAGGCTACCTTATGGCTATCGAGAAGACCTTCATCATGATTAAGCCCGACGCCGTGCGCGATCGCAAGATTGGCGAGATTGTTGCTCGCATCGAGCGCAGCGGCCTTGTCATCGAGCGCATGGAGATGACCACGCTTGACCGTGCCACTGTCGAGGAGCACTATGCCCACCTAGCAGATAAGCCCTTCTTTGGCGGTCTTTGCGACTTTATGACGAGCGGCCCGGTCGTCAAGATGGTTGTTTCCGGCCTTTCCGCCGTCTCCAAGATGCGCACCCTTATGGGCGCTACCAACCCGCTTGATGCCGCCCCCGGCACCATCCGCGGCGACTTTGCCGTCGATGTTAACGCCAACGTGATCCATGGCTCCGATTGCCTGGAGAACGCTGAGATCGAGATCAAGCGTTTCTTTGGCTAAACCAGCTTTGACTCCTTAAAGCTGTTAGCGTGTGGCTTGGGCGCCGCGGAACTCCATCCGCGGCGCCCTTTTTATGTCTAAAACTACAAAGGGGTCCGCTCGGATGTGTGTTCCGAGCGGACCCCTTGTCGTTGGTGGGTGGCATTGTGTGCCTTAAGCCTCGTCGACGACCTTGAGGCCGCGGGTCTGGTCAATCTCGTTGAGGAGATTGACGCGACGCTCATGACGGCCGCCCTCAAACTCGGCGTCGAGCCACTCGTCGACGATCATCTTGGCGAGCTCGGAGCCTACGACGCGAGCGCCAAAAGCGAGCACGTTGGTGTTGTTGTGCATGCGGGAGAGCTTGGCGCTGAAAGGCTCGGAGCATACGACGGCGCGCACGCCCTCGACCTTGTTGGCGGCCAGGCTGATGCCGACGCCGGTACCGCAGATCAGGATGCCCAGGTCGACGTCGCCGTTGGCAACGGCCTTGCCCACCTTGTAGCCGGCGATGGGGTAGTCGAAGCTCTCGGAGGTGTCGGTGCCAAAGTTCACGACCTCACAACCGCGCTCCTTCAGGTGCTCGGAAATGATGTTCTTGAGCTCGACGGCGGCGTGGTCGTTACCGATACCGATCTTCATGGATGGTTCCTCTCTGGTCCGTGCGGCGGAATTGCTAAAGGTTTTACCGCGTTCGACTGCATGATAGCGCGTCTTTTGCGCAAACGCTCGAGCGTTTTTTGGTCAAACGCTTTATCGATGTTGAACATCAGTTCATCACGAAATTTGCCATCAGGTTGTCCCGAGCAGCCGTCTGCCGGAATCCGGGTTGCGGTTTTTGGGACCTTGGTATCAAATGAAGACGATGAATATGTATAAGAAGTAACTCGTTATGTATATAGGAGGCGCCAATGCCCACCGATTCCATCCGCGATGCTGCGTTCTGTGACGTTTTAAACCGCGAGCTTGTTTGCGCGCTTGGCTGCACTGAGCCTATTGCCGTTGCCTATGCGGCAGCGCTTGCGAGCCAGACGCTCGGCTGCGAACCAGAGCATATGGACGTTGCCTGTTCGGGCAATATTATCAAGAACGTCAAGAGCGTGACTGTGCCCAACTCGGGCGGCATGCACGGTATTGAGGCCGCAGCGGTGCTGGGCGCTGTGGGCGGCGACGCCAAGAGTGCGCTCGAGGTGCTCGAGAGGGTTGACGATGAAGACCGCGCTCGCGTGTCCGAGCTGCTTGCCGATGCTGACTACTGCGATGTGTCGCTTGCCGAGGGCGTGCCCAATCTGTATATCAAGGTGACTGCCACGGCCGGGGGCCACACCGCGGTCGTCGAGATCACCGACCACCACACCAATGTGACGTGTCATACGCTCGACGGGATCCCGGTGTGTGGCAAGTCGGCAGGGGAGTGCGCCGTCTGCGCCGAGCGCGTGGTTGCTGAGCGCGCTGCCGATAGCGCCGATACGCCCATGAGCATCGAGTCCATCATCGACTTTATCCAGGACGGCGATATTGAGGGCGCTCGAGCCGCCGTTGAGCGTCAGATTGAGCTGAATGGCGCCATTAGCGCCGAGGGCCTGGCACACGCTTGGGGCGCCGAGGTCGGCCGCACCTTGCTGGGCGCTCGCGCCGACGACGTCGCTTGTCGCGCCCGTGCCCGTGCGGCCGCCGGATCCGACGCCCGCATGAACGGCTGTGCCTTGCCGGTCGCTATTGTGTGCGGCTCGGGCAACCAGGGCATTACCTGTGCGCTGCCCGTTATGGAGTATGCCGAGTACCTACGCTGCGACCACGAGCGCCTGGTGCGCGCCGTGATGCTGTCCGACCTGATCGCCGTGCATATTAAGAGCTATATTGGCGCGCTTTCGGCGTTTTGTGGTGCTATTTGTGCTGCGTGCGGCGCCGGCGCTGCCATTACGTGGTTGTGCGGAGGCACGCGCGAGCAGATTGGCGCGACGGTCTCCAACACGCTCGGTAACGTGGGCGGCATCGTGTGCGACGGCGCCAAGGCGAGTTGCGCTGCCAAGATTTCAGCGGCCGTGGACGCTGCGATTCTGGGTCACGATATGGCCATGCAGGGCCGCGGCTTCCGCGCCGGTGAGGGCCTGATCCAGGACACCGTCGAGCAGACGATCGCCAGTATGGGCTACGTTGGCCGCGTGGGCATGAAGGACACCGACGTCGAGATCCTCAACATCATGATCGGAAAAACCCAAGTTTGTTAGTTACTTAGTTACGCGGGTTTTCCAACCCGCGTAACCAGTTGACGCTGCACCTGAGGTTCCGCCGTTCTGCCGAACGGCGGACCAGTTGACGCTGCACCTGAGGTTCCGCCGTTCTGCCGAACGGCGGACCAGCCGACGCTGCAAACCCGCCAGAGCGGCAATCTGCCTTTCAACTTCGGCGACATGATCAAAAGATCAATGCCGCCTCGTTTCAAGGCACCTTGCTCGCTCTGACGGGTTTTCGCTGTCGGTGCCAAAACATCGACGTTGTTTCTGTTGGGGCGAGGAGTGCTATGACAGTTCTTCGGCCACTTGGTGCTCGTAGAAGGCTTCTACCACGGCGTTGAAGTTGCGGGCGAAGTCTTCCATGGTGCCGCGCCAGGTGGCTCGGCTCGGCTTGCCCTGGCCCACGTAGGCGGTTTGAATACCGCAGTCGGGGTTGGGGAAGTCGCGCTTGGGGTCGTTGCCCACCATAAGCACCTCGTGCGGCTCAAGACCCATAACCTGCAGCTGCTCAAGATAATAGGTGGCATCGGGTTTGCAACGAGTGGCGTTGCCCATGTGCGTGACGAGCTCAAAGGGCACGTCAGTCAGCTCACCCCAGCCCATGCGGCACTCGATGACGCCCTGGGGAAAGCTGGGGTTGGTGAAGAGCGCGCAGCGCAGTCCCGCGTCCTGCACGGCCTGGAGCGCGGCGTGCGCGCCGGGCATGGCCTTCGCGTTGATCGTGTCGTCGTTCTTGTACGGCAGCACCTCGCGCTCATAATAGGTAAATGCCTCGTAGATGGTGGGGTCCGAGAGGCAGATACCGCATCGGCGCTTGACTTCTTCCTGGTAAAACGCAAGGTTGGTGCGATTGTCCGTGCCGCTGCGTCGGTTGGCGTTGAGGTCGACCAGAATGGTGCCGAGGCGTGCCATCGTACCGCCACGGCTGCGACGTCCGATATCCGCGAGCATCGACGAGACATCCTTAAAATAGCGAAGGATGAACGCATTGAGGTTGATGCTAAGAAGCGTTTCGTCCATATCGAAAACGACAGCTTTGAGCACGCGAGCACCTTTCTCATAAATTCGATCTAGAATCGTTGGCTCCGGATACTTTACCCCAAAGCCAACTTGCTCACTGCTTATCGTCAAGTTGTGGAGACAGCAGTTCATAAGATTACGAAAAAGTCTCCACACGCGTAAAAAATCGCAGTTCACGCTTGAAATCGAACTCATTTCCCCGTAACCTATACGAACGTGATTGCATAAGCATCACATTAGTATCTGTCGGCTCCCGAGTGTTCCTAAACGTTGTGTGCTTGTCGCACCCTTCTGTAGGTCCTAGCAATCGGGGCCCCGTAGTTCGAAAGGGGTCCACCTTTGAGTGAGATTCAGAACTCGTCCATTTTCTCTCTTGACGATGTCAACGAGGAGGAGATGAACAACCTCATCGACGGTACGATTACCGACTTTGATGAGGGCGATCTCGTTAACGGCACTGTCGTTAAGATCGAGCATGACGAGGTGCTCGTTGACATCGGATTCAAGTCCGAGGGCGTTATCCCGGTCCGCGAGCTGTCCATCCGCAAGGACGCTAACCCTGCAGACATCGTTGCACTCGGTGATCCCATCGAGGCTCTGGTTCTCCAGAAGGAGGACAAGGACGGTCGTCTGGTCCTGTCCAAGAAGCGTGCCGAGTACGAGCGTGCTTGGAACCGCATCGAGGAGAAGTTCAACTCCGGCGAGAACGTCGAGGGCGAGGTTATCGAGGTTGTCAAGGGCGGCCTGATCCTCGACATCGGCCTGCGTGGCTTCCTGCCCGCTTCCCTCGTCGACCTCCGTCGTGTCAAGGACCTCACCTCCTACATGGGCACCCGCATCGAGGCCCGCGTCATCGAGATGGACCGCAACCGCAACAACGTTGTCCTCTCCCGTCGCGTCGTGCTCGAGGAGTCCCGTAAGGCCGAGCGCTCCGAGATTCTGTCCAAGCTCAAGTCCGGCATGCGTCTCCAGGGCACCGTTTCCTCCATCGTCGACTTCGGCGCCTTCGTCGACCTCGGCGGTATCGACGGCCTCATCCACATCTCCGAGCTTTCCTGGAACCACGTCAACCATCCTTCCGAGGTTGTCAAGGTCGGCCAGGAGGTCGAGGTCGAGGTTCTCGACGTCGATCTCAACCGCGAGCGCATCTCCCTCGGTCTCAAGCAGACCACCGAGGATCCGTGGCGTGCACTGGTCAAGAAGTACCCCGTCGGCGCTATCGTCGAGGGCACTGTGACCAAGCTTGTCCCGTTCGGCGCTTTCGTCGACCTGGGCGAGGGCATCGAGGGCCTGGTGCACATCTCCGAGATGGCCAACAAGCACGTCGATCAGCCTTCTCAGGTCACCCACGTGGGCGACAAGGTTCAGGTCAAGGTCATGGAGATCGACCTCGACCGTCGTCGTATCTCCCTGTCCATGAAGTCCGCTGCTGAGACTCTGGGCGTCGAGATCGAGGTCACCCCGCTGCCTTCCGAGAAGAAGGACGATGAGACCGACGCCGAGTAAATCGGTTTGACGATCACTTGTTTTAAGGGATCCGTCCGTAATGGGCGGGTCCCTTTTTGTTTGCGATTGAGACGGCAGACTGTCGTCAACGTTTTTCGTTTGCTATTGCGTTGTCGCGGTATGAAAAAACGCCGACATCCCGCCTCGGGGAGGAGGCGGGAACGCACCGAGTAGACGGAGGGGTGCGGAGCGCGGTCGCGTCTCGACTGACGACGTTGCCCATCGACGGGACTATTGTAACGCATGGGCGGTTCTTGGTTTATCGTGTCGAGCGCTTGTGTTGTGTCGTTATGCCTGGCGGCGGTGTGCTACACTTTTGCACTGCTGAGTGGGCCAGACGGTCGCGCGATGTACTGCTTGCGGTACGCGTGAGGAAAGTCCGGGCTCCAGAGGGCGGGATGCCGGCTAACGGCCGGGCGGAGTGATCCGACGGAAAGCGCCGCAGAAAAGAAGACTCCCACCTGCGCCGCAAGGCGTAAAGGGAAAAGCTGAAACGGTGGTGTAAGAGACCACCAGCGTCGTGGCAACACGGCGGCTTGGCAAGCCCCATCCGGAGCAAGCGCGAATAGGAACGCTATGGGCCGGCCCGGTCCGCGTTCGGGTAGCGTGCGTGGAACTGCACGGTAACGTGCAGACAAGATAAATGACCGTTCACGACAGAACCCGGCTTATCGGCCCACTCAGCTTTCTTGTTGACGCTGCGACGGCGTCAGCTGGCTGATTTGGCGCTCATTCGTCGGTCGCCGCCATAAGGCGTGCTCCCTCCTCTTTCGGGCCAAATCGACTCAGCTGACGCCGTCTCGCTGTTTTTGCCTGCTCTTCGGCGTTTCCGTTCTATTTAGGCGGTCAACCGAAACTGCCATTGCCGTATTATTGAGGCTGTTTGTTGCTTTGCTTGTGTTTGAGGGGCTTTGTTGGACAGCTATTTTACTTTGCAATCGAATATTGAGGCTAAGGGCGAGTTTGTCGACCGCAAGAGTCGCTTTATTGCCCAGCTGGTCCATGTTGAGTCCGAGGACGAGGCGAATGCCTTTATCGAAATGGTTCGCAAACGCCATTATGATGCTCGCCATAATGTGCCCGCGTGGATTTTGGTTGACGGGCGCGAGCGTCAGAGCGATGACGGCGAGCCGAGCCGTACGAGCGGCATGCCCACGCTCGAGGTGCTTCGCGGTGCGGGGCTCAAAAACGTGTGCTGTGTGGTCACGCGCTATTTTGGCGGCACGTTGTTGGGGCCCGGCGGCCTGGTACGTGCCTATACAGCGGCGACGCAGGCGGCGGTTGCGGCGGCGCAGGAAGCCGGGCAGATCGTTGAGATGACGAGCGTTGTGCCCGTTGACGTGCATGTGGCTTATCCGCAGTATGAGCAGGTGCTTCGTCTGGCGCAGGACTCGGGCGCCAAGGTTTCGGGCACCGATTACGCGGACGCCGTGACGATTCATTTGGTGTTTAAAGCGGGGGAGCAGGAGCCGTTTTGCGCAAAGATGCGCGAGCTTATGGCTGGCCGCGAGGATATTGAGGCCAGCGCCCCCGAGTTTGCCGAGTTTTAACGGCGACGGCCGGCGTGCTATGGGGTGTCCCGGGTGCGCCGGCTGTCGTTTTTTCTGTTGCCGTTATTTACTCGGCGAGCTGCTTCAGCACATCGCAGGCGATCTCGACGGCGTCATCGATGCAGCCGGGACAGCTGCGGAGCGGGCCCTGGTCCGAGCCGATGCCCTTGAGCGTGCCGCAGATGGTCGTCGTGTTCTTCTCGCCAAAACGCTTAGCGATCTCGCGTGAGAGCTTGTAGGTCTGCCCCTTGGTCTTGGGGTTCTCCATGCCATCGCTCGTCACAAAGCCCATGATGGCCACGGCGCCCGAGATGGCACCGCAGGTCTCGGTCATGCCGCCCATGCCGGCGCCGAAGCCCTCGGTGAGGGTAAACGCGGTCTCGGGGTCGAGTCCTACGGCGGGCGCGAGCGTGCAGGCGACGGCCTGCGCGCAGTTGAAGCCGCGAGCGTGGTATTCGGCAGCATGGGCCTGACAGCGGGCGGTTTCGAGCTGGGTGGTATCGATTTGTTTCATGAGCCTCTCCTTGATTGCGATGTACCCGCCTATGGTACCCTTGCCGGCGCTTTTGCTCGTCGAGACCCCAACGCATATCTCATTGTTTTTGCTATCGAACACTTTCCTAAGATGTGAGACAAGCAAACCCGATGATTATGTCCCATAACCTACTTGAGGGATGGGTTGAGAGGGGTGCGGGGTAGCGGTATCGTGAACCGAATAAAACAAAACCCGAGCAAGGGAGCAAGATATGAGCGAGCAGACTATCGGTACCACGTGTGTTCAGGGCGGTTATCGCCCGGGCGATGCGGAGCCGCGCCAGGTGCCTATCTATCAGTCCACGACGTGGAAGTACGACACGTCCGAGCACATGGGTAAGCTGTTCGATCTGGAGGAGTCGGGCTACTTCTATAGCCGTCTCCAGAACCCCACCTGCGACCTCGTTGCCGCCAAGATCTGTGAGATGGAGGGCGGCACCGCTGCGATGCTCACGAGCTCGGGCATGGCCGCGAACTTCCTCGCGATCTTTAACGTGGCCGGTGCCGGCGACCACGTGGTCGCGAGCTCTGCCATCTATGGCGGTACGTATAACCTGCTCGCCCACACCATGGGACGTATGGGCCTGACCTGCACCTTCGTCGCTCCCGACTGCACCGACGAGGAGCTGGAGGCCGCTTTCCAGCCCAACACCAAGCTCGTCTTTGGCGAGACCATCGCCAATCCCGCGCTTGCCGTGCTCGACATTGAGCGCTTTGCCAAGGCCGCTCACGACCACGGCGTGCCGCTGATGGTCGACAATACCTTCCCGACGCCCGTGATGTGCCGTCCCTTTGAGTGGGGCGCCGACATCGTCACGCACTCCACCACCAAGTACATGGATGGCCATGCGGCCTACCTGGGCGGCGTGATCGTCGATCACGGCCAGTTTGACTGGATGGCCCATGCGGACAAGTTCCCGGGGCTCACCACGCCCGACGAGAGCTATCACGGCGTGACCTACGCCGAGAAGTTCGGCCGTGAGGGTGCCTTCATTACCAAGGCCACCGCGCAGCTTATGCGTGACCTCGGCCCCATGCAGAACCCGCAGGCGGCGTTCTTCCTGAACAGCTCGCTCGAGAGCCTGCACGTGCGCATGCCGCGTCATTGCGAGAACGGCCTGGCCGTCGCCAAGTTCCTGCAGAGCCATCCCAAGGTGCGCTTTGTGAGCTATCCGGGCCTGGAGGGCGACAAGTACTACGACATGGCTCAGAAGTACATGCCCAACGGTACCTGCGGCGTCGTGAGCTTTGGCTTTACCGGTGGTCGTGCGGCGGCCGAGACCTTTATGAAGAGTCTTAAGCTCGCCCAGATTGCCACGCACGTTGCTGATGCGCGCACCTGCTGCCTGCATCCGGCAAACGCCACCCATCGTCAGATGAACGACGAGGAACTTATCGCCTGCGGCATTTCCGCCGACATGGTTCGCCTGTCGTGCGGCCTGGAGGACACGGCCGATCTGATTGCCGACCTTGAGCAGGCGCTCGAGCAGTGCTAGGCTAGCGTGCGCGCGAGGCGTGGGACGGCTTTTCGGCTGACGACGTCCTCATAGTTCCGATTCCGTAGGCGGGACCCTGATCGCGACCGTTTGTAGGCGATTGGGGTCCCGTTTTTGCGTTGCACGATAGAAAGGATATACATGGAGAAAACTGCCGAGCAGCTGCGCCGCGAACACATTGCCCTGGAGGGCGATACTCACGGCAAGAATAAATGGGCGATTCTGTTCACCGTGCTCGTCATGACATTTATGGCGTGTTTGGATGCGAGCATCGTGACGGTGGCGCTTCCGGTGATGCAAAAGGAGCTGGGTGTGGGTCTCGACCGCATTCAGCTCGTGACCTCGATGTATCTGCTCGCGACGTGCGTCGCCATGCTGCCGTTTGGCCGCTTGGGCGATGTGCGCGGCAAGGTGAATGTGTTCCAGCTTGGTGTGATCGTCTTTACGGGTGGCTCGCTGCTTTGCGGGCTTTCCGCTTCGTTCGAGGTGCTAATCTTGGCGCGTTTCGTGCAGGGCATTGGCTGTGCCGCCGCGATGGCCAACAATATGGGCATCATCACCGAGTCGTTTCCGGCGCGTGAGCGCGGTCGTGCCATGGGCATTCTGGCGACCTTTGTGGCTCTTGGCATGATGTGCGGCCCCGTGCTCGGCGGCGTGCTGGTGGCGAGCTTTCCCTGGGAGAGCATCTTCCTTATCAATCTGCCCGTTGGCGTAATCTCGTTTATCGTGGGACTCTATACGCTGCCGCATGTGAAGCCGGAGGCTGGCGAACGCCCTATGCCGTTGACAGAGGCGGCGCGTCGCTGCTTTGCGAGCTCGGCTTTCACGATTAACCTGGCTTGCATGCTTATCGTGTTCGTGGGTATCGGTGCCTCCGAGTTTGTGCTGCCGTTCTACTTTCAGGATGCACACGGCTTTAGCTCCGATATCTCCGGCCTGTTGTTTTTGGCGATGCCGGTCGTGAATGCCTTTGTGGGCCCGCTTTCGGGCTCGGTGTCCGACCGTGTTGGTTGTGAAGCGCCCACGGCCGTTGGCCTGGGCGTGTACGTGTGCGGTCTCTTTGCGGTGAGCACGCTTGACGAGCACTCTTCCATCTTGATGATCGTGTGCTGCGTCGCGTTTATGTCGTGCGGCACGTCGATCTTCCAGAGTCCCAATAATTCACTGTATATGGGTTCGGCTCCGCGTGAGGCGCTTGGCTTTGCGGGCAGCTTGGGCAGCTTGGCGCGCTATGCGGGCATAGCACTGGGTATTACGGCGGCGTCGCGCATCCTGAATGGACAGACGAGCGCGGCGATGGGCAAGACGGTCACGAGCTATGTGGCGGGCCGTCCGGATGTGTTCCTCTTTGGTTTTCGTTCGGTGTTCTACGTGCTGATGGCCGTTGCTACTGTGGGCTTTGCGCTCACATTGGTACGTTTGGCGAGGACGCGCGCCCGGCATTAGCGTTTCGGGAGAGCGTCTGCCACGAAACACGCCCATCTACTACGTTTGACCGCGCGGCCCCAACCATAGCGCAATTGGTAAAAACAAAAGCGCAGGTAGAGAGCCTGCCGGTTTTTGAAAATCGGGGGTATGGACAGGGGCGTCAGGTTAAACGTAGTAAATGGGCCGATTTCGTGGCGAGCATCGCCGAATGATCCCCCGGGGACGGAGGAAAAGGGCTCATAAAAGTAGTCAAAAGAGCCCCGTCCCAAATTGGCTTGTCTTGCGGCTTTATGGTGCGATAGGGCTTGTGGGGCGGGCGGGGGTCGGTCCGTGGTAGACTATCGTGCAACGTTTGTTCATCGCGCGGAATCATTGCCGCGAGAAAGGGTTGCGCCATGCAGGAGCTTGAGGATCGTATTCGCCGTGACGGCATCGTAAAGGCCGGTAACGTCCTTAAGGTTGATGCCTTCCTCAACCACCAGTGCGACGTTGAGCTGTTCGACCACATGGGCGCCGAGTGGGCCCGTCTGTTCGAGGGCGTCGAGATCAACAAGATCCTGACCATCGAGGCTTCGGGCATTGGCATGGCCTGCATCGCGGCCCAGCATTTTGGCGGCGTGCCGGTGGTCTTTGCCAAGAAGGCCCAGTCCATCAACCTCGACGGCGAGCAGTATGCCACGACCATCTATTCCTTCACCAAGCAGAAGGAGTATCCGGTTATCGTGGGCAAGCGCTTCCTGTCCGAGGGCGACAAGGTCCTGGTTATCGATGACTTCCTGGCTAACGGTTGCGCGCTCGAGGGCCTTATCAAGATCTGCGAGGCCGCGGGTGCCGAGGTTGCCGGCATTGGTATCGCCGTGGAGAAGGGCTTCCAGGGCGGCGGCGACAAGCTCCGCGAGCGCGGTTTCCGCGTTGAGAGCCTGGCCCGAATCGCCGATATGGACTGCGAGAATGGTGAGATCACTTTCGCCTAGGCGCGCGGCATATACGATTTGCATGCGATGTGACAAAGGGACTGTCCCTTTGTCACATTTTTGTTTGAGGGGAGGTGTTGGTATGGATGAGATCAAGATGGGCTGGCGCGAGTATGCGCACTTTGCCGAGATGTCGGCCGAGGAATTGGCACGCGACTGCGAGGTGCAGGTGTTTCGCGCGACGGGTCCGGGCGGTCAAGGCGTGAACACGACTGACTCTGCCGTGCGCATGAAGCATGTGCCTACGGGGATAGTCGTGACGGCGCGCGAGAGCCGTAGCCAGTTTCAGAATCGTGCGAGCTGCTTGCGCAAGCTGCGGGCGGAGCTAGAGCGTCGTGGTCGTCCGCCGCGTCGTCGCGTGAAGACCAAAGTGCCACAGCGATCGCGCCAGCGCAGGCTCAACGACAAGCACTTCAACGCCATCAAAAAGGCCAACCGCCGCAAGCCGGGCAGCGATGAATAGGCTCCTCAATAAGTTGCGGTGAAATGGGACTGTTGGGGCTGTCAAAGCCGCAAAACAGTCCCTATTTCACCGCAACTTAGATGGAACTAGCGGGCGGGGCGCCAGACTTGGAGGGCGCCGGCGAGGGCGTCCACTTCGATACGCGTGGCGACGATGGGCTCGCCGTCGGCTTGGATGGGGTAGTCGGGTTCCTCGAAGGTGAGTTCGGCATGGCGGCAGCGGCGCATGCGCACCGGCGGCAGCTTGGTGTGATGGCCGTCTTTGGCCGAAAGGAACATGGGCAGGGCGACCGCGCGGGGCACGGGGCCGCAGGCGTAGCAAACGTCGAGCACATCGTCGCAGGGGTCGGCATCGGGGCAGATGCGATAGCCCGAGCCATAGGTGGGGCCCAGCTGAATCGCCATGATAATCGCCCGCACGCGCTCGGCTGGCGCGCCGTCAAAGCTGACCGTCATGGGGTAGTTGCGATAGCGCAGCCCAAACTGCTCCAGGCCCGAAAGGGTATAGAGCGGAGCGCCGGTGAGCCCCGTCTTCTTGCGTAGCTCGGTGGTGCCTAGGCCGATGGCGGCGTCAATGCCGACGGAGAGTGTCTGGTCGTAATACTCGACGGCCGCCTCGCCGCTGCCGCTTGCGGGGTTCCATGAGCGAATGTGCCCGATGTCCTGACGCTGCAGCTCGCAGGTGAGCAGGGCACCAAAGTCTTTACCGGAGAAATCGTCGATGCCGAGCGTCTGGGCAAAATCGTTGCCGGAGCCTACAGGCAGGACGGCAAGCGCCGGTCGGGCTGACTCTTCTTGCGTCATCAAGCCATTGACGACCTCGTGGATCACACCGTCGCCGCCGAGTGCGATAACCGTGCGGTAGCCCTGGGCCTGCGCGGCAAGTTCTTTGGCGTGCCCCATGCGCTCGGTCAGCACCAGGTCAAACTGGGATGAGCGCGCGGTCATGTCCAAAAAGCGCTGCAGGCGCTCGGCAACTTCGCGTGCCGCGCCCGACTGGGCGGCGGGGTTGGCGATGATGAGCGTGCGACCAAAATCTGTTGCGTGCATGTGGCGACTCCCGGCGTATGGCGTGACGGTGCGGTCGCGCTCGGGTTACGTTGCTCCGATTGTGACCGCACGGCGTTTACTGCACCTACTCTATCAGGTCGTTGTGGCGCTCGATAGCCTCTGCCACCGTGCCGCCCTCATCCACAATGAGCGAACGGCGCTTGGGCGAGATAATGCGCTGGGCAGGATATACACCGCGGTGCCCGCCGGCAAGATAGCTGATAAACGCAACGATGACAAAGAACCCGGCTGCCGTGCCGTGAAACAGGTCGATGGCCATCATGCAGGTGGTGATGGGCACGTTGAGGCCGGCGCAGAACACGCCGAGCATGCCGAGGGCCGCCAGAAAGCTGGGGTCGATGCCGGCGAGGCAGCCGATCCAGCCGCCAAGCGCAGCTCCGATGCCAAACAACGGTGTGACCTCGCCGCCTTGGAAGCCGGCGCCCAGGGTGAGCGCCGTCACGACCAACTTGATGGCGGCGTCGGTGAGGGTCGTGTTGCCGGCGAAACCGGCACCCGAGAGCCAGGTGGCAAGGCCGGCGTATTTCCAGGCATCGAGCAGCGCGTAGGCCGCGAGCACCACGAGTGCGCCTACGAGCGCGCGGACAAGGTAGTTGGTGATAAAGCGGCCGTACAGGTTCTTGACGGTGCGAACCGACCAAGCAAAGAGGCGTGCCGTCAGTCCAAAGATAATGGCGCTGACGACGACGATGGCGACCGTTCGGGGCGTCATATCGGGGACGCTGGCGATGACGTTCGTTTCGTACTCGGTGCCCAGGGCAAGCGACGTAAAGTAGCCGGTAAACGAGGCGACGAGGCAGTAGATGCCGGCGGTGTAGTCGATCTTGCCGATAAAGCACATCTCCATGCCAAAGAACGCTCCGGCAAGGGGCGAGCCGAACACGGCGCCAAAGGCGGACGAGATACCGGCGAGCATAAGATCGTGATGGTCATGTTTCTTAAGATGGGCGAGGTTCGAGATGTTGCTGGCGATGGTGCCGCCGATCTGCACCGCCGCGCCTTCGCGACCGGCCGAGCCGCCGGTGAGGTGCGTGAGCGTGGAGCAGACGAAGGTAAGGACTGCCATGCGCGCATGGATGAGGCGGGTGCCCAGGGCGGAATCGATGACCAGGTTGTTACCGCGTTTGGCGGCAAGGCCGTGGTTCTTGTAGACCCATGCGGTAGCCACGCCCACGACGGGAAGTAGGGCGTAGATCCACGCATGGTGCTCGCGATAATCGGTCGCGATGTTCAGCGAGGCCAAAAATGCCCAAGCGGCAACGCCCATGGCGAGCGAGACGATTACGACGAGCGCGAGCAGCTTGGCGCTCGCGAGCAGGTTGCGGGCGTTGCGGCGCGTGTCGGCAGCCAGGAGATGCTCGGAGCGGGTGAGTTGTTGCCTGCCGGCCATGATGACGTCATTCAGGGAGAAGAAGCCCCCCTCATCGAGTGACAGGGAGTTGTCTTGCTCTTCGCTTTCGCTGTCTGATGTGTCGGTAAAAGCCATGGTGTCCTCTTCTTTGGTTGCAACGCAAGCATTATAAAACGCGGCAAACGCAACGAGCCGGTGGGCCGGTTTCGATTCTGTTTCTCGGCCTGCAACCGACAGGCGTATTCGTGAGCACAGACCGTATCGCGGTCGAGCAGTGGGGGATTATACTGAGACAAACATAAAGAATCGGCGACGCTCTTGCGCGCCGCGTCATGTTAGAGGTGTATATGGCAGAGAAGCTCATTCCTTTGGAGGACGCGCAGGCGATTGTCCTTTCGCACGTGGCCCCGACCGATCTCAGCGAGATTCCCGTGTGGCAGGCAGCTGGTCTTCCCTTGGCCGAGGATGCTGTGGCCGATATCGATATCTCGCCATTTGCCAACAGCGCTATGGACGGATATGCCGTGCGTACGGCCGACCTTGCCACGGCGTCAATCGATACGCCGGTGACCCTTTCCGTTGTTGGTCACGAGGCAGCGGGTCATGTATTTGAGGGCACGATCGGCGCGAACGAGACGGTGCGCATCATGACGGGCGCGCCGGTTCCCGAGGGTGCCGACGCCGTGGTGAAGTATGAGATTGTCGAGGTGCTCGACGGCGACGGTAACGAGGGCTCATACGTCCGCTTCTCGGCACCGGCCAAGGTGGGGGAGAATGTTCGCTCTGCCGCCGAGGAGGCCCATGCCGGAGACGTCGTGCTGCACGCCGGCGAGATTGTGGCGCCGGCGGGTGCGGGTCTGCTGGCAAGTGCCGGGTACGCGAGCGTGAAAGTGCGCACTGCCCCGCGCGTGGGCATCATCTCGCTGGGTACGGAGCTGGTTTCGCCAGGTGAGGTGCCGGCGCGTGGCCAGATTCGCGATTCCAACTCCTCGGCGCTGATGGCCGAGGCGCTCGATGCCGGTGCCGAGCCCGTGTTCTACGGCATCGCGCCCGACGACGAGCAGGCGATATCCGAGCTCGTACACCGCGCGGTGCGCGAGTGCGATTTTGTCATTACGAGCGGTGGCGCCTCGGCCGGAGACTACGATTACGTGACGGCGCTGGTCCAGCGCGAAGGCGAGGTCCTGTTCGATCGCATCTCGATGCGTCCCGGTAAGGCCATCACGTTTGGCCTGCTCGGCGGCAAGCCGTACCTGGGGCTTTCGGGCAATCCGGCGGCGGCCTACGTGGGCTTTGAGATGCTCGCGCGCCCGGCGATTCGTAAGATGCGTGGTTTTGCCGAGGGCGCGCGCCCCGTGCAGCAGGCGACGCTCACGCACGGCGTGAAGAAGCGCCAAGACCGTCGCTTTTTTGACCGCGCCAGCGTTGCGCGCGATGCCCAGACCGGCGAGCTTATGGTGACTGAGGCCAAGAGCCAGAATTCGGCGCTGCTTGGCACGATGCAGCGC
Organism: uncultured Collinsella sp.; assembly: GCA_934655755.1. Lineage (GTDB taxonomy): Bacteria > Actinomycetota > Coriobacteriia > Coriobacteriales > Coriobacteriaceae > Collinsella. Next base: position 245,149 of record CAKUHA010000001.1, read on the forward strand.
GCGAATTGTCTGCTGCGCATTAATGAGGGCCCGTGTGAGCTCGAGCCGGGCGATGTCGTTGATGTCGTCCGCGTCGACTTGCCCGAGGGCACCGTGCTTTAGGAGGAGCGCTATGGAGTTGAAGATTTCGATCGTGACGTGTTCTGACACGCGCGATCTCGCCCAGGATGAGGCCGGAGCCGCGCTCGAGGAACTCATTGCGGCTCAGGGCTGGACGGTAGCCTCGCACGTGGTTGTGCGCGACGACGTCGACGAGATCGGCACCGCTATCGTGGATGCTGCCGATGAGCGTCATGCTCACGTCGTGCTTACCTGCGGCGGCACGGGACTTTCGATGCGCGATGTGACGCCCGAGGCGACGCGTGCCGTCTGCAGCCGCGATGTCCCCGGTATTGCCGAGGCGATTCGCGCGTACTCCATGACCAAGACGCGCCGCGCCATGCTGTCGCGCGCCGTGTGCATGCAGCGCGGTCATACACTTGTCGTAAACTTTCCCGGATCCACCAAGGCAGCCCGCGAAAGCTGGGAGGCGATTGCCGATCAGCTGGAGCACGCGGCTCAGATGACGGCGGGCGGCGGACACGCCAAATAAGCGTTTCACCTGCGGCGGAGTGACCCGAACGGTTGCTCCGCCTTTTTGTTTTCCGCCGAAGTGACGTCGAGGCGCACGGCGATCTGAAAATATATTCTCAGACGAGAATAATTTCGCACTGCCAATATTCGCACCGAAGTATAATCTGATTACAGAATAAAGCCCGCGGTGGGGTACCCGGGTACAAGGTCCGAAAGGGTTCAATATGTTCGATATGGTTTCTCGCCGCGGTTTCGTCTCGCTTTCTGCCGCTGCCGCCGCTGGCCTTGGCCTTGCTGGCTGCTCCGGTAACAAGGCATCCGAGCCTGCTGGTTCCGACGCCGGTTCTGCCAAGTCTTCCTCTAAGAAGAAGGCCGTCGAGCTGCAGATCTTCGCTGCCAACTCGCTCGAGAAGGCTCTGCCCGAGGTTCAGGAGCTCTACACCGACCAGACCGGTACCACCTTTGCCGATACGCAGTTTAAGGCCTCTGGCGACCTCGTCGAGCAGATGAAGGCCGGCGCTGCCGTTGACGTGCTCATCACCGCTTCCAAGGGCACCATGGATGACGCCGAGACCGCCGAGCTCGTCGATACCGACACCCGTGAGGACATGTTCGTCAACGACCTCGTGATCATTCGCGCCGAGGGCTCCGACACCAAGGTCGAGGCTATCGCCGACGTCGCGAACCTGGACGGCAAGATCGCCATCGGCGACGCCAAGACCGTTCCGGCCGGCAAGTACGCCAACCAGGCGCTGGCCTCTGTGGGTCTCTACACCGGCACCGAGGGCGACGACGGCGAGTATGCGCCCGAGATCGCCGACAAGGTCGCGCTGGCCGATAAGGTCGGTACCGCTGCCGCCTACGTGTCCACGGGCGACTGCGTGGCCGGTTTTGTCTACAGCTCCGACATCTACCGTTATGACGGCATCGAGGAGGCCTTCGTGTGCCCCGAGGATTCGCACAAGCCCATCGTGTACCCGGGTGCCGTGGCCGAGAGCTCCGAGCATGCCAACGAGGCCAAGGCGTTCATCGACTTCTGCCTGTCCAACAAGAAGGCGCAGAAGATTTGGGCTAAGTACGGCTTTGAGCTTTTCGAGTAGTGCAGAAGAGCGCTGCATAACGATATGCTTGAGGGCGGGCGTTCTTGCGATCGCCCGCCCTTTTTAGATTCAAGCGGTGCGTCCGCGCGCCGTTGCCCTGTGTTTGAGGAGTCGCCCGTGTCAAGGAAAACGTTTTGCCTGCTCGCTGCCCTGGCGGCGATTGCCTGCGCACTGACGGCGCTGCCTGGGGTTGCCCGAGCCGAGGCGCTCTTCGCCACTGCCGACGGACGCCAGGCGACCGAGGACTCCGCGCTTATCGATGGCGTCGATTTTGGCCTCAACGCCTTTGAGCGCAACGCCAAGGGCACGGCCCGCTCGTTTGCCGACCAGCCCGAGGGCTATCGTTTTCCTATCTACAGAAAGACGTCGCTCGTAACGGTGACCACGCCTACGAGCATTGTGGTGTGGGTCGATGCGCATGCCGCCAAGGAAGCGGGCTTCGGCATTGCGAACTCCACCGATCAAAAGGCACTCAAGAAAATGCTCGCAGGGCTTGATAAGTCTCACTCCATGGGGGGCGCACTGCTGGAGGACTTTAAGCTCGAGTGGGTGTTTACCTCGGACAATGAGCTGGTACAGGGCGATTATCGTTATCAGTTTAAGGTGAAGGGCGACGACGGCGACTACTACACCGTCGTGAATGCCGCAGATGCCGCAAACGCCGGGCTCAATCTGGGTGACGGAGCCCTGTGGAGCGATAACGCTGCCTTGGTACCGTATGCGAGCGTCTCGACGACGGAGCCGCCCTCGCTGGCGGAGCGCGCCCGGACGTTTTTTGGCAGTATTGACTACCGGCCGTTTTGGGTGTCCATCAAAACGAGCGGACTTGCCCTGGTGATCGCCTTCGCGCTGGGCCTTTTTGCCGCGTGGAAGACCATGGGTACCACGAGCCGCGTGAAGGGCCTGCTCGATTCGGTCTTTACCATCCCTATGGTGCTGCCGCCCACGGTCTGCGGCTTTTTGCTGCTTATGCTGTTCGGTCGCTCGACCGGGGTGGGCCAGTGGCTGATCGCGCATGGCGTCTCGATTGTCTTTACGTGGCCGGCGGCGGTGATCTCTGCCGTGGTGGTGTCGTTCCCGCTCGTCTATCGTACGGCACTCGGCGCCTTCGAGAGCCTCGACACGCAGATGCTCGATGCGGCGCGCACGCTGGGCTGGTCCGAGCGACGCATCTTCACCAAGCTCATGATGCCCCTCGGCTGGCCCTCCATTGCCGCCGGCACGGTGCTCGCCTTTGCCCGCGCGATGGGCGAGTTTGGCTGCACGCTGTTCTTTGCGGGCAACTACGCCGGCATTACCCAGACCATCCCCATTGCCATCTACTTTGAGTGGATGGGCGGCAACACGTCGGTAGCGCTCTTTTGGGTCGTCGTCGTGATCGTCTTTAGCTTCTTGGTCATCCTGTTCATCAACATGTATACGGCGCATTCGCAAAAGTACCGCGAGCGCGGCCTTTCCCGTACAGAGCGTAAGCAGGCCAAAGAGCTTGCTGGACAGGGCGATTCGCTCGACCCCGTTGGTGGCGATGCCCTGCGTATCGATCGCGAGGCGTTGGCCGAGCTTATGCGTGACGACGCGGTCGCAAAGGGAGGTCGATAAGCCATGTCGCTCGTTCTGGATATCAAAAAGCGCTATCCCGGCTTTACCCTTGACATTCAGCTCGAAGCCGGCGAGGAACGCGTGGCGCTGCTCGGCGCCTCCGGATGCGGCAAGAGCTGCACCTTGCGCTGCATCGCCGGCGTGGAGACGCCCGACGAGGGCAAGATCGTCGTGAACGGCGTAACCTTCTTTGACTCGGCCGTGGGTATTAACCTGTCGCCCCAGGAACGCAAATGCGCCCTGCTGTTCCAAAACTATCAGCTGTTCCCCAATATGACGGTGACCGATAACGTGTGTGCCGGCGTCGAGGATGCCGGCGACGCCGCGGCGCGCAAGCAGCTTGCCGAGCGCTACCTGGGTATCTTTGGCCTGGCCGATTTTGCCGACCGCTATCCCGCGCGACTTTCGGGCGGCCAGCAGCAGCGTGTGGCGCTTGCTCGCATGGTGGCGGCGCATCCGGGCATCTTTATGTTCGACGAGCCCATGAGCGCCCTCGACGCGTATCTCAAGAGCGCGCTTGAGCAAAACATGCTCGACCTGTTCGACGTTTGCAACCGCACCGTGCTCTACGTGAGCCATGATATCGATGAGGCATGTCGCCTGTGCGAACGCATCTGCGTGATGCATAACGGGCATGTGGAGGAGATTGGCTCCGTCGAGGGCGTGGTTCGCCGGCCGCAGACCTTGGCCGCGCTGCGGCTGACGGGCTGCAAGAACACGAGCCGCGCCCGCAAGATCGGGCCTCGGGAAGTTGAGGCCTTGGACTGGGGTATGACCTTCAACGTTGGTCGCGAGGTTCCCGACAGCGTGGCGTACCTGGGCATTCGCGCGAGCTACTTCCATGTGGACAACCGTGCCGAGCGTGGTCGCAACAGCTACGACCTGCACGTGGCCCGCGTGAGCGATTCGCGTTTTGAGCGCTTGGTGCTGCTGGATGTGCCGCGTGTCGATGCGCCGACGCGCCTGCAGTGGAAGGTCAACAAGGTGAGTGTGCCTGTAGAGGAGCTGCCGCAGGCGGGGGAGACCCTGCGCATGCATTTCGATGCGAGTAGGATCCATTTGGTTTGTCGGTAGTAGGACACGCGGGACGGTCGGGGGCAAGGTCTTCGGCCGTTCCGTCTTTTTCGCTCGCCGTTCGCCGAATGACCGGTGACAAATCATTATCAAAGTAGATAATTTTTTATTGAATGACGGCGCCTGTCGCTGTCGTACGCGTGTCGGCGGTGTTCGTCTGGACGACGACCGTTGATATAGTTACCTTCGACGAGAAAAGGAGGGCGCGCCGATGCCGCAGAAGACATATTCGTGTCGCGTTGCCGCGCGCGCCCTCTATATGGCTCGGAGCCGCATATGAGCAGGTATGTTCACGGCTCCGGGAGAGACGACGCACAGCTAAATCATCAACCGCAAAGCAGGTTCCCCAAAATTCCGGGTTTACGCACGGCCGGGCAATCGCCGCCCGTCGTGCATCTATACCGCTGTAATCCGTTTTTTGGTTCGAGAGGGGAACCGTCATGGCTGAAGAATTCGATTTCCATCCGATGTGGGAGAGTCTCGGCATGAATCTTGCCGACCACGACATGCTGCTGGGCGCCGTGGGCCAGATGTACGGGGACATGTTCCTGACGCAGAACAACCGTCCCAAGTCCACGTCCTACCTGGATTTTGTCGCCACCAACATTCATAGCGGCCGTATTAAGGAGATGCTCGACAAGAAGGAGGCCGGCGAGGCCACCAAGATCGTCGGCTCGTTCTGCGTCTATGTGCCCGAGGAAATCGTGCTTGCGTGCGATGGTATTCCCGTGGGCCTGTGCTCTGGTGCCGACTGGGCAACGGACAAGGTTGAGGAGCATCTGCCGCGCAACACCTGTCCGCTCATTAAGAGCTTTGCTGGCTTTAAGCTGGGCGAGGTCTGCCCCTACATCGAGTCGAGCGACCTGGTAGTCGGCGAGAACACTTGCGACGGCAAGAAGAAGGCCTATGAGTTCTTTGCCACGCAAAAGAACATGTACGTCATGGATATCCCCAACGTGCACGACGAGTCGACGCTCGTGACCTGGAAGGCCGAGGTCAAAAAGCTCGCTGCCAAGATCGAGGAAGAGTGCGCCGTCAAGATCACGCCCGAGCGCCTGAAGGCTGCCATCCACGCCGTTAACGAGAAGCGCCGCGCCCTGCAGCGTCTGGCTGCGACCCGTGCCGCCGACCCGGCGCCCATCAGCGGCCTCGATAGCCTGCTGACCGTGCAGGCTGCCTTTATGGACGACACGCCGCGCCTGACCGGCGCCATCAACGACATGGCTGCCGAGTGCGAGGAGCGCGCCGCCAATGGTGAGGGCGTGGCGCCCAAGGGCACCAAGCGCATCCTGTACACCGGCACGCCCATGGCCGTGCCCAACTGGAAGCTGTTCAACCTGATCGAGAAGGCTGGCGGCATCGTGGTGGGCGAGGAGTCCTGCACGGGTTCGCGCTACTACAAGGACCTGGTCGACGAGTCCGGCGAGACGGTCGACGAGATGCTCGACGCCATCGCCGAGCGCTACTTTAAGATCAACTGCGCCGTCTTTACCCCCAACGACCAGCGTATGAAGGACATCGTCCAGATGGCAAAGGACTTGCATGCCGACGGCATCGTCGACGTGGCCCTGCAGTTCTGCACGCTCTACGAGATGGAGTCCTTCGCCGTGGAGAAGGCCGCCGAAGAGGCCGGTATTCCCTTTATGCACATAACGACCGACTACGCCGGCGAGGACGCAGGCCAGCTCCAGACCCGCATTGAGGCCTTCTTGGAGACGATTTAGGCCGCGCGGCTTCCCCAGGCACCGCACCTTCCGGCTCCAACCCTCCTCGCGTACCAAAGTATGCGTCGTCAGGCTTGTCGCTCGGAATCTGCGGCACCCAGGCACCCGATCTTGCCGTTCAAACCGTCGCTTGCGTACCAAAGTACGCGGCGCTTCTCTTTCACGGCAACCTCGGGCACCGCACCTTCCGGCTCCAACCCTCCTTGCGTACCGAGGTACGCGGCGTCGGGCTTGTCGCTCGGAATCTGCGGCACCTGGGAAAGCCGTCTTCGTAGTCGAATTTCTTGTCTATTTTAGGGAGCTACATGTCTGAGGTTTCTGAGCAGCCGTTGCCGCGCACGTTTGAGGAATTCAACGAGCAGCGTAAGGCGGCGTTTATTCGCGTTAAGGACTACAAGCAGGCCGGCAATCGCCTGGTCGGTTTTTTGTGCAGCTATACGCCGCTCGAGATTATCGATGCCGCGGGCGCTGCGAGCGTGGCCCTGTGCGGCACGTCCGACGAGGTGATTCCCGAGGCCGAGAAGGTGCTGCCGGCAAACCTGTGCCCGCTTATTAAGTCGACCTACGGCTTCGCCTACTCGCAAAAGTGCCCGTTTACGTACTTTAGCGACATGATCATCGGCGAGACCACCTGCGACGGCAAGAAGAAAATGTACGAGCTGCTCAACGAGCTCAAGCGTACGCATATTCTGCACTTGCCGCAGGGCCGTGACCGTGCCTACGAGCGCGAGGGCTGGTACGAGGAGTGTCGCCTGCTCAAGGAGGAGCTCGAGAACTTCTACGGCATTACGATTACCGATGACGACCTGCGTGCTGCCGTGCGCCGCCGCAACCGTCTGCGTGCCGCCCAGCTCGAGATGTTTGCGCTGCAGGCCAACCAGCCGGCTGCCATGAGCGGCGTCGACCTGATGAGCACCATGTTCGCCGGTACGTTCAGCTTTGATATCGAGGCCTATACGCAGCAGCTGGAGCAGAAGGTCGCTGCCCTGCGCGAGGCTTACGACGCGGGCGAGCGCCCCGTTGCGGCGGATACCAAGCGCATCCTTATTACCGGCTGCCCGGTGGGTGGCGTGATCAACAAGATCGGTCGCACCATCGAGTCCAACGGCGGCGTGGTCGTGTGCATGGACGACTGCTCGGGCGAGCGTACGGCCGCCATGATGATTGACCCCGACGCGCCCGATATCCTGCGCGCTATCGCCGATCGCTATCTGGACATCAACTGCTCGGTCATGACGCCCAACGACGGTCGCATGGACAATACGCTGGCCATGTGCGAGAAGTACCACGTCGACGGCGTCGTTGAGAGCGTGCTGCAGGCGTGCCACACCTTCAACGTCGAGAGCGCTCGTATGCAGGAGGCCGTCGAGGGTGCGGGCATTCCGTACATGAAGATCGAGACCGACTACAGCAACGGCGACATGGGCCAGATCGAGACGCGCATCGCCGCCTTTATCGAGACACTGTAGGACGAATGCGGCATAGGGACAGTCCCTTTGCCGCATGTGAAGGAGGATGCCGTGGTTGGCATTGGTATCGACATAGGCTCGACGGCGGCGAAGGCCGCGGCGGTGGAGGCGGATGGCGCCATCGCATGGACTTGCGTTATGCCGACGGGGTATTCATCGGTCGATGCGGCCGAGCGCCTGCGCGTAGAGCTTGCTTCGGCCGGCTACGACGTGGCGGCCGACGACGTGCGTGTGGTCGCGACCGGTTACGGCCGTGTCGCCGTGCCCTATGCGCACAAGGTCGTGACCGAGATCACCTGCCATGGCACCGGCGCTGTGGCGCTCTTTGGCGACCACGGCACCGTGATCGACGTGGGCGGCCAGGACACCAAGGTCATCCAACTTAAAGGCGGCCGCGTGGCCAAGTTTGCCATGAACGACAAGTGCGCTGCAGGTACAGGGCGCTTTTTGGAGATCATGGCCGATCGTCTGGGCATTTCTCAGCAGCAGATGGCAGACCTTGCCCGCTCCGGTGAGCCAACCAAGATCAGCAGCATGTGCACAGTCTTTGCCGAGAGCGAGGTCATTAGCCTGATCGGTCGTGGCGAGCCGCGCGAGAACATCGCGCGCGGTGTGATCGAGAGCGTCGTGTCGCGCGTGGCCACCATGGCCGGGCAGGCGGCGGGTGCTCCGTACTACCTGACCGGCGGCCTGTGCGAGAACGCTTACGTTGTGGAGCGGCTGGGAGCGCTGCTGGGGTCTCCGGTTGAGACGTCGCCCAAAGCTCGCTTTGCCGGTGCCATCGGCGCGGCCATTCGTGCCCAGGCGCTCGGCTGATGAGCCGGCCGTAGATGCGCGTTCATGCGTATACTGAGAAGCATTGTTTGTGTTTGAGAGGAGGTATCGATGCTCGACGATCAGATTAGGCTCACGTCTATGACCGCCGCGAGCGGTTGAGCCGCTAAGTTGGCTCCCGGAGCCCTCGCCCAGGTCCTGGGTGACTTACCAAATGTGCCCAACGACAACTTGCTCGTGGGGTTCGATACCTCCGACGATGCGAGCGTCTTACGTGTTGGCGAAAACCTGGGACTCGTTCAGTCCATCGACTTCTTCCCGCCGATGGTCGACGACCCGTTCCTGTTTGGCCAGATCGCGGCAGCCAACTCGCTGTCGGACATCTACGCCATGGGCGGTACGCCGAGCCACGCCATGAACCTGCTGTGCATTCCCAGCTGCCTGGGCGTTGAGGTTGCGGGGCAGATTTTGGCGGGCGGCGCCGACAAGTGCGTTGAGGCCGGCTGCACCATCGCGGGCGGCCACACCATCAATGACGATGAGCCCAAGTACGGCCTGTCCGTGAGCGGTTTTGTCCCGCTCGATCGCATGCTCGCCAACAGCGGCGCGCGCGTGGGCGATGCTCTGTTGCTGACCAAGGCGGTCGGCTCTGGCATCATCACTACGGCCATTAAGGGCGAGCTCACCGAGCAGGACGAGGCCGCGGCGATGTTTGACTCGATGCGTACCCTCAACGAGGCGCCGATTCGCCTTGCAGAGGGCCTTGAGCTTCACGGCTGTACCGACGTTACGGGCTTTGGCCTGATTGGGCATGCGTGTGAGATGGCCGAGGGTTCGGGCGTGCAGATTGAGCTTGCGTCCGATTCGGTGCCGCTCTTTGACCAGGTGCTCGACATGGCGCGCCTAGGCATTATCCCCGCCGGCGCCTACCGCAACCAGGACTTCTTTGGTCCGCGCGTGGCGGCCGATGACGACCTGGAGCCGGGGATGCTGGATGCGCTCTACGATCCGCAGACCTCGGGCGGTCTGCTCATCGCCGCGCCCGCTGCCGATGTGGATGAGCTTGCGCGCCGCCTGCATGCCGAGGGTCGTATCGCCTCCGTTGTCGGTCGCGTGTGTGAGCTGGTGCCGGGCGGTCCCGCCGTTCGCGTTGTGCGATAGCTGTAACTGTTAATTCGACTGCCCGCGTTCTGGGGCGGTCACATTTGAAAGGAAAACTATGTCTACCAAGATTGAAGTCAATGCCATGGGCGATGCCTGCCCGCTGCCCGTCGTCAAGACGCTCAAGGCCCTGAAGCAGCTCGACGGAGAGGGTGCTGTCGTGACCTCGGTCGATAACGAGACCGCCGTCAAGAACATCTCAAAGATGGCACAGGAGAAGGGCTGCACGGCCTCGGTGGAGAAGATCTCGGATTCCGAGTGGCACGTGACCGTGTCGACCGCTGGCGCCGTGGCAGTGGCGGACCCCGAGCAGGACGGCGCCGCCTTCTGCGACGCCAGCGCCGGCAAGGGCAAGCTCGTCATTTCCGTCTATACCGACTGCATGGGCCGCGGCGACGATGAGCTGGGTCACAAGCTCATGAAGGCGTTCATCTTTGCTGTGACGCAGCAGGAGGAACTGCCCGCGACCATGTTGTTCTACAACGGCGGCGCCAAGCTTACCGTCGAGGGCTCGCCGGTGCTCGACGACCTGAAGGGTCTGGCCGAGCAGGGCGTCGAGATTCTCACCTGCGGCACCTGCCTCGATCACTTTGGCATTAAGGACCAACTCGCAGTGGGCGAGGTCACCAACATGTACGTGATCGTGGAGAAGATGGAGCAGGCCGTGCGCGTCGTGCGCCCGTAGCTCATTGGATGGGATTGCCATGAGGGAGAAACGCCCGGCGCTGGTCATCACGTTTCCCACCACGGCGGCCGCCATGGGTTGCGAGACCCTGTGCGCCGAGCGCGGCCTTCCCGGGCGTACGATTCCCGTGCCCGGGGAGGTCGCTGCTGGCTGCGGCCTGGCGTGGAAGGCGCTGCCTTCGGATGAGGACCTGCTGCGCGGCGAGCTTGCGGCGGCCGGCGTTCCCACCGAGGGCTTTACCGTGATCGACATGTGGGAGGTCGTGCGATGATCTACCTGGATAACGCAGCGACGACCATGCATAAGCCGCAGGCGGTGATCGATGCCGTGACGCAGGCGATGTGTTCGCTCGGCAATGCCGGGCGCGGCGCCACGTCGGGCGCGCTCGATGCCGCGCGCACGATTCACGGCTGCCGTGCCAAGCTTGCGCGCCTGTTGGGCTGCCCGCGTGCCGACCATGTGTGCTTTACGCCTAACTCGACGGCGGCGCTCAACACGGCTATCAATGGTGTGGTGCGCCCCGGCGACCGCGTGGTCACGACGGTGCTCGAGCACAACTCCGTGCTGCGTCCGCTCAATCGTCTTGCGGCTGAGCGGGGCGTGACCGTTGAACATGCCGGCTGCGATGCGAACGGCGTGCTCGACTATGACGAGCTTGAGCGCTTGATGACGCCGGGTACGCGCGCCGTCGTGGTGACGCAAGCATCCAACGTGACCGGCAATGCGGTCGATATCGTGCGCGTGGCGGCTATGGCACACGCCGTCGGCGCGCTGGTGATTGTCGATGCGTCGCAGTCTGCCGGTACGGCGCAGATTGACATGCAGGGCATGGGACTCGATATCGTGTGCTTTACCGGCCACAAGGGGCTGATGGGTCCCCAGGGCACCGGTGGCCTGGCTGTGACGGAGGGCGTCGACGTAGCGCCGTGGGCCATGGGCGGCACGGGCGTGCACAGCTTCGATGCGCTGCAGCCGCATGAGTGGCCGACGCGCCTGGAGGCGGGCACACTTAACGGCCATGGTATTGCCGGTCTTTCCGCTGGACTCGATTTTATCGATACCCAGGGAGGGGTCGAGGCGATTGCCGCCCACGAGCGCGCGCTCGCTGATCGCTTCCTTGCCGGTGTGCGCGAGATTCCGGGCATTACGCTCTACGGCGCCTTCGACCAGCCGACGCGCTCGGCGATCGTGTCGCTCAACGTGGGCGATGTCGATTCGGCCGAAATCTCGGACGCGCTTATGCAGGGATGGGGGATTGCGACCCGTCCCGGCGCCCATTGCGCTCCGCTCATGCACCGCGCGCTGGGGACCGAGCGTCAGGGCGTCGTTCGATTCTCGTTTGGGTACTTCAACACAGACGACGAAGTCGACACGGCAATTGACGCCCTGCGCGATTTGGCCTGTTAAACACGCTTAAGCGTATATACTTTCGGGACGGGTGTTTTTTACCCGTCCCGTTATTTGTTTCGACCCGAAAGGTATGCCTATGACCTCATCTGCCCCGCGCGGCCTTCGCTCTGACCATGTCGTTACCGTCGGCATCGCTCTGTTCTCGATGCTCTTTGGTGCCGGCAACCTCATCATTCCGCCGTTGCTGGCGCTCCAGGCCGGCACGGCCACGCCGCTTGCCATGGTCGGCTTTTTGATTGCCGCCATCGGCCTGCCCGTCATGGGCTTTATCGCCGTGGCGCTTGCCGGAACGGCGCGCGAGCTGGCCGGTCGCGTGCACCCCAAGTTTGGCGAGTTCTTCGTCGCGGCAGTGTACCTGGCGATCGGTCCGTGCCTGGCCATTCCGCGTACGAGCTCCACGGCCTTCGAGATGCTGGTGCCGCTGCTGCCAGAGGGCGTTTCGCTCGGCACGGCTCGCCTGGTGTTTGCCGTCGCCTTCTTCGTCGTCGCGTTTGCGCTTACGCTGCGCCCGGGCGTTATCACGCGTGTGCTTGGTCGCATTACGGGCCCCGCGCTCATCGCGCTCATTGTGCTGGTTGTCGGCGCTGCCGTGATCTCACCGCTGGGTCCGGCTGCCGCGCCGCAGGCTCCCTATGATGCGGGTGCTGCCGTGCAGGGCTTCTTGACCGGCTATCAGACGATGGACCTGCTTGCGTCGCTCGCCTTTGGCATCATCATCGCCGAGACTATCCACGAGCTCGGCGTTACCGATGACAGGCGTGTCGCCTTCGAGATTTCGCGCTCCGGCGTGATCGCCGGCGTGCTCATGGCCATCATCTATTGTGGCTTGGCCCTTGCCGGTATGCAGCTCGGCACCGTGATGCCCGACGCTACCAACGGCGCTGCCATCCTTGCTCGCTCAGCCTCCATGCACTTTGGCCTTGCCGGCACGGTCGTGGTCTTCGCGATCTTCTTCCTTGCCTGCATGAACGTGTGCATCGGCCTCATTAGCTGCTGCTCGCGTTACTTCTGCGAGACGTATGTGGTCGAAGGGGGAGCGGAGGCTTCCGAGGAGGCCATGCGCCGTCCCTTCGCGATTCTCGCCTTTGTGTTCGCGGCATTTTCGTGCGTGCTTTCCAACGTGGGCCTCGACGTGATCCTTATGTTCTCGGTGCCCATGCTCAACGCTTTGTATCCCGTCGCCATCGTGCTGGTGCTTATGGGCCTTGTTCACGGCTTTTGCGATGCGCATCCGCAGGTGTGGGTCTGGGTCGGCGGCGTTGTCGCCGTGCAGAGCGTGATCACCTCGGTTCGCGATGCGTTCTTTGCGGGCGCGTGGCTGCCGTTCGACGCGCTGCCGCTGGCAGAGATTGGTGCCGCGTGGGCGCCGGTTGCCGTAGTGGCGTTTGTGATCGGCCTGGTTCATAGCCGGTTTGTCGCACATTCGAGGAGCTAGGGTTTCTGCGCTTGCACAGGCGGGGAGTCTACCCTATAATTTCCTTCGCTTTGGGACACGCAAGGTTTAGACCTTAGCTGCTCAACACCTTCGGGACGTGGCGCAGTTTGGTAGCGCGCCTGCTTTGGGAGCAGGATGTCGCAGGTTCAAATCCTGTCGTCCCGACCATATCTTGCGGGCGTAGTTCAATGGTAGAACCCCAGCCTTCCAAGCTGATGACGCGGGTTCGATTCCCGTCGCCCGCTCCAAAAGATAGATTAACGGCTCTGGTGCCCTTTGGTTCCAGAGCCGTTTTCGTAAGCGTGCCGGAAACCCCACACCTCCTCCTAAGTTGCGGTGAAATACGGACTGTTTTTCGACTTTTACAGGCCATGCAGTCCGTATTTCACCGCAACTTTTTGTTAGGGAGATTTTTGACACCGTTGAGAGGCCTATGACTACCGTCTGCCGAGAGCCAAATTGCTTTTTGAAGCTCTGAGCTGCGGCGTCAAGCTTTTGGTCAGCTTTTGGCAAGGTCATTGAACGTCGTTCTGCGATAGCGTAATGCCATCCGCTTGTTCTTGATAGTTGTGGGGCTAGCTATGCTCGATAAAGGCAAACATTTTCCGCAGTCATATGCAAGGATGCTATTTACGGCGCTTGGAATTCATCAAGATGGACAGTTGCTTATAACAATTGACCCTTGGGATGAACGTCGTGCGCGCGAGCTTATGCAGGAAGAGCTCCTGTTCCGTCTTTACAATCATGTATATGTAGACCCCGTATATTGGATCAACCTTGACGTTAAGGACCGTGTCTTTCAGTTGGCGTCTGCCATTGCGGTCGTTGAACCGGATGCTGTGTTTTGCGGATCGACTGCGGCTTTGCTATACGGCATAGGCTCCGCGCACGCGCTTCTCGATAAGGTGCAAGTGCTGTTGCCGCGGTCTACGAGGCGCGATACGTATAAATTCGTTGAGTATCGGCGCTGGCGGGCGGGTGAAGTGTGGCGGTTCGGCCCATTTGCGGTGACGGATCCATATCGAACGGTGGTTGATATTGCTCGAACGAGCGCATTTCGGTATGCGCTTGGCTACGTTGATGGACTGGCCCGTGAGTATGATGTCGAGCGCGAGGAGCTGCGTGCGTATGCACAGGCCAATTGTCGCGGACTGCATGGCATTGCGCGTGCGTTTGATGTGTTTGAGAATATGGACGGAAGGTCGGATAACGGGGGAGAGTCCGAGGCGCGGGCGGCAATGATTCTTGCCGGCGTCGTTACGCCTGAGCTTCAGGTTGAGATTATTCGGCCAGGAAATGCCGGCTATTATCTGGCAGATTATGGTTGGCGGATGCCTGACGGGTCATGGATGCTAGCGGAACTCCATGGTTTGGGCAAGTTTGAGGACGATGCGCAAAATGATTCGGAGCGAGCGGCGGCTAAAACATATCGAGCCGCTTTGATGCGCGATGCAAATCTGCGCGCTATGGGACACAACATCATTCATTTCAAACTGTCAGACACCTACGATGTCGAAGCTTTCGGAGCCATGATGCGCGGCTACGGCATCCCAACAACAAAGCCTTTTGCGGATTCCCGATAGCGGGGGCAACGAACCCCGCCGCATAACAATAAGTTGCGGTGAAATACGGACTGAATAGCAGCTCAGAGGCATAAAACAGTCCGTATTTCACCGCAACTTAGGAGGGGATGGGGGTTAGCTGCGGGGGCGGTGGCGGAGCTTGTCGATGGTGGCGTCGGTGCTGTGGCTGCGGGCATCGGTGGCGCGTTCGCGGGCTTCGGCTGCGTTGATGCGTTTGCGACGGTAATCGATCATGCCTTGGATGATGGGCTTGCCAAAGCTCACGACGTCGTCGTTGTAGATGGCGGTGCGGGCTGCAAGCAGGCAGTCGCTAAAGTCCATATGCGTCCTGCCAAACAGCTTGATGGCAAAGGCGATGACGGTGGGCTCGTCGACCATGACGTCGTCGAGCAACCTGGTCAGCGCCGCCGCGATTTTGGGGCGGGGGACCTTGTAGACATCGCGCAGCGTGACGGCGACACGGGTGATGATCTCGGGGTAGACACGAGCGGTGCGCGTGGCGATGACCTTGGCGGCTCGCGGTGACAAGACCTCGTCGTCGTTAAGCAGGTAGCGCAGGATGACGGTCTCGTCGATGATGGTGCTACTCATGGATATCTACTTCCTCGGGACCCAAAACCAAATCGTCGCTTTCTGCGGCGAGATATTCAATCCAGGCGTTGCGCTCCTCGGACCGGCGATTAGGATCGCCATATGCCTTGAGTGCTCCGTAGGCGGCTGCGCCGTCCTTCGAACGCACGGCGACCGGTTGAAAAGGCAGCTTACGCATGAGGATGCTCTGCGAGACAAAAAGACGGACGGCCTCGGCAAGTGACGTGCCCATGGCGTCGTAGAGACGCTCGGCATGCTGTTTGTCCTCTTCGCGAATGCGCACCTGCAGGATGGCTCTTTTTTGAGTCGATGACATCGCTGGCCTCCCTTGCCTAGTGCTACACGGATGGCAAATGCGTTGTGTGTCCACATTTGCCAATCTCGTATTCATTAACTTTATTGTTTTCAAGTTAATGAATGTGAACATTACTACAAGCGTAATACATCCTAATTAGGAACGCGCGAAAAACTCACATGCCTACGCGTGTAATACACTCACCTTTATAGTCTAACGAGAATAGTCACGACCTGCTAAAACCCCTGCAATACACCCGTATTGCAGGGCATGCGCGTTAGTTTACCCCCTGCACCTGCGTATATTCAACCTGTATACCGTTGGAGAAATTCTTCCGAGTGCCTGTTTCGCCGCATGCATTCGATACGCCGATGCCAGGCCACGGGCGGTCTGGGGCAACGTCGACAGGGTCTCTCCGACAAGGGATTCAGGAGGGAGTGAACAACATGGGCAATAAACGAGTCGTGGCCGATTCTTCGCGCTGCATCGGGTGTCAAACCTGCATGGCGGCGTGTATCGAGGCGCATGACATCCCCGACAACATCGCCGCGCCGCGCCTGCGCGTGACGCGTACGTACGAGATCTCCGCACCGGTGGCGTGCCATCACTGCGAGGACGCTCCGTGCGCTAAGGCCTGCCCCACGGGCGCCTTGTTCTTTGATCCAAAGAATCATCGTATCGGCGTTAACGAGGACAACTGCATCGGCTGCAAGAGCTGCGTCATGGCCTGCCCCTTTGGCGCCGTGAGCGTGGCGACCACGCAGGTCCCCGTTTTGATGGGCGACGTGCGCGTGGGTTCGCAGACCAAGAGCTTCGTGCTCAAGTGCGACCTGTGCGTGGACCGTCCCGGCGGTCCGGCGTGTGCCGAGGCGTGCCCGACCAAGGGCCTCACCCTGGTAGACGAGGAGCGTCTGGCAGAGCTGACTGCCGAGCGTGCCCGCGCCACCATCGAAAACGAGGCGTAGGCGGGCGGCCATACAAGCCCAACGATTGTCAAATACGTACCGATTAATCGGTAGCAGAGAAAGGAAGGAGGGTGTCATGGAGAAGCATAAAGTGATCTGCCCGTACTGCGGCGCCGGTTGCCAGTTTAACCTCCTGGTCCAAAACGGCCAGGTCGTGGGTACCGAACCGCTCAACGGCATCACCAATCAGGGCGAGCTGTGCCTTAAGGGCATGAGCGGCTACGACTTCATCAACGACACCAAGATCTTGACTCCTCGCGTACTGCACCCGATGATCCGCCGCACCAAGGGCGCGGATCTTGAGCGCGTAAGCTGGGACGAGGCACTGGATTTCACCGCATCTAAGATGCAGGCCATAATTGACGAATATGGTCCTAACGCTGTCATGACCACCGGCTCTTCGCGAGGCGGCGGCAATGAGGCGAACTACGTCATGCAGAAGTTTACGCGTGCGTGCATCGGCACCCACAGCGTGGACAACTGCGCCCGTACTTGACACGGCCCTACTGTCCTCGGTCTGATGGACACGGTTGGTTCAGGTTGCATGTCATGCTCCATCCCCGGTATGGAGGATGCGGGCTGCATTTTCCTCTTCGGCTATAACCCTGCCGATTCGCACCCCATCGTCGCAAGGCGTATCGTGCGAGCCAAAGAAAAGGGTTGCAAGATCATCGTCGCCGATCCGCGCCATATCGAAACCGCGCGTATCGCCGACATCTACCTTCCGATCAAGAACGGTTGCAATGTCGCGTTCCTTAACGCCTTTGCCAACTGCTTGGTCAATGATGGCCTCTACGACAAGCAATTCGTCGCCGAGCACACGAACGGCTTTGACGAGTGGTGGGAGACCATCAAGAACTACACTCCCGAATCCGTACAGGACATCACGGGTGTCGAGCCCGAGCTGATCCACCAAGCTGCCGAGATGTACGCCACGGCGAAGCCCTCTGCCATCATTGGTTGGGGCATGGGCGTGTGCCAGCAGAAGCAGAACCTGAAGACGGTGCACACCATCGCCTCCATCGCCTGCGTTGCTGGCCAGATCGGCAAACCCAATTCCGGCCTCGCGCCCGTGCGTGGCCAGAACAACGTTCAGGGCTCCTGCGATATGGGCATGCTTCCCAACCTGTACCCTGGCTACCAAAAAGTCACCGACCCCGCCGCGCGTGCCAAGTTTGCCAAGGCTTGGGGCGTGCCCGAGGAAAAGCTCCCCTTGGAGGAGGGCTACAAGCTCACCGACCTGGGTCACCTGGTCGACGAGGGCAAGGTGCACTGCTTCTACAACTACGGCGAGGACCCGGTGCAGACCGAGCCCGATTCGGCCGGTATGCGCAAGACGCTCTCCGAGTTGGACCTGTTCATCTGCCAGGACATCTTTATGACGCAGACGACCATGCTCGCCGACGTCATCCTGCCCGCCACCTCTTGGGGCGAGCATGAGGGTGTCTTTACCGCCTCTGACCGTAGCTTCCAGCACTTTGACGCGGCCGTTCCGCCCAAGGGCGAGTGCCGTCACGACTGGGAAATCT
Source organism: uncultured Collinsella sp. (assembly GCA_934655755.1). GTDB lineage: Bacteria > Actinomycetota > Coriobacteriia > Coriobacteriales > Coriobacteriaceae > Collinsella. The sequence continues at coordinate 263,116 of CAKUHA010000001.1, forward strand.
TCGCGGACCTGTCCACGCGTATGGGCTATCCCATGCACTACGACAACACCGAGCAGATCTGGAACGAGTGCATTAGCCTGTGCCCCAACTTTGTGGGCGCAACCTACGAGAAGATGGCTCCCGAGGGCGGTTACGCTCAGTGGCCCGTCAAGTCCACCGACGTGAACGACCACGGTACGGCCGACATGTTCGCTGGCGGCAAGTTCACCACCAAGGACGGCCGCGCCAACTTGATGGCGCACGATTGGGAGGCACCCTCCGAGCTTCCCGACGATGAGTACCCGCTCATTCTGTGCACCGTTCGCGAGGTGGGCCACTACAGCTGCCGCTCGATGACCGGTAACTGCAAGACGCTGGCGCTGCTCGCCGATGAGCCCGGCTTTGTCCGCATGAATCCCGCGGACGCCCAGGCGCGCGGCATCAAGAACGGCGACATCGTCTCGATTCACAGCCGCCGCGGCCAGGTATACAGCCGCGCCGACGTGAGCGACCGTATCAACAAGGGCACGGTCTATATGACCTACCAGTGGTGGATCGGCAAGTGTAACGAGCTGACCATGCACAAGGTCGACCCGGTCTCGCACACGCCCGAGGACAAGTTCTCCGCCTGCCAGGTCGATCCAATCGCCGACCAGGTCTGGGCCGAGGGCGAGGTCGAGCGTCAGTACACCGAGCTCAAACAGGCTCTGGTGGATGCCGCCGCTCCGCAGGACATTGAGCCCGGCGCCGCCAAGTTCGACGACGAGATGCACGTGAACCAAATCGTGTAGTCCCGTTCTCGTTGGCTTTTTGGGCCGGGCGTCCCGTACGTTCGGGAGCCCGGCCCGTTATTTTGAAAGGAAGTGGGGATGAACCGCTTCATCGACATCAACCCGGAGAGGTGCATCGGCTGCGGAACATGCCAGTCCGCCTGTGCCGACGCCCACCGGATGCAGGGTCTTCAGGATACGCCGCGCCTGGCGCTCGTGAAGACCGGCGGCATTTCGGCCGCCCTTGCCTGCCACCATTGCGAGGGTGCCCCCTGCGCCGAGGTTTGCCCGGTGAATGCCATCGAGCACGATGGCGACCGCATCCACGTCAAGGAGCAGGAGTGCATCGGGTGCAGGCTGTGCGCCATCGCGTGCCCCTTCGGAGCCATCCATCCCGATGGCACGTCTATCGCCGGTGTCGCAGGCATGTGCGATCCGACGCCTTCGTATCCCAAGTCCCTGAGCAGCCTGCTTACGTGGGCTCCCGGCCAGTACACCTGCGCTGTGAAGTGCGACCTGTGCGCCTTCGATCCGGACGGCCCGCATTGTGTGGCGGCGTGCCCCACCAAGGCGCTGACCGTCATGGGCGGCGCGGCCGATCGCGAGCTCGACGAGGCCAAGCGCCTGCGCTCGATCGAAAACGGTCCGGCCGTCGACGTTACCGCTGTGGCCCAGGGCCTGTCCGAGAAAGCAGAAGGGAGCGTAAACAATGGATAGCATGACGCTGTTTATCGCATCGCTTGCCGTCTCGTGCATCGGTGCGCTCGCCTCGGTTCTGCTGATCAAGGCCGATAACGCCGCCAAGACCGCCGGCTGCCTTATCGGCGCCGTCGCCGCGGTGCTTTCGTTTGTGGCCGGTATCCAGGCCGTGCTGGGCGATGTCACGTCGGTCGACACCATCGTGTTCTTCCCGTTTGCCCATTTCCAGCTGCTGCTCAATCAGCTGTCCGGCCTGTTCGTGGCGCTCATCTCGGTGCTCGCGTTTGCCGGTTCGATCTACGGTCTCAACTACTTTGATGAGTACCCGGGCAAAAAGGGCCGCGCCGGCTTCTTCTTTAACACCTTCGTGGCGTCCATGATGCTCGTCATCACCGCCGACAACGTGTTTTGGTTCTTGGTCGCCTTTGAGCTCATGTCGCTGACCTCGTACTTCCTGGTCGTGATCGAGGAGAACGAGAACTCCATCCACGGCGGTTGGCTCTACTTTGTGATCGCGCACGTGGGCTTTGTGCTCATCATGGCGAGCTTCCTCACCATGACCAACTTCGCCGGCGGCTCGTTTGCCTTTGCGGATTTCCGCGCTACGCAGTTTAGCCCCGCGGTCGCATCCGTGTGCTTCGTGCTCGCCTTCTTTGGCTTTGGTGCCAAGGCAGGTATCATCCCGCTGCACGGCTGGCTGCCCAAGGCACATCCCGAGGCGCCGTCCAACGTGTCGGCCCTCATGTCCGGCGGCATGATCAAGATCGGTATCTTCGGCATCCTCAAGGTTGGTCTCGACCTGCTTTCCGCCTCGGGTGTTCAGGTCTGGTGGGGCCTTATGGTCATGGTCTTCGGTGCGATCTCGTCGGTCCTCGGCGTGGCCTTCGCCCTGCAGGAGCATGACATCAAGCGCCTGCTGGCCTATCACTCCGTCGAGAACATCGGCATCATTCTGCTCGGCGTCGGCGCCTCCATGGCCGCCATGGCGCTCGACTCGGTCGGCATCGCCGTCCTGGCCCTGATGGCCGCCCTCTACCACACGTTTAACCACGCGATGTTTAAGGGCGAGCTGTTCTTGGGCGCCGGTGCGCTGCTGTACTCGACGGGCACGCGCAACATGGAGAAGATGGGCGGCCTGTTCCGTCGTATGCCGGCAACGGCCATCTGCTTCCTTATCGGCGCGCTTGCCATCTCGGCCATCCCGCCCTTCAACGGATTTGTGTCCGAGTGGTTTACCTACCAGTCGCTGTTTAACGCCGCCATGCAGGGCGACAAGGCTGTCATGATCGTGGCCGTGTTCGCTGCCGTCGCGCTCGCCATTACCGGCGCGCTGGCTGTCACGTGCTTCGTCAAGGCCTATGGCGTCTCCTTTGCCTCCGCGCCCCGCTCCGAGGCCGCTGCCAATGCCAAGGAGGTTCCCGCCCCCATGGTGTTCGCACAGGGTCTGCTCGCGGCCATCTGCGTTGTGCTGGGCATTGGCGCTCCCGTGATCGCGCCCGTGCTGGTCGATGTCGCCGCGTCCGTGCTGCATCCGTACGGTGGCGTGTTTGCCGCCGAGGGTATGGAGCTCATGAACCAGTACTCCGGCGCTGCCACCTCCACGCCCGCGATCGCCATCGCGCTTGTGGTGCTTGTCGGCCTTGCCTGTGGCTACCGCAAGCTCAAGACCGTCGGCAAGGTGCAGAAGTCCCAGCCGTGGGCATGCGGCTATGCCCCCAACGAGCATATGCCCGTCGTGGCCACGACCTTTGCCTCCGAGGTGTCCTGGTTTATGCAGCCGCTCTACACGCTGCGTGACCGCTGCACGGCCGTCTGCTGGTCCATCGCGCACTTCTTCCAGAAGCTCACCGGTGTGGCCGAGGCCGTGGAGACCGTACCCGACAAGGTTCTCGTCGATGCCCCGCATAAGGGTGTCGAGAAGCTCGCCGACCTCGCGACTAAGCTCGAGGGCGGCAACTACAGCATCTATATCTGCTACATCGTCGCGGCACTCGTGGTGTTCCTCGTGCTCGCCGTGCAAATGGGTTAAGGAGGGGAGAGCATGAACAACATCGTACTTGCCGTTCTGCAGGGCGTGGTCGTTATGGCCGTCGCGCCGTTCTTCTCCGGTCTCGGTCGCGTGATCCGCGCCAAGATGCACAACCGTCGCGGCCCCAGCATCATGCAGGACTACCGCGACCTGGCTAAGCTCTTTGCGCGACCCGAGTCCCAGAGCGAGGACGCGAGCTTTGCACTGCGCATCATGCCGCCGCTGTTCTTCGCCGTCGCCTTTATGCTCGCAATGGGTCTGCCGCTCTTTACGGCACAAAGCCCCATCCCGGTCTTTGGTGACGCCATCACCATCATGTACAGCCTGGCGCTAGCCCGCTTCTTCTTCGCCCTCTGCGGTGTGGATTCGTCCAACGCCTACGCCGGAATCGGCGGCGTCCGCGAGCTGCTCATGAGCGTGCTCATCGAGCCGTCCATGCTGCTGGCGCTGTTTGCCGCGGCTTTGGTGTGCGGTTCTACCGACATCGCCACCATGGGCCAGCACATTATGGCGGGCGCCGTCGACGCGCCGGTTGCCGTGATCCTTGCCGGCATCGCCTTTGCGATTGCCTGCTACATGGAGCTCGGCAAGCTGCCGTTTGACCAGGCCGAGGCCGAGCAGGAGCTTCAGGAAGGTCCGCTCGCCGAGCTTTCCGGTCCGTCGCTTGCCATGGCCAAGCTTGCCATGTCCATGAAACAGGTCCTGGTCGTCGCTTGGTTCTGCGCGATCTTCGTCCCCTGGGGCGAGCCCGCGACCGTGGGTACTGCCGCTGTTCTGGGCGCGGTCATCTTCCTGGTGAAGTGCCTGGTCGACTTTGTTGTCTGCGGCGTGATCGAAAACTCCTGCTCGCGTTCGCGCTTTAAGGTGCTTGGCAATCAGACTTGGGCTGTCGTGGGCATCGCCGTTCTGGCGTTTGTCTTCGTGGTCGTCGGCGTGTAGGAGAAGGGAGAAACAATGTCATTTGCAGTCAGTCTGTCCCTTCTCGGCTTGGTCGCTATCGCGGCCCCGATGGTGGCCTCGGTGCTCGTCGCCCTGTTCCCCCGTCCGTACGCCAAGTGGTTCAGCGTTTTGGGTGCCGCCGTCTCGACGGTCTGCACTATCGCCCTCGCCGCGAATTTTGCTGGCGCCGGCATGCCCGACACGCAGGTCCCCCTGATCTCGTTTGGGCAGACCCTCGTCATGGGATTCACCTTCGATCGCATGAGCACGCTGCTCGCGCCCGCCTTTGTGGGTATCGGCCTGCTTGTCGTGATCTATTCGATTCCCTATATGAGCGAGAATAACCGTGAGCATCCCGATGCTCCGCGTCGTCGCTTCTACGCGTACCTCGCGACCTTCATCGGTGCTATGGCCGGCCTTGTGTACAGCTCGACCCTTTTGGGCCAGCTCGTGTTCTTTGAGATCACGGGTGCGTGCTCTTGGGGCCTCATTAGCTACTACATGACGCCCACGGCCAAGAAGGCCGGCATGAAGGCCCTGATCATTACGCATATCGGCGCGCTCGGCCTGTACCTGGGTGCCGCTATCGTGTTCGCCCACACCGGTACCTTCGCCATCACCGCGATTGCCGGCCTGGACTCCAACCTTAAGGCCATCGTCCTTTTGCTCGTGCTCTTCGCGGCCTGGGCCAAGTCCGCGCAGGTTCCCATGTACATGTGGCTGCCTTCTGCCATGGAGGCGCCGACGCCTGTTTCGGCCTACCTGCATGGTGCCTCGATGGTCAAGGTGGGCGTGTGCGTGTTCGCGCGTGCGCTCGTTTCTGCCGGCGAGATTCCCGAGATCGTGGGCTGGGTCGCCATTATCGACGCCATGGTCACCATGCTCTTCGGCTTCCTGATGTACCTGCCGCAAAAGGACATGAAGCGTCTGCTTGCCTTCTCCACGATCGCCCAGCTCTCCTATGTGTTCTTTGGTTTGGGCCTTTCGGTCTTTGGCAGCCAGCTGGCCTTTGACGGTGCCGTGTGCCACATCTTTAACCACGCCTTCGCCAAGACCCTGTTCTTCCTGATCGCCGGTTCGTTCTCCTTTACGCTCGGCACGCGTATGCTGCCCAAGCTGCGCGGCATCGTAAAGAAGTACCCGATCTCGGGCGTGGGCTTTGGTGTCGCGGCGCTCGCCATTGCCGGCGTGCCGCCCATGAACACGTTCTTCTCCAAGTTCCAGATCATCGCCGGCGGCTTTTCTGTGGGTGCCGGCAACGTCGCGATCCTGGTGCTCGTGTGCATCATGGTCGCCGAGACCGTCGCCACCTTTGCCTGGTTCCTCAAGTGGATGGGCTATTGCCTGCCCGGCGAGCCCAGCGAAGAGGTCGCTGCGGGATCCCCACTTCCCCGCGCGATGGCGTTCGTGTTCATCGTGCTCATCATCATGGTCATCGTCAGCGGCCCGCTTTCGGCCAGCTGGATCGGTTAGGAGGTAGAACGACATGGGTTATTCGATCGTCAACATCCTTGGCGGCCTTCTGATCGTCACGTCCACCATGGTGGTCGTCTCCAAGAACATCAAGCACGCCATCCGCTGGTATGCGGTGCAGTCGCTGGTGCTCGTGGGGCTGCTCGCCACGCTCGGCGTCACCACCGGTGCGCAGGAGCTGCTTATGTGGGCCGACTCTGCCTTTATCACCAAGGTCGTCCTGGTCCCATATATCCTCAACCGCGCGTACAAGAAGATGGGCGAGCCGAGCGACGCATCGCTCAAGGCCGGCCTTAAGCCCGCGTGGGCCATCTGCATCATCGCCGTGGAGGTCGCGATCTGCTTTGCCGTCGTGACGCAGATCAGCCTGCCCACGGCCGAGGTCGCAACGCCTGCGCTCGCTATTAGCTTCGCCCACTTCTTTGTGGGTCTCACCTGCATCATCTCGCAGCGCAACATCATGAAGCAGATCTTTGGCTACTGCCTCATGGAAAACGGCAGTCACGTGACGCTCGCGCTTTTGGCCCCCACCGCTCCCGAGATCATCGAGATCGGTATCGCCACCGACGCCATCTTTGCCGTCATCATCATGTCCATCGTCGTGCGTCGCATTTGGGACGACTCCCACTCGCTCGATGCGCGCGACCTGTCCGAGCTGAGGGGGTAGTCCATGGAAACGTTGATTCTTGCCCTGCTCGCGACCCCTTTGGTGTTCTCGCTCGTCATGGCGTTTTTGCCCAAGAACACGTCCTATAGCGTGTTTGCGGGACTCAACCTGGTCTCTGTCGCGGCCGTCCTGGTGCTGTCGATCATGACGGCCGGTGACGTCCTTATGAGCGGCGACACCGCAAACGCCTGTGGTCTGTGGTTCCACCTCGATTCGCTGGGCTCCATCTTTGTGCTGCTCATCGGCTTTATCGGTTTTCTCACGGGGCTGTTCTCGCTGCCCTATGTGAAGGCCGACATCGAGGAGGGCACCATGCCCGCCGAGCGCGCCAAGCAATACTACGCGCTGTTCAGCCTGTTTGTGTTCACCATGCTGCTCGCATGCCTGTCCAACAACATGATCCTCACGTGGGCCGCCGTCGAGGCAACCACGCTGTCCACCGTGTTTTTGGTCGGTATCTACAAGAACAAGACCGCCCTCGAGGCTTCTTGGAAGTACGCCATGGTCTGCACCGCCGGCGTGGCCTTTGGCCTGTTCGGCACGCTGCTGATTTACGCCAACGCCGCTGACGTGATCCCCAATGCCCACGAGGCCGCGTTCCTGTCGTGCGTGCTGCCCTATGCGGATAAGTTCGACCCCACGCTCATGCGCCTCGCCTTCGCGTTTATCGTGATCGGCTTTGGCACCAAGGCCGGCCTGTTCCCCATGCACACCTGGCTGCCCGACGCCCACTCCCAGGCCCCGAGCCCTGTCTCGGCCCTGCTATCGGGCGTGCTGCTTAAGTGCGCCATGCTCGTGATCATGCGCTTCTACGGCTTTACCATCCAGGCCGTCGGCGCCGACTACCCCCAGCTTCTGCTGCTGATCGTCGGTACGCTGTCCATCCTGGTGGCGGCGCTGTCGATGTTTCGCCAGGACGACCTCAAGCGCCGCTTCGCCTACTCCTCCGTGGAGAACGTGGGCGTCATCGCGCTGTGCCTGGGTGTCGGCGGCCCGCTGGGTATCGCCGCGGCCCTGCTGCACTGCGTGTTCCACGGCTTTACCAAGACGCTTGCCTTCTGCGTGTCCGGTAACATCCAGCATGCCTACGGTACGCGCAGCCTGGCCAAGATCCAGGGCGTCGTCGAGGTTGCCCCCGCAACCGCCGCGCTCGCCATCCTGGCGCTGCTCGGCCTTGCCGCCTTCCCGCCCTTTGGCATGTTCATCTCCGAATTCCTGACTTTTGTCGCCGGTGTTACCGCCGGTCCCATGTGGCTTGTCGTCGTGGTCGCCCTCGGTCTTACCGTGGCTATTTCCGCGCTCACCCGTATCGCGCTCAAGTCGGTATTCGGCCATGCGCCCCAGGGCATGGGCAAGCATGAGGCCCCGGCGCTCATGCTTATCCCCGAAATCATCCTGGCTGTCATGATCTTGTGGTTTGGCATCGCCACCCCGCTGCCCCTCGTGCACGGTGTGGAGACCGCGACCGGCATCGTGCTCGAGCAGAGCACCGAGGAACTTCACGCGATGCCGATGTACCGCGCTGTGTTCGGTACCGAGACCGCTCAGAGCGAGGTGGAGTAACGAATGATTGAAACTGAGAACAAGGTGTATGCCCGTCGCTGCGAGAGCCATGTCGAGGCCCTGCGCCGCGCCGTTCCGGGCTGCATCGAGAAGGTCGAGTGGCAGTGCGAGGACCAGCTGACGATCACCGTCAAGCAGGACAAGCTGCCCGAGGCCGTCCACTACCTGTACTACGAGCGCTACGGCTGGATTCCCGTGATCGTCGGCAATGACGAGCGCAGCCTGTGCGGCCGCTACGCCGTGTACTACCTCATCTCCATGGAGGGGGAGGACCCCGGCTGGGTGACCGTTCGTGCCGAGGTCGATCCCGCCAAGATGACGTTCCCGTCCGTGACGCCGTTCGTTCCCGCCTGCGTGTGGGGCGAGCGCGAGCTGCGCGACATGTTCGGCCTGATTCCCGAGGGTCTGCCCGATCGCCGTCGCCTGGTGCTGCCCGATGACTGGCCGAGCGGCCTGTACCCGCTGCGCAAGGACTCCATGGACTACCGTTTCCGTCCCGCTCCCGCGAGCGACATGGAAAACTACGAGTTCTTGGCCGACACCAAGGGCAAGGAGACGACCCTCGTCCCCATGGGCCCGCTGCACATTACCTCCGACGAGCCGGGCCACTTCCGCCTGTTCGTGGAGGGCGAGACGATCGTCGACGCCGACTACCGTCTGTTCTACGTGCACCGCGGCATGGAGAAGGTCGCCGAGACGCGCCTGAACTATGACGCCGTGACGTTCCTCGCCGACCGCATCTGCGGCATCTGCGGCTGCGCCCACTCGGTGGCCTACGCCGAGGCCGTCGAGCGCGCCCAGGGCATCCATGTGCCGCCTCGTGCCCAGTACATCCGCGCCATCATGCTCGAGGTCGAGCGCCTGCACTCGCATCTGCTCAACATTGGCCTGGCGTCGCACTACACCGGCTTCGATTCCGGCTTCCAGCAGTTCTTCCGCGTTCGCGAGAAGTCCATGGACCTGGCCGAGAAGCTCTCCGGTCACCGCAAGACCTATGGCCTCAACGTGATCGGCGGCGTGCGTCGCGACATCCTGGCCGAGCAGAAGCTCTCCACGCTCACGACCATCCACCAGCTGCGCTCCGAGGTCACCGAGCTCGTCGACGTGCTGCTCTCCACGCCCAACTTTATTGAGCGTACGAGCGGCATCGGCATCCTCGACCGCAAGATCGCCCGCGACTTCTCGCCGGTCGGTCCGCTCATGCGCGGCTCGGGTTATGCCCGTGACGTGCGCTTTGACCATCCCTTCGACGGCTACGCCGATCCGGACATCCAAAAGATGCACGCCGCCACGGCCGACACCTGCGATGCCTTTGGCCGCACCGCCGTGCGTATCCAGGAGGTCTACGATTCGATCGACATGATCGAGACCATGCTCGAGAACTGCCCGTCGGGACCCATCCTCACCACGGATTGGGAGTACACCCCGCACAAGTACGCCATCGGTGCCACCGAGGCGCCGCGCGGCGAGGACGTGCACTGGGCCATGCTCGGCAACAACCAGAAGTGCTACCGCTGGCGCGCCAAGGCCGCCACGTACAGCAACTGGCCGGTCCTGCGCTATATGTTCCGCGGCAACACCGTGGGCGACGCGGCGCTGATCGTCGGCTCGCTCGACCCGTGCTACTCCTGCACCGACCGCGTGACGGTGACCGATGTCGCCGCCAAGCGCGACCACGTGCTCGACAAGGAGCAGTTCGAGAACGTCTGGCGCGACAAGTCGCCGCTTGCGGGCGAGGGCACCATGGCCGCTCCGCTCGATGAGGAGGCGCTCTAATATGCTGAAGCTTTGGAAGGTTAACGCCAAGGCCGGCGACGCGACGGTCAAGTACCCGTTTGCGCCGTTCCCCACCAACAAGGATATGCGCGGCAAGCCCGAGCACAACGCCGAGCTGTGCATCGCATGCGGTGCCTGCGGCGTTGCGTGCCCGGCCGACGCCATCCGCATGGACACCGACCTTGCGGCCGATACCATCACCTGGTCGATCGACTACGGCCGCTGCATCTTTTGCGGCCGCTGCGAGGAAGCCTGCCCCATGGAGGCCATCAAGCTCACCGAGGAGTTTGAGCTGGCCGTCATGAGCAAGGACGACCTCACCAGCAAGAGCGTCTACACGCTCGAGCACTGCTCGCGCTGCGGCAAGCCGTTCGCCCCGCACAAGGAGATCGACTACGCCAAGCGCCTGCTGCAAAAGGCCGGCGGCATTGAGGCCATCCAGGCTGCCCGTACCGTCGGTATGTGCCAGGAGTGCAAGCGCGAGCTCGACGCCCTGCGCGCCGCCTCGGCCGTAAAGACCAGCAACGCGCACGGCATGGCTGCCAACGAGACGCTTGCGTCCGGTGAGCCCCAGGGCCCCGGCATGGAGTATCTGGGCGGCCACGGCGTGAACCCGGAGTATATCGACCGCGAGCTCAACCCCGATGCGCCCGAGATTCCCGCCGGTCCGGTGCCGGTCGAGGGCATCATCATGGATTTTGATACGAAGGAGGAATAACCATGGCCGAACCCACGCTTTTGCCCGAGCGGCTTCAGTACCGCCCGACCAAGATCGAGCTCGACGAGAGCATCGAGAAGGCCAAGGCGACCCTTCTTAAGAAGATCAAGCGCTCGGTGTACGTCTACCGCGTTGACTGCGGTGGCTGCAACGGCTGCGAGATCGAGATCTTCGGTTCCATCACGCCCGTCTTTGACGTTGAGCGTTTTGGTATTAAGGTCGTGCCGTCGCCGCGCCACGCCGATGTGCTGCTGTACACCGGCGCCGTGACGCGCGCCATGCGCATGCCGGCCCTGCGCGCCTTTGAGGCCGCACCCGATCCTAAGATCGTCGTGTCCTACGGCGCGTGCGGCTGCACCGGCGGCATTTTCTACGACAACTACTGCGTGTGGGGCGGCACGGACAAGATTTTGCCGGTCGATGTCTATATCCCCGGCTGCCCGCCCAGCCCCGCGCAGACCATCTACGGCTTTGCCATGGCGCTCGGTCTGCTCGACCAAAAGCTCCATGCCGAGACCACGGTGGAGGCCGAAGGCGAGCAGGCCGACATCCTGCATCCCGGCGTGCCGTACAAGCTGCGCGTGGCTATTGAGCGCGAGGCTCGCGCCATGAGCGGCTACCGCTATGGTCGCGACCTGGCCAACGAGTTCATGGACACGCTCGAGGGCGCGCCCAAGGGCGATATCCGCGGTGCCATGGCGCTGCTCATCGACAAGCAGGATGATCCCCGCCGCGTCGAGGTCTACTCGGCGCTGCAGGATCTGGTGCTGGCCGGAGGTCGCTAAATGGAGCTTGTGGACCGCTCTGGTTACTTTGCGGGCCCCGGCATGCTCGGCGGCTCCTTCGGTGACGCCTCGCGCGCAAGCGTCGAGGCCGCCGAGGGCGTCGCCGATTCCTGCCTGGCCCACGAGCCAGATCAGGTGGTCTTCTACGAGCTCACGCGCAAGTTTGTCGAGACCGAGGAAGACGTTCCCCAGGAGGCCTGCGACGTGCTGTACTACACGCTCGCCGTGGGCCACCACACCGGCGTGCTCGATTGCTTTGAGCCGCGCCTGTCCGTGCCGGTGGACGTGTTCTATTCGCTGGTCGATGCGCTGCCGGAAGGGGAGGCCCGGACCAAGTTTGAGGCCATCCGCTCCTTTGGCGAGTGCCAGCTCGACAAGGCCGCGGTGCCGTCGCTGCTCGAGGCCTGCGATGCCTTGCTCGACGAGCGCGGCTTTCGCGGCTCGGCCAAGGCGGGTATCTCGGTGTTCGATAACGACTTTGGCCTGCATGCCCAGCAGGTCGCGTTTCTGATGAAGTTCCGCGACCTGGTGGAGCGCGTGCGCGACGTGTCGGGCGTGTACTTGACGGGAAGGTTGCAGTAATGGGCCGCGTTATCGATGGCCGCGTGAACGGCGCCCTCTTTGTGGGCATCGTGCTCACGGCCGGAAGCGTTTTGCGCGCCGACGATGCCGCCGGCCCCGTGCTCTCCAAAAAGATGGAGGACGCGCCCCTTGCCGGCTGGTACACCATCGACGGCGGGCAGACGCCCGAGGACGACATCATCGAGGTCAAGCGCGTGCGTCCGCCGCGCCTGGTTCTGGTTGATGCCGCCGACATGGCCCTGCCCGTCGGCGCGATCCGTCTGCTCGACAAAAGCGACGTGGCTCGTAAGTCGATGTTCACCACACATTCGCTTCCGCTCTCGATTTTGATCGAAGAGATCGAGCAATCATGCGATGATATCGTCTTCATAGGGATTCAGCCGGGCGACACGGAGTTCTACAATCCCATGTCCCCGGAGGTCTTTGACGCCGTCGACGCCGTGTACGACGCCGTGGCCGCCAATGACTTTTCCCACTTTGTCCGCTTGGGGCAGGAGCTGTAGGAGCGCTTGTCCCTGCTGGTTAGGAAAGAAGTGATTGACATGGCAGATACCAAGGTGGAGTATCCCGCTCCCGATTGCCTGGCGCCCGCCGCGATCGAGGCAAAGACCGAGGCCGCCGGCGTGACCAAGGCAAACCTGCCGGTCGCGAAGGCCTTTGTCTTGGCGATGTTCGCCGGTGCGTTCATCGCCTTCGGTGGCCTGTTCTTTACCGTGTTCTTGAGCGATAGCACCTTGGGCTGGGGTGCCCAGCGTGTTGTGGGCGGCCTGTGCTTTTGCCTGGGCCTGGTGCTCGTGCTGGTGTGCGGCGCCGAGCTCTTTACGGGCAACTCGCTTATGGTCTGCGCGCTCAAGAGCAAAAAGATCACGCTCGCCCAGATGCTCAAAGCCTGGCTTGTCGTGTGGATCGGTAACTTTGTCGGTGCCCTGTTCATCGTCTTTTTGGTGTACATGGCCGGCATCTACAAGCTCAACGGCGAAGCGGTCGCCAACTCCATGGTGAGCGTCGCTGCCGGTAAGGTGACGATCGACTGGATGACGATCTTCTTTCGCGGCATCCTGTGCAACATCTTTGTGTGCCTGGCCGTGTGGATTGGTACCGCCGGCAAGACTGTGGTCGACAAGGTCGTGGGCATTCTGCTTCCCATTGCCGCCTTTGTGGCCTGTGGTTTTGAGCACTGCGTTGCCAACATGTACTTTTTGCCCATGGGCGCCGTGATGCACGCGTGCGGCTATGGTGCCGATGTTGCCGGCGCCGATGCCCTCAACGTCGCGGGCATCGCGTTTAACCTGTCTGCCGCCACGCTGGGCAACATCGTGGGCGGCGCGGTTCTGATTGCGCTCGGCTATTGGTTTATCTACGCCAAGAAGTCCGAGGCGTAAAGGGGCTGTTCGCTGGGTGTTGGGCCTCCCGCGGGGCGTTGCCGTGCGGGAGGCTCATTTGGCCTTGGGGCTTGTTGGCTTTGGGGCTTGGGGCTAATTGTTTGCCCGTAGGCCTGTTGGGTTTGGTTTGGAAAGGGGTAATCGAGATGGCATCTGATGCTGAGCGTATCGGTCGCACCGTGGTGACCACGTGCGGGGGATGCTATGCCGATTGCGCCTTTGCGGCCCATGTTGAGAACGGTCGCGTGGTGGCCGAGCTGCCGGTGTCGGGGCATCCGTGCGCAGCGCGTGCCCTGTGCGCCCGTGGACGTCATCGCCTGTCCATGCCGTTTGACGAGCGCGACCGTATCTTGCATCCCATGCGCCGCCGCGAGGATGGTTCGGGGTTCGATGCGGTGAGCTGGGACGAGGCGTTTTCGGAGATCGCGGCGCGCCTTGCGAAGATTGTGGATGCGCATGGAGCCCGCGCGCTGGGTATGACGCTCGGCGTGCCCTCGTTCGACCGTTATTGGGCCTATCGTTTTATGCACGCGCTGGGCTCGCCCAACGTGTACGGCGCGGATGGCGCCTGCGAGGTGAGCCGTCTGACCGGCTGGGAACACAGCCTGGGCTACAGCCCGGCGTCCGACCTGGCCCATACCGATTGCATCATGTACCTGGGGCGCTCCATCGTGGATTCGTCGACGATGGGTGCCGTTGATGCGCTCAACGATGCGCGCCGCCGCGGGGCGAAGATCATTGTGGTGGATCCGCGGCGCAGCGGTTCAGCTGCGCTTGCCGACCGCTGGCTGCGCGTGCGCCCGGGCTGCGACTTGGCGTTGCTGCTGGGTATTGCGCATGTACTCATTGCCGAGGATCTGTACGACCACGATTTTGTGACGCGCCATACCACGGGGTTTGATGAGTTGGCGCAGGCGGCTGGTGCGTGGACGCCCGAGTGGGCGGAGTCGATGTGCGACGTGCCGGCCGACGACATCCGTGCGACGGCGCGCGATTTGGCTGCCGCGGCGCCGGCCGCCGTGGTGGACGCCGGCTTTCACGGTGGTATCGGCATTGCGTATGCCAACAGCACCCAGACGGCGCGCGCTATCTGCCTGGTCGATGTGTTGTTGGGCTGCCTGGGGCATGCGGGCGGTGCGCTCAACCCGCCGACGCCGCTCGCGCTGGGCGACTTGGACCCTGCGCGCTTTGCGACGCCGCCGGTACCGCGTGAGCCTAAGTTGGGCTCGGAGCGCTATCCGCTCGTCGATCCGGTGCGCGGTCTGTGCACGACCATCGGCCAGTCGATCCTTGCCGGCGACCTGCGCGGGCTCATCGTCTATGCCAGCAACCCCGGTGCGGGTTACGGTAACGCCGATGCCTGGCTTGGCATCTTGCAGCAGCTTGACCTGCTCGTGACCATCGATATCCGCTGGTCTGAGACGGCGCGTGCTTCCGATTTTGTACTGCCCGATGTGACGTATCTGGAGGCCGACCGCGGTGTGGGCACGGTCGTGGGCCGCAACGATGCGCGCGTGTTCTACCGCAATGCCGTACTGCCGGTTTTGCATGGCGATACGCGTCCCGGCCGGGAGATCTTTGCCGGTCTGGCTGCTGCCTGCGGCGTGGGCGAGTACTTCGGTTTTTCGCCGGACGACCTTGCGGCGGCCCAGGTGGCTCCGTTTGGGATCGACCTGGCTGCGCTCAAGGAACGCGGTTGGGCCGACACGGGCGCGTCGCTGCCGCCGCGTACGGGCGAGCCGGTGATTCCGCTGGACGGCGGCAAGATTGCGCTGGCAAGCGACGTGTGGGAGCGTGCTGGTTTGGGTCGTGTTCCCGGCTGGATTGCCCCCATGGTGGAGCCAGGTCCGGGGATGTTTCGCCTCATTAGCGGCAACCGCCCCTTTGAGTCGCACACGTCGCGCAGGCTCGCGGCAGCCGGTGCCGCCGAATCTGGATCCGACTTGGACGCCGTGCAGATGAATGCCGACGTCGCCGCGCGCATGGGCATCGCCAATGGCGAGGTCGTCGAGCTGGTGAGCGACATAGGCCGCGACCGCGTGCGTGTGGAGGCCACGCCCTATCTGCATCCGGCGTGCATCTTTACCTCGGCCGCTCCCGGTGGGCGTTCGTTTGGCGCCGGTTCGGATGGTGTCCAAGCGCTCGGCGTCGGCCCGCTCGACCACACGCCGCTGCGCTGGGATCCCATTACGGGCGCCGCGCTCACTCAGGAAAACGCCGTTCGCGTGGAAAAGATTGCCGCGCGCGGGGATAATGACGAGTAATTGACTCAGCTAATCTATTCGGCTGATTCACGTTTCTTTTGAAAGGCCGCACATGAGCGATAGCCAGAATCTTTCTGATGAGGTGCGCACCCGCCTGCGCGCCATCCCTTCCGTCAACGAGCTGCTCACCGAGTGGCCGGTGGTGAAGGCGGCGGGGGAGACGTGCGACGCGGTAGTCCATGCCGCCGTCACGGCCGAGCTCGACGAGGAACGCGCCGCCATCCGCGCCGGCGCCGCCCCGCGCTCCAAGCGCGAGCTGGCATCGGCCATCGAATTCCGTGCGCATCGCTCTGCGCTGCCGAGCCTGCGCCCGGCGGTTAATGCCACGGGTGTGGTCATCCATACCAACCTGGGTCGCGCCCCGCTTGCGGAGTCGGCCGCCAAGGCTGTGGCCGAGGTCGCGCGCGGGTACAGCACGCTCGAGTACAGCGTGGACACGTGCTCGCGCGGCTCGCGCAAGGAGCATGCCGCGCAGCTGATTCGCCAGCTCACCGGTGCCGAGGACGCGCTCGTCGTCAACAATAATGCCGCGGCCGTGCTGCTGGTGCTGGCCACCCATGCCGCGGGTAAAGAGGTCATCGTGAGCCGCGGCGAGCTCGTCGAGATTGGCGGCAGTTTCCGTATCCCCGATGTCATGGCGGCCTCGGGCGCCCGGCTCGTCGAGGTCGGTGCCACCAACCGCACGCACTTGGCCGACTACGAGCGCGCCATCACGCCCGACACGGCCATGATCCTGAAGGTTCATCCTTCCAACTACCGCATTGAGGGCTTTCACGAGGAGGTGAGCTCCAAGGAGCTTGCCGCGCTGGCGCACAAGCACGGCTTGCTGTTCTACGAGGACCAGGGCTCGGGCGCGCTGCTGCCTGACGACATCCTGGTCCGCGGCGGCGAGGAGACTACGCCGACCTCGGTAGCCGCCGGGCTCGACATCGTGTCGTGCTCGGGCGACAAGCTGCTCGGTGCCGCGCAGGCGGGCATTATCATGGGCCGTCGCGACCTGATTCAGGCCTGCGGCGCACATCCGCTCATGCGCGCCCTGCGCCCGGGCAAGCTCGCGCTGACGGCGCTCGAGGCCACGCTGCGCATCTACATGGACGGCGCCGATGTGGCCCATCGCGACATTCCGGTGCTCAGCATGCTTACGCTTCCGCAGGCTCATCTGGAGCGTCGCGCGCGCAAGCTGCGTGACTTTATGGCGGCGGGTCTTGATAAGGCCGGCTGCCCGTGCGCCGTTGAGTTGGAGATTGTCGAAGAGTCGTCGACCCCCGGCGGCGGTTCGTTGCCTACCGTCGAGCTGCCGACGATGTGCGTTGCCGTGCGCCTTGTTGACGAGCGCCTGACGGTCGACGCGCTCAAGCGCTCGCTCGTCCAGGATTTCGACACGCCAGTTGTCACGCGCACGTCGCACGATCGCATTCTGTTTGACGTCCGCACGCTCGTGGGCGACCGCGATATCGAGACGGCAGCGTCGACGCTTGCCGCGTGCGTTGCCAAGGCGGTGCGCCGATGAGCTCGGATAACACGCTCGTGGAATGCCCCGTCATCGTGGGCACGGCGGGCCACGTCGACCACGGCAAGTCGGCGCTCATCGAGGCGCTGACGGGCAAGAATCCCGACCGCTTGGAGGTCGAGCGTCGCCGTGGCATGACCGTGGAGCTCGGCTTTGGCGAGCTGGCCCTGCCGAGCGGCAAGATCGTGGGCCTGGTCGATGTGCCGGGGCATGCGCACTACCTGCGCGCCATGGTGCAGGGCGCGACGGGCATCGATGTGGCCGTGTTGGTTGTCTCGGCCGTTGAGGGCGTTATGCCGCAGACCCGCGAGCACGTGCATGTGCTGGAGCTGTTGGGCGTCACGCACATGGTGGTCGCGCTGACGATGTGCGACCTGGCCGATACCGAGATGACCGAGCTCGCCGAGCTCGATGTTGATGACTTTTTGTCGGGCACCGTGTTTGCGGGCGCCCCGATCGTGCCCGTGTCGTCTAAGACGGGCGTGGGGATTGATGCGCTGCTGGCCGCGCTCGACGAGTGCGTGGATGCTTGTTGGGGCGCTTGTCGCGATCGCACCGAGCGAACCGACGCCGTGCCTCGCCTGCCGATCGATCGCTGCTTTTCGATCAAGGGCGCCGGCACCGTCGTGACGGGAACGCTGCACGATGCGCCGATTGCGGTGGGCGATGAGCTCGTCGCGCTGCCATCGCGCACGGCCTGTCGCGTGCGTGGTATTCAGGTGCATGGAGACACGCAGCGGGCACTGCCCGGTCAGCGTGTAGCGCTCAATCTGGTAGGCGATGGCGTCGCTTCGCTCGATCGCGGTGAAATGCTCGGCGTGGAGGGCCGCTTTGGCCAGACGCTACGCTTTATGATGACGTTTGCCTATCTGGGTCGCGAGGGTGCCAAGCCGCGCGTGCTCGAGTCGGGTGCACGCGTACATGTGATGGCCGGCACGGCCGAGGTCGTCGGCCGCATTATGCTCATGGAAGGTGAGGCCCCCATGGCGGTGGGCGAGACGCGTACCGTTCAGGTGCGCTTGGAAGACCCGCTGCCGCTGCGCTCCGGCGACCATGCCGTGGTTCTGTCGTATTCGCCGGTGATGCTCATTGGCGGCGGGCGCGTACTGCTGTCACGCTGCCGTCGCTCGCGCGAGCTTGCCGACGGGGAGCGTGCGCTGTATGCGGCGCTCGAGGCGGGGGATGTTGCTGGTGCGGTCGACGCGTGGCTGGCGCTGCAGGCACTGCCGGTTACGGCTGCCGATGTTGTTGCGGCGTTGGATGCTGCTGCAGGCGGTGTTGAGGCTTCGCTGCGTGCGCTGGTGGACCAGGGTGCGGTGCGCGAGCTTGCCGCGGGCGACGTGTCGCTGTACGCGAGTGCTGCTGGGTTCGACGCCGCAATGGGCTCGCTCGCTTCAACTCTGTCCGCCATGCATGCGGCGGCTCCCAAGGAGACGGGCTTTACGCCCGGCGCCGTCGCCCATGCCGCCTGGCCTACCGCTGACGATACTGTTGCCGCCGCGTTGATTGCCGGGGGCTGTTCGCGTGGCGTGTGTGCCGCCGAGGGTGCCGAGGTGTTCGACCCGCACTCCGCTGCCGCCGCGGCGCGCGTGGTGCGCGAGGCTTGCGAGCGTATCGTTGCCCTGCTGGACGAGGCCGGGCTCGATGCGCCGACGTTGCCTGAGGTGGGAGAGCAGCTGCGGCTCGATCGCGACACCATGACGCGTGCCCTGCGCGAGCTTTCGCTCAATCGCTCGATCGTGAAGGTCGAGCGCGACGTTGCCTTGTCCGCTGCTGCCGAGGCCCACGCTCGCGAGCTCGTCGCCGCGGCCATCGCCAATGCTGGTGGCGCTGCCACCACGAGCGTCCTGCGCGAAGCCCTGGGCGTGTCCCGCAAACGAGCCATCAGCATCCTGGAGCACCTAGACGCCGTGCGCTTCACAGCACTCGACAAAGAAGCCGGCGGCCTGCGCTCGCTACGCTAGGGCCCGCCCCATAACTTGCGGTGATATGGTTCCTGTTTTCCGCTCCAAAGGCCTCAATCAGGAACTATTTCACCGAAACTTCCAACCAGTCTTGTTGGGATGGGGCTGTTGTCGCTGAGTAGTCTTTTTGGGACGGTGCTATTTTAGCTACCCCGGCTGGTAATGCGACGGTTAGGTTGGTTGACGGCCGGGGCAGCTAAAATAGCCCCGTCCCAAAAAGACTACCTTGCCCGGTTTGGTAAAATATCGCCGCACTTGGGAACGGATGGGCTCCGGTGGGCTCCGCGGTCCTCAAAACCGTTGCGAGGCGTGCAAAACGTCTTGGATGTGTTCGATTCACATACGTTCCCGCCATACGCTACCAGCGCTTTTGTGCTCGCGGTCTTGCTGCGTGCCGCAAAGGCGCTGTTTTGTTTTTGCACGAGCTTTTTGTAACGCCGCTATTTCGGTGACGGTATTTAGCTTCGTGCTTCGGGTTTCGAACATGCCGATGGGGGTGTTTTGCCGTATGACTGTCGTAAGACGGGCCGATCTATCTTGTGTCGTCCAGGCGGGCGGGCTGTCATCGCGCATGGGCTGCGACAAGGCGCGCATGCCGTTTTGCGGCAAGCCCCTGATCGAGCGTGTTCTGGAGCGGTTGGCACTGGTCGGCAGCGAGCTTGTTGTGACGACCTCGCGCCCCGAGGAGCTCGTCTATCTTGAGGGGCGCGAGTTTGATGGCCTGGTACCGCGGGTGGTGATGGACGTCGACGGCCCCGCCGGTGCCATGCGTGGAATCGCGAGCTCGCTCGTCGCTGCTCGGCTGCCCCTTGTGGCGATCGTTGCCTGCGATATGCCGTTCGTCTCGCCAGAACTGATCGGCGCGCTTGCTGATCGGGTCAAGGAAGGCCCGCTCGACGTGTGCGTTCCGCGTGAGGAGCGGGGGATTGAGCCGCTATGCTCTGTCTGGCGTCGCGAGGCCTGTGCGCCGGCAGCTTGTGAGCTGCTCGCTAGCGATCGCCAGCGCATCCGCTGCCTGATTGACCGAGTGCATGCTGGCTATCTAGACGAGCCGCAAATCATTGCAGTAGCCGGGTCGCTGCTCTGCTTCGAAAACGTCAATACGCCCGAAGAATTTGCGGCAGCCGAGCTGCTCGCCTAGTCGATGGGAGTTGCCATGTCTCACGATATCTGCCCCGACACCGGGGAACCTTGTACCTGCGACGGGTCCGAGCCCTGTACCTGCGGCTGTGGCGGCTGTGGACATACGGCCGAGGAGGAAGCCGCGGCGGCTGCGTATCGCGAGTCGCATCGCGAGGCCCCGTCCGGTGATGCTCTCGACCACGAACGCAAGATCATCGTTTCGTTCGACAGCACCTTCGATGTGATGGAATGCGAGCAGCTGTGTCTTGCCGCCAGCGTACCTGGGCGCATTATGCCGCTGCCCGGTTCCATCACCGCCGGCTGCGGCCTGTGCTGGGCCATGCCGTTCTCGGGTGACGCCCTCGCCGCCTTCCGCGCCGCCACCGAAGGCCGCATAACCCCCGCCGACTACCACCAGCTCGTCCTCTAACCACCAAAACCACCACAATGGGGACAGGCACCTTTGTGGTGGTTTAAGTCCATATGGACGAAACAGCTTCGAAACACGGATTTTGCACGTCAGGTACTCAAAAACGCATCTACCTGCATCGTAATCAAAACGAAACATCCGCTCGTTGGCTTATGCGTAACTTTGCTGCAACAGTGCGATATTATCCATACTCGATAAAGCTCACGGCGCATGGGGCGCCGCGAACGACACCTTTCTTTTCCATCAATTGGAGGAAGTATGAGCTACACGCAGAAAGTTCTCGACGAGCTCAAGGCCCGCTATCCCGAGCAGCCTGAGTTCATCCAGGCCGCGACCGAGATCCTCGGCACCATCCAGCCGGCGCTCGACGCCCACCCCGAGTACGAGGAGGCCGCCCTTCTGGAGCGCCTCGTCGAGCCCGAGCGCATCGTTATGTTCCGTGTTCCCTGGGTCGACGACCAGGGCAAGGTCCAGGTCAACCGCGGCTACCGCGTCGAGTTCAACTCTGCCATTGGACCCTACAAGGGCGGCCTGCGCTTTAACCCGACGGTCACCCTGGGCATGCTCAAGTTCCTGGGACTTGAGCAGATCCTCAAGAACAGTCTGACCACCCTTCCCATGGGCGGCGGCAAGGGCGGCTCCGACTTTGACCCCAAGGGCAAGTCCAACAACGAGATCATGCACTTCTGCCAGTCCTTCATGACCGAGCTCTACCGCCACATCGGCCCCAACACCGACGTTCCCGCCGGCGACCTGGGCGTTGGCGGCCGCGAGGTTGCCTACATGTTCGGTCAGTACAAGCGTCTGACCAACGAGTGGACCGGCGTCCTCACCGGCAAGGGTCTGTCCTTCGGCGGCTCGCTCGCCCGTACCGAGGCTACCGGCTACGGTCTGGTTTACTTTGTTGACGAGTACCTCAAGAGCCGCGGCGATTCCTTCGAGGGCAAGAACGTCGTCGTTCACGGCTCCGGTAACGTCGCTATCTACGCCGTCCAGAAGGTCGCCCAGCTTGGCGGCAAGGTGCTTGCCTGCTCCGACACCCACGGCTGGGTCGAGGATCCCGACGGCATCGACTACACCGTGCTCGAGCACGTCTACAACCAGAAGCGCTCCGGCCACGACAAGGGCGTCACGCTCGCCATGTACGTCGACGAGAAGCCCAATGCCACGTGGCACGAGGGCGACGGCCGTGGCGTGTGGCAGCTTCCGTGCGACATCGCGCTGCCCTGCGCTCGCGAGAACACGCTGCTGCTCGAGGACGCCCAGGCGCTCGTCGCCAACGGCTGTAAGGTGGTCGGCGAGGGCGCGAACATGCCCACGACCATCGAGGCCACGACCTACTTCCAGGAGAACGGCGTCGCCTTCATGCCCGGTAAGGCTGCCAACGCCGGCGGCGTGCTCGTGTCCGGCCTCGAGATGAGCCAGAACGCCGAGCACCTGTCCTGGACCTTCGAGGAGGTCGATGGCAAGCTCGAGCAGCTCATGCGCGGCATGTTCCACAACGTGGACGACACCGCCAAGGAGTACGGCGAGGAGGGCAACTTCGTCATGGGCGCCAACATCGCTGGCTTCCTGAAGGTCGCCGACGCCATGCTCGCCCAGGGCGTCTGCTAAATCTTCGCTCGACATAGCATCGAAGAAGGCTCCCAGTCATCTTGGCTGGGAGCCTTTTTCTGTGCTGTTCAAGGTCGTGGCCCCTCGTTTGGTACACTTAAAGGTACTGGACAAGTGAAGAGATGGGGGAGAACGTGCTCAAGTTCGGTACCTACGTCCGTGTTGGAAACGCGGCCGAAGCCTATGAGCTCTTGCAGAAAAACCGCAACAACAAGATTGTGGGCGGCGGCATCTGGATGCGCCTGGGTTCGCGTCGTGTGGCGACGGCGATTGACCTTTCGGCCTGCGGACTCGATCAGATCGAGGAGACCGAGACCGAGTTTCGCATCGGTGCCATGTGCACCCTGCGCCAGCTCGAGCGCCATGCCGAGCTCAACGCGCTTGTCAACAATGTCTTCGAGTTCGCCGTCCACGACATCGTGGGTGTGCAGCTGCGCAACACCGCCACGGTGGGCGGCAGCATCTACGGCCGCTTCGGTTTCTCGGACGTGCTCTCTGCCTTCTTAGCGCTCGATTCGTATGTTGAGCTGACGGGCGCCGGTCGTGTGCCGCTCGCCGAGTTCGTCAACATGGGCTACGTGCGCGACGTGATCGAGCACGTCGTGGTCGTTAAGCACGACTACCGCGCGAGCTACGAGGCCGTGCGTAAGGCCGCGACCGATTTCCCCTCGCTCAATGTCACCGCCGCCTGGTGGGATAACTCCTGGTACGTTACCGTGGGTGCCCGCCCACTGCGTGCGACCCTGCTGCAGGGCGAGGCATGCGGCCTCACCAGCGGGCAGCCTTCCGAGGACGAGCTCCGGGCCCTCGCCGCGTCCGTGCGCGCGCTGAGCTATGGCACCAACCTGTGGGGCTCGGCCGACTACCGCCGTTGCATCTCGGCCCCGCTTGCCGTGCAGGCCGTGCGTCGTGCCGCCGGCATCGAGCTTTCGGCCGCGCTTGCCCACGAGCTCGAGACCGTGCAGATCCCCAAGTTCGCCACGGACGAGTATTCCTGCCGCCGCGTGCCCGGCGTCGATTCTAGCGAGGTGCGCTAATGGCTGCCAAACTCATCGATCTTTCCTTTACGCTCAACGGCCGTAAGGTCAAGGTTCAGATTGCCCCCGACACCATGCTCTTTGCGCTGCTGCGCGAGCAGGGCTGCGCGTCGGTGCGCTGCGCCTGCGAGACCACCAACTGCGGCCTGTGCACGGTGTGGCTCGACGGCGACCCGGTCCTGAGCTGCTCTGTTCCCGCCGCGCGCGTCGAGGGCCGCTCCATCACCACGCTCGAGGGCCTTAAGGCCGAGTCCGAGGCGCTCGCCCGTGCGATGGCTGCCGAGGGCGCCGAGCAGTGCGGTTTTTGCGCCCCCGGCCTCATCATGAACGTGCTGGCGCTCGCCCGCGCCGCCAAGGAGGACCCGAGCCTCGTCGCCACGCGTGAGGAGCTCTCTCGCCAACTCGCCGGCAACCTCTGCCGTTGCAGCGGCTACGAGAGCCAGCTGCGCGCCATCGTCCGCTTCCTCAACGAGTCCGGCGTGCAGGTGGGCTTTGAGATGTCCGAGCTGCCGGTCAATAACACCAGCTCCGACGGCGTCTCCTACAAGCAGATTACCCACAAGCAGCCCAAGAAGGACTCGAAGGCCCTGCTCGAGGGCCGTCCCGTCTACACGGGCGACCTCGTTCCCGCCGGTGCGCTCATCGTCAAGCTCAAGCGTAGCCCCTATGCTCGCGCCAAGATCCGCTCTATCGACACATCGCGCGCCCTGAAGGTGCCCGGCGTGGTGGGCGTCTACACCTACGAGGACGTGCCCCAGCGTCGCTTTACTATCGCCGGCCAGACCTACCCGCAGCCGAGTCCCTACGACCGCCTGATTCTCGAGAACCTCGTGCGCTATCAAAACGAGGAGGTGGCGATCGTCGCCGCCGAGACCGAGGAGGCCGCCGACAAGGCGCTCAAGCTCATCAAGGTCGACTACGAAGTGCTCGAGCCGTTGCTCGACTTTACGCAGGCGCTCGATAACGACATCGTGGTCCACCCCGAGGGCGACGTGACCTTTATGTTCCCGCAGGGCGGCGACGTGCCGCGCAACCTGGTGTGCAGCGGTACCAGCGATTATGGCGATTTGGACGAGGCCTTCGCCCAGAGCGACATTGTCTTTGAGCGCACCTACACCAGCCAGGCCACGCAGACCGCGCCCATGGAGACCTTCCGCGCTTTCGCGACGACCGATGCGTTCGGCCGCATCTCGGTGACCACCTCTACGCAGGTGCCCTTCCACGTGCGTCGCATGATCGCGCAGTCGCTCGACATCCCTCAGTCGCAGGTGCAGGTCATCAAGCCGCGCATCGGCGGCGGCTTTGGCTCCAAGCAGTCGGGCTGCTGCGAGATCTTCGTGGCGTTCGTCACCCAGCAGACCGGCCGTCCGAGCTACTGCTGCTACACTCGCGAGGAGACCATCACCGCGGGTAACTCGCGCCACCAGATGCAGATGACCGTCAAGATGGGTGCCATGAACGACGGCACCATCACGGCCATCGACCTGCATACACTGTCCAACGCCGGAGCGTACGGCGAGCACACCACCACGACGATCGGCCTTTCGGGCCACAAGAGCCTGCCGATCTACAACCATGTAAAGGCGAGCCGCTTTAGGTGGGACGCCGTTTACACCAACACCAACCGCGGCGGTGCGTATCGCGGCTACGGTGCCACCCAGGGCCAGTTTGCCGTGGAGAGCGCCGTTAACGAGCTCGCCGACATGCTGCACATGGACCCCGCCGACCTGCGCCTCAAGAACATGGTGCGCGAGGGCGAGACCATGCCGCAGTACTACAACGAGAAGCTCAACGCCTGCGCGCTCGACCGTTGCCTGCTGCGCGCGATGGACATGATTGGCTGGCGCGACAAGCCGCTGGCCGTCGACCTGGGCGACCGCGTGCGCGCCCTGGGCTGCGCGCTCAGCATGCAGGGCTCGGGTATTTCCAACGTGGACATCGGCGGCATCGACATGCGCCTGGAAGAGGATGGCTTCGTTACGATTTCGACCGGCGCAACCGATAACGGAATGGGTGTCGACACCATCCTGGCGCAGATTGCCGCCGAGGAGCTAGGCGTGGAGAGCTCGCTGATCGTGGTGCGCGGCGTGGACACCGACGTGTCGCCGTTCGACGCCGGCTCGTACGCGAGCTCCGGTACGTACGTGACGGGCCTGGCTGCCAAGAACGCCGCGACCGAGCTGCGCGAGAAGATCTGCGCCAAGGCCGCCCAGATGTGGGACGTTGACGCCGCTGACGTGGTCTTCGATGGCCAGTACGTGCGCCTGTCCGACGAGCGTGCTGCCCGTGAGCGCGGTCGCTACCTCACGCTGCGCGACTTTGCCAACCTGTGCGTCAAGAATATCGAGGGCGGCGACGCGCTTACCTCGCACGCCTCTGCCTGTCTGCCCGTTTCGCCTCCGCCGTTTATGGCCGGCATTGCCGAGGTCGAGGTCGACAAGGCCACCGGCAAGGTGACCGTGGTGGATTACGTCGCCGCCGTCGACTGCGGTACCGTGATCAACGAGGCGCTCGCGCGCGTCCAGGCCGAGGGCGGCATTGCCCAGGGCATCGGCCACGCGCTCTACGAGATTGTCGAGCATGACGACCGCGGCCGCCTGCGCACCGGCAACTTTATGAGCTACAAGCTGCCCACGCGCCTGGATATCGGCAGCATTCGCGTGGCCTTTGAGCCGAGCTACGAGCCGACGGGCCCGTTTGGCGCCAAGTCGATCGGCGAGGTCGTCATCAACACACCGCTCGCCGCCGTGGCCTCGGCCGTCGCGCACGCCACCGGCCACCAGGTCCGCTCGCTGCCGATCACGCCCGAAAAGGCGCTGCTAGGGGAGTAGTGGGTTAACGAACAAGTCGTAGCTGGCGGGGCGGGGCAACTCGTTCCGCCTTTTGCACTCGTGGTGAGGTCGTGAGCCTAAAAACGTGTGCGTGCGCTTGCCGTTTGTATCTGCTATCATTCCTAGTCTGTGCGCTCATGCGGGCGTGGCGGAATTGGTAGACGCGCCAGATTTAGGTTCTGGTGGGATTCCCGTGAAGGTTCGAGTCCTTTCGCCCGCACCAACGCACCTGCGTCGGCTCCGGCCGTCGCGACGCTTGTTGCATAAAGGTACCAGCACCTCAGATAAGCTGGGCAGTATGAGGAGGAACGTGTTGAACATCACCGCTTCTGACGTCAAGGACGCCAAGCTCACCGCTACGGTCACCATCCCGGCCGCCGACGTCGACGCCGCGATCAAGAAGGCCTACAAGGACACCGCCAAGAAGTACCGCTTCCCGGGCTTCCGCGCCGGCAAGGCTCCCCGTCCGGTCATCGACTCCGCCCTGGGCGCCGAGGCTACCCTCGCTCAGGCCACCAACGACCTGATCGCCGCCAACGAGCCCGCCGTCCTCAACGAGCTGGATATCGTCCCCACCAAGAGCGGTGACTACAAGGAGCTCGACCTCGCCAAGGATCACGAGGACTACACCTACACCGTCGAGTTCTCCCTGCGTCCCGCCGCTGAGCTCTCCTCCTTCGACGCCGTCGAGATCGAGATGCCTCCCGCGGAGGTCACCGAGTCCGAGATCAACAACCAGGTCGAGATGCTCCTCAACTACCGTGCCACCTTCGAGGACGTCGAGGGTCGCGCCGTCGAGGCTGACGACTATGTGACCGTCGACCTCAAGGCCGTCGAGAACGCCGACAACTTCGCCGCCGAGGGCCGCATGCTCATCGCCGGTAGCGACAGCAACCCCGCCGAGTTCAACGAGGCCCTGATCGACGCCAACGTTGACGACGTCAAGACCGTCACCTGGACCGACGAGGTCGAGGAGGGCGAGGAGGCCGAGACCCACACCGTCGAGGTCACCGTCAAGGGCATCAAGGTCCGCAACACTCCCGAGCTCACCGACGAGCTCGTCAAGTCCGACTTCGGCTTCGACAGCATCGACGCCATGCGCGACGCCATCAAGCTCGAGATCGAGCAGGACAAGGCTTCCCGCCTCCCGGCCGAGAAGGAGAACCGTTGCGTCTCCGCTCTCGCTGAGCGCCTGCAGCTCGAGGAGATGGACGCCGACTACGAGCAGTCCGTCTTTGAGGAGCTCGGCCAGAACTTCCTGTCTAACCTCGCTGCCCGCGGCATGACCCTGGACACCTGGCTGCCCGCTTCCGGCCTGACCATGGAGCAGTTCGTCGGCGACCTGCACAAGCAGGCCAACGACGTTGCCCGTGAGTCCCTGGCTCTGGACGCCCTCGCCCGTGAGCTCAAGATCGAGGTCACCGAGGACGACATCAACGCCGAGTTCGAGAAGGCCGGCGTCAAGGACGTCGAGGCTTCCAAGGCCGAGTTCATCGCCGATGGCCGCATGCCTGCCGTCCGCGAGTCCATCCGTCGCTCCAAGGCCGTCGACCACCTGGTCGAGAACGCCAAGGTGACCGAGGTCGACGAGACCGCCAAGGACGCTGAGTAATTCTCGCCACCTTTCCCGCGAGCGCATGCATGCGCCCGTGATGGGGTAAAGTTATAAACCGGTTATCCGGTTGCTTCGTACGGTGCCAGCCAATGCATAGCATGCGGGCACCGTACGTTTGTCTAGAACCAATATTGGTCCGTAAGAGAAATGGAGATGCGTATGATCGCTAAGTTCGATTCCGCCCTCGTGCCATACGTTATCGAGCAGACGCCGCGCGGCGAGCGCAGCTACGATATCTATTCGCGCCTGCTCAACGACCGCATCATCTTCTTGGGCGAGGAGATCAACTCCGTCAGCGCCAACCTGGTCGTTGCCCAGCTGCTGCATCTTGAGAGCCAGGATGCCGAGAAGGATATCTCGCTCTACATCAATTCGCCCGGCGGCGAGGTCTACTCCGGTCTGGCGATTCTGGACACCATGAACTTCATCAAGCCGCAGGTCTCCACCATCTGCGTCGGTATGGCCGCGTCCATGGCCGCCGTGCTGCTTTCGGCCGGTGCCAAGGGCAAGCGCTTCTGCCTGCCGCACTCCAAGGTCATGATTCACCAGCCCAGTGGCGGTGCTCAGGGCCAGCAGACCGAGATCGAGATCGTTGCCGAGGAAATCAAGAAGACGCGTCGCGAGCTCAACCAGATCCTGTCCGACGCCTCGGGGCAGCCGATCGAGAAGGTCCAGGCCGATACCGAGCGCGACAACTACCTGACCGCCGCCGAGGCGCTCGACTACGGCCTGATCGACCGTATCGTCACCTCGCGCGATCTCGCCGCGAAGGACGCCTAGGATGGCAGGTAACATGCAGGACAACTTTGACGAGAACGGCAACCCCATCCGCTGCTCTTTCTGCGGTAAAGAGCAGGGCCAGGTCCGTCGCCTCGTAAAGGGCCCGACCAACATCTTTATCTGCGACGAGTGCGTCGCCGCTTGCTCCGAGATTTTGGAGGAGTCGCTGGCTTCGGACTTTATGGACGCAGCCCGCAACGGTAATCTTCCGGGTTTCCTCAACGACCATGGTCAGGCTGCGTCGCAGCCCGCCGTTGATCCCGAGACCGAGGGCTTTGAGCTCGAGGACGACCGTCAGGTCATTACGCACGTGCCGACGCCGCACGAGATCTATGACGAGCTTTCGGCCTATGTTATGGGCCAGGAGGACGCCAAGCGCGCCATGTCGGTGGCCGTGTACAACCACTACCGCCGCGTGATCGAGGGCGGTGCCGCGGTGTCCGCCTTTGACGGCGGCATGGGCGCCCAGTTCGATGACGATATGGACGAGGTGGAGCTCGCCAAGTCCAACATTCTGTTGCTTGGTCCCACCGGTACCGGTAAGACGCTGCTGGCCCAGACGCTCGCGCGCATCCTCGAGGTGCCGTTTGCCATCGCCGACGCCACCGCGCTTACCGAGGCCGGCTACGTGGGCGAGGACGTGGAGAACATCCTGCTCAAGCTCATCAACGCCGCCGATGGCGACATTGAGCGCGCGCAGGTGGGCATCATCTACGTGGACGAGATCGATAAGATCGCCCGCAAGGCCGAGAACCTCTCCATTACCCGCGATGTTTCGGGCGAGGGTGTTCAGCAGGCACTGCTCAAGATTCTTGAGGGCACGGTGGCCAGCGTTCCGCCCACCGGCGGCCGCAAGCATCCCCAGCAGGAACTGCTGCAGATCGACACGACGAACATCCTGTTCATCTGCGGCGGTGCCTTCGTTGGCCTGGACAAGATCATCGCCGACCGCGTGGGCAACAAGGGTGTGGGCTTTAACTCCGAGATCGCCGGCCCCACCTCGGTCGACGAGAACGACCTGCTGCGCCAGGTGCTTCCGCAGGACCTCAACGCCTTTGGCATGATCCCCGAGTTCGTGGGTCGTACGCCCGTCGTCACCCAGACGCAGGCGCTCGACGAGGACGATTTGGTGTCTATCCTGACCGAGCCCAAGAACGCCGTGGTGCGCCAGTACCGCAAGATGTTCCAGCTCGAGGACGTTGAGCTTGAGTTTGAGGACGAGGCCCTGCACGAGATCGCCCGCATGGCGCTCGCCCGCAAGACCGGTGCCCGCGGCCTGCGCGCCATCTGCGAGGACGTGCTGCAGCAGACGATGTTCGACCTCCCCAGCGAGGAAGGCGTAGCCAAGGTCGTCGTAACCGAAGCAGCGGTTAAGGGCGAAGATCAGCCCCTGCGCATCTACGGTTAAACCTGCCTAAAACGTGTTTGCAAATAGCCTCCGGCCGCCCGCGGTCGGAGGCTATTTTATAGATACGCAATAACCCCAACTACCTGTGTTATTCTGTGTGTTTGTTTAAAGTCTCAGCGAAGTCCTATCAGACTGAAGTAATCGATACCTAAGGGGAGGAATGTAGGCCCGATTTTCGTAGATTCCGCACGAGCCGAAGACCACTTAATGTGGTCTTCGTGCGAGCCAGGACTTGACCGAGCGAAAATCGGGCCTACATTCCTCCCCGGTGGGCAAGGGAGAGATATATGGAAGAAATGCCCAAGAACTACGATCCGTCGACCAACGAGCCGGCGATCCTGCAGAAGTGGCTCGACGGCGGCTACTACAAGCGCCGCGAGGGCGTGGGCGACTGCACCGTCACCATTCCGCCTCCCAACGTGACCGGCAAGCTCCACATGGGTCACGCCACCGACGACTCCATTCAGGACGCCATCATCCGCATGGCCCGCATGCGCGGCAAGTCCACGCGCTGGGTGCTCGGCACCGACCACGCCGGTATCGCCACGCAGACCAAGGTCGACAAGAAGCTCAAGAGCGAGGGCATCAGCCGTCTGGAGATTGGCCGCGACAAGTTTGTCGACGCCTGCTGGGACTGGACCCACGAGTACGGCGGCATCATCGTCGAGCAGATCAAGCGCATGGGTTGCTCCGTCGACTTCGATAACGAGCGCTTCACCATGGACGAGGACTATGCCCAGGCCGTGCGCAAGGTCTTCTGCGACTGGTATCACGACGGCCTGATCTACCGCGGCAAGCGCATCGTCAACTGGTGCCCCAACTGCACCACTGCTATCTCGGACGATGAGGCCGAGTACAAGGACGAGAAGGGCCACCTGTGGCACCTGCGCTACCCGCTGACCGAGCCGGTCAACGGCCAGGACTACATCGTCGTCGCCACCACGCGCCCCGAGACCATGCTCGGCGACACGGGCGTTGCCGTCTCCCCGAAGGACCCCGAGAAAGCCTCCTTCGTGGGCAAGACCGTCATGCTGCCGATTGTCAACCGCGAGATCCCCATCTTCTCCGACTACCATGTCGACGCCAACTTCGGCTCCGGCTTCGTTAAGGTCACCCCGGCCCACGACCCCAACGACTACGCCATGGGTCAGGCCCACGACCTGCCGCAGATCAACATCTTCGACGAGCACGCGGTGGTCGTCGAAGGCTACGGCGAGTTTACCGGCATGAACCGCGACGAGTGCCGCGAGGCCGTCATCAAGTGGTTCGAGGAGCACGACCTGCTCGACCACGTCGAGGACCTCGATCACTCCGTCATGCACTGCTACCGTTGCGACTCCGCCCTGGAGCCGTGGCTGTCCGAGCAGTGGTTCGTGGCCGTCGACAAGCTCAAGGGGCCGGCACTCGACGCCGTCAACTCCGGCAAGGTCACCTTCCACCCTGCGCGCTGGACGCAGACCTACACCACCTGGATGGAGAACCTCAAGGACTGGTGCATCAGCCGCCAGCTGTGGTGGGGCCACCGCATCCCCGTGTTCTACTGCGAGGACTGCGGCTGGGAGGATGCGCTCACCGAGGACACCGACGTGTGCCCCAAGTGCGGCGGCCATCATGTCCATCAGGATGAGAACGTGCTGGATACGTGGTTCAGCTCGCAGCTGTGGACCTTCGCCACGCAGGGCTGGCCGCAAAAGCCGGAGCTGCTCGAGGGTCATCATCCCACGACGGCGCTGGTCACCGCGCGCGACATCATCGCGCTGTGGGTCGCCCGCATGGTCATGAGCTCGCTGTACTTCCTGGACGAGGTACCGTTTAAGGACGTCGTCATCTACCCGACGATCCTGGCCAAGGACGGTAGCCGCATGTCCAAGTCCAAGGGTAACGGCGTTGACCCCATGGACCTCATTGGCATGTACGGCGCAGACGCCATGCGCTACAACCTGCTCACGCTGTGCACCAACAACCAGGACGTCAAGTTCGACGCGAACATCGATAAGAAGACCAAGAAGCTCATCGATAGCCCGCGTACCGACCAGGCCAAGAGCTTTGTGACCAAGATCTGGAACGCCAGCCGCTTCCTGCTCATGAATATGGAGGGCTACACGCCCGGCGAGCCCGTCGTGGAGACGCCGGCCGACGCCTGGATGTTCAGCCGTCTGGCCAAGGCCGTGAAGATGGTTACCGAGGGTATCGAGAAGTACACCTTTGGCGATATGGCTCGCGGCGTGCAGCAGTTCTTCTGGAACGAGGTCTGCGACTGGTACGTCGAGGTTACCAAGGCCCGTCTGAAGGGCGAGGGCCGTCTGCAGGCTCAGCGCAACCTGATCTTTGTGCTCGACACCTCCATTCGCCTGATGCACCCGCTCATGCCGTTCGTTACCGAGGAGATCTGGGACAACATGCCGGCGAGCGTGCTCGACCTGGACGCCGAGGGCAACGTGGACCGCGCCGAGGCGCTCATGATTGCCAAGTGGCCTGAGCCCGCCGACTACGCCAAGTACGTCGACGAGCCCGCCGAGCGCGCGTTTGAGCTGTGCCGCACTGTTGTTTCGGCCGCCCGCGCCACGCGTTCGCGTTACCGCCTGAGCCCCAAGGCTGAGCTCGACGTGGTCGTGCGCGCCGGTGCCGAGGATATCGAGAAGCTCGAGAGCCTGCGTTCCACGATTGAGCCGCTGGCGAACACCGCTTCGCTGGTCATGGGCGTGGACGTTGAGAAGCCGGCTGCGAGCATTGCCGTAGTCGACAGTGGCGTCGAGGTTTTTGTGGTGCTCGAGGGCAAAGTCGATCTTTCGGCCGAGAAGGCGCGCCTGGAGAAGGAGATCGCCGCGGCCCAGAAGGAGCTCGCCGGCTGCGAGAAGACACTGGCCAACGAGGGCTTCGTGGCCAAGGCCGCGCCTGCGGTGGTTCAGAAGAAGAGGGACCGTGCAGCTGAGCTCAAGGAGATCCTGGCGGCACTGACCTCGCAGGTTGCTGACTTCTCGTAAGGTTTACTCGGGGGCGCGGTTTGGGGCATTGCTCGCTACTGCGGACAGTCCTGCTCGCACGAAGGCCACATTAAGTGGCCTTCGGCTCGTGCGGAACTTGTATCGAGCAAAGCCCCAAACCGTTCCCAGTTCGTTTACGGGGTTGTCTTTGCCTGGCAAGTAAGGGCCACTGGGTTGTGGCCTTGATTCTGCTGCAAAGCGGTGTTTGGCTGATATTTTGAATGGGAGGGGCTCGTTGTTGATTACGGGCCTCTTTTTATGTTGAGGGGACTTTGGTTTATGCCTAAGCGTTCGGGGTCGTATTCGGTGCCGTTCTCGTTTGATTTGCTTTCGTTTGGTGAGGCTGTGGGGCTGGCTGCTGATACGGGGCGGATTTCTGGGGATGCTGGGCCGTTGTTGGAGACGGTTGTCGATATGCTCGATGAGCTGGGGCGCCCGGACGAGTATTTTGATTGCATTCAGGTTGCCGGTACCAATGGCAAGACTTCGACCACGCGTTTCTCGGCTGCCATTCTTCGTGGCGAGGGGTTAAAGACCGCGCTGTATACG
This sequence comes from uncultured Collinsella sp., assembly GCA_934655755.1. GTDB lineage: Bacteria > Actinomycetota > Coriobacteriia > Coriobacteriales > Coriobacteriaceae > Collinsella. The sequence continues at coordinate 296,586 of CAKUHA010000001.1, forward strand.
TCGCCGCAGCTTGTGCGCTATCCCGAGCGCATGGAGGTCGACGGGCGCGTTGTGAGTGACGATGCGTTTGCCCGTGGCGTTTCTGCCGCCGTTGAGGCGGGGCGTCGTGTGAATGCTCATCGTCTGGCCGCAGGGGAGCGTGCGTACACCATTACACCGTTTGACCTGCTAACGGCTGCCGCGCTGGTGGTGTTTGCCGAGGCTGCGGTGGATGTTGCCGTGCTCGAGGTCGGTATGGGCGGACGTTGGGACGCGACGAGTGCGACCGATCCTGTCGCCGTAGCCATTACGGGTATCGGGCTCGATCACACGCGCATTCTGGGCGACACGCTCGAGGCCATTGCCGGGGAGAAGGCCGCAGTCATTAAGCCCGGACGCCTGGTTGTTTTGGGCGAGGGCACGCATGAGGCGAGCGTTCAACGCGTGATGGATGCCCGTTGCCGCGAGTGCGGCGTTGTGCCGCTGGTGGTGAGCCATGCCACGACCAAGGTGCCGGCGCACGTGGGCGATACGGTGGAATTCAGCTGCACCACGCCGCGCGCGATCTATACCTCGAGTATGGTTAAGCCGGCGTATCAGCCGCAGAATGCTGCGTGCGCGATCATGCTGTGCGAGGGGTACTTGGGCCACGAACTGGACCATGATGCGCTCGATGCTTCGCTTATGGGCTGCCCCACGCCGGGTCGCTTTGATGTGCTGGGAACCGATCCGCTCAAGCTGATTGATGCCTGCCATAACCCTCAGAGTTGCGAGAACTTTGTGAGCGCGCTGGATGAAATCGATCCGTGCGTAGAGAATCGCCCCACGCTGCTGTGTGCCGCGCTAGCCGACAAGGACGTGGCGGGTATCGTCGATGTGCTGATTCCTGCCTTCCCGCGCGTGGTCGTGACCCAGACCGATTCCGATCGCGCCCTGCCGGCAGAGGAGCTCGCCGCGCTGGTGGATGCCGACAAGCTCGCGGGCGTATACCCCAGCGTATCCGAGGCCCTCGCGGCCTTCGATGCCGCCAGTGAGCCCTTTGTGGCAGCCGGCACCATCACCCTAGCCGGCGAAGTAGCCGGCCTCCTGCGCTAAATCCGCGGGCGGCGAGGACCTGTCGCCACGAAATGGGCCCATCTACTACGTTTTGGCGACTACCCTCGACCACACGGGAAATCGTGAAATCAAAACCGCAGGTAGAGGGCTTGCCGATTTTCAAAAAAGACCCGCATGGTCGACCCATGCGGGTTAAACGTAGTAGATAGGCCGTTTTCGTGGCGCGGCCTTGGCGGGATGCGGCAAGGGGGCAGTCCCTTTGCTGCATTTGCTAGTCCAGGCGGGCCGGATCGTGGGGGTAGGCGTTGAGGATCTCGACGCCGGATTCGGTGACCAGGGCCAAGTCTTCGATGCGGACGCCGGTGCGGCCGGGGAGATAGATGCCCGGCTCGATGGAGAAGGTCATCCCCGGCTCAATCACCTGTTCGTTGACGAGCGAGACATCGCCCGGCTCGTGGTCCTGCAGACCGATCGAGTGGCCCAAGCGGTGCGTAAAGTACTTACCGTAGCCCGCGTTCTCAATCACGTCGCGCGCGGCGCGGTCTAGGTCGCACATGCGTGCGCCCGGCGCGATGAGCGCCTCGGCCGCCTCGTTGGCACGGCGCACAATGTCGTAGATGCGCGTCGTTTCTTCGTCCGGCTCACCCCAAAAGAACGTGCGCGTCATGTCCGAGCAGTAGTTGCGATAGCGGCCGCCGATGTCGAACAGCACCACATCGCCGCGCTTGAGCATAGTGTCGTCGGGCTCGTGATGCGGGTCGCCGGCGTTTGCTCCAAAGCTTACGATGGGCGGGAAGCTAAAGCCCTCGCAGTCGTGCTTGCGATACAGGCCGAGCATCTGGTCGGCGATCTCGCGCTCCGTCGCGCCTTCGTGGACGTGCTTGATCGCGTCGGCCATCACGGCGTCGTTGGCGGCCGAGGACACGCGCATGAGCTCCTGCTCGGCAGCGTCTTTGTAGGTGCGTGCCGCGGTGACGGCAAAGTCGCCAAGGAAGAACTCGCTCGCGGCATGGCGCTCAATGAGGGGCATCAAAAAGCCGGAGCGCATGACGGTGTCGATGCCGAGCGGCTTGGTCGGATCGACCTCGCGCGCGATGGCATCGGCCACGACGTCGGTATCGGAGTGGTATGCCACGCGGGCATTGTCGTACTCCGGCAGCTGGTGCAGAGCGTTGACTAGGATCACCGGCTCGGCGTCGCGTGCGAGCAGCACGCCGCAAAAGCGCTCGAACATGTCGGCATAAAAGCCGGTCAGGTAATAAATCGACCACGGGTCATTTACAAGCAACTGCGCGCCGGGGTGCTGAGCCTCGAGCGCATCGAGCACGCGCGCCACACGCTGGTCATCGACATGTGCCATGAAACATCCTTTCGCTAGGGTGCCACCATGGTATCCCATGCCCGGCACATGGGGACGTTCCTTTTATGCCGGCACTTTGGGACACTCCTTGGCATGGTTTTTCTGGGACGGAAGGCGAAATTAGCCAAAAGAGCACCGTCCCAAATGAGCTGGTTTCAAAAGTATGGCGGATTACGGGGCTGGATTGTACTTGGCTGACCCTGGCTGAAATAGCGAAAATAAAACCGCAGGTAGAGGGCCTGGTGAAAATCGAAAATGGTCGGTGTGGTTGGTGGTTATCGATTTAGCCCCGTAAACCGGGGTAGTTTTGAAAATGGCATTAATCGAGTGACAGCCAAATACACGATCCCCAAAGAAATTGCGGTGGAATAGTTCCTGGATGCCGGGGTTTGGCGGAAATCAGGAACTATTTCACCGCAACTGAGGAGGGGATGGGGTTGATGGTGGGGTAGCTAAAATAGCCCCGTCCTAAAATGACTGGCTAGGCCGGGTCGATGTCCATGCTGGCGACTAGGTCGATGTTGGTGTCTAGGAGGTTGGGGAGGATCACGTCGCCCATGTGAATGGGGGCGTTGACGACCAGCCCGCGGATGAGGGCCATGGCTTGGGCATGGAGTTCGAGTGGAATGGCATCGGCCGTGCGGACCGGCAGCAGGGCCTCGTCGCCGCCGGAGACGGCCACGGTGGTGGTGAGCACGCGCATGGGGCAGGTGAGCTCCTGATGCGCAAACTTATCGCCGCGCGGGCAGCTGTTGCCGGTTACGGAGCGCACCGCCGCTACGTGGCCATCGGCGTCGCGCTCGACCTCCGCGGTCAGGAGGCATTCGGACGGGCAGGTTGTGCAGTTGAACTGCAGCGTCTCGATCATGTTGTCGCTCATGGCCTTACGCCTCCTCGATGGGGTCAACGGACAGGATAATCTCGCCGGCACCCAGGTCGAGTGCTTGCTGGATGACCTTCGCCGGCAGCGGGAAACCTTCCATGACGCTCGGCTTAAATGCACGGATCTTACCGGCGAACAGTTCCTCGCCGTTAGCCAGGATACGCACGCGGGCGGTATCGACTGGTCGGCGTACGCGGAAGTTGAGTTTAGTGAGCCCGACGGTCGTAATACGGCCCGGCAGTGCGTAGCCTGCGATGCCGGCGGGGGAGACCGTGAGCTCGCAGCCCGCGTCCGCCACTCCCGCCGCGGTGCCGGCAACCCCTAACGCGTACGCCGCCGCAGCCGCGCCGGCGCGCTCTGACTCGGTCGTCACGTTGTCGGCCAGATCGTGCACGTGCAGAACGTTGCCGCAGGCAAAGATGCCCGGCACGCCTGTCTGCAGGCTCTGGTCCACCACAGCGCCGCGCGTGCGTGGGTCCAATTCAACGCCGGCGCCCACCGAAAGCTCGTTCTCGGGAATCAATCCCACCGAAAGCAACAATGTGTCGCATGGAACAATGCGCTCGGTCCCCGGAATGGGGGCAAGGTGCTCGTCGACTCGGCTGACCTCGACGGCCTCCACGCGGTCGTGCCCGGTCACACGCGTGACGGTAGTCGACAGATGAAGCGGAATGCCAAAATCGTCCAGGCAATTCTTCACATTGCGGCGCAAGCCGTTGGCGTACGGCATGAGCTCGTACACGCCCTCGACCGAAATGCCCTCGAGCGTGCAGCGGCGCGCCATGATGAGCCCGATATCACCCGAACCCAAAATGACGGCGCGCGAGCCGGGCTTGAGGTTTTCGATATTGATGTATCGCTGCGCCAAGCCGGCCGTAAACACGCCGGCGGGACGGCTGCCGGGAATCTTGATCTCGCTGCGCGTGCGTTCGCGGCAACCCATGGCAAGAACGACGGCGCGCCCGGTGAGCTGCAGCATGCCGGTCGGGCTCATGAGCGTGACGGTGTGGACGGCGGCGTCGCTCGCACCTTGGGTGTCCGAGTCCCCGTCAATCCCGATCACCATGCTGTCCAAGAACAGCGCGATGTCGGTCGTGCACACCTGGTCGATAAACCGCTGCGCGTATTCTGGGCCGGTGAGTTCCTGCTTAAAGTGCGACAGACCAAAGCCCGGGTGGATGCACTGGCGGAGGATTCCCCCCAGGTGCTTCTCGCGCTCTACGATGGCCACGTGCGCGCCGGCCTTGTGCGCGGCAAGTGCTGCCGCCATGCCGGCAGGTCCGCCGCCGATGACAACCACGTCGAAGGCCTGCGTCGGCACGGCGCCCGCGGCAGCAATCTCGGCGTCGCGTCCAGCGTCCATCTCGATATCCGTCGCCATTCTAGCGCACCCCCTTCAAAGGTCCCTCGACCAGCCAAGAACCGGCATCCTCCAGCAACACTTCGCTGGGATCGCATCCCAGCTCGCGCGCGAGAATCGCCACCACGCGGCTCTGGCAAAACCCGCTCTGGCAGCGGCCCATGCCTGCGCGGCAGCGACGCTTGACGCCTTCGACCGAAACCGCCCCCGGCTGGCGTCGGATCGCGGCCACAATCTCTGCCTCGGGTACCGTCTCACAGCGGCAGACGATTTGTCCCCATGCTGGGTCGGTCGCAATCAATTCTTCCTTGCGCGCGAGCGGCGCACGGTCAAAGTCGTCCGGCGCGCGGCGAATCGGGTTCCAGTCCGCCCGCTCGCGCAGCTCAACGCCAGCATCGCGCAGCACCTGCTCCATGCGCTCGGCAATGGCCGGGGCGCTCGCCACGCCCGGCGACTGAATGCCCGCCGCCTGGAACAGCCCCGGCACCACGGTCGACTGTCCAATAAAGAAATCGTTCGTCCCCTTAATAACCGGACGTCCGCCGGCAAACGCGCGAACCACGCGGCGTGTGTCCAGATCGGGCACCAGCTTGCGCGCGCCGGTCAGCAGCGCGTTGATATCGCTCGCGTAGGTCTGCGTATCGCCTGGCTCGCGCTCGGCGGCCGTAGCGGTGATCACGGTGTTACCGTGCACCGTGCCCGTGACGATGACGCCCTTCGACACCGGCGTCGGCACGGGGTAGAGCGGCATCAGCGCGCGCGGCTCTTTGTCCAACACCACGATGTTGCCCTGGCGCCAGACCATCTGGAATTCCTCGGCGCCCGCCATATGCGAGATGTCCGCGGCGCCGTTGCCGGCGGCATTGATCAGATAGCGGCAGCGCACGTTACCGCCAGGCGTCGCCAGCGTAAAGCGCGCGGCTCCGTCATCCGAGCCGGCTACTTCAATGGCTTCCACCGGCGCGGACCGCATAAACGTCACGCCGTTGGTGACGGCGTTCTCCAGCGCGGCGATGGCGACCTCAAACGGGTCGACAAAACCGGTCGAGGGGCACCACAGGGCGCACGTGGCATCGGCGCTGGCACGCGGTTCTAGCTCGTGGATGCGCTCGGGACCGATAATCGACAGCTCGGGCACGCCGTTGGCCAGGCCGTTCTGGCGCAGGTGCTCCAGATGCGTGCGGTCATCGTCGTTAAAGCCCAGCACCATCGAACCGGTGCGGCGGAACAGAAAGCCCAGCTCCTGGGCCCACGTTCCATATAGCTCACATCCGCGGGCGTTGACCTGTGCCTTTACCGTGCCCGGCGCTGGATCGTAGCCGGCGTGCACTAGGCCGCCGTTGGCCTTCGACGCGCCCAGCGCGATGTCGTTGGCCGCCTCGACCACGCAAATCGACAGGTCATAGCGCGCGAGCTGCCGCGCGATAGCGCATCCGGTGATGCCCGCGCCCACAACTGCGATATCAAACGTTTCTGCCACGGTGCCTCCAAGACAAGTTGACAGGATGTCAATAAAACCATCCTACGGTTTGGGCGTCCCCAGTACGGTGGCAATGCGGCGAACAGCCCCGCAACACCCGCCAACGGCAGGCGAGGGGAGACTCGGTATTGTGAACGACCTTGTCTGCCGGCCCTAACGTCAGAGTTTTGTCTCGTTCTGTAACAGGTAGACCCATTTTTGCCGAGTTGTTGTTACAGATCGAGATATTGGTCTGACGGGGCCTCCGTTTGTCTTGACCTGTAATAGTAAGAGGGGAATTTCGGTCCTACCTGTTACAGATTGAGATTGAAGACCGGGATGGAATCGTTTGTCTCGATCTGTAACATCTGGACCCGGATTCCACCTCCAACTGTTACAGATTGAGATGTTTGTGTCCGCAGCGGTCCTGCGCCCAACCGTAGTCCCATATAAACAAACCCCGTGGTAAACTAGACCGGACTATAAATATTCCGAAAGGTACACCTCAATGTCCAAATACATCTCCGAGCTTATGTCGCCGCAGCTTATGGGCGCCATCTATGCCTTTGTCGGCTTCATCATCGCCCTGTATGTGCTGTCGGTCGTCTATGTGTTCATCGACGCTCGCCGCCGCGGCGCCAGCGCCTACGTGGTGTGGGGCATCATCGCCCTCATCCCGTTTGTTGGTCTCATCGCCTACCTGGTCCTGCGCCCGCACTCCTATGCGTCCGACCGCGAGGAGCAGGAGCTGGACATGGCCCTGCGCGAGCGCCAGCTTGCCCAGTACGGCACCTGCCCGCAGTGCGGCGCGCCCATCGAGAAGGACTTTGTCGTCTGCCCGGTGTGCGACACCCAGGTTCGCAACGTGTGCCCCAGCTGCCATCGTCCGCTCGATGCGCACTGGAAGGTTTGCCCGTACTGCCGAACTCGCATCCAGTAACGCATCCATCGCTGGGCCGGCCGCATGCCACGGGCACCGCGCGCCACACACAGGCGCCGCAAGCCGCACACGCATCCCGCCCCCACACGATGAAGCATGCGTAGAAAATCGCCCGCCGTGCCATTAAGGTGCGGCGGGCGCTTGTATACCAAGGCAACCTGCCTATAATGATGCAAGTCAAAAACGCCGAGCGCATCGCACGCACTTGCACCAGGCATCCGAGAGGAGAAAACATACCCATGAAGGCACTCTACAATGACGGTTCGGTGGCCGAGCTCCCGCAGGACGAGGTCACGCACGTCATCCGCCACTCCGCCGCGCACATCATGGCACAGGCCATCAAGCGCCTGTACCCCGAGGCCGACTTTGCCTACGGCCCCGCGACCGACAACGGCTTCTACTACGACGTCGACCTGCCTGAGGGCGTCAAGATCAGCGAGGACGACTTCCCCGCGATCGAGGCCGAGATGAAAAAGATCGTCAAGGAAAATCTCAAGTTCTCCGTGTACGAGAAGCCCCGCGCCGAGGCCATCGCCCTTATGGAGGAGCGCGGCGAGAAGTACAAGGTCGAGCACATCGGCGACCTGGACGACGACGCCCGCATCACCTTCTACCAGCAGGGCGACTACATCGACATGTGCGTCGGCCCCCACATCTGCTACACCAAGGCGCTCAAGGCCTTTAAGCTCACCGGCGTCTCGGGCGCTTACTGGAAGGGCGATAAGGACAACAAGATGCTCACCCGCATCAACGGCGTCGCCTTTGCCACCAAGGAAGAGCTCGACGAGCACATGCATATGCTGGAGGAGGCCAAGAAGCGCGACCACCGCAAGATCGGCCGCGAGATGGACCTCTTTATGATGCGCGACGAGGCCCCCGGCTTCCCGTTCTTCCTTCCCAACGGCATGATCCTTAAGAACACGCTGCTGGACTACTGGCGCGATATTCACCACAAGGCCGGCTATGTGGAGATCTCCACGCCGCTTATCATGAACAAGCAGCTGTGGAAGACCTCGGGCCACTGGGATCACTACAAGGACAACATGTACTCCACCGTCATCGACGACGAAGAGTACTGCATTAAGCCCATGAACTGCCCCGGCGGCGTGCTGGTGTACGCCTCCAAGCCGCACTCCTACCGCGAGCTGCCCATCCGCGCCGGCGAGATTGGCCTGGTGCACCGCCACGAGCTGCGCGGCGCCCTGCACGGCCTGTTCCGCGTGCGTTGCTTTAACCAGGACGACGCCCACCTGTTTGTGCGCCCCGACCAGCTGACCGACGAGATCGTGGGCGTGGTCAACCTCATCGACTCCGTGTACCAGAAGTTTGGCTTTAAGTACCACGTTGAGCTTTCCACTCGCCCCGAGGACTCCATGGGCTCGGACGAGGACTGGGCGCGCGCCGAGGAGGGCCTCCGCACCGCTCTTGAGCAGCTGCACATGGACTACGAGGTCAACGAGGGCGACGGCGCCTTCTACGGCCCCAAGATCGACTTCCATCTGGAGGACTCGCTCGGTCGTACCTGGCAGTGCGGTACCGTCCAACTCGACTTCCAGATGCCGCTCAACTTTGACCTGGAGTACGTGGACGCCGACGGCACCAAGAAGCGCCCCATCATGCTGCATCGCGTGTGCTTTGGCTCCATCGAGCGCTTCATCGGTATTCTGATTGAGCACTTTGCGGGCAAGTTCCCCACTTGGCTGGCTCCCGTGCAGGTCAAGGCGCTTCCGGTTTCGGAAAAGAGCCGCGACTACGCCCACGAGGTGTGCGCCAAGCTGGAGGAGGCCGGCATCCGCGTGGTCTGCGACGATCGCGACGAGAAGATCGGCTACAAGATCCGCGAGGCCCGCAGCATCGACCGCGTGCCCTACATGCTCATCCTGGGCGAGAAGGAGGTCGAGGCCGGCAACATTTCCGTCCGCGATCGCTCCAACGAGACCGTTCAGATGAGCGTTGACGAGTTTGTTGCGAAGGTGCTCGAGGAGATCAAGACCCGCGCCTAGCGTAAACCACACAACAGCTAAAGGCGACCGTCCACAAAGGGCGGTCGCCTTTTTTATTGCCCAAACGAGAAAAAGCCGCTGATACAGCGGCTTTTTTTGTTGCACAAAAAGGTACAGGTTTTTGTATCTTTCGACACAGGTCATTATACGAGCAATTTACTCGCGTTTGCGCAGATTAAGCAAAATGTACTGCCAGTAGATACATCTCCATACGCCTCTACAGAAACCTGTACTTTTGCGACTGCGCCTAGCTGCGAGCGAGAAGCCTGTTCTAAACGCCCCTGCATTTGCGTGTGCCGCAAAGCAAGAAAAGGGGGCGAGAACATGGAGCAGGCAGCACGGCGGCAAGAGAAGCTGCCGGGCGCTTTTAATGGCGCTATTACCAAAGGCCAGCATGGCCGAGTCCGCTGGTATCTGGTTCACACCCCCAATGGTAAAGAGCGCGAGACCTGCGAAAAGGTCCGCCGCATTATCCCGCATGAAGTGCTGCAGGACGCTTTTGTGATGCAAAAGGAGTTCTGGTTTAAGCGGGACGGCGCCTGGTCGCTCCAAACCAAACCCATGTACAAGGAATATTTCTTCGTCGCCACGCACGATGCCGCTGCGCTCGATAGGGCTTTAGCCCAGTTGAGCTTTGGCTGTCGCATCGCCGGCAGTAGGGAGCGGGCGTACATGCCCATGCCGGACGATGCGCAGGATTGGTATCGCAGCGTGCTGGACGACGACGGCGTGGTGCGCAACAGCGTGGCGCGCATAGAAGACGGCGTGCTGCACATAGAGCAGGGCCCCTTGGTGGGGCAAGAGGCCCGCGTGCACAAGATCGACCGTCGCAAGCGCTGGTGCCTGGTGGACGTAGGCGAAGGCGATTCCAGTTTTAGGGAAGTGCTTCCGCTCGACGTGCCCAGCAAAACGTAAAGGGAGACGTTGCGCCGGCAAGTTGTTCGCTTTTTTGAATTTATCGATTGGGGGATCCCTGGGGAACGGGGACGTACGTTTGACTGTGGCTGCTAAGGAAATGACAGGGAGCTGTGCATCAGTGGGGGACGCACTGGCTTTCAATCAGATTAAGCCGAGCGGTACGCTTGGCTATCGGTTTGTTAAGAGGCTGTTTGACCTGGTGTTCAGTCTTTTGATGAGCCTCCTACTGTTTATTCCTATTACTGTGGTGTGCGCGCTCATTAGCCTTGAATCACCTGGCAGTCCTATGTATACGCAAGAACGAGTTGGCAAGAGCGGAAAGACCATCAAGATTTTTAAGCTCCGCAGCATGGTCCCCGACGCTGGCGATGTACAGAAGTACTTGAGTCCTGAACAACTACATCAGTGGGTAGTCGAGCGCAAGGTCGACGATGACCCCCGCATTACCAAGATTGGTCAATTCATTCGTAAATGCTCTATCGACGAGATGCCTCAGTTTCTAAACGTGCTGAACGGTGACCTTTCTGTCATCGGCCCTCGTCCTATTACAAGGGACGAGCTCGAGCAGCACTTCTCCGACGAGGAGAAGGCTGAGCTGCTTTCTGTCCAGCCCGGCATTACTGGGCTTTGGCAAGCAACGGATCGAAATGAAGCGACGTTCGAGAGCGGCTTGCGACAAAAGATTGAACTCCACTACGTACAGAATCGCTGCTTCCGTATGGATTGGAAATGCTTTACCGGCACCTTTGGCGCCATGTTTGGCAAGAAGAGGACGGGACGATAGATGAAGACAGTCAATACTTGCCCTTACAGCGTATTGATGAGCATTTACAAAAATGAAAAACCCGCCTTTTTGATTCAGGCTTTAGACAGCATGCTAAATCAAACGGTTTCTCCGTCTGAAATTGTCATGGTCAAGGATGGTCCGCTTACACGCGAGCTTGAAGACGTGCTTTCAGATTATGACTCGGAGTATTCAGGCCTCTTTAATTTTGTTTCCTATGATGAAAACCATGGGCTGGGCTATGCCTTGCGCCAAGGTATGCTCGCTTGCTCTAATGAAATCGTTGCACGCATGGATACCGATGATGTCGCTCGCTCTGATCGTATGGAAAAGCAGCTTGCCGCTATTTGTAGCGGGCTTGACATGGTCGGGAGCGATGTTGCCGAATTCGTTGAATCTCCCGATAAGCCCGTCGCTTTGACCGATCTCCCTAAAGGTATGGATGCCATTTTCGCCTACTCGAAGAGGCGCAACCCCTTTCGTCATCCTCCGATGACATTCAGGAAGTCGAAGGTCATGGAGGCAGGTAACTATAGTTCCGATTTTCTATATTTCGAGGACTGGGATCTTTTTAATAGGATGCTTGCATGCGGTTGCAAGGCAGATAACCTTAGTGAACCACTTGTGGCCATGCGCGTAAGCGAGGATTTTTACGCCCGTAGGGGAGGGATCCGATACCTTAAATTTGCCAAGGCATTTAAAAAGGCACAGGTTGAGCGTGGATATTTCACCAAACGAGATTATTTATGTTCCTATTACCCGCATGCCATGGTTTGTATGATGCCCAACTCGTTGCGCTCTTTCGTTTATCGTGTCGTACTTCGACGTAAGGGTGATAGGGTTGAGTAAGATTGTATGCAAAGTCCCTGCGCCGATTTCTTATCCGACTGGTAAACGTGTGCTCTGCTACGCGGAGGCATGGGGCCAAGGCGGAATCGAGACTTTTCTCATGGAACTCTTTCGCCGGCTGCAAGGAAAGGGCGTTTCTTTTTCGCTGTACTCATGCTGGGACTGGAATGACTCATTTGACGATGAGCTTGCTAAGTTGGGAATCGATCGTTATACGGTTTTCTCTGGTTATAAACCTGGACAGCTTAAGAGGCTCTGCGATGGATCCAAGGGTTTTGCTGAACTAGTAAATTCCATGAATCCAGATGCGGTCTACATTAACACCATGAACGGCATGGGGTTCCTCTACTCCGAGGTTGCCATGAAGCACTGTGTTCCCATGCGCGTCGTCCATTCTCATAACTCGGCCTTTGGATCTGGACAAGCGGCGGCTAAGGCGGTTATGCATACCTTTGGAAAAACCGTTCTCAGCGGCAGCGCCACCGCTTGCCTTGCCTGTTCGAGTGATGCTGGTCGTTATCTATTTGGCAGTCGCCCATTCGAGGTCGTTAACAATGGGATTGATACTGAGCGCTTTAGATTCGATGCTGCATCGCGTGCTGAGATTCGCGATAGCTTTGATATTCCACAGAACGCGTTCTTATTTGGAAATATCGGACGTATCGCTGAGGCGAAGAACCCTCTCTTTCAGATTAGGGTCTTTGCCGAGATTCTGAAGCGTGAGCCAAATTCTTATTACCTGATGGTGGGTGAGGGGGATTTGCGTCCTCAGGTCGAGAGTTTAGTTGACGAGCTGGCCGTTAGAGAAAGGGTAATTATGCCGGGCTATCTCCCCGATCCGGCTCCCGTCTACTCTGCCCTCGATTGTTTTCTTATGCCATCGCTATTTGAGGGACTTGCCATTGTGTGTATCGAGGCTCAATGCTCAGGTTGCGCCATTGTGTGCTCGGAGGCTTTGCCCCTGGAAGCTCATGTGACGGATGCTGAAGCTTTGGTACCGCTCTCTGTCGGTGAGTCTGCCTGGGCTGATAAAGCTGTTGAGATGGTTCGAAAGCCGACAAATAGGGATGTCTATCCAGCTCTCGTGCGAGGTGCTGGTTTTGATGCAGATGATTGCGCAACTATTGTTCGAAAGTATTTCTTGGATAGGGCTAATAGTGATTAATGTTCTTCAGATAGTGCCTTCGCTTGCATCGGATTCAGGCGTGACGCGCTTTGTTCTCAATATGAATAGGTATATCGATAGAGATCGCTTTCATTTTGATTTCTTTCATCATTCGTCTGAATCGGGTCGCCTTATTTTTCCCAACAGCCTTGACGATGAGCTGAAGGCAGAAGGTTCTTCAGTGTACGTTGTCTCGCATGGTAGAACGTCGCCCTTTGAGTTTGCTCGCGAGGCGACCGATGTTCTTGGTAAAGTTGCGGGTAACTATGACATCGCACATTGCCATGTGCCCAATAATGCGTTCGTAACTCTCCGGGCATGCCAACGTGCCGGCGTGGGTGTGCGTGTTATTCACAGCCACCTTAATAGTTCATCCGACAATGCCATCCATCGTTTGCGAAACGCCCCGCTTATTGCGTTCGGCAAGCGTTTCGCGAATGCCTACTCCGCCTGCTCTAACGAAGCTGGCAAATACTTGTTTGGCAATGCGCCGTTTGAACTTATAAACAACGGTATTTGTCTTGACGATTTTGCATATAACGCTATCGCCCGTGAGAGCCTGCGTGCGGAACTCGGTATTTCTGAGAACGCTCCGGTTATAGGTTGCGTGGGGCGTTTTGTTAAGCAAAAGAACTATTCGTTTGCCGTTGATGTGTTCGCGTCTTATGTCAAGGAAGTGCCCGAGGCTCGTATGGTTATTCTTGGCGGCGGAGAGGAGCGTCTCGCTGTTGAGGATAAGATTGCTTCCCTTGGTCTTTCAGACAAGATTATTTTGCTTGGTATCCGAAGCAATGTAGCCCGCTTCTATTCGCTTTTCGATGTGTTCTTTATGCCCTCGCTTTATGAGGGGCTGCCCATTTCTGCTGTCGAGGCCCAAGCTTCCGGGCTTCGGTGTGTCTTCTCGACTGGTGTACCTGCCGAAAGCGATATTACAGGCAGCGGTAGGTTCGTAGGGCTTGATCGACTATTTGGAGAATGGATATCTGCTCTATCCGATGCTCTTGCCGAGGGACGTGATGACGAAGCAGCTAAAAAATTGGCTTTGGCCGGGTACTCGGCAGAAACTAATGCAGAAAAGATGATGGAGTTTTACGAGAGGCTTGTTAGGTGAGCATGGTAAGTAAATACGAATTGAACGACGATTGTGTGCATGAGGAATACAAAGCGAGGCGGTCCGGACGACAGTCTGCGTTAATCGTATTGGCCCTTTCGTTGTTGCCATTTCAGATTCTCATCGCTCAAGATAATTCGTTTACTTTCCAATCTGCTGTCCTATCAATAGCCCTGCTCGTTCTATCCCTAATGTTTGATAAGAAGAGCTATCGCATAGGTAAGTTTGACAATCTATTTCTTTTCGGATTCTTATTTATTATGGGTTTCGGATGCTTGATGACAGTGATTGTCGCTCCTGAAATGGTCGTTACTACACTCCTATTAAGGATGGGACTCTTTACAGTTATCCTTCTGTTCTTCTTTCTGGAGACTACGCGAAGATGGTCCCGTGACGAGCTGCTACTCGTCATCAGAAGCGTTGCCCTTTCTGTCGCCGCCTCCACTTTTCTTGTATTTTCCGAGTATATAAAATCGGGTAATTATGGCGGTAGAATATACCCATTGAGTCTTACTGGGCATTTTATTGATGCTAATTACTTTGCATTGCTGGTCGTCCTGCAGCTTTCCTTTGCGATTATGATGGCTTTTTACGAGCGCAAACTTATATTAAGACTGCTTGGTTTTGCTCTTTCGGGATTTGCTTTCATCTCTATTGTTCTTACCGGCTCTCGTAGCGGTTTGCTCTGTGCGGGACTAATTACTATTCTTTCTATTGCTGCGTTCTATCGCGATAAAGTTACAAAAAAGCTTGTAACTTCATTTCTTCTTGTCGTTTGCCTTTGTCTTGGCTTTGTCGCTGTTTCTTCTTTTGTAAGTGACTGGCTGTTCAATCGTTTTTTTGTTGCTTCATATGACGATGGATCAAATCAGTTTCGTGTCGAGCTCTGGATGAGGGCCGTGCAGCGATGGGCTCAACGCCCTATTTTTGGATACGGTATCGGGAACTACAACTACTTTGCCTCGGGTGATTGGGGTGAGACGGTAACTAGCGTCACGACTCACGGTACGTTGACAGATTTTCTCGTTGATTTTGGTGCGGTTGGGTTATGTCTATTTATCGCATGTCAACTTAGATTTCTTCGATTTGCGTTTAGATCTAGGAATTATGCGCTTCTTGCCTGTGTTCCGGGCATAACGATTTGTTGGATCATTATTGGCGCAGAAAGATCTGTAGCCCTTTGGCTCTATTTGATTACATTTACGATTATTTCGGACTATTGCTTTCGCAACAGCTGCACTGTATCTACATTGTTCAGACGGGAAGAACTAAATGAAAGTAAGTATCGTTTTAGCGACGTATAACGGCGCTAAATATATTGAGGAGTTATTGGTCTCTCTTTTGACCCAGACTAACCAAGACTGGGAGTTAATTGTCAGCGATGACGGCTCAACCGATGAAACTCTCTCAATTGTCCAAAAGTATGAAATAAAACTAGGAAATCGTTTAGTTGTCGTCAATAATGACTCTGGCTTTCATGGTCCAACTGCCAATTTTATTAACGGCTTGAAACACGCGAGTGGTTCTCTATTTATGCTCTGCGATCAAGATGACATCTGGCTACCCGAAAAAATCGAATTATCCGTACAGGTCATCGAGAACGCGCTTGAGACTGTTAAAGACAATCGCCCAGTTTTGGCAACCTGTGCTTTAACTGTGACCGATGCTGAGCTCAATCCTATTCTAAATATACGCGATTGTTGTTCGACCTATTCGGATCTTGATTATGCGGCTGGATTGCTTTCGAATGCTTATTCCTCAAATGGCTCAAGCATGATATTTAATCAGAATGCTGCCGCATTCCTTTTAAATGAAGCGAATGAGATCCTCAATTCAAACTTGATGTACGACCGTTGGCTCTGTCTGTACACCGCTTTTACAGGGTGCTTCATAAACATTGACACACCGCTCATGCTGTACCGACTCCATGGCGCTAACACTGTTGGTATGAGCATTGACCAGCGTTTTTCTATTTCTGAACTTCCTCTAAAGTTAAAGGAAAAGGCAAAATTTTATTGTTCTATTAGGTTGGCGTTGTCTGCTATTGTCGGCAAGTACTCCGTGTCCAACTCTACGCTGGCGAGACTTTCTAATCTATTTGCTTCCGACTCTTTTGGGTTTCTTTTAAAAGTAAGGCTCCTGAAAGAAAGGCTCATTTTCCCTCGGGGTTTTACTGCGAAAGATTTAGTTCTTTTACTTCTGATGTAGCTATTTGTTTTCCTATTGGCTTTTAAGGAAAGGGATTTGAATCTATGGCCTCTGGTGAGGGACTTGACATCAAACTCCTCGCGAAGAACGCCGTTATTGCCTTTGTCGCCCAAGGACTGTCTCTATTTGTAAGTGTCGTAATGTCTTTGGTCGTGCCTAGAGTTCTCGGCGTGGCAAGTTATGGTTACTGGCAGCTCTTCGTGTTTTATGCAAGCTATTCTGGTTTTTTTCATTTTGGGCTTAACGATGGAATCTATTTGATCGAAGGCGGGAAGAACCGTAAGGAGATTGATAAACATAGGATTGTCTCATCGTTATACTTTGAGATTTTTCAGCAGCTGATCGTAGCCGCTGGTGTTCTTGCGGGGACGTTTTTCCTGGCCCCGGAACCGGACAGAGCGTTTGTTCTTTCTGCTTTCGCTGCTTATACAGTCGTCTGTAATTTGAGCGGCTTACTTGGCTATGTTTTTCAAGCAATGAATGAAACGAAATTATTCTCGTTCTCGTCCATGGTGGACCGGTTCACATTCCTGGTTCTTATGCTGTTTTTTGTCATTCTCGGCGTGACGGACTTTAAGGTCTATGTAATCAGTTTCATCCTCTCCCGTTCCTGCTGCCTTGCTTACTGCTGCTATCATGCAAAGGATTTTCTCTCTGCGCGTCCTTTACATTTAAAGGACTCCATATACGACGCGTTTTTGAACATGAAGATCGGCTGCAGCCTTATGTTTGCGAATATTGCAGACATGCTGGTTTTAGGCGTGGCAAGGGCTCTTGTCGACTCGGCCTGGGGCATCGAAGTATTTGGCAAGGTGTCTTTATCGCTTTCTCTTGTAAATTTTTTTATCACTTTTGTCTCGCAGGCGGCAATGGTATTGTTCCCTGCTCTTCGCCAAGGCACTAATGAGGATCGTAGAAAGTTTTATAAAACTGTACGAGATACCATGGAGCTCGCTTTTCCCGGTGTGTTTCTTCTTTATTTCCCGATGGTCTGGCTGCTCTCCCTCTGGCTTCCCCAATATTCGGATAGTCTCCGCTACTTTGCAGTTCTCCTGCCCATTTGCGTTTTCGATACAAAGATGAACATCTGCTGCACTACGTATTTCAAGGTGCTGCGTGAGGAAAGAACTTTACTCGTCGTTAATCTGATGACTGTTGGGGTCAGCGCTTTGCTTTCCCTGCTCGGAGTGTTTGTTCTTAAATCCCTTGATTTCGTATTACTTGGTGTGGTTGTCAGTATTGTTTTGAGGTCGCTTTGGTCTGAAAGATATTTGAATAAAAAACTGAATGTTGCTGCTTCATCTATGACGGTAGAAGAGGTTTTTTTAACGGCTGCATTCATCGGTTTCGTCCTGTGTGTTCCAGCTGCTTTCGCTATTGTCGGCTTTTTGACGCTATATTTCATTTATCTCTTTATGAATAGGTCGACTCTCAATGGCGTGACTGCGAATTTCAAAAATATTCTTCACTAGGTTTATGATTTTTGGAGTTATCAAATGAAAGGCATTATCCTCGCCGGCGGGTCCGGCACGCGCCTGTACCCGCTCACGCTCGTGACCTCCAAGCAGCTGCTGCCGGTCTACGACAAGCCCATGATCTACTACCCGCTGTCCACCCTCATGCTGGCGGGCATCCGGGACATCTTGGTCATCTCCACGCCGACGGACCTCCCCAACTTCGAGCGCCTGCTCGGTGACGGCTCGCGCTACGGCGTGAACCTTTCCTACGCCGAGCAGCCCTCGCCGGACGGCCTGGCGCAGGCCTTTACCATCGGCGAGGAGTTCATCGCCGGCGAGCCGTGCACGCTCGTGCTCGGCGACAACATCTTCTACGGAAACGGCCTGTCGCGCCACCTGACGCGCGCCGTCCAGAACGCGGAGTCGGGCCGCGCCACGGTCTTCGGCTACCACGTGGACGACCCCGAGCGCTTCGGCGTCGTGGAGTTCGACCGCGAGGGCCGTGCCGTCTCCATCGAGGAGAAGCCCGCCCAGCCCAAGAGCTCCTACGCCGTCACCGGGCTGTACTTCTACCCGGGCGACGTGGCCGCCAAGGCCCATAAGGTGCAGCCCTCCGCGCGCGGCGAGCTGGAGATCACCACGCTCAACCAGATGTACCTGGGGGAGGGGACGCTGTCGGTGGTCACCCTGGGCCGCGGCTACGCGTGGCTGGACACCGGCACCATGGAGAGCCTCCACGAGGCCGCGGAGTTCGTCCGCGCCGTGGAGCACTCCCAGGACCTGCCCGTGTCCGTCCCCGAGGAGATCGCCTGGGAGAACGGCTGGATCACGACCGCCGAGCTGGAGGAGGCCGCCAAGGCCTACGGCAAGTCGGTCTACGGCCAGCACCTCAAGAAGGTCGCCGCCGGCGAGATCGTCAACAGCCCGCGCGAGTACTAATCCGACCCAATGGGAGATAGAAACATGCCTGAAGAGCTCTTCGAGCCGAAAAACATCATCGTCACGGGCGGCTGCGGCTTCATCGGCAGCAACTTCGTGCACTACGTCGTGAACAACCATCCCGACGTCCACGTCACCGTCCTGGACAAGCTGACCTACGCCGGCAACCCCGAGAACATCGCCGGGCTTCCCGCCGACCGCGTGGAGCTCGTCGTGGGCGACATCTGCGACGCCGGGCTGCTGGACCGCATCGTCCCGGGCCACGACGCGATCGTGCACTACGCCGCCGAGAGCCACAACGACAACTCCATCGCCGACCCCGAGCCGTTCCTGCGCACCAACGTGGAGGGCACCTTCCGCCTGCTGGAGGCCGTCCGCAAATACGGCGTCCGCTACCACCACGTCTCCACCGACGAGGTCTACGGCGACCTGGCGCTCGACGACCCGGCGAAGTTCACCGAGGAGACGCCGTACCACCCGAGCAGCCCGTACTCGAGCACCAAGGCCAGCTCCGACATGCTCGTGCGCGCCTGGACCCGCACCTACGGCCTTCGCACCACGATCTCCAACTGCTCCAACAACTACGGCCCCTACCAGCACGTGGAGAAGTTCATCCCCAGGCAGATCACCAACATCGTCGACGGCGTGCGCCCCAAGCTCTACGGCCGCGGCGAGAACGTCCGCGACTGGATCCACACCGAGGACCATTCCTCGGCGGTCTGGGACATCCTCACCAAGGGCCGCATGGGGGAGACCTACCTCATCGGAGCCGACGGCGAGAGGGATAACATCACCGTGCTCCGCATGATCCTCGAGGCCATGGGCCGCGACCCCGAGGACTTCGACTGGGTCGCCGACCGCCCCGGCCACGACCGCCGCTACGCCATCGACTCGACCAAGCTCCAGCGCGAGCTCGGCTGGAGGCCGGCGCACACCGACTTCGCAGAGGGGCTTAAGCAGACCATAGACTGGTACGTGGCCAACGAGTCCTGGTGGCGCCCGGCCAAGGAGGCCACCGAGGCCAGGTACAGGGCCCAGGGGCAGTAGGAGGGGAGAGACATGGCAGATATCGCATTCGAGAAGGACCTCTCCGTCACCGAGACCGGCATCGACGGGTTGAAGGTCGTCGACCTCGCCGTCCACGGCGACTCGCGCGGCTGGTTCAAGGAGAACTGGCAGCGCGCCAAGATGTGCGCGCTCGGCATCCCCGACCTCCGCGTCGTCCAGAACAACGTCTCCTACAACGACAGCCGCGGCGTCACCCGCGGCATCCACGCCGAGCCCTGGGACAAGTTCATCTCCGTGGCCCGCGGCTCGGTCTTCGGCGCATGGGTCGACCTGCGAGAGGGCAGCGCCACCTACGGCAAGGTCTTCACCTGCACGCTCGACCCGTCCAAGGCCATCTACGTCCCGCGCGGCGTGGGCAACTCATTCCAGGCCCTGGAGGACGGCACCGCCTACACCTACCTGGTGGACGCCCACTGGTCCCTCGAGCTCAAGAGGACCTATACCTTCGTGAACCTCGCCGACCCCGAGCTCGCCATCGAGTGGCCGATCCCGCTCTCGGAGGCCACCGTATCCGAGGCCGACCTGAACCACCCGATGCTGAAGGACGTCGTCCCCATGGCGCCCAGGCGCACCCTCGTCACCGGCTGCAACGGCCAGCTGGGGCACGCTGTGCGCAAGTTGGCCGAGGAGCGCGGCGTGGCGAAGGACTTCGACTTCTGCGACATCGACACCTTCGACATGTCCGACCCGGCGGCCTACTCCAAATACGATTGGTCGCTCTACGGCACCGTGATCAACTGCGGCGCCTACACGGCCGTGGATAAAGCGGAGACCCCCGAGGGCCGCGCGATCGCCTGGAAGGCCAACGCCACCGGGCCGGCGCTGCTCGCCCGCACCTGCGCCGAGCACGGCATCGCGCTCGTCCACGTGTCCTCCGACTACGTCTTCGACGGCGCCGCCGAGGTCCACACCGAGGACGAGCCCCTCAGCCCGCTGTCCGTCTACGGCCAGACCAAGGCCGCCGGCGACATCGCCGTTGCCGGGTGCCCGCGCCACTACATCATGCGCTCCAGCTGGGTCATCGGCGAGGGCCGCAACTTCGTGAAGACCATGAAGGCGCTCTCCGACCGCGTCGCCGACCCGGAGGATAAACTCGAGCACGTCACCGTGGTCGACGACCAGCTGGGCCGCCTGACCTTCACACGCGACATGGCCGCGGCCATCTTCCACGTGCTGGACGCGAAAGCGCCCTACGGGACCTATAACTGCACCGGCTCCGGCGCCGTGAGGTCCTGGGCGGACATCGCCCGCGCCGTCTTCGAGGCCGCCAACGGCAACGGCGACAGGGTCGTGCCGGTGTCGACCGCCGACTACTACACGAACGCCGAGGGCCCCATCGCCCCGCGCCCGGTCCACTCCGCGCTCGACCTGTCCAGGCTCGAGTCGACCGGCTTCCATATGCCCGACTGGGAGGAAGAGCTGGGGGAGTACCTTGATGAGTTGTGTCCTGCCAAATAGCTTTCGCTTTGTCCGATTCGTATTTAGCTTGATTGAGGGTGTTTTGATTGATTGATTATGTTGGTGTCGCTGAAAGGATTTTACGTGAAAAAACCAATCGTTGCCTGGGAAGAGTCCGTCTAAAGCGACTTAGGTCCACCGACTTTACGGTGATATCAAACAATTGCTGGGCTGGCACTGTATACAGATACTTCAACCTCCCCTATCTTTCGCCAACCTGTGGGCTATATTTTTTTGCTGAGGACTATGTTAGGTTCGCGTCAGATTTAAGACGCTATGTCTCTTTGCCTTTAGAGTTTATTGATGCAAGGGATTCTTCTCACTATGAGGAGTTGGTTGGCAAAGGTGAAGAAAACAAGGTTGTTGCCAAGATTGCTGATATCGAAGTCGTCTTTCTTCATTATTCAACTGCTGAAGAGGCTGAAGAAAAATGGCGTCGTCGTGTTGAACGGATCAGCTGGGATAATTTATTTGTCAAGTTCAGTCAAATGAATGGCTGCTCAGATGACAATATCCGTAAATTCGATTCAATTGATTTTCCGAATAAGATCTGTTTTACTGCCAAGCCGATGAAAGATGTGGAGTGTTCCGTATTTCATCCCTCTTCTGTTAGGAATGGTCAGATAACTAACGACACCGATCGATTTAGGCAGAATTTTGATTTATTTGGCTGGCTTAATAGTGCCGCTGCTGTATACCGTTAGTCCAACTGTTGTGTCCTTTCACTTGTGATTTTTGTTCTAGTCTTCGATAGCGAGCGTTTCCGGGACGGGAGTCTTAAGACTTCAGCCTAATACGTTTGCCGGCTTCGCTCACAGCTATCGTCCGCTTATATAATTTGCACACTGCCGCCATGAATCCCCTGCTTCTATGATGGTATAGCGTCGAAAAATCGGTGCGAGGGCCACTTCGTACTTCTGTCCCAGACCTGGGAAATGCGGGGCCCGAGCTCCCTGCCGCGATAGCTCGGGCCCCGCATCATGAAAAGCAACGCCTTGTCGAACAGCCTGTCGAGGGCGCAGAAGAGAGTGTCGTTGCCTGTGAAAAACTCGTCTCACCCGCTTGGTGCGATGTTGCTCGTGAGAACTATCGTGTTCGGTCGTTCCTTCTCTTAGCGCCTGTCGACGACATCGAAGAACAGGTCGGTGCATAGTCTGTCGTAGACGCATCCGTTCATCTGTTTGACGAAAATTATTAGACAATGTACTCCGTTAAAGTCTTAGGGAGTACCATTGCCTTAGGCTTTCACTGCCTGGTTCATAACGTTAACATCCGTTCTTTGACCTTGCAATTTGGTTGACTATTTACTGGGGATTGTCATGCTGCCTGCCGATATTGTTTTTCATTACTGCAAAGATAATAGTTCCTCCATTGTGAATTGCTTCGAGTCGTGCATGGGGTATCGCTAAAGTCACTGAAGGCGTTCTCATTATTTTGGCCGCTTGCCCTTTATTGCCCAGTAAGGAGTATTGGGCAATTTGGGTCTGTTTGTTTTTGAGCGCCGTTTTATGATGAACCAGTCGTTTCTTTCTTATAAGGATGTCAGATATGAGTGATACCACTGAAGATGACAATCAGGAAGAGCTCGAGTGGCTGTTGTTTGAGCTTGACCAAGCCCGTGAGGACCATAGGGTGTCTCTGGATCATATCGTTCAAGTTCTCGTTGCCTGTATTGCAGCTCTTGCCATTCTGTATTCGGTTGCCGCTGGATTTGGCGGTACCGAAAGTACCATTCCCTGGAAGAATGAGGGAATCGCAACGATTGCGGCCTGTGTGATTCTTGTAGCCGGATTTTACGGCTCCAGCATCGGCCAGGAACGCATGTTTCGCTATCACTATATGGAAATGATCGAAAAGAGGATTTCCGAGATAGTGCCGACGGGCAATAGGACTATTGCACTGGGTTGGAACCAGTTTTCTTCTCGTTTAATCACTGCCAATATTCATCATCTAACAAATAGGGGCGCGCGTAGGCACTATGTGCATTTTGCACTTGCGCTTGTATCGCTTGTTATCGGATGCGTTTTGCTTTCTTTGCTATTGCTGCTTACCGTGCATAATAAATGGGTCAGGCTTCTACTGCCGTTGGTTGTTATGTCCGCTCTTATATATCTTTTGTACTGCTATTTCATAGCTACTGACTATAGTCGGCTGACGTTTGAAGAGATATTAAACCTTAATAAAAAAGGTGCCCCTAAGGATTCTCGAGAGAATGGTAATGGGGTGTCTGAGGATAATAGGCCGGGTCACTACTTCTCGCAATTTAGAGGTAAATTCCTTCGTCTGTTGTACACGCGGCCTCGCGATTCAATGAAAAGCTTCTTTTATTTAGGCGGGGCTTTGTTGGGTACTTCCCTGGGAGGAGGCTATTC
This sequence comes from uncultured Collinsella sp., assembly GCA_934655755.1. Lineage (GTDB taxonomy): Bacteria > Actinomycetota > Coriobacteriia > Coriobacteriales > Coriobacteriaceae > Collinsella. Next base: position 319,955 of record CAKUHA010000001.1, read on the forward strand.
TCTTGGGGAGTGGTTCTTCCGGTTCTTCTTACTTGTGTTTGTCGTTGACATCTGTGGCTACCAGGCGCGTTATTTGATTAATGATATTAGGGGCATTGCAGAGGATAGGACAAACCCGCAGAGTGCGGGCAGAAATAGGCTCCCGTTGCTTGGCGGCGGAAATGAGCGTCATACCATAATTGTTGCCATGCTCGTTGTCGCTGCCAAGGCAATTGCCGCTTTCTTGGTTTGTGCGACTATATGGGTAGACGGGCACACGTTGGCTGGCGATGTAATTTCTGGTGATCATTACCTTGCTTCCGTTTTGGGCGTTGCATACGTCTTGGTCTTTATCATTGCTTGCTTCTATGAGAGGGCTAGGGCTAAAGGTGAGCGACTCTGGGACGAGTATGTTCGGCGTCATGATGACTCGCTGGCCTTGAGCGGGATGAATACATTTAAATCTGCGAAACACTTTGGATACATTGATCCTAAAGAGGAATCGCGCACGCATGACGTCTTTAAAATGTGCTTTGGTACTCTTAGGATTGTTCTTTATGGATATCCGTTACGTTTTTGCGCTGGTCTTCTTGCATTTGATCCATATTTAACCGGGCTCGTGTCTGGTGGAATTCCTGAGTTTCCTTATAGAGTGGGCGCGCTGCTTTTCTTGATCGTTGCCTGCTCCTTGTATGGTTGTGCCTTTGTTTATATTACCTGGAGCTATGAAGCATCTGCGGCCAAGAGGGCTTCTGCTATGAGTTGCCTGCAAGCAAAGAAAGTCGTTAAAGGGGTTATTTGGCCATCTATCAAGCAACCTCATGAAGTTGAATTCAAAAAGCCCCATATTGCGTATCTCGGCTATCGACTGGGTTCGCGAGCGTGCTGCCTTTATCCATTGCGGATGCGATGGAGCCGGATCGAACCTTGGAACTGGGCAGCTTCGATGGCGATTCTTCTTTTGCATTGTTTCTCTTTTTGGCTTCTTCCTTGCTACTTTTCCTTATTCTCTTTTGGATTAAGCCTTGTACTTTTTTCTTTGGCAGATTGTGTTCCCAGCAAGGGTGTTCTCAACATGGTTTTCACCTTTTCAATTGTGTTGATTATTGTTGAGTGCACTGTAATGGCAGCCTCGCTTGTGTGTTCAGACTTTTACCAATTTGTTATTGGGTTCCTTATTCACAACTATTTGCCCTATGGGTTTATTGAGTCTGCCCAAGACGGATTATTGGTCGTTGGAGATTGGTTTGTCCAACTGGGCTTAAGGTCCTTGATCTGGATTTCCCAGTCCCCTTATAACGCTCTTGCAATGAGTGTTGTAGTGGTCATTGCCCAAACGTTCCTCGCGATTTATGCGCTGTTTAGGAACATGAATTACTACGACATGAACGCACCGTTCTTAGAGAATTTCTTCAAGTCCGTTAAGGGTGCCGCGCTGAAGTTGTCCACCGCGATCCTGGGCGAGCATGCGATGCATGTGTTGCGTAAGAAGAGGGGGAGTGACGATGAGATGCAACCCTCCGCGAGTAGCGACTGAGAATAGGTCGAGAATGGGCGACTTGCTGTTTCGCGCGCATCGAACGGTCCAGGCCAGTTCAGTTGTAAGACGTTGACGATATAAACTATTGAATCGAGCGCTGTAGCGACCGATTTCTCGTCCGCACAATTGGTCCGCGCTGCTTGTTATTCTATGGATCTACTCGATCATTAGGAGGTTCTATGGATGCAAATGAAATGGACGCCGAGGTCATTGATCGTGACCGTATTGAGGTGTTTGTTAGCTCTTCGATGGGCGATGAAGGCGATTTTAGCTGGCAGCAGCTGAGGGATGAGCTTAATCGCGCTTTGTTGAAATCGGATATCTTTAAACCCTTCGCAATCGAGTCCCATGCGAGCATTGAGCCATCATCGTCTTATTATCTTAATCGCTTAGTACAGAGCGATATAGTGATTGGAATCATACGGTCAGAATTGAGGCCAGGAACTAGTAAAGAGCTATATCGGGCTATCCAGCTCAGAAAGCCGCTCATTCTCGTTAAGCTTGAAGGCGAGACATCGTCGGATATCGAGTCTCTGTTTCGTTATGTTAGGGAAATGGATGCGTGCACATATGCCGAATTGCCGAGTGATTCAGGTCTCGTTTCTTATCTGATGGATCAGCTTAATAATGTGATGGTAGATTTGTTTCACAATCGACGATTTGAAATTGAAGATGGTAAACCGGCGGTTTTTGCAGACATTGCTCCGATCTCTATTCCCGAAGATGTTCTTGATGCTTTTGGCGCTTCTGTCGCCTTGATTTCAAAAAAATTTAACTACCATGCTGAATGGCTTGAGAGAAAGTCTGATAATCCTCACCTGTTCTTCCTTGGTGAGAAGGCGGTTGAGTGGCTACTTTATGGCACCCGCTTTTCGGTCGGTGCATTCAAGGCTGACATTCTAGAGATTATGAAAGACAGCGGCATTCCCAGAGACACTCTTTCGCTAAGGCTTGACGCCCTTGATGCTTCTATTGAAGGTCGCTATTCCAAGTGCTATGAACTTCTCCAACGTGCCTGTGACTCAATTGAATCGAAAGACTGTTGGGCTTATGGTAATTGTTTAATTGACAAGCGGACTGTCGCTGGCATGCTTTCCGAATATGGATTTGGCACCCAGTGGTCAATTCAGAAACAAATTGATGCGCTCTCCGCTCCAGCCTATATTCCCCTTGCGCTTAAGTTCGAAGAGGAGGTGGGGACTGCTGTCTTAAACGCTTCGAGAGAGGCGAGGGCGGTTAATCCTTACACAACGATTCGACATGACGCTAGCCTTGCTTCCGTCATGTCGAATATATCGTGTTTGTTATTTAGTTCAATATTATGCGGGAGTATATCGAGCGCCTTATATTCTCGCAGCTTGCTTGCTAATTCGCTTATCGACTACTCCTCTATTTACAATCGGCCCGAACTTGAGCTCGAGGGAATTAAGCTGCTTGTTCTTCAGGGGGATGCTAAGGGCTTCGAGAATAGGTTTGCTTATAAGAGCGATGGTTTAAGGTCATATCTCCCCTCGTGTGCCGAGGAACTGTGGCATCTGACTTCTTTAACGGCCCAGGCATATCGTCCGAGTATGAGTTCCGTCGTCATTAAGGAGTGTGCGCCTTATTTTTCGGATGATACTATTTGCGATGCTTGGAACACGTTAAACGTTGCAGATGATTTTCGGCAATGTGAATCAAAATGGATTAAGGCGATCGGCATGATCAAGATGCGGGTTGATGAGAAGTCGCTTGTAAGCCTGCTTTGTCAGGTTGTCGATCAACATTTATATACCGTCGCTTCTGATGTGTCGAACGTTATTGCCGGAATGGATTTAGGCAAAATCGACAATGGGCTCGTTGATCAACTGGGCAGTTGCCTTAAATCGAATTCCGATGAACTGCTTAAAAACAATTTTTCTGCTGGCGTATTCGGATGTGTTGAGAAGTGTTGTGGCTTTTCTATTTTGAGTGAAGAACAAGTGGAGCGCCTTTCCACTGTTGAGCGGGGTTGTTATTTAGACAATAAATCTCCTGCATGCAATACGGAGATGGCTTGCATCGATGAATTGCGTAGGCAATTTGATTTGAATAATCGTTCTGATTTTCGCTCAGGGTTTTCCATTCGTCCCTCTTCTTTGCTATGTCGCTCACTCGATGATGTCCCTTCTGAGTCATTTAGCGCATCTTTGGCTAGCGTGCTGGAGCATTGTCTTAAAGAGCTTCCGGCATATCAAGGATCACCCTGCTCCGCAGGAGAGGTTATGTCCGTATTAAATAAGTTTGTATGTCGTTGCGTGCGTGACGGAAAGGCACTTCCCGTCGGTTGGACGGATTTAATTTCTGAACTTCCGGACGAGTGGCCCGAAGATCCGGTATTTAGAGAGCCTACATCAATGGACTCATGTGCATGGTCTGTAAGATGCTTAGCTCTAAAAGTTGCTACCGGCTTTGCAACAGACATAGAGTTCCTGACATTTGGTATTAAAATTGATGCTCTTACTGCCGCCGGTCAGCGTGCGTTTTTAGAAGTACTTGAACAGCTGATTGTTTGTAATGCTATCTGCGATCAATACTGTGGCGTCGTTTCTGCAATCTGTTCGAGCGTTATGCTTAGTGAAGACTCTGCTGTGCGTGCAATATTGCTTGATAGCGTTGCTGCGGGCTATCGTAGATGGGAAGCGAGCTCTTTTAGCGATTTGGCGTTTCAATCGTTACACGATGTTTCCCCTAATGTTGCATTTAAGCTTGTGCGCTTATGCAAGGAGGGGAAATTCGATGATGCTACTCTCGAGCAGAAGTTACTTGGTGAGCTCTCTAGTGATTCCAACTGGTTTATTCGCTGGCATGTTGCGAATGACTAGACGGAGGCTTCCCACCTTAGCAGCTGTTTGTTCGAGCATTGCTGAATATCGCGATACGGTACCGCCAATGACACGTTTGAGAATCGGAGCAAACATGAGCCTCGGTGTTCTATTGTTGCCGGCGCCTAATTGATTTTGACCAATCCCGGTGCCTATTTGTTGCTATCGGCCGGCCTCGCAGCGCTGACGCATGTCGGTCTCGCTCAAATTGGTGATATCGGATTGACGGGCCCGGTGTTCTACCTTAAAGTAGTGCTTGTGATGAGGCCTTGCGACGGTACGTCCGGCTTGGTCCGTGGGAACCGCCGAAAGGCGGTTTTCGCGTTTAAGGGGTCCAAATGGATAAACCATTTAAATCTATTGATGAGCAGATTGCTATTCTTGAAAGTCGTGGGCTCGAATGCGATAACAATACTCGTTTAGTTTTGGAGCGCGAGGGATACTATCCGGTTGTTAACGGCTACAAGGATTTATTTCTCGACCAGCGGGGAGATTCTTGTTACGAATTTTTCGTAAAAGGAACGAAGTTCTCTGATATATATCGTTTATTCGAATTCGACCGGTCATTGCGTCTGCTCATGTTTGAGTACTTTAATAAGGCGGAAGCGGTGCTTAAAACCGTTTGTTCTTATCGTTTTGCTATGGCTCACAAAGATAGTCCAGAAGCATACCTGGATAGAAGGTCCTATCGTGCTGATGCCGGCTATCGAAAAAAGATTGACACGCTTATCAGTGATTTCGAGAAGGTGCTATGTAGGTCCCAAAAATGGAAAAGTAATTATAAAAGGGACTACATTCGGCATTATGAGAATAATCACGACAATACGCCGGTATGGATTCTTATGAATTATTTGATGCTTGGTCAGGCATTCAAGTTCTACGAGTTTCAACCAGAAAGCATGAGAAATTCCATTGCCAAGTCGTTTTCTGATCTCTATTCCGAGACTCATGAAGTTGATAAACGCATCAGCCCTCGAAGGCTAAGGCTCGCATACGATCATATAAAAGATTTTCGAAACATCTGCGCGCATGACGAGCGTCTGTTCTGCGCAAGGGTGTCTCCGTCTTGTGACGTCAATCTTGTAGGGGTTTTAAGCGATCTTGAGCTGGTACTAACTGAGGATGACTATAAGATGCTGCGCCGCAACATATTGCTTGATGCGCTTAAGTTAAGTGACGAGCTTAGCAACGATGCTAGTGCAAGGGTGCTTTTCGCTATGGGCGTTAACGATTTATCGAGTGTGTTTCCTAGTGAAATATTAGGGTTGTAGGGGGGTTCGGACGATGAATTTACTCTACAGGTTGGACGCGCACGCGATCGCGCAGAGCAGGTAGTGAAGGGGCCGTTTCATAGCGGAGCCTCTCGGTGAGCAGCCAATAAGTTCCGAAGGCGGCTCCAGTCCAGCACTCCGCGCATATTTTGTTGGGGTTTATTTTACGGGAACTCCAGTCAACAACAGCGAGCTTTCTGGATTTAGTTGGGGAGGGGGCTGTGGATCCGCTTTAGTCCCCAGCGGGGGCTGTTGCTCGCGTTGGGTTTGCTAAGCACGATGCGGTAACTTCAACATGAGGCCGTCTTGCGATTCTTCGAGACTCGACACCGAGACCTTCCACGAAAAGTCCGCCAGGCTACTGCCTAAGTCCAGCTCTGTATGGTCGTATTCTTCAATTTTGCAGCCAGGGTTGGTTTCGTCGGGCATAAGACGGCATTCGACAGGCTGCGACCCGATGATTCGGTATTCTCGCTGATATGCGTACTTGGGCGTTTTGGTAACGAGATTGTGCGGAATGCCTTCAAAGATCTCACGGATCAGTTTTGGCCCGGGGACGCCATAGGAGATGGGGCCGTGGGTGTAGATGCTTCCGCCGTCAGCGATGTGCCTGTCGGCGAGGCGCGCGAAGCTGTCGTACTGCACAATGCCGATCCATCCGTCCGCGCATCCGAACTCTCGGATCATGCGCATCGGGATTTTCACGGTGTTGTCGACGATATCGTTCTCGCGGACCGTGTACATGCAGTAGATGGGCAGGGAAGTATACCCGTAGAGACACGCCCCGGGAGTCATGGACGCCTCGAGCGGATCGCCCTGTTCGCCAGGCAGGCCATGGTAGTAGCCGGCCGCGTTCATGTAGAGATGACCGTCCATCAGGTCGTCGATATACGCCTCCTTGGGCGCGAACTTGAGCAGGTATGCGATGTTGTCTTTGAGCATGGCGTGTCCTTTCTTGGGCGGTGCTGACCCGGACCGCCTCGTGAGCCCGGGCTCCTTGTTGCTAAGACAAGGGCATCTGGCGGGACCCTCGTGCCGGATTGGTGTGTGGCAAGTACCACTGAGTTGTGGTTCTTTGGGGTGATCGGTTGACCAAGTTCAAGAACCTAAATACTTATTATCGACTGATCGTTGCGGTTGCGCATGCGGTCTGTATGGCCTGAAGGTTTGAAGGCGTGATGCCGAACTTCCTCTGACATGGTATTGGGTCAGCGAGGAATGTCATAATTTGCCCTTGCATTTTCAAGAGCTCCGGATCTGGCTCCAAACTTCCGAGGTCCATCAATTTGTAGAGGTGCGCCCCGTAGCCTATTAGCGATAGGGCATTGGGGTTAATGCCTGCGGAATCCAGTATTGCTTCAGATGAACCCAAGAGGCTCATATGATACATTTCAAATATCTCAGCTGCAATTGTGACGTTCTCAACTCCTGAAACCGACCTATAGGCACCTTTCTTAAAAAAGTTGATTGATGGCGTCATTGACCGTGCCTGACACATGAATCCCGTGACGCTCAGAATGACAATCTGTCGATAGGTAAGTTGCTCGGCAATTTTAATGAGATGGTTCGCGCTGGGCCTGCTAATCTCTGGATGGAAAAGGATGTTTGCATGCAGTCTTGCAAGGTAAACCGTCTTTTTGTCCTCGTGCTCTCTTTGTGCGGCCAATAATGTGCCCTCAAGGAGTTCCTCGCTCGCCGGTCGGCTGTTACTGCCTCTATCGAAGAAGGTGTCGTTTCTGGGGACCTCTCCCTGAGCGATCTTTTCCTCAATGAGTTCCTTTGCCTTGGTGTATACGGTCCCAACCCTTTGCTCTTCCAATGGCGCGAGGGTCCGTTTCTTTATCTCGCTTCCCATGTTTTGAAACATGTGCTCTATGGCTGTTGTCGCTATGCTTCCCGCAGCCGCCCCTTCTGGACCACCAATTGCTGCGCTTATGAGTCCGCCGGCAACTTCGCCTGCGTCGCTGCCGGCATATTCGCTAACATTGTTGACGATGGTCTTTTTAATCTCATCTTGTTTCATATTTTCTACTCTCTGATAGGGTGAAGCCGCGTTTGAATTATTTGGCTATTGTCTAATTGGGGATTCGCAGGGTTCCAAGGACGACGGATACATGCGTTCTTGGGTATTGACTATCTCGGAAGTGATGACATGTCTGATGTTAAGAAGCAACACTATGTTCCGCAGTTTTATCTTAGGTCGTTTACCGATAAGGATGGTTTTCTTTATGCGGCGAGGCGTAGTCCAGATGGGCTTGGGCCCGTCTTTCAAACCAGGCCGGATGGCATTTGCGCCAAAAGGTATTTATACGAGGTTAAGAGGCGGGTTTCAAAGAGTGAAGAGCCATTTATTAAAAAGGGTACGGCAGAGCACGTGCTTGGCAAGAACGAAGAGATAATAGCGTCGAAGTACGAGTTGCTTTTGAGTTGCTTGGATGTCCGAGAGTTTCCAAACCGAGATGTTACATGCGAGATTTTGGACCATTTGATCTGCTTCATTTCAATGCTGATAGTGAGAAACCCTGTTTATCTTAATGGAGAAAGGGATGGCGCGGATGATTTTGCCAATCAATTAAAGGCGTCCGGCTTCCTCACTGAGGAAGATCAGACTGCGCTCAAAGCGGATGGATTTGAGGGCGAATTCAACTCGATTGTTGAGTTCGTCTTGCAAGGTATTGTTCTATTTAATTTAACTGATGATACGCCACTGCATTCGCTTGTTTCTTTGATGCGTGGGATGGACTGCTGTTTTTGCGTGGCACCTGATGGGTCAGAATTTATAACCTCTTCGTATCCTGTATTCGCCGAGTGGGCGGATCGGAAAGATGCCGATCCCTACAGCATTTACTTTCCTTTGAGCCCTCGTTATGGTGCGGTTTTTAGGCTTAAATCAGAAGACGAGCGTTTGGTGAACATCTCTTCGATTGACAGCGCCACGGTGGATAAGCTCAACGATGCGCTTATTAATGGCAACGATGCTTGGGATTGTCTCATTTCAAGAGACCGCGAGCGCTTGGACGCGATTGCGGTGTTATGAGGCAGGGATCCATTGTTTGCCAGATGACTACCATTAGAACTTCGGTATGTTGTTGATTTAATTTTATTGTTGCTCGATCTTTAACCTTACGGCGCATTCGCATTCGCCTTATAGATTCTGAATATCTGTTGGTTTGATATCCTGTTCTTTAATAAAGAATGACCGTTGGGGGCGTTATGCACGATAAGCCATGGCTTACTCCTGAACAACAGATTGAGCATTTGGAGCGTAAGGGCGTAGCGTTCAACTTGATGAGCAAACAAGAAGCTCTGAGTTATTTAAAACATAACAATAATTATTTCAGGCTCCGGTCGTATCGGTGCGGTTTTGATAAGGTCGTTGGTGGGGTAAATGACGGCAAGTATATTGGTCTCGATTTTGCCATGCTCCAAGATCTGTCTGTTATCGACTATGAATTGCGGCAAGTCTTACTACCCATGACAATCGATATCGAGCACTTTTCAAAAGTTGAGCTGCTTGAGAGGCTTGGGTGTGACTCCGTTGAACCTTATGAGATTGTCGAGCAGTACCTCAGTGGCAAAAGACGCTCACAGTATGAGGGCGTATCGGGCGGAAGCGTGACGCGCGAAATTGATTCAAGGAGAAACAGCTGCTATATCAATGGTCTTATTTCGGCCTATAAGGAAACTGGCTATCCGGTCTGGGTTTTTACAGAGTTGATTACATTCGGAACTTTCATTGATTTTTGGTTCTCGGTTTCTCGCTATCTCCATGACGGGGAATTTAGAAAACGCGCCTATGAACTGCAGGCTGTGAAGGGCCTTAGGAATGCCTGCGCGCATAACAACTGCATTATTAATGATCTGAAGTCTGGCAAGCCCAGGTATAACGTTTCGTATGACGTAAGAAATGCTGTGACGGGACTTAAGCTCCAAGATGTGAATGTTAAGGCTAAGCTATCAAACGAACGTCTACAGCATATTGCGACTACGTTATACCTTCACAGCACTATGGCTTCTACCGGGGTAAGGATTAATAAAGGAAAACAGCTGCGTAGGCTAGTTGAAAGAATGTATCGCAACGAGAGCTACTATCTTCGTAATGACCAAATAAGAACCGGTTTCGCATTTATTAGCGGCCTGATTAATGGCTGGTTTGTGAATTAGAAAATAGTCTCTTTTGGGGAACAAGACTATAGCTATAATATTCGTACACAATACAAAGAAGGTTGATACCTTCTTATCGGGGACGCATCCACGGGGTGTGTCCCCGTTTTCTTTTGATTGAGTAAGACGAACTGTCCGTTTGAGGTGGGGAACTCCTCATGAGTTCAGTGTTTATCGTTGTGCCCCGATTATTCAATATCAACGTTGGTATGTGTTTTTGGGCGTGCAGCTGGGAGCCATGGTAGACGGGGCCGTGCATGAGAACGCCATTTTTCGAGTCGTTCCTTAGGATGCCGATCCAGCCGGCGTGCACCCATGCCCTTCAATCATTCGCTTGCTAATCACGACGGTATTTTTTGAGATGCCGCTCGGCAAAAGCCAGTTGGCGTAGATGCCCACTCCGTAAGCTAAAGACGCTTCCAATGGATCGCCCTGCTCGCCGGGTGGTCCATGGTAGTACCCGGTTGCTTTCATATAGGGGCGCCTGTCCATCAGGTCATCGATATATGTCTCTTTGGGTGCTGTTGCATCGTTGTTGTTCTTGGCTATTTCAACAGGTCGTCGTATATGTCGGTTCCCGGGAAGAAGCGATCTTTTGCTCCTTGCATCGGCTTTGTCCAACTGACAGCGCCCGTACGCAAATCGAAGGCGCGGACTCTGTTGTTATATACAAAGGTAATTTCCTCTTTTGTCATGTAGATATGTTGTAACCTCCGGTTGATGAGGTCTTGATTCTGTGTCGGTTTCAGTCGAGTTATGAAATTCCAGCTTTCTCCGTTCTGGGAGAACAGCAGAATGTTCTTGTCGATATCGTTTAGCTTGATTATTAAGTGCGGTCCAAAAAAGACCGCGCGGCGGACTTCGGCGGGCAAAATGATCTCAAAGATAGTGCGGCCTTCTCGTTCAATGACTAGGTCCTTGCCGCTCGCAATAGCCTTAACGCCCTTTCCTATATAGGTAGCTGCCTTTTCCGGTGCGATGGCTATTTGGCCTTCAGGCTCTGGCAGTTTGGTTGTATGGATGACATCCGTACGGAACACGCGGTAGCTATTAAGATTAAGCTCCTTCGCCAAATTTTGAACGTTATTCAGGTCTCTGAGGCCATGAAGTCCAAAGAACCAACTGGCTTTTGGTGCCGCTCGGCGCAACTCTTTGAAATAGTCCCAATCGACGGGGGACAGCGAATGCCCAATCACAACAACCTGTGTTGTCTCGGAGAGACTGTCGAAAAACTCACGATATTTTTCAATTATCTCGCGACTGTCTTTGGTTAGATCTTCATTGCATTCGTCTATCACTCGAAGCACGTTATCTTGTGCGACATCGACTACGGCCTGCCTATAGGTGCGTGGCTCTTGGTGCTTCTCGGAAAGTGGTCGTATCTCGGCATCTGGGCGATGTCCAAGAACCAGCTTGTCTTGCTTGTTGACCCTGCAGCCGTGGATATAGCAGGCTTCGTCCACATGGTAGAGCGATTGAATGAACTCAGTGTAGTTAAAACTCAATGCTTTTCCATGTGGATTAATGACCGCCTTAAGAGGTCGATCATCAGTGCCAATCTTTAACTTGTTCACCCATCTGCGGAAAGCAGGAGGCAGATCATTAGCTATTGTTGCGATCGGGTTTGCGGCATCTTCCACTGCCATGTAGAAGTTCGCTGCGCTGTCCTCGTCATCGTAGAAGCCCGACATTTCAAGCCACGTGTCAACGAGAAGGCGGCTTGTCATTGAGTCCAAGTTGATTTTACCGAGCGACTCTTCGAAGTCTGCCCAAATATCGTCGGGCGTTAGCGCGATGTTCAGCGCGTGGCGAAGACTGTCGTTTCGCTTGAGACTCTTGCCAAAATCGTAATAACTCGACCTTACTCCATGCATAAGGTCAAAGCCGTTGCCTATGATGTAAAGGGTGTTAGGACTGGAAGGGATATCGGAAAGCTTGATTTGGGCGAACTGTCTTAACTCTTGTTCGAATGCCGTTGCTTCTTCCTTGCGTTTTTCTTCCCATTTTGCATTGGCTTCTTGCTCGCGTTTCTTCTCTTGCTCTTTGCACCAGGCTTTATGGCAGATGGGGCAGGAGGTGTATTGATTGCGATCTTGCCCGGGCATAAGAATGAATGGCCTGGCGCAATCCTTGCAGATTTTTACAATAGCCTTTTTCGCCATATGTTCCTTTCTGTATAGGGTCGCCTAATGGAACGGATTGCTTGCAAAATGGCATCGGGGCGATGGCTCCCGATGCCATTTTGGTGCTTACTGTTGTTCAATCAGCGGCTACTCAAACTCCACCTCAACCTGGCTGCGCTCATAAATCTTGAGCTCGGTATCAATTTCGACTCGTTCGACTATCCAGCCAATGGCGGAACACTGTCGCATGAATGTATCAATTCGGTTCTCGCCTTTTAGATTGTGGATGGTGACCACTACGCCAAAACGTTGCGGATCATGGGAGCCATTTTGATATCTCGAAGACTTGCGAATCATCATGCCCCACATTGGGTTGGCATACACCTTTTTGGGCTTACTGCGACTGGTTAGCGGTTCCGCTATGTGCTTGACGTTATCCCACTTGCGCAGCTTTTTTCGAGCCTTCTCTTCATCGGTTGTACAGTCTTCCTCGCCTTGGTTATTGGGCTGCAACGATTTGATTCGCCCATCGTTTGCGATACGTCCAAAATGTAAGTCGAGCTCGGTATCCGTATAGTCGACGCCCTGGTTTCTGTTGCATTTAGGGAAGTAGCACAGAGTCGCCCTCGCTACAGACGGGTAGGATGCGCCTGAAACGGGAATAGGAAAGTTGAAGTTGTAATTCTCGCGTTCGGTAGCCACGCCGCTGAGCATGAATCGAATTTCATCGTTGCTGGTTTCGAGGATCTTTTCAATCTGAACAGGAACGATGCCGTAGCCGAGTCGATCCATATCTTCGGGGGTTGTCCATGCGCATGCTGCATCGATTAGCAGTGCTTTGGCAAGTTCACAGCTCAGGTGCATTTTATAAATGAGATAGGCAGCTTTTCTTGCAATTAACGGAGCTGCATAAGAGGTGCCGACAGCCGGATAGGCTCCGGTTCCGCAGCACGCAGTGATCGGATCGTTCTTTTCACCTCCGTAATACGCTAAATCTGGTTTGTGGTGAAAACTCAGGACTGGTCCTCTCCTTGTGTAGGATGCTGGCTCGTTGTTTCTATTGACGGCGTTGACAACGAGGGCATTAATAGAGTCCGCTGGGGAACCGAGATAGGTGGGCTTACCCTTTTTCTGGTTAGTGCCGGCAACAACAAAGAGGACATCGTATTTCTGCTGTAGCTTGTCTAGCAGGGCCGCTTCGGGCGAGATGGAGTTTCGAGACACCTCCTCCATTGATCCTAGAGAGATGTTCCAAACTTTAATGTCTTGGTTTTCGGCAACGATGCGCTCAATGTGTTTCATTACCGCAAACGAGCTGAACTTGCCTGCGGTCGCAACTCCGAAATGTCGAACCCTAAAGTGGCCACAATGGTCGTCTAGGGATGGGTTTTGTGCCTGGACGTCAACGATTAGAGAGCTTACGCAGGTGCCATGTCGATAATCGCTTGCAGTGGGATTGATGCCTTCGGGTAAGCAGCTTCTGTAGTCTACCCAGTTGCTGAAGTACGGTGGGTATTTCTCTTCAAATGGAGTGTCGATTACGCCGATAATGGGCTCGTCAGTGGGATATTCGGGGAGACTGCTGATGGCGGGGGAGGCCGAGCCTTCGTCATTCATGGTGGCGTAGCTGGACAGATCAATTACTGACATGGCTACAAGGTAGGGGGCGCGCTCGAGCAACGTGCGATATTCTGCCTCGGTTAGGAGCACGCTGTTCTCTAAGATGTTCGCAGCAGATACATCAATGTTCAGCTCCTCAAATAGATCCTGTGGGTTCCTCTCCGTTTCAAACAGAGTAACGATTGCGTTCTCATCGGTAGCCGCCGGTGGCGTGCCTATTCTAAATTCATTGACGTAATAGGAATCGCGTATGAGTTGCGCAAAGACCGAGCGGGTCAGCGTACTGGAAATGGCTGTATTCCATTTCTGTTTGAGCATGTCATTTTTAACTAGATCGATCATCTTGTCTGCGTTCATCAGCCCATCAAAATGATCGGCTACGATTCGTTCGCATTCATGCAGCCTCTCAATAGTAGACCGGATGGTTTTCTCGGGCACGTAATGGGTCATCAGGTGCCTTGGGTTGCTCCCATTAAAATCAAGGTAGCGGGCGCCGCGGATGGACAATTCCGGTTCTTGGTCTTTTCCGCCATTCAGCATCTCTCTTATTCGATTGCTCTTGGCAACAATCTGGCGGTATTCAACAGAGATCAAGATGTTTTCGATTATGGCATCTTTGGGCCATTTGCTCAGAACGGTTTCGAGGCTCTTACAGATGTGTGAAATCTTCTCCGCCGTAACCGTTCCTTTGGCGGGGAGCGTTGCGGGTCCCGGTCGCGAGCCTCTTGCCGTTTGAAAATCACCAGTGAGCCTGATTAGACTGTTCATGAGCTACTCCTTTAGGGTTCGCGCAACGGTGCTACGTGATATGCCTGTTAAAACTTCCATTTCTCTCAAAGTGAAGCCTTGGGATTTAAGCAGCTCGAGTGAATCTGCCTCATATCCATGGAGACGCTGATACAGCTTGCGGAGATAGTCGTTTGGGTTAAGCGGGTCACTAAATGCGACAGAGGTCTTAATGAGGTTTTTGAGCGCGCCAGGCCAGGGTAGCTCCGGACAACTCTGCAGCACCTTTTTTAGGGTACGAGAGTCGTTTTTGATTGCCTGATTGTTTTTGGTTAGATTCTTTGCGATTGATTCGCCGATTTCAACGAGATCGTCATGGGTGTATCTATTAAAGTCGATCTGCACATCGAAGCGCCTGGCGAGCGCCGGGTCTAGTTTGTCGTAGAGGTTCGTTGTCGCGATGATGGCGGATCGCGTGCTCAGCCTGTCGAACTCTTTTAAGAGGGCGCTTGTGGCTCGCCCCATTTCACGGACGTCGTTCTGGTTTATTCTATCTAGGGCTATGGCATCGATTTCGTCGAATAAGACAATGGCGCCGTCGCCGATATTGTGGATTTCTTGGAAGACCTTCGCAATATTCTTGGCTGTTTCTCCAAGCTTGCTATCAATAATTTGGTTGAAATCGACGGCATACAGCTGGTAGCCAAGTATTCGCGCTATTTGTTTCGTTGCTTCAGTCTTGCCAGTTCCTGACGCACCGTAAAAAAGAACAGTGTTTATGCCTGAATCTCTAGACAACGCATTGAGTAGCCCCTGGATATCGTTTGCGATGGTCTGGGGAAGGGGCAGTGAGGTGTTGTTGCTGATTACCTTTTCTAAGAAGTCATATTGCTGTTCCGTGACTTCTTGCGGTACAAATGTGCGCGTTCTGGCAATGAGGGCCATGATGTAGCTTGCAAGTTCGGGTTGTCCGGACGTTTCGAAATCTTTCGCAATAATAGTGGCTGCGTTGTTAAAAGCGATATCGTCGTGTTCCGAATGCGCTCGGATTAAATCGATAATGTCTGATCTCTTCATGTGTGCTCCTCTCCTTACTCATATTGTATGAGACAGTATGAGACAAAGCAAGATATGAATGAATAGGAGTGCAATGGAGTATGGTATGATTGGGCTGTCAAGATTCAAACTGGTTCAGATTGGAGGTGAGACTATGGCTACCCACCATGGAGGTAAGGTTGGCGCTGCTGCCAAGACGCTCGCGAGCTCCTCGACGAGCAAAGCTGCGAAGACTGCGGCTGCGAAGACGCTGGTCAAGCACCAGATTGCCAAGCATCGCTAGACTACGAGCAGACGTAATGTAACAGTAAGGAGGTGATATATATGGCTTCGAAGGCGATTCGCGTAAAGATCCCGAAGTACCGAATTAGCTCAACAGGTGCGGTCAGGAAGATTGGGACGACAACGAAGACCGTAAAGGGAAAGATCCGCTAGGCCTTGGCGGCAACCAAAGCCTAGCGTGATGTTGACATAGCGGGCCAACATCAAACATTTTATGGGGGTCCCCGACGAGATTCAAGCGTCGGGGACCCGCGTTGTTATTTGATATTTTTGGCATATGTGCCACAGCTCCGTCGTGCATGGCGTGTGGCGTCTCCGATGGATTGGATATGAAATGAGTGAATTAGATATAGCGTCCATTTGGATTAATTCGATGGCGGCAATAGCGACGGTCGTTGCATCGTGGGCGGCTCTAAGGGCCCTGGCGATCCAAACTTCTCCGGACATAATCATGTTTGTCCGACCGGATGACGATTCTCCTTCATTTGCGCGGCTTGTCATTAGAAATATCGGAGAGGCGCCAGCTTACAATGTTGTGTTCCGTCTTTCCCCTGACTTGTTTCCAGAAAATTCTTTTGAATTTAGGCATGCTTCAGTTGTGTTTGATAGGGGCTATGCCATTTTGCCTCCTAAGCAGGAGAGAAGCATTCTTTTGGGTGATTTTGAGGATCTCGAAGGACTGTGGGGCCATTCCGTTGTTGAGGTGAGCGTCTCCTTTTCAAAGAAATATGGGCACAGATGTTATTCGACTATCTGCCCAGTTGAGATCGGCTCATTTGAAAGCATGATCACTATTTCTCGCGAGACCGCATTGGAGAAGGATCAAAAAGCAGCCTATCGCGAAATTGGGCAGTTAAGCAAACGCCTTCGCGGTATAGAGATTGCAATCAGTTCTTTGGAAAATCACGGTAGCGAATAGGGTTAAATACTGCTGTATTTGGTTGTTGTAATAGCCGCTCATCGAACTGCCGCCTTCGCCGCCATCCTTAACAGCTATTGCCAACCTATGCGTACGCTGTTTAGAGCGTGCCGTCACTTCTTCGTGGGCCGTCTGTCCCGCAATTGGTTGCTTCCATGCTTTTGTCTATTGTCTATATGGCTCTGCGAGCAGCCGCTGCGGCATGATGTCCTAAATGAAAAACGAACGCCTGCTATAGGCCATAGTTTTGCAAGAGGGTTCCTTCCTAACGGAGGGCATCCCCTAGTTTTATTTAGATTGAAACTGGTACCGAACCACTGCGTTGCCAATCGTCGCCTTGTTGGGTTGCTTGACGTTACGGTAAAATGTTCTCAGTGATGCAGTCGTCGCGGACTCTACGTGAGGCGGAGACAAAGAAGGGTCGTTGTTCGGTTTTCAGGCAACGGCCCTTTGAGGTTTCGCGACTACTGGATGATGTCGCGGAAGCCGTTTTTTGTTGCAAGAAAACATGATGCAGGGCCTCGTTTTCCGGAAGTGCGGGGAAAAATTGAAAACCTCCGAGCACAACCTGATTTTCGGCAACAAAACCGCAGGTCGCGGAAGCATAAAACAGGGGTCTGGTCGGCTGATCTCGGTTTTACCCCGCACTTCCGAAATCGCCGGTCGGAAGTATGCGGCAAATTCTGGAACCCCTGAGCACGCAGTCATTTTCGAGTAAGGAAACCGCAGGTAGACGCGTTGGCGTTACTCGGTGTGGTCGGCCTGTCTTGATTTTGCCGCATACTTCCGGATTTAATGCCTTTAATCCTATTTTGGCGCGCTCGTACACTCTAAAAATGTTCTTAAATCACCCTTAAAGATTTTGGACATATGCGCAGGCAGCGTACAATACGCATGTTCAGCATGCTTGAGATCTAAAGGGAGGGGAGCGCACGGTGGAAGTGCTGGTTGTTGGCAATACTTCGTATGTCGATGACGACTTTTGCGCCAAGGCGTTCCCGGGGGACCATGTTCAGGTTGTGGCTGCGAGCGACGCGCAGCGCGACGGGTCGCCGGCTCCCTCGTCGTGGAAAGAGCTGCTGCAGCACCTGGACCAGGCCTATGAGTTCGATCGCGTTGTCTATCTTTCCACCTACCTCACGCCGCATACCGAGACCTTTGGCGATATCGAGCTGCTGCGCTCGGTCTTTCGCGCCTGCATGGACCGCCAGATCCAGCTGCTGTTTGTGACGGGGCCGGCGGGCGCCGATGGCGACGTCGATGCCGCGGGTCAAACCGGCAAGGGCATCATTGCCTGCGCGGCCAACGACCTGTGCCGCTACTATGCGGCCCGCGACGGCATCCAGGCCAAGATTCTGCGCGTGCCCTATTTGTACACCGCCTCGCCGGCGCTCAACGATCCGTTTTTGGTGCCGTTGTTCCAAGCCTGTTCGCATGGCTCGCTCGCGCTCAAGAACAGCGCGGATGCTCCGCTCCAGGCGTTGTGCGCCGAGGAGCTGGCTGTCTTGGTGCGCCGCATTTTCGATAGCTGGGACCCTGCGTTTGAGGAGCTCGGCGTTGCGGATAGCTTTGCACACACGTTGGGCGATCTGGGCGAGGCTCTAAAGCGGCTGTTCCCGGGGCTCCAGGTAACCTATGGCGACGACGCGGAAGCCTCCGTGGCGCCGAGCGATGCCATCCGCAAGCGCTATGGCTGGTTCCAGCGCTACGACGTGCTCACCGATCTTTCGACCATACATGCCCGCTGGGAGCAATCCCGCGCGGTAAAGCGCCATCCGCTGCACCATGCCATCGACCGCATGCGCGAACATACGTTGCCCATCATATCTGCGGAGACCGCGCTTGCCTGGGCGCTCTTTGAGTGCCTGGAGCGGGTGTTTTCCCAGTCGGCACAGCTTAACGTTCTCGACTACCGCCTGCTGTATGTGGTACTGATCGGCACACTCTACGGGCTCGATTTTGGCCTGGTCGCGGCGCTGCTGGCCTCGATTGGCCTGGCTGCGAGCTACTTTACCCAGTACGGCTATACCTTCCAGGGACTGTTCTACGAGCCCTCTAACTGGCTGCCGTTTATCGCCTATTTTGTGGTGGGCTCCGTGTGCGGCTATGTGCAGCTGCGCAACCGCGAAGCGCTCAAGGTCGAGCGCGCCGAGAACGAGCTCGTTCGCAACCGCAATGACTTTTTGGGCCGGCTTTACCACGACGCCGTCGAGGACAAACAGGCCTACAAGCGACAGATTGTGGGACGCCACGATAGCTTCGGCAAGATCTTTGCCGTGACGCAGGAACTCGACGTGCTCAATCCGCGTGATATCTATCGCAAGTGCTGCGAGTTGCTCGGCGAGATTTTGGAAAACGACACGGTGACGATCTACCACGTTTCGGGCGAGGCGTTTACGCGCCTAGTCGCCGCGAGCCCGGCGATTTCTTCCGATGCGCTGCGGTCGTTGGCGCTCGACGACCTTAAGGCCATGATGGAGGGCGTGGACCACTCGGGCCTGTGGGTGAATCGCAAGCTGGCGCCGGGGCTGCCCATGTTTGCCTACGTGATGGAGCGCGACGGGGCACCGGCTATCTTTATCTTTGTGCGACGCGTGGCCGAGAGTCAAATGACCCTCTATTACCAAAACCTGTTCCGCATTTTGTGCGGTCTGGTTGAAAGCGCGCTGGGTCGCGCCTTCGATTACGAGGCCGTTGCGCAGGATAAGCGCTGTATTGCGGGCACGCGTGTGCTTAAGCAGGATGCTTTCGGCCGCGAGCTTGCTACCGAGCAGGCGCTCGCCGACAGCAAGATGGGGAGTTATTTGCTCCTGCGCGTGGTGCCGGGGATGGAGCCCGTCGGCGAGCTGGTCGGGGCGATTGGGTCGGCGATCCGCGAGAGCGACGCCGCGGGTCTGGTCGGCGACACGCTGTATCTGCTCATGCGTCAGGCCACCGAGGCCGACCTGCCCGTCATTTGCAAACGCTTGGCCTCTAAGCAGATTGCCGTTGAGCATGTCGACGGCGAGGGCGTTGTGGCGCTGCTGCGGCAGATTACTCCCATCGGCTCCGATGGCGAGGGGGATGCTGCTTGATCTCGCTTGTTATCGCCGTGCTGCTTTTGATAATCCACACGCTGGTGTGCCTGGTGCTCTGGACGCTTATGAAGTTGGGCTTGCTACCGGTCCGCGGACACATGCTGCCCGTGATGGTGCTCGTGCCGTTGTGGGGCCCGTTGCTGGTGGTGCTGCTCTGCGCGCGCGACCAGGCATGTGGCGACGCGTCTCGCGCCAGCACGTTGGAATCGCTTCGCTTAAAGGACGATATACGTCGCGGCGTGCAGGTTCAGCGCCGTGAGGCCGATGCCGGCGTGGTGCCGCTCGAGGAGGCGCTCATCGTCAACGACGCGGGCGACCGCCGGCGCCTTATGCTCTCTATGCTCACCGAGGACCCGGGCGCCTATCTGGCACAGCTCCAGGCCGCTAAGCTCAACGACGATGTCGAGGTCGCGCACTATGCCGCGACGGCTGTGGCGCAGATTTCCAAGGAGTCCGACCTCAAGTTGCAGCAGTTGGAACGTGCGTTTAAGGCCGACCCCTGTGCGCAAAATCTGGATGAGTACTGTGACTACCTTGGTGACTATTTGGCCTCTGGTCTGGCCGAGGGGCGCGTGGCGCAGATTCAGCGCCAGCAGTATGCCCGCCTGCTCGCGCGTCGTTGCGAGCGCGAGGACGGGACGGCGCTGCGCATTCGCTACGCCACGGCGTTGGCCGATGCCGGCGAGCTGGACGATGCCGAGGCCGTGACCACGCAGCTTGTGGCAGATGCGCCGGACGAACAGGAGGCGTGGATGCTTTGCCTGCGTCTTGCCGTGACGCGCCACGATGGCGAGGGCGTGCAGCAGGTGATCGACGCGATTGACAACCAGCATGTGTATTTGAGCGCCGACAACCGCGAGAAGCTGGCATTTTGGCGCGATGGGGAGGAGGCCCGATGAGCGTGATGCAACATATCCGCGACCGTGCGGGCCATTTTCGCTGGATGGGGCTGCTCGTGGTGTGGGCGGTCTTTATCGCCATGGCCGCTGTCCTGTTGATTGAGCGCGCCGGCGTGCAATACAGCGCCGGACAGCATAAGCTGGGCATGCTCGCCGCCACCGATGCCACGCCCGCAAGCTCGGTGATCTTTGGCCAAAAGCCCACGTGTCTGGTCATTAGTGACTCGGACCAGGACGGCGTCGAGGACGTCAAGGAGCAGTTCGACCAGATTCTGCTCGATATGAAGATCGCGCACCGTGATGTCGACATTGCCACCGATGGCGCGGATGCGATTCCCTCGCTTACGTCGTTCGATCGCGTGATCGTGCTGATGCCCTCACTCGACGCGCTGGGCACACGCCTCACCGACCTTATGAGTTGGGTGAGCGCCGGCGGTTCTCTGATGCTCGCTATGACCCCGGAGAACTCCGGTTACTTGCAGGCGATTGCGCCCAAGTTGGGTATCGATACCGTGGGTTATGAGTACACCACGGCCGAAAGCATCGTCCCGAGTAAAGACTTTATGCTGGGCTGGGGCCAACGCTACGAGTTCTCGGATCCCTTTAAATCGTCGCTGCTGGTTTCGCTGCGCGAGACGGCGCATGTGTGGGCCAAAACCGGCGATACGGGTGCGCCCCTTGTTTGGTCGAGCGATTGTGGCAGCGGACATACCGTGGTGTGCAACATTGGCATTTACAGCAAGGTCATGCGCGGTTTCTACGCTTCGGCGATCAGCCTGTTGGGTGATGCCACGGCCTATCCGGTCATCAACAGCGCCGTGTTCTACTTGGACGACTTTCCGAGCCCCGTGCCCTCGGGCGACGGCACCTACATCAAGCGCGACTATGGCCTTTCCATTGCCGATTTTTATACCAAGGTGTGGTGGCCCGATCTGCAAAAGCTCGCGCAGAAGTACGACATTCGCTACACAGGCGTGATGATCGAGAACTATGAGGACGTGGTCAACCAGACCGAGCCCGCGCGTCAGGCGGATACCACACAGTTTCGCTACTTTGGCGGCATGTTGCTGCAAATGGGCGGTGAGCTGGGCTTCCACGGCTACAACCATCAGCCTCTGGCGCTCTCGGATACCGACTATGGCACGCTGTATGGCTACAAAACGTGGAAGAACAAGGACACGCTCGTCGCGGCGCTCAACGAGCTCATTGCGTTCCAAGACGAGGTCCTGCCCAATGCGCATGGCTCGGTCTATGTGCCACCGTCGAATATCCTTTCGGCCCGGGCGCGCAAGATTATCGGCAAAGACGTGCCGCGCATCAAAACCATCGCCAGCACGTATTTTGAGGACGGAACCGACCTGCCCTACGTGCAGGAATTTGGCGTGGCAAGCGATGGCATCGTGGAGCAGCCGCGCATTGTCTCGGGCGGCATGGTCGACGATACCTACATGCGTTTGGCTGCGGTGTCCGAGCTCAACATGCACTATGTGAGCACACACTTTATGCACCCGGATGACCTGCTGGATCCCGACCGCGGCGCCAAGGAGGGCTGGGAGGTTTACAAGGGCGGCCTGACCGACTACCTGGACTGGCTTACCACGTCGGCGCCCGACCTGCGCCACCAGACGGGCTCAGAGTGCTCGGGTGCCATACAGCGTTTTTCGTCCGTGACGGTGAACGTGGATACGAGCGACGATGCCTGGACGCTCAGCCTGGGCAACTTCCATGACGAGGCATGGTTCATGTTCCGTGCCAATAACGGCGAGCCGGGCTCGGTGTCCGGTGGCGAGATAACGCATCTGACGGGCAACCTGTTCCTGGTCAAGGCGACGGACAAAACGGTGACGATTGAGCGCAGAGAGGGTGGCGACCGATGAGAATCTGCTTGGTGCTCGAGGGCTGCTACCCCTATGTGCACGGCGGCGTTTCCACCTGGATGCACGGCTATATCCAATCCATGCCCGAGCACGAGTTTGTGCTGTGGGTGATTGGCGCGCATGCCGCCGACCGCGGTAAGTTTGTCTATGAGCTGCCCGACAACGTCGTCGAGGTGCACGAGGTGTTTTTGGACGACGCCCTTCGTCTTTCGGGCGAGCAGCACGAAGTCAGCTTTAACGCTCGTGAGCGCGAGGCGTTGCGCCGTCTGGTGTCGCTCTCCAACACGGACTGGGACGTGCTATTCGACATCTTCCAGCGTCGCCGTGTTCATCCGCTCTCGTTTTTGCAGAGCCGCGCGTTTATGGACATCTTCCGCGACGTGTGCCTGGCCGAGTACCCCTACGTTCCGTTTGCCGACGCCTTCCACACCATGCGCTCCATGTTGCTGCCCGTGCTGTACCTGCTGGGTGGCGAGGTTCCCGTGGCGGACGTGTACCACGCGATCTCGACCGGCTACGGCGGCCTGCTTGCCTGTCTGGGCTCGAGCGTTTACAACGCGCCGGTGCTGCTGACCGAGCACGGCATCTACACGCGCGAGCGCGAGGAAGAGATCATTCGCGCCGACTGGGTGGTGCCCTCGTTTAAAGACCGCTGGATTCGCTTTTTCTACGTGCTGTCCGAGGAGATCTACCGCCGCGCCTTCCGCGTGACGAGCCTGTTCCACAACGCCCGCAAGACGCAGATCGACATGGGCTGCGACGCATCCAAGTGCCTGGTCATTCCCAATGGCATCCAGTTCGATTGCTTTAAGGACATTCCCCTCAAGCCCGATGACGGCTGGGTGGACATTGGCGCGGTGGTGCGCCTGGCGCCCATCAAGGACGTTAAGACCATGATCTACGCCTTCTTTGAGTTGCACGAGCGCTTGTCGCACGTGCGCCTGCACATTATGGGCGGTGTGGATGACGAGGAATATGCAGCCGAGTGTCATGCGCTTGTCGATACCCTGGGCGTGCGTAACCTGATCTTTACCGGCCGCGTGGACGTGGTCGAGTACATGCAAAAGCTCGACTTTACAATCCTGACGAGTATCTCCGAGGGCCAGCCGTTGAGCGTGTTGGAGTCGCTCGCCGCGCGTCGTCCCTGCGTGACGACCGAGGTCGGCTGCTGTCGCGAGCTGCTGGAGGGCGCGCCCGGCGACGACTTTGGCGTGGCCGGCTTTGTGAGCCCGCCCATGTATCGCAAGGGCCTGGCCGACGCCATGGAGCGCATGTGCGCGAGCCGTGCCCGCCGTCTGGAGATGGGGGAGCGCGGTCAGCGCCGCGTGGCGACCTACTACCTGCACGAGCAAATGCTCGCCAACTATCGCGCGCTATACGATGAGACAGCCCGCGCGTTTAACCTGCCCAAGAAGGAGATGTAGCCGATGGCCGGAATCGGATTTGAGCTCAAGCGCCTGTTTAAGCGCAGGGGCCTGTTTGCGACGATGCGCGCCTATGGCTACGCCGGCATTGTGTGCACGGGCCCCATGCTGCTGGGCGTGCTGCTGCAGGTGGGCATTCTAATGCTGTGCGGCGCGTGGGGCGTGGACCGTGCCAACCAAGACCTGCTGGTGTGCATGGTGACGTACACGCTGCTGGCTTCGCTCTCGCTGACGAGCTTTTTCTCCATGCCGGTCACGCGCTTTTTGGCCGATATGCTCTTTGCCGAGTCCGAGGACGAGATCCTGCCTTCGTTTTGGGGATCAAACGCCATTATGCTCGTCGCGGGCACTGTCCTCTACGGCATCTTTCTGCTGTTCTCGGACGCCACACTGCTGCAGGGGCTGCTGTGCCTGTTCCTGTTCAACATCATGATTGTCAACTGGAACGGCATGAGCTACCTCACGGCCATCAAGGACTATCAGGGCATTCTGTGTAGCTTCGCCGCCGCCATTGGCGTGGCGTGCCTGTGCGCTCTGGGGGCTCTAGCGCTGGGCCTGCCGCCCGTCGAGGGCCTGCTTACGAGCATTGCGTTGGGTTACGGGGTCATGCTCGTTTGGGACGTCGTGCTGCTGTACGGCTATTTTCCGCAGAGCGATTGCAGCCCCTGGCACTTTTTGCATTGGCTCGACCAGTTCATGCCGCTCGCGCTCACAGGGCTCTTTACCAACTTGGGACTCTTTGCCCACCTGGTCATTATTTGGGCAGGACCGATTGGCGTGCAGGTCAAGGGCTTGTTTTACGGCGCGCCTTACCACGACGTTCCGGCGCTCATCGCCTTTTTGACGATACTCGTCACGACCGTCAACTTTGTGGTGTCGGTCGAGGTCAATTTCTATCCGCGCTACCGCGAGTACTACAGCCTGTTTAACAACGGCGGCGTGGTGGGTGACATTATGGTGGCCGAGGAGGAGATGCTCGCCACGCTTAACCGGGAGCTGCGGTTTTGCGCGCTCAAGCAGCTGTTTGTGACGGCGGCGGTGATCTCGCTCGAGACCACGGTGCTTTCGGCCCTGCCGCTCGGCTTTAACAACCTGATGCACGGGTATTTTCGCACGCTGTGCGTGGGTTATGGCCTGTATGCCGTGGGCAACACAATTCTGCTCATCTTGCTGTACTTTACCGACTACAAGGGCGCCGTGCTGGCCTCGGGGCTGTTCGCGGGTGTGGCGGGGCTGGCAACGGTTGTCTCGCAGTTTTTTCCGCAGCAGTTTTACGGCTTTGGCTTTTTGCTGGGCGCGGCAGTGTTTTTTGTCGTGGCGCTGATGCGGCTCGATGCCTATACTGCCAACTTGCCGTATCGTATCCTGAGTCAACAGCCCATTGTGGCGACCGACAAAGAGGGTTGGTTTACCGAGCTGGGCCGCGTGCTCGATCGTGCCGAGCAGCGCTACGAGGAGCGGCGTCTTGAGGGCGAACCGCATGGTGCGTTTGAGCGCACGGTGGTCCGCGTGTATCTAAAACATTGGGGAGGTCCTGATGACCGATAGGATGATATCGCGTCGCCGCCTGATTGAGGCGGCTGCCGGCACGCTGCTGCTTTCGGGTTGCTCGTCGCAGGACGAATCCTCGACCAAAAAGGCCAAGAAGCAGGGCAAGATTAAAAAGGCCGATGCATCCAGCGATACCAAGCACCTGCGCGATAAGGACGACCTGTACGAGGTCTACGACGATTCGGGCATCGTGTGCATGTATCTGACGGTCTCTCGCGGCAACAGCTCCGAGAACACCGACCATTCGTGGACCGAGATCAATACGTACTCGGTGTATGACTATCAGGCTATGGATGTCGAGCGCTATCAGGTTTTGGGTCTACTTCAGCCGGGCGACGATAAAGGTCCCGTGGCGGGGGAGGTCGGTTACGGCGAGGAAGCGCCCAACGCCACCGTGCAGGTGCGTGGTCAGTCCTCGAGTAAGGGCGTTCAGAAGAACTATAAGGTTGAGCTTAAGCGCGGAAAAGGTACATGGCGACAGCAGCGTTCCATCGCGCTCAATAAGCATATGAGCGAGGGCCTGCGCTTTCGCAATAAGATGGCCTATGATCTTATCCGCGGTATCCCGCAGATGATGGGCCTACGCACGCAGTTTGTGCACCTGTGGGTGTGCGACCAGACCGAAAAAACTAACGACACCTTTGAGGACTACGGCCTGTTTACGCAGGTGGAGCAGCTTAACAAGACGGCGCTTAAGGCACATGGGCTCGATAAGAGCGGGCACCTGTATAAGGTGAATAACTTTGAATTTGAGCGCTACAAGGACATTATCAAAATGGCCGATGATCCAACGTTCAACCAGGCAGATTTTGATTATTTGCTGGAAACGAAGGGTGATTCCGACCATTCGAAGCTCATTGAGATGCTCGATGCGCTCAACGATGATTCGCAAAAAATCGACGATGTACTTGCCGAGTATTTCGATACCGAAAACCTGGTCTATTGGCTGGCGTTTCAGCTCCTGACGGGCAACTGCGACACGCAGAACCGCAACTTCTACTTGTATAGTCCACTCAATTCCAAGGTCTGGTACTTCTTGGATTGGGACAACGACGGTATGCTTCGCAAGCGTGAGCTCGAGCTCCACGATCATACGGATTATTCGAGCTGGGAGCGCGGCGTTAGCAACTACTGGGTCAATGTTCTGTTCAGGCGCGCTCTAAAGAGTAGGTCGTTCCGCAGCGAGCTCGACGACGCCGTCAAGGACGTGCGCTCGTACCTGACCGAGGAGCGCTTGACCAAG
Organism: uncultured Collinsella sp.; assembly: GCA_934655755.1. GTDB lineage: Bacteria > Actinomycetota > Coriobacteriia > Coriobacteriales > Coriobacteriaceae > Collinsella. Next base: position 346,549 of record CAKUHA010000001.1, read on the forward strand.
ATGATCAAGCATTACCGCGAAGTGACCGAGTCGTTGGTATTTGCGTCTCCCGATATCGACCATCTGCCTGTGACCAAGGATGAGTACGAGCAGATCGCCGCGGCGATCCCCTCCGAGATCGAAGAGAACTACAAGAGCTATCGCGAGAGCTATAAGAAGCCCATGCCGTTCTACATAGGCGTGCCGCAGATCGACAACGGTAAGCTGCGCGTTAACTGGGACGCCGCGTACGACTTCGAAGCGCGCGACATTCGCTACACCGTGGAGCTGGCGCGCGATTACGCCATCAGCGACGTGGTCTTTAAGGCTGAGGACGTGCTGCTGCCCGAGGTGACCTGTGATGCGCCCGACACCGGCCAGTATTTTGTGCGTGTGTGCGCCACTAACTCCGACGGCTATACACAGGATGCGTTTGATTACTACGTGACCGACGATGGCAAGCAGTACGGCATGAAGTGTTTCTACGTGCAAGACGGCGGCAAGGTCGTGGAGGACACGTATGAGGAGGGCTAGCGCGCTGCTTGAGCGCCTGGCGGCCCCGCCTGCGCGCACTACGCAGGAGCGCTACCGCCACGAGCTCAAGTACCTTATCAACGAGGGCGAGCATACTGCGCTTGCCTGCCGTATGGCCCCGGTCTTTAACCTGGACAAACATGCGCAGGCGGGCGGCTACACCATCCGCAGCCTGTATTTCGATGACTACTGCAACTCGGCCTATGAGGAAAAAGACGCCGGCATCCTGATGCGCAAAAAGTATCGTGTGCGCATCTATAACGGCGGCGACAAGGTGATTAAGCTCGAGCGCAAAAAGAAGTACGGCAGCTGGATTTACAAGGAAGACGCGCCGCTCACGCGTGGCGAGTTTGAGCAGATCCTGGCTGGCGACTACGACTTTTTGCTGCGCAGTCCACACCAGCTGTGCCGCGAGTTCTACATCGAGTGCATCTGCAATATGATGCGCCCGCGCACCATTGTGGATTACGAGCGCGAGCCGTGGGTGATGGACGAGGGCACCGTGCGCATTACGTTTGACATGAACGTGCGCGCCGCGGTGGGAAGTTTCGATATCTTTGACGCGACGCTGCCCGCCCTGCCGGTCTTGGAACCGGGCAAGCTGGTAATGGAGGTCAAGTTTACGGAGTTTTGTCCGCAGCTCGTGCGCGATATGGTGCCGCCGGGCGCGGCCGAACTCACTGCGGTCTCCAAGTACTGCCTGTGCTACGACAAGACCGCCTACCTTCGCGGCTTTAACTACTGGGAATCGGATTTTGAGAACCGAGGGGATATTTAGACCATGAGCACCAGGGACTTTTTCAAGAACTCCGTCTTGGAGGCATTTGGCCAGGTCGACCCTGCCAAGATCGGTCTGTCGCTGCTCGTGGCGCTCGCCATGGGCATTCTTATCTACTGCGTGTACAAGCGCTTCTTTACCGGCGTGGTGTACTCGCGCAGTTTTGCCGTGACGCTCGTGGGCATGTGCGTGCTCACCTGCATGGTGACGCTCGCGATCTCGACCAACGTGGTCATCTCGCTCGGTATGGTCGGTGCTCTGTCTATCGTGCGTTACCGTACAGCGGTAAAGGACCCGCTCGACTTGCTGTACCTGTTTTGGGCCATCACCACAGGCATTACGGCAGGTGCCGGCATGTACGCACTCGTGGGGCTTACGGCTGTAGTCATCGTGGTGATGATCGCCGGCTTTGCGAGCCACCAGGACAAGGCGCGCGTGTACATGATGGTGATTCACTATACGGGCCAGACCACCGGCGACGACATCGTGCGCGCCTTTGGCCGCACCAAGTTTTCCGTCAAGTCCAAGACCATGCGCGGCGAGAAGGTCGAGATGGCCGTCGAGGTGTTCTCTGATGGCGTGGATATGCCCTATGCCGACGCCATCCGCACGCTCGATGGCGTGGAGGACCTGACGCTCATCCAATACAACGGCGAGTACCACGGTTAATTTTGTTCCGGCGTTCTAACGAACGCCGCACCGCTCGATGATGCGCGGGCATCTGCCGGGCGATCTGCCGCTCAAACCGTCGCTCGCGTACATAAAGTACGCTTCGCTCCTCTTTCGCGGCACCTCGCCACGGCAGCTGCCCGCTTGCTAGCTATGCTCAACCTGGAAAGTTTATTTGGTTCGGTTTTAATTAAGGGATGGTGCCGTGTGGACGTGCAACGGCTAGAAGAGGCCTGGGCTGCAAGGGCCGGCGCGCGCGAGGCGCGTCTTGTTGCGGCCTCGCATGTGCCGGCGGCTCTGTCGCTGCTGGGTATTGTGTGTCCCGGTGACCGCCTGGTGGCCTTTGCGGATGACTTTGCCGATGCGTTTGCGCGCGGCTTTGATGCCTGCGACATTGTGCTCGTGGGGGATCCGTCGGTTGCGGCGTTTGCTGCTGCATCCGAGGGCTTTGATGTTTCGTTTGAGGTCGAGGGGCCTCACCTGTGGTGGTTCGTCAACTCTATTGGCGGGTTTGGACTGTGCGTGCCCGACCTGCGTACGCTGGGTCGGGCGGCGCGTGAGGCCCATGCGCTGCTGGTTGTGGACAACACCGTGGCATGCGTCTTTGGCTGCGATCCGTTGCGGCTGGGCGCTGCGCTGTCGCTCGAGGCGCTCGATCGCGTATACGCCGGTAAGGCTCCGCGCAAGCTGGTTGCCGCTTCGGTGGCGCGCTCGCAGCTCAAGCGCCATCGTGTGGATGCTGCCGCCGAGTGCGCGCATGCCCTGCTTGAGGGCTGCGGCTTGGCCAAGCTTGATTTGACTGCTGACGAGGCCGGTGTGCTGGAGCGCGGACTGGACTCGCTCGATGTCCGCATGCAGGCTCACTTCGACCGCGCACGTGCGCTGGCCGAGTATTTGGCCGCCAACGAGTTGGTGCGCGACGTGTACTATCCCGGGTTGAGCTCTCATCCCAACCATGCGGTTGCAACGGGAATCCTCGAGCACGGCTTTGGACCGGCAGTTGAGTTTGACCTTATCGAGCGCAGTGCGGGTGATTTGTTCGATGCTTTGCCGGGGGAGTTCCGCACATCGCCCGCCGGCGGCGCAACGACTCGCCTTTCGGCCCTACGCGGCAAGCAGGGGAGCACCATCCGCCTCTTTGCCGGCACCGACGACCCCCTGGTTGTGGCGTCCATCCTAGACAACGCCCTCCGAAAGTTAGCTACTCTTTGATGCTGGCGATGAGGTCGCTGGCTTTGGTGGCGATGACCTGGTTTATGTCGGCCTGCAGCGTTTCGTAGACCTCTATGGCGCGCTTGCCGGCGGGGGTGAGCGTGGATCCGCGGGCGCCGTCGCGCTCGATAAGCTTGCAGCCCAGCTGTCCTTCTGCCTCATTCACAATACGCCACGCTTTGGAATATGCCATGCCCATGCTCTTGGCGGCGCGGTTGAGCGAGTGCTCGCGGGCTATGCCCTGCAGCAGCAAGACGCAGCCGTGGCCGAAGACGCCCGGCAGACCTTTGTCGCACGCTTGAATGACCAATTTTGCCGTCGTCTTGTACTCCATGCGCTTCACGTCTCCCCGCTAAAGTGTTTGCTGGGCAAACGCATAGCCTGCGTCAAGCCCTCGTGTGCTCTTCTTAAATCATGCATTGTAGCAGTCAAAGTGCGCTAAGATACTTCCCCAGTATTGGGCGCCCAAGGTTGGGCTGGGTCCTACGAGGCCTGCAGCCGACCGGTCGCATGGAAAAAGGAGAAACATGGCTACGTTCTTTCCCGGTGAGTCCCACACGTTTTCGGAGTATCTGCTGGTCCCTGGTTATTCGTCCTCGCAGTGCATCCCCAACAACGTCTCTCTTAAGACGCCGCTAACCCGCTTTAAGCGCGGTGAGAAGCCGGCAATCACCCTGAACATCCCCATGGTTTCCGCCATCATGCAGTCCGTCTCGGGCGTCGACATGGGTGTCGCGCTCGCTACCGAGGGTGGCCTGTCCTTCATCTACGGTTCCCAGACCCCCGAGTCCGAGGCCGCCATGGTCAAGGCTGTCAAGGATCACAAGGCCGGCTTCGTCCAGTCCGATTCCACGCTGACCCCCGACATGACCATGGAGCAGGTCATCGAGCTCAAGGAGAAGACCGGTCACTCCACCATGCCGGTCACCGACGACGGTACCCCCAAGGGCAAGCTGCTGGGTATCGTCACCAGCCGTGACTATCGTCCCAGCCGCGATGACCACCAGAAGAAGGTCTCCGAGTTCATGACCCCGCGTGAGCAGCTCATCGTGGGCGACAAGAACATCAGCCTCAAGGTCGCCAACGACGTCATCTGGGACAACAAGCTCAACGCTCTGCCCATTGTCGACGACAACGATCACCTCATGGGCATCGTCTTCCGCAAGGACTACGACAGCCACAAGACCAACCCCAACGAGCTGCTCGATGGCGACAAGCGTTACATGGTCGGCGCCGGTATCAACACCCGCGACTATGCCGAGCGCGTGCCGCTGCTCATCGAGGCCGGTGCCGACGTCCTGTGCATCGACTCTTCCGAGGGCTTTAGCGAGTGGCAGAAGCGCACCATCGAGTGGATCCGCGCCAACTACGGCGAGGACGTCAAGGTCGGCGCCGGTAACGTCGTCGACGCCGAGGGCTTCCGCTTCCTGGCCGACTGCGGTGCCGACTTCATCAAGGTCGGTATCGGCGGCGGTTCCATCTGCATCACGCGCGAGACCAAGGGCATCGGCCGCGGCCAGGCCACCGCGCTGATCGACGTCTGCCGTGCTCGCGACGAGTACTACGAGGAGACCGGCATCTACGTGCCCGTGTGCTCCGACGGTGGCATCGTCTACGACTACCATATGACGCTCGCCCTTGCCATGGGCGCCGACTTTATGATGCTGGGCCGCTATTTCGCCCGCTTCGACGAGAGCCCGACCGAGCGCGTCAACGTCAACGGTCAGTACATGAAGGAGTACTGGGGCGAGGGTTCTGCGCGTGCCCGTAACTGGCAGCGCTACGACCTGGGCGGCGCCGCGAAGCTCAGCTTCGTCGAGGGCGTCGACTCCTACGTGCCTTACGCCGGCTCCCTCAAGGACGGCGTGGGCGGCACGCTCTACAAGGTCAAGTCCACGATGTGCAACTGCGGTGCCCTCTCGATCCCCGAGCTCCAGGAAAAGGCACGCCTGACGCTGGTAAGCTCAACCTCCATCGTCGAAGGCGGCGCCCACGACGTTGTAGTCAAGGACTCGCAGCAAAGCGTCTCCTACCGCTAAGCGGCTTTCCCAAGCACCGCACCTTGGACCTCAAACCGTCGCTCGCGTACCAAAGTACGCGTCGCTCCTCTTTTGGCCCAATCTGCGGTACTTGGAAAACCCGTCCACGCTAGGACGGGTAACAAATAGTGGTTAAGTATCAACCACGTTATTTAGATAAAGCGAGATGCCTGCAAGTCGCAGGCATCTCGCTTGTTGTATTTGCTATTATCAGTCAAGTTAACCTTAGGGTCGGTCGGCTTGGCTTTGTTCGCTACAAGTTCCGCACGCAAAGAAGAGCACTTAATGTGCTCTTCGTCTTGCGCAGGACTGTCCGCAGTAGCGAGTAAAGCCAAGCCGACCGACCCCAGCTAAGATTAAAGGAGCTGATATGTGCGATTGCACAGATCATAAGGACGAGATCCCTGCCTACGACGCGCAGGCCATTGAGTCCCGGTGGATGAAGGCCTGGGAGGACTCCAACCTCTTTGCGGTCGACACCGACCCCGCTAAGCCCAAGAAGTACGTGCTCGAGATGTTCCCGTATCCGTCGGGCGACCTGCACATGGGCCACGCGCGCAACTACACCATCGGCGACGCCATGGCCCGTCAGGCCCGTATGCGCGGCTACGACGTGCTGCATCCCATCGGCTTTGATGCCTTCGGTCTGCCCGCCGAGAACGCTGCCATCAAGCACAACACGCAGGCTGCCGCTTGGACGTACAAGAACATGGACCAGGCGCTCGCCACGATGAAGCGCATGGGCTTCTCCTACGATCTGGATCGCATGGTCAAGACCTGCAGCCCCGACTACTATCGCTGGGGTCAGTGGATTTTTGAGAAGTTGTGGGAAAAGGGCCTGGTCTACCGCAAGAAGAACCCGGTCAACTGGTGCCCCACCTGCAAGACCGTTTTGGCCAACGAGCAGGTCACCGAGGGCAAGTGCTGGCGCTGCGGCACCGAGCCCGAGAAGCGCGACCTGGAGCAGTGGTACTTCAAGATTACCGAGTACTCCCAGGAGCTGCTCGACGACCTGGAGAAGCTCCCCGGCTGGCCCGAGCGCGTAAAGCAGATGCAGGCCAACTGGATCGGCCGCTCCGAGGGCGCCGAGGTCGACTTTACCTTGTGCGACAAGGATGGCGAGCCCATCGAGGGCGACGAGGGCAAGATCACCGTCTTCACCACGCGTGCCGATACGCTCTTTGGCGTTTCCTTCTTTGTCCTGGCTCCCGAGTACGCCCGTCTGCACGAGCTCGTCGAGGGCACGGAGTACGAGGAGGCCGTCACCAAGATCGTCGAGGACTCCAAGCATATCTCTGCCGTCGAGCGTGCCCAGGGCACCCTCGAGAAGCACGGTGCCTTTACGGGCCGCTACGTCGTGAACCCCGTCAACGGCGAGAAGGTACCCGTGTGGGTTGCCGACTACGTCGTGGCCGACTATGGTACCGGCGCCGTCATGGCCGTTCCCTGCGGCGACCAGCGTGACTTTGAGTTCGCCCGCAAGTACGACCTGCCCATCGTGCCGATCATCCTGGACGATGACGACCGCGCTGCCGTCGAGGCCAGCGGCGAGACCATCGATACCTTCCATGCCGAGACCGTCGATTGGGATTGCGCCCACGCTGCCGAGGGCACGCTCGTCCAGTCCGGCAAGTACACCGGTATGCGCGGTGGCAAGCACTCCGAGGGAGAGGCTGCGATCGTGGCCGATCTCGAGGCCATGGGCTGCGGCCGTCGCAAGGTCGAGTTCCGTCTGCGCGACTGGCTCATTTCCCGTCAGCGTTATTGGGGCAACCCCATCCCGGCTATCCACTGCGAGCACTGCGGCATTGTGCCCGTGCCCGAGGATCAGCTGCCGGTGACGCTGCCCGAGAACCTGGACCTGGGTGCCGGCGAGACCCTCGCCGAGTGCAAGGAGTTCTACGAGACCACCTGCCCCGTCTGCGGTCGTCCGGCCAAGCGCGAGACCGACACCATGGACACCTTCACCTGCTCCAGCTGGTATTACCTGCGCTATACCGATCCGCACAACACCGAGCTGCCCTTCTCCCGTGAGGCCGCCGACCGTTGGATGCCCGTCGATAACTACATCGGCGGCATCGAGCACGCCATTCTGCACCTGCTCTACAGCCGTTTCTTTACCAAGGCTCTGCGCGACCTGGGCCTGCTGAGCGTGGACGAGCCCTTCACCAACCTGCTGTGCCAGGGCATGGTCAAGGACGAGAACGGCGACACCATGTCCAAGTCCAAGGGCAACGTCGTGCCTCCGAGCTCGGTCATCGAGCCCTACGGTGCTGACACCATGCGTCTGGCGATCCTGTTTATCGCCCCGCCCGAGAAGGACTTTGACTGGGACCCCAAGGCCGTCGAGGGTGCCAACCGCTTTATCAAGCGTGCCTGGCGTATCGTGTGGCAACTCGTCCAGTCCGGCGACGCCAACGTGGCCTTCGACAAGTCCGTGCTCGACGAGACCGCGATGAAGCTCTACCGCGAGCGTCACCGCACCATCGCCAAGTGCACCGAGGACTTTGACCGCGGCCAGTTCAACACCGCGATCTCGGCCGTCATGGAGCTCGTCAACGCGGCGAGCGCCTATCTCAACGCCACCGAGGGCGCTGCCCGCGATAAGGCGCTGTGCTACGGCGTGGCCAAGGACATCGTGAGCGTCCTTGCCCCCATCTGCCCGTTCTGGGCCGATGAGCTGTGGCACGAGGCACTCGGCTGTGAGGGCAACGCCTACACCGCTGCCTGGCCCGAGTTTGACCTGGCCGAGTCCATCGAGGACACGGTGCAGATCGTCGTCCAGGTGCTCGGCAAGGTTCGTGGCCGCATCGACGTCGCCCGCGACGCCTCCAACGAGGAGATGCAGGCTGCCGCCGAGGCCGCCGTGGCCAAGTGGCTCGAGGGCAAGACGGTTGTCAAGGCCATCTGCGTGCCCGGCAAGCTGGTCAACCTGGTGGTCAAGTAAGCGCCACGCGCAAAGCTGACATGCAAAAGACGAGGGACGATCCGGTTGGGTCGTCCCTCGTTTTGCGTTGTATGCCCTGCTTGTTTGGCGCGTCGCACCGCCTTCTAAGGGATGTGCACCAGGTCCCTAAAGTAGACGTTGCCCGTTTGCTCCTCGAACATCCAGATGTTGAGGTAGATGTCGTTGAGGTCGTTGTTCACATCAAAGTCGGGGTCGTCGAACGTGCCGACAAAGGTGAGCATGGCGCGCGTTTCCTCGCCTGCGGCGACCGGTTGGCGCATGCGCACGTCGCGGATCACGCCGTTGACGTAGGCGTAGGAGTCAACATCGCCAAACATCATGTCGACACCGGTGTTATTGGTCACCGTAAAGACCAACACGGCGTCTCCGTAGCCATCCGTGTCCTTGCCGATGCAGGTGACGTGGACGTTCTCATCCGCTTCAAGGTCGATAGGGAACTGCTCTTGGGGTTCGGGGCCCAGACCCTGGGGATCGACGATGTCTTCGTTGATGTTATCGAAGCTCTCCTGTGGCGTCGTTTTATCGGCGGCTTCTGTGCTTCCGCGATCCTGCTCACACGGACCGGTTTTGCCATTGATGGTGCTGCAGCCCGCCAGGGCCAATGAGCATGCTGCGATGGCGAGCGCCGTCGTGCAGAGGGTGCCGAGACGTTTCATGGGTGCCTCCTTGCTTAGAGGTTCTGGATTGGCTTGCGGTTGTTCGACCGGCTGGCTGGCTTTTTACAGAATGCCCCTTAGCGCTAGTCTGAGTGATAGGGGCTCGGGAAGGAACGCCCTTGGGGCCCGAACGGGCCTGTGGATTGGGACGCATGGCTCGTTCTTGGACGCTTGGCCGCGCTCCGCACGGTACTATCGGTCCAATTGTCCTATTCTTGTGGAGAACCTGTGCGCACGCTGACCTGCGGATTTGTACGACGCTTGCACGTTTGCGCAGGTATTGCTATAGTTTGCTTGCAAATGAAGTTGTAATTGAAAGAAGTGGGGTTTCGGCCCCGCTTCTTTTTTGTATGGATGGAGGTGCCGCAATGGTCAAGACCAAGACCGAGCAGGCGATCATCGACGCGCTCGAGGCCGTCGCTCCTCAGCACGATGTCGACATCGTCGACGTCGAGCTCGTGGGTGCCACCAAGGCCCCCTGCGTGCGCGTGCGTATCGAGGGTGCCGAGGGTCAGAGCCTGTCGCTCAACGACGTCACGGCCAACACCAAGTGGGTCGGCGACGTGATTGAGGAGCTCGATCCCATCTCTTCGAGCTATACGCTCGAGGTGTCGAGCCCGGGTATGGCGCGCCCGCTGCGTCGCCCGCGCGACTTTGCCCGCTTTGTGGGCGAGAACTGCGAGCTCACCTCCACCGCCACCGAGGGCCGTCGCAAGTACGCCGGCAAGATTGCCGCCGCGACCGAGACGAACGTGATCCTCGAGCTCGAGGACGGCGAGTCCGTCACCCTCGATTTCTCTGATGTTAAAAAGTGCAAGTTGAAGCCCACCTACGACTTCAAGCCCGCGAAGGAAGGAAAGTAAGATGGCAGCATCCGACATGATGTCCGCCCTGATGGAGCTTTGCCAGGAGAAGCACATCGACCAGCTCTACCTGATCGACCGCCTGGAGCAGTCGCTCGCCAAGAGCTATGCCGAGATCCTGCATCTTGAGTGGGGCGCCAAGGTGACCATCGACCGCACCACCGGCAAGATCTACGTCTACCGCCTGGAGCCGATCGACGATTCCATGGACGAGGAGGGCAACTTCACCGAGTTCGAGGAGATCGACGTCACCCCCAAGAACACGAGCCGCATCGCCGCCCAGCACGCCAAGGCCGAGATCAACGCCATCGTGCGTAACTCCGCCCGCGAGCAGATCTACGAGGAGTTCTCCGGCCGCATCGGTGACCTCATCAGCGGTACCGTGCTGCAGTCCACGCCCGACTTTACGATCGTCAAGATCCGCGAGGGCGTCGAGGCCGAGCTTCCGCACTTCGACCAGCGCCGTTACGAGAACGAGCGCAACGAGCGTCCGATGGGCGAGCGCTACCTGCACAACCAGCACATCAAGGCCGTGATTATCGACGTCCGCGACCCCAACTCCAACCTGCAGCCGGTCCGCGGCGAGCACAGCCGTCCGCCTATCGTCATCTCCCGTACCCACCCCGAGCTCATGCGTCGTCTGTTTGAGCAGGAGGTGCCCGAGATCTATGAGGGCACCGTCCAGATCAAGTCGATCGCCCGCGAGCCCGGCCAGCGCTCCAAGGTCGCCGTCCACTCGCTCGACGACCGCCTGGATCCCGTGGGCGCCTGCGTCGGCCCCAAGGGCAGCCGCGTGCGCGCCGTCGTGGGCGAGCTCCGTGGCGAGCGCGTCGACGTCATCCTGTGGGATGCCGATCCGGCCGTCTACGTCGCCAACGCCCTGTCGCCCGCCAAGGTCACCCGCGTCCTCATCGACGAGGAGAAGGCCTACGCCGGCGTCATCGTGCCCGACGACCAGCTGTCCCTCGCCATTGGCAAGGAGGGCCAGAATGCCCGCCTCGCCGCGCGCCTGACCGGCTGGCACATCGATATTAAGTCCGAGACCCTTGCCGCCGACATTCTCAAGAACGTTCCCGTTCACGAGGAGCCCGCCGCCGACCTGATCGGTGACGAGGAGGACGAGGACGTCCGTCGCTGCGAGTACGTGTCCGAGGACGGCATCCAGTGCCGCAACCAGGCCCGTCCCGGCTCCCGTTTCTGCGGTGTCCACGACACCGACGCCTTCGATGATGCGGAGGACCTGATCTAGCGCGCGGTCGCGCTGGGCAGGTCCCAGCGCATACCCCACGCTCGTTCAGTCTCTAGGCACCACCGGTGCCAGAAAGGGTAGGTGAAGTCATATGGCAAAAGTCCGTGTGTCCACCCTGGCCAAAGAGTTCGGCATGACCTCCAAGGAACTGATGGGTCATCTCGCCGATATGAAGATTCCCGCTAAGTCCGCTTCCTCCGCCCTGGAGGACGCCTACGTCGCCATGGTCCGCAAGCAGCTCGCCTCGGTGATCGAGGCCCGCGCTAAGGAAGTCGAGGCCGCCAAGCAGGCCGAGGAGCAGGCCGCTGCCGCCGAGGAGGCCGCACGTGCCGCCGAGGCAGAGCGCGAGCGCATCGCTGCCGAGAAGGCTCGCGAGGAGGAGCGCCGCCAGTTCGCCGCCGCCCAGGCTGCCGAGGAGGCCGCCCGCGCCGAGGCCGAGGCCAAGAAGAAGGCCGAGCAGGAGCGCCTTGCCCGCGAGAAGGAGGAAGCTGCCCGCGAGGCCCAGCGCCGCGCCGTTCCCGCTTCCGACTCCGGTTCGCGTTTCCGTTCGCTGCTCGACCAGATCGCTGCGCAGGAGACCGTGCTCAAGGAGAAGAAGGACGCCGAGGACAAGGCCAAGGCCGAGCGCGCTGCCGAGCGCGGCAACCGTCGTGGCGGTAACAACGATCGTCGCGGTGGCCGTCGTAACGACCGCAACGGCTCCGACAACAACTCCGATCGCAACGCTTCCGAGAGCCGTCCGCACAGCCATCGCACCAATGCCAGCAACAACGTCGCTGCCGGCATGGACTTCCCCAACCCCGACAAGCAGGGCAAGGGCAAGAAGCGCAAGGGCGGTCACAACAACGAAGAGGACCACTACAGCCGCATGGCCCGCGAGGCCGAGGAGTACAGCCGCGAGAAGGTGCTCGAGGAGGCTCGTGCCGCCGTCGAGGAGGCCTCTCGCGAGTCCACCGGTCGCCGCAAGAAGCGCAAGGAGAAGCGCGAGCGCGAGGCTGCAAAGGCTCAGGAGGAGCGCAAGATTGAGGAGGCGCTGGCCCAGGGCGTGAACCCCGAGGACCTCGACGCCATCAAGGTCTCCCAGGGCGTTACCGTCCAGGAGCTCGCCGAGGCGCTCGATGTTCCGGCCAACGACATCATCAAGCGCCTGTTCCTGCTGGGCACGCCGCTTACCATGACGCAGTCCATGTCCGACGACCTCGTCGAGCTCGTCGCCGACGACCTGGGCCGTCAGATCAAGATCATCACCCCCGAGGAGGAGAACACCTTCTCGTTCTACGACGATCCCGCCGACCTCAAGCCGCGCGCCCCGGTCGTCACCGTCATGGGCCACGTCGACCACGGCAAGACGAGCCTCCTCGACGCTATCCGTCACACCGGCGTCGCTGCCGGCGAGGCGGGCGGCATTACGCAGGCCATCGGCGCTTCGCAGGTCATGATCAACGACCGCAAGATCACCTTCATCGATACCCCCGGTCACGCCACCTTTACGGCCATGCGTGCCCGCGGCGCCAAGGTGACCGACATCGTCATTCTGATCGTGGCTGCCGACGACGGCGTCATGCCCCAGACCATCGAGTCGATCAACCACGCCAAGGCCGCCGGCGTTCCCATCGTTGTCGCCGTCAACAAGATCGATAAGCCGGGCGCCAATCCCGACCGCGTGCGCCAGGAGCTCACTGAGTACGGCATCATCCCCGAGGAGTGGGGCGGACAGAACATGTTCGTCAACATTTCGGCCAAGCAGAAGATCGGTATCGACGATCTGCTCGAGACCGTGCTGCTCCAGGCCGACGTGCTCGAGCTCAAGGCCAACCCCGATACCTTCGCTTCGGGCAATGTCCTCGAGGCTAAGCTCGACAAGGGTCGCGGCTCGGTTGCCACCGTGCTCGTGACCCGCGGTACCCTGCACGTGGGCGACACGCTGGTCGCCGGCCTCACCTATGGCCGCGTCCGCGCCATGCTCGACCCCAAGGGCAACGCCGTCACCGAGGCCGGTCCTTCCGACGCCGTCGAGATCCTGGGCCTGCAGTCCGTGCCCAACGCCGGCGACGAGTTCCGCGTGTTCGAGGACGAGCGCGAGGCTCGCGCCCTTGCCGACGAGCGTTCGCTCAAGGCCCGTATCGAGGAGCAGAGCCGCGTGAAGCACGTGACGCTCGAGAACCTCTTCGAGACCATCGCCGACGCCGAGGTCAAGGAGCTCAACCTTATCATCAAGGCCGACGTCCAGGGCTCCATCGAGGCCCTTCAGGACTCGCTCGACAAGATGGACCAGTCCGAGGTGCGCATCAACACGATCCATTCCGCCGTTGGCGCCATCAACGAGACCGACGTCGTCCTGGCCGACGCCTCCAACGCCATCATCATCGGCTTTGGCGTCCGTCCCGACGGTAAGGCCCGCTCCGCTGCCGAGCGCGAGGGTGTCGAGATCCGTTGCTACGACGTTATTTACAAGTGCCTCGAGGATCTCGACGCTGCCCGTATCGGCATGCTCAAACCCACCGAGGTCGAGGTCTCCACGGGTACTGCGACCGTTCTGGACACCTTCAAGGTGCCCAAGGTTGGTATCGCCGCCGGTGTCCGCGTCGAGGAGGGCGAGATCGCCGCGACCGATTCCGTGCGCCTGGTGCGCGACGGTATCGTGGTCTTCAACGGCAAGATCGCCTCGATGCGCCACTACAAGGACGAGGCCAAGAGCCTCAAGAGTGGCTCCGAGGGCGGCATTGGCCTGGAGAACTTCCAGGACATCAAGCCCGGCGACACGATCGAGGGCTACCGTATCGACCAGGTTGCCCGTACCGAGTAGGGGGTAGCGCTATGAAGCAAACGCAGGCAACCCGCCGTCTGGGCGAGCAGCTTCGCGAGAAGCTCGGTTATATCCTGCTCTTTGAGGTTTCCGATCCGCGTCTCGACCTGGTCACCCTGACCGCGGTCGAGGTCGCGGTGGACCGTTCGTTCGCGCGCGTGTACGTGTCGTGCGATGCGAGCCGCTATGACGAGGTCATGGAGGCGCTCGCCAGCGCCAAGGGCCGCATCCGCAGCCTGTTGGCCCGCTCGCTCGATTGGCGCGTCACGCCCGAGCTCGATTTTCGCATCGATCGCTCGACCGACGAGGCCGAGCGCATCACGCGTGCGCTGGAAAACGTTCCCGCCACGCTTGCGATCGAAAAGGACGAGGACGGCTATCCCATAGCGGATGCCGCCCAGGAGGCAGCTTTAGATGACTAATTCCGCCGACCTCGCTTCGTGCGAGTCTGCAGATATTCAGCGACGCATCCTCGAGCTTATCGAGGGTGCGTCCTCCATTGCGATTTCGGGACATACGTCTCCCGACGGCGACGCCTTGGGTTCCGTGCTGGGCCTGGGCCTCTCGCTCATGAAGTTTTTCCCCAACAAGGACATTGCGCTGCTGCTGGCAGACGATGATCCGGTTCCGCGCATTTACCGCTTTATGGAGGGCTCCGATCGCCTGGTGCCGGCATCTGCGTTCACTGGCAATCCTGACCTGTTCATTTCGGTGGACGTGCCGGTTGTCGAGCGCCTGAACAACTCCGCCGAGGTGCTCCGCCGCTCGTCGCATGTGGTGTGCTTCGATCACCATCCGGCGCGCGAGGAGTTTGCCGAGCTGAGTCTGAGGTGCATCGATGCTGCGGCCTGCGCCATGATCATCGACCGCTTCTTGGACAATTGCGGCATTGTCGCACGTGACAACATCGCGACCTGCCTGCTGTGCGGCCTGGTGACCGATACCGGTCGTTTTCAGTACCAGAACGCCGATGCCGCCGCGTTCCATGCCGCGTCGCGCCTGGTCGCTCACGGTGCCGATCCCGCACGCGTCGCGCTCGAGGTCTACCAGAGCATGCGTGTCGAGTTCTTGCACCTCAAGTCCATCGTTATGGGCCGCATCAAGACGGTGGCTCACGGGCGCGTGGCGTATAGCTATGCGTACCAGAGCGACCTCGAGGCCTGCGGTGTGACTTCGGATGAGTGCGATGGCCTAGTCGACGTGGTTCGCTCGGTGATGGGCGTCGAGGTCTGCCTGTTCCTGAAGGGCATTGAGGGCGATACCAAGGTGCGCGGCAATCTGCGTTCCAAGGGCGACCTCAATGTGTCCGAGATCGCTGCTGCCTTTGGCGGAGGCGGGCATCCCGCGGCCGCCGGTTTCTCTAACAACGGAACGATTCTCGAGACGCTCACCGCGGCACTTCCCATGCTGGCCGAGCTGGTAGGGGAGGATCCCGCTTCGGTGACCGTCGAGCTCTAACATTTTGGATGGTACATGGCTCGTCGTACGCCTTCTCAATTAAATATGCTGCTCGCCGTCGATAAGCCGGTGGGCTGTACGTCCCACGATGTGGTCTCGCAGTGCCGGCGCGCCCTCCATGAGCGGCGCGTCGGCCATGCCGGTACGCTCGACCCCATGGCCTCGGGTGTCATGGTGGTGGGCGTGGGGCAGGCCACGCGCCTGCTGGGCATGCTCACGCTCGATACCAAAAGCTACGTCGCCGACATTTCGTTTGGCGCCGAGACCAATACCGATGACGCGGAGGGCGAAGCCGTCCGCACGGTTGCCGTTGCTCCTGAGTTGCGCGATCCCGCCTATGCCCGCGAGCGCTTGGCTGCCATGCTGGGCCCACAGATGCAGGTGCCGCCGGCGTTTTCGGCCATCTCGGTCAACGGCGTTCGCGCCTACAAGTCTGCTCGCGAGGGCAATGCTGTTGACCTGCCCCCGCGCCCCGTCGAGGTCTACGCCGCCGACCTGATCGCCGTGAGTGGCGAGGGCGATACGTGTGTGTGGACCGTGGCGTTTTCGGTAAGCAAGGGCACCTATATCCGTGCGCTCGCTCGCGACTTGGGCCGCGCCTGCGATAGCGCTGCGCATATTTCCGCGTTGCGCCGCACCGCGTCCGGTGTTGTTTCTATCGGCACCTGCCATGCGGTGGAGGAGCTCTCTCCTGAGTCCGCTGCCGGCTTCGCCCTGGACCCTATTGCCGCTTTGGGTGCAACGCGCGTCGATTTGCCGGGCGACCTTGCCGACGACCTGCTGTGCGGTCGCCGCATTCCCGTTGAGCGCGCGCTCGCGGCTTTCGATGCGTCGAAGGCACCGTTTGCGCTCGTGCTCGATGGGGGGCTCAAAGCGCTCGCCCGTATTGAGGGCGGCCGCTTTGTCATGGAGCATGTCTTTCCGCAGGCGATCGGCGGTGTTCGATGATGCTGGCCGCTCGCGAGCTCGCGCGTATCTTTTTCGCGGGCGAGCCGGATGAGGCCCGTATCGTTTCTGCCGATGCATTTGATGGGTGTGCGAGCTTAGGTGCGGCGTCGATTGCCATCGGCGTGTTCGATGGTGTGCACCGGGGGCATCGCGAGCTTATTGACGCGGTTGTTCGCGACGCACGTACTCACGGTTGCCGCGCGGTTGTGGTCACGTTCGATCCCGACCCGGACGTCGTGGTGAGTCCTTCGCCCGCACAAAAATTGATGACGACGGCC
This sequence comes from uncultured Collinsella sp., assembly GCA_934655755.1. Classification (GTDB taxonomy): domain Bacteria; phylum Actinomycetota; class Coriobacteriia; order Coriobacteriales; family Coriobacteriaceae; genus Collinsella. The sequence goes on from CAKUHA010000001.1 coordinate 362,986, forward strand.
GACCGTCTGCATGCCCTGGCTCAGACCGGGGTCGATGCGGTGGTGGCCGTTCCCTTTACGCCCGCCGTGGCCGCGCTCGACCATGTCGGTTTTCTCGCACTGCTGTCGCGCGTGGTCGACATTCGCTCGATTCGCGTCGGTAGCGACTTTAGGCTCGGCCGCGGTGGCGCCTCGGGCGTTGCCGAGATGCGTGCCTGGGGTTCCGAGCGCGGCGTTGACGTGCACGGCCACGATCTGCTCTGCGTCGACGGGCAGACCATCTGCGCCACCCGCATTCGTCATGAGCTGGGGCAGGGCCACGTGGGGCTTGCTGCCGAGCTGCTCGGCCGTCCCTATATGTTGCGCGGCGTTGTAGCGGCCGGGCGTCACGAGGGCTCCGACATGGGCTTTCCCACGGCAAACATCCAGGTGCCCGACGGCATTCAGGTTCCTGCCGATGGCGTTTACGAGGGTCTAGTGCTGGTCGACGATACCGTATGGCCTGCCGCCGTTAACATGGGCCTGCCGCCGACGTATGCCGACGATGCCGCCTCGGCGCATCTCGAGGCCAACTTGATCGGCTATGCGGGCGACCTGTACGGCGCTTCCGTGTCGCTGGCGTTTACGCGTTGGCTGCGCCCGTCGCGCGTGTTCGATTCGCTGGACGAGTTGATCGCGACCGTCGAGGGTAATATCGAGGATATTCGTCAACATTTGGGTGAGCAGGGGGTGAACATCCGTGATTAGTGATGAGGAAAAAGACCAGGTACGCGCTGCGTCTGACCTGGTTGCCATCGTGCAGGAAACGGTTGAGCTCAAGCCCCGAGGCCATGAGTTTTGGGGTTGCTGCCCCTTCCATGGCGAAAAGACCCCGTCCTTTCACATTATCCCTGCCACGCAGGTGTGGCACTGCTTTGGCTGCGGCGAGGGCGGCGACGTCTTCACCTATATCATGAAGCGCGAGAACCTGAGCTTTCCCGAGTCGATTCGCTATTTGGCCGATCGTGCCGGCATTGAACTGCATGATACCGGCGCCCGCCGCGAGCGCGGCACCAAACGCGCCCGTATCTATGACCTGTGTGCCGAGACCGCCCAGTTCTACCACACCATGCTCATGCGTGGTAAGGACAGCCGCCCGCGCGAGTACTTTGCCAGCCGCGGTATGGGTGGCGACGTCTGCCGTCGCTATTGTCTGGGCTTCGCTCCAGGCCGCAATATGCTCGTCGCTCATCTGTCGCAGGCGGGCTTTACCCCGCAGGAGATGATTGACGCCAACGTGGCCGTGAGTCGCGGGCGCGGACAGCTTGCCGATCGCTTTTACGACCGCGTGATGTTTCCCATCTTTGACGAGCAGGGCCACAACATCGCCTTTGGCGGTCGCATTATGGGAGACGGCCAGCCCAAGTACCTCAACACCGCCGAGACGAGCGTGTTCCATAAAAAGCGAAATCTCTACGGCTTTAACTGGGCCAAGGAGTTTATCGTCGCGCAGGATTCCGCCATCGTGGTGGAGGGCTATACCGATTGCATCGCCTGTTGGGAGGCGGGGATCAAAAACGTCGTCGCCACGTTGGGCACGGCGTTGACGGAGCATCATGTGAAGACGCTCACCCGCTTTGCCAAGCGTATTGTCTATATGTTCGACGGCGATGCTGCCGGTCAAAAGGCCGCCCGTCGCGCGATTCAGTTTATCGAGCAGGATTCGATGGACTTGCGCTGCGTGGTGCTGCCCGACGGCAACGATCCCATGGAGTTCATCACGGCGCATGGTGGCGAGGCACTGCAGGCGCGCATCGATGCGGCCGAGCCTCTCATGGACTTTGTATACCGTTCGCTGCAGGAGTCGAGCGACATCACCACGCCGGGCGGTCGCGCGAAGGCGCTCGAGGACGCGCTGACGCTCATCTATCCGCTGCGCGACAGCTATATGATTGACACGTACTTTATCCAGATTGCCGACCTGCTTGGCTTGGATCTGGAGACGGTGCGCGCGAGCTCGGGCCGCGTGTTTCGCGATGTCGCCAAGCGTGAAGATGCGGAGCGCCGCCGTGAGCAGAATTACGAGCGCCAGCGCGCGCAGGCCGAGCGCGCGGGCGATGCCGGCGGCCGTATGTCCACTGGTACCGGTGGGCGTTCGGCGGCATCGCGCGACGCCGGTCGCGGCGCCTGGGCGGCCGGTGCGACGCCGCCGGTGTCCGTACCGGCGGAGGAAGAGCCGTACGACTACGTGCCACTCGATGCCTATGTTGCGGCTCCGGTCGAGGTCGTCGACGACCTGCCGCCGATTGACGTGCCGGCGGGAATGGATGGGTCCGTGCCCGTTGCCGATAGTTCGGGCGCGGCGGCGGTTCCGTCGATGTCGATCGTGTTGACCGATCTGGAGCGTAAGTCTCTAGCGGGGGAGCGCGAGCTTCTGACCATGCTTACCAGCTATCCCGACCTTTTCCGTACATACGCCGATCGCATCTGTTCGATCGAGTGGGTCGACCCGCGCCACGAGTCCATTGCCTGGGCCGTGCTGGCTACGCCGCCGGGTACCGATCCCGCGGCGTGCATGGATGCGGCACGAGCGGTGTGCCCCGAGGCGGCAACGCTTGTCAGCGCCGGGCGCATCTCGGCAACGAGCAAGCACCCGACCGAGACGAACATTGTCTTTATGCTCGACACGCTCGAGCTCTACACCATCAAGCGTCGTATGCGTGCCGCGCAGGCAAAACTGCGCTGGGACCATTCGCTCGACGACGAGGCACGGCGTGTACTGACCATGCAGGCGGTGCAGGATACGCAGCGCCAACGCGAGCTCGAGAAGTCGATCGGCGGCGTGGCAGACCCGTTCCGTTTGCTCGGTTTGGAGACTGTGGGCGCCGATCAGGCCTAGATGTTGTGGTCAACCAGCGTATTCTCGCCTATATCCAGTCTTTATTTTGGGTATAGACGGGTATGTGTGTGCTAAAGTAATGAGTCCTGTGGACTATGAAGGGAGAATCTGTGCCAAAAAAGACTGAGAGCACGGGTACTGGGCTGGAATCCTACGTTGCAAAGCTCATGGGCAACGGCTCAAACAGGACTTCGGTAACCGAGGACGAGATTCAGGTCGCCCTGAAGGATATCGATGTTTCCGACGAGCAGCTCACCGCGGTGTATTCCGCGCTGCGCAACAGCGGCATCCAGATTATCTCCGCGAGCGGCAACGACGACGCCCCCATGGACGTCGACGATGACGATAACAATACCGATACCGACGATTTCGATGACGACGACGAGCACGATTCCGGCTCGCTCGACGATCACGAGCTCAAGATGGCCCGTCAGGCCGATGCCGAGATGGGCTCTTCTAAGAGCAAGAAGAAGCGTACCGTGCGCACGTCCCGCTCGCGTTCGCGCGTGCGCGGCATCGATGCCTCCACGGTGATGCTGACCGGCGACCCGGTCCGTATGTACCTCAAGGAGATCGGTAAGGTTGACCTGCTGACCGCATCCGAAGAGGTCGACCTGGCCATGAAGATCGAGGCCGGTCTCGAGGCCACCGAGAAGCTCGAGGCTGCCGATGCCGGCGAGATTGAGCTCACCCGCGCCGAGATGCGTCGCCTCACGCGTATCGAGAACGTCGGTCTTGAGGCCAAGCAGGCGCTTATTAGTGCCAACCTGCGTCTGGTCGTCTCCATCGCCAAGCGCTATGTCGGTCGCGGTATGCTGTTCCTGGACCTGATCCAGGAGGGAAACCTCGGCCTGATCCGCGCCGTCGAGAAGTTCGACTACCAGAAGGGCTTCAAGTTCTCCACGTACGCTACGTGGTGGATCCGTCAGGCCATCACGCGCGCCATCGCCGACCAGGCCCGTACCATCCGTATTCCCGTGCACATGGTCGAGACCATCAACAAGCTCGTCCGCGTGCAGCGTCAGCTCCTCCAGGACCTGGGTCGCGACCCGACCCCCGAGGAGATCGGTGCCGAGATGGACATGAGCGCCGACCGCGTCCGCGAGATCCAGAAGATTTCGCAGGAGCCCGTGTCGCTCGAGACCCCCATCGGCGAGGAAGAGGATTCCCAGCTGGGTGACTTCATCGAGGACTCCCAGGCTATCGTCCCGCCCGATGCGGCCAGCTTCTCCATGCTGCAGGAGCAGCTCACCCAGGTGCTCGATTCGCTTGCCGATCGTGAGCGCAAGGTTATCGAGCTGCGCTTTGGCCTTGTCGATGGACATCCCCGTACGCTCGAGGAAGTCGGTCGCGAGTTTGGCGTCACGCGCGAGCGTATCCGCCAGATCGAGTCCAAGACCCTGGCCAAGCTCCGCCACCCGAGCCGCAGCAGCAAGCTGAAGGACTACATCGAGTCATAACCTCGCAAGCAAGAAGCGCCCTCAAGCACATCCGCTTAGGGGCGCTTTCATGTGGTCATTGGGGACGTCCCCAATGACTAGGTCGGAAAAATTCTTAAAAAAGTTCTTGCCCTGAGCTGATTCGTCCGTATAATAAACTTCGTTGCTTGAGAGCACGCACCTATTCCTCGGTAGCTCAATGGTAGAGCACGCGGCTGTTAACCGCGCTGTTGTAGGTTCGAGTCCTACCCGGGGAGCCAGAATTTCTCAGCCCATTCCGCTGGGCTTTTAAATTCCTCGGTAGCTCAATGGTAGAGCACGCGGCTGTTAACCGCGCTGTTGTAGGTTCGAGTCCTACCCGGGGAGCCAGGTTGTAAAACCCGTCGCTTATGCGGCGGGTTTTTTTCATGCCGCGATCGCTCGGTGCCAACGTTGCCATATCAACATTTCGTGTCGAGGATGTAATCCCTTGGCCCACAACCGCAACATGGCGCGGTCGTTGTAGAATATTGGAATGATTGCTCCCACGACATGGTGCCGCGAGCACCAGAAAAGGAGATTCTTGTGTCTGAGACCATTAACGGCAGCCTGAGCGTCTCGAACGACGTAATTGCCGATATTGCCGGTTATGCCGCGATGACGTGCTACGGCGTCGTCGGTATGGCCGAGCAGCTCCAGGGCGCCGAGAGCGTGCGCCTGCTTGCCGGCCAGCGCCTCCGCAAGGGCGTACTTGTCTCCGCCGACGAGAACGGCCTCGCGGTCGATCTGCACGTCGTGCTCGAGAACGGCGTCAACATGAAGTCCGTCTGCCACAATCTTTCGAGCTCCGTTGCCTTCACCCTGCAGGAGATCGCCCAGATCGATCCTGCCAGCCTTAAGATCGGCATCCACATCGACGCGCTCAAGAGCCGTCTGAACTAGCATCCGAAAACGGAGATTCAAATACTCATGATTGCAAAGACCATTCGCACCTGTTTTCCGATCGCTGCGGCTGCCGTTTCCGACAAGGCCGAGGAGATCAACAAGCTCAACGTCTTCCCCGTACCCGATGGCGATACCGGCACCAACATGTCGCTCACGCTCGCCTCGGTGACCAAGGAGCTTTCGGCGCTTCCCGCCGATGCTGATATGGAGGCCATCGCTGGCGCCATCACCCACGGCTCCCTCATGGGCGCTCGCGGTAACTCCGGCGTCATCACCTCGCAGATCCTGCGCGGCGTGGCCGAGGGCCTTGTCTCCGCCGACGAGCCCGTTACGTCCGCTAACATTGCCTTCGCCTTCCGTCGCGCTGTTAAGGTCGCTTTCCAGGCCGTCCGCAAACCCATCGAGGGCACGATCCTCACCGTCCTGCGCGACGTCTCGACGAAGGCCGACGAGTGCGAGAAGAAGAAGTTCTCGGCCGAGGAAGCACTTGATGCCATCGTCGTCGAGGCCTATCAGTCCGTCGCCCGTACGCCCGACCTGCTGCCTGTCCTCAAGGAGAACGGCGTAGTCGACTCTGGCGCCTTTGGCTTTGCCATCTTCCTCGAGAACTTTGTTGCTGCCGCTCTTGGCCGCAGCACCGTGGTCGAGGATTTCTCCGCTACGTTTGACTCCGCCGGCTCCGCCCGCGATGCGGCTCTCGGCCGCGTGGAGATCGAGGCCAACGACGACTGGGAGGGCTCGGAGTTCCGCTACTGCAACGAGTTCCTCTTTAAGGCCGACGCCCCGTTTGACGAGGACGAGTGCCTGAAGTTTCTGGGTTCCATGGGCGACTGCGAGCTGCTCGTGGGTGCCTATCCCGACTACAAGATCCACGTGCACTCCAACACCCCCAACCTGGTGCTCGAGCACATGCTGCAGCTTGGCCAGATCTACGAGGTCTTTATCCATAACATGGAGATGGAGGCCCACGACCGCACCGCTAAGATCCACGAGGATCAGGAGAAGGCCGCCGAGCCCGCGAAGGCGCTTGGCTTTGTCGCCGTTGCCGCCGGCTCCGGCGAGGCCGACATTCTCAAGTCCCTCGGTGTCGATGTGATCGTTTCGGGCGGCCAGACCATGAACCCCTCGACCGCCGACCTGCTGGGCGCCGTGGACCAGGTCAACGCGACCTCGGTCATCATCCTGCCCAACAACGGCAACATCCGCATGGCTGCCGAGGCCGCTGCCTCCGCCTGCACCGATAAGAAGGTCGCCGTCGTTCCCACCAAGACCGTCCCGCAGGCGTTCTCCGCGCTGTTCGCAGTTCTGCCCGATTCCGAGCTCGAGGATGCTGTGGCCGCTATGGTCGATGCCATCAGCGAGGTCCGCGATGGCGAGGTTACCCGTGCCGTGCGCGACTCCAGCGCCTCCGACGGCTCGCCGATTCACTCCGGCGACGTCATGGGCATCATCGCCGGCTCCATCGACGTGGTCGGCTCCGACGTGAAGCAGGTTACGCTCGACTGCATCAACCGTATGCAGGAGGAAGAGGAGGGCGACGCGCTGACGATTCTGGCCGGCGAGGAGCTGTCCGACGAGGCCTTCCAGGAGATCGTCGATGCCATAGAGGAGGCTCAGCCCGATCTGGAGATTGACGCCCATCGTGGCGAGCAGCCGCTCTACCCTGTGATCTTCTCGATCGAGTAGGCTCTGCCCATGTCCGAGCTGTGCTCCGTGCCGCGCGTCTCGGAGCGCTTTGCCCAGAGCAATGCGCTCGACGAGGATATCGCGCGACTCAAATATGTTTCGGGTAAACGTGAGGAGGCCCTTCGCCGTCTGGGAATTCGGACGGTGGGGGACCTCCTTCTCCATATCCCTCATCGGTACCTGGACTTCACCCGCTCCTGGTCTATCGAGATGGCGCCCATCGGTACCGTGTGCACAATCATCGCCACGGTCGATCGCATCGTGCAAAAGCAGCCTCGCCCGCGCATGCAGGTGACCGAGGTCTCGCTTGTGGACGAGACGGGTGTGCTGCAGGTCGCCTTTTTCCGTCAGCCTTGGATTGCCCAGCAGCTCAAGCAGGGAGACCGTCTGGCCGTGATGGGCAAGGTCGAGTTTGCCTACGGCTTTAAGCAGATGGCCTCGCCTCACTTCGAGAAGCTCGAGGAGGGGCGCACTGCCGGCACCATCCTGCCGGTCCACTACGTGAGTGACGGCGTGAGCCAGGCGTGGATGCGCCGTATCGTAAGCGGCGCGCTCGAGGTTGTCGGCAACCCCTTCGATCCTATTCCCGCGCTGCTGCGCGTTAAGCGTCGCTTGATGAGCTGTGCCCGTGCGCTTCGATCGATTCACTTTCCCTCGAGCATGGCCGAGCGCGATATCGCGCGCCGGCGTCTTGCCTACGAGGAGTGCCTCTACCTGCAGTTGGCGCTGCGTCTGCGCAACGACGGCGGCCTGGTCGAGGTGGTTCCCTACGTTCATACTGCGGGCGAGCATCTGGCCACACTCAGACAGGCACTCCCGTTCTCACTGAGTGACGAGCAGGAGGTCGCATTCCAAGACATCCTGCATGACATGTGCAATGGCGGCCGTGTGATGAACCGTCTGCTTCTGGGCGACGTCGGCACCGGCAAGACGGCCGTTGCCGCTTGCGCGCTTGCTGTTGCGGCGGATTCGGGCACCCAAGCCTGTGTCATGGCGCCTACAGGCGTTTTGGCACGTCAATATGCCGACAAGACTGGCCCCTTGCTCTCCCAGGCCGGTATGACCTGGGCACTGCTGACGGGCGCCACCCCGGCGGCCGAGCGCGAACAGATCCACGCTCAGCTCCAGTCCGGTGAGCTCGACGTGCTCTTTGGTACGCACGCGGTCCTTTCGGACGACGTGACTTTCACTCATCTGTCGCTCGTCGTCATCGACGAGCAGCACCGCTTTGGCGTGGGTCAGCGTAACGCCCTGCGCGCCAAGGGCCCCGGTGCCGACCTGCTCGTCATGACGGCGACGCCCATCCCGCGCACGTTGGCGCTCTCTGTCTACGGCGACCTGGACACGAGCATCATCCGCCACCGTCCCGTTCCGGGCGCTGGCGTGACGACGCGTGTCCTCACCGAGTCGAGCCGCGACCTGGCCTATGGCGCCATTCGCGAGGCGCACGAGAAGGGGCAGCAGGCCTATGTGATCTGTCCGCTCGTGGAGCCGAGCGATTCGGCCGATGAGCTCGAGGACGTACCCGGCATCGCCCGCGACGACGAGGGCCGCGTGACCGTGCCCGTGCCGTTGCATGACACGGCGACCGAGCTCGACCGCCTGCGCCTGGCGCTGCCGGGACTTACCATCGAGCGCCTCCATGGCCGCATGCCGGCGGGGGAGAAGGACCGGGTCATCGATGCCTTCAAGCGAGGCGAGATCGACGTGCTCGTCTCGACTACGGTGGTCGAGGTGGGCGTTGACGTGCCCAACGCCACCGTCATGGTCATAGAGAACGGCGAGCGCTTTGGCTTGGCGGCGCTGCATCAGCTGCGTGGCCGTGTAGGCCGCGGTAGCGTCTCGGGCACATGCCTGGTCATGACCCACTCAAAGGGCAATGGCGGCGCATCGGCGGCGCAAGACCGCCTCCAGTCGCTCGAAAAGACCGCAGACGGCTTTACGCTCGCGCAGATGGACCTGCGCCTGCGTCATGAGGGTGAGATTCTGGGCTACCGTCAGCATGGCGGCGTGACCTTGCGCTTTGTCGATCTCGATGCCGATGAGGAATTGATCGAGTGGGCCCATTTGGACGCGGTCGAGCTCTTGCGGTATGCTTGCAACCTTGACTCCGTGGCGACGCGCCCCCTGCGCGATGCGGTCGCCATGCGATATCGACACATTTTTAAGGAGGTCAGCGGAGGATGAGAATCATCGGCGGCGAATGGCGCGGTCGTAAGATCGAGGAGCCCCGTGGTCGCGATGTCACCCGCCCCACGACCGATCGTGTGCGCGAGGCATGCGCATCTATGGTCATGTCGGCATTTGACTTCGATCTGGACGAGGTCCGCGTGCTGGACGCCTTTGGCGGCTCCGGTGCCCTGGGTATCGAGATGCTCTCACGTGGTGCCCGCTCGCTCACGACGTTCGAGATCGATCGGAATGCCGCGCGGCTCATTACCAAGAATATCGAGTCGCTCTGCCGTGACCGTGCGCGTTGGCGCGTGGTGACGGGCGATATGCTGGCAAGTGTCTCGCGCGGTCGTGTTCCGGGTGGTCCCTTCGACTTGGTCCTGCTCGATCCGCCGTATGCCTTTGGTGCCGAGCCGGTTCAGGAACTGCTGCAGAACCTTGCCCAGCAGGGCCTGCTGGCCCCTGGCGCGTACGCCCTGTTTGAGCATGCCGCCGCCGACGCGGGCGCGCATCCGGCCGGCTTTGAGACCGTGCGCGAGAAGCGCTACGGCATCACCTCGGTCGACCTGCTGCGTTGGGCCGGCGATAGCAAGGACGACAGCGCCGATGCTAACGATAACGACGAGGCAGTATCCCCGGAGGACGCCCATGAGTGACACCATCAACCGCGTAATCGTCCCGGGTACCTTCGATCCCATCACGTTTGGCCATATCGACGTCATCCGCCGCGCCCGCCGTATCTTTCCCAGCGTGATCGTCGCTGTTGCCGAGTCGCAGGGTAAAAACGGTGTGGGTACCACGTTTATGCTCGATGAGCGCGTGGCGCTGGCCCGCGAGGCGCTCGGTGATATCGACGGCGTCGAGGTCCTGCCCTTTACCGGCCTCTTGGTCGACTTCGCTCGCGAGCAGGGGGCGGGGGCCGTGGTCAAGGGTCTGCGCGCCATGACCGACTTTGAGTACGAGCTGCAGCAAGCCGACCTCAACTATCGCTTGGATAACGAGCTGGAGTCCATCTTTGTCATGAGTGCGCCGCAGTACGGCTATATCTCGAGCTCGGTCGTTCGCCAGATCGCCTCGCTCGGCAGCGATGTATCGACGTTTGTCCCGCCCAACGTGGTCGAAGCGCTCAGACATCGCTTTTCGTGACGTTTTTTATTGCCTGGTGGCATGTGGTAAACTAGCACGATGATATGTTACCTATGAAAGGAGACCGGATGCCGGGCGAGAATTTTCCTGGCGATAGGATCGTCAGCTTGGTCGATGAGCTCGAAGGGCTGATCGAGGAAGCCAAGCCGCCTTTCGGCAAGAACGCTCAGTTCAAGGTCATCGACGCCGACGTGTTCTTCAACATCCTCGACGAGATCCGCATGAGCTATCCCGAGGAGTGGCAGAAGTCCCGCCGTATCCTTAAGGAGCGCGAGGAGCTTATGGCTTCCGCCGCCGCTCAGGCCGATTCCATCATCGCCGACGCTCAGCAGCAGGCCCTCACCATTGCCGGTGAGCAGGAGATCGTCCGCTTAGCACAGCAGCAGGCCGACGACATCCGCGATCGCGCCCAGCAGTACGAGCGCGAGACGCGTTATGCTGCCGAGGACTACGCAGAGCAGGTCTTTACGCACCTGGAGGAGAACCTCAAGAGCCTGACCGGCACCGTTACCCGTTGCCGTCAGCAGCTCAACGAGGGTGCCGCCCAACAGAATGGTCAGTGGTAATGGCTGAGTTCCCGAGCGTTACCGTCGATCTTTCCGAGCAGCTCGAGTTCCCTGGTGATTCGTATCCGCTGACCGGTAAGGTCGATGTCGCCACCTATACGGTGGGCGAGAAGGAGTACCAGCTACAGGACGGCATCGACTACGATGTTGTCTTTACCAATGCCGGTACCGGTGTTTTGCTTACCGGCATGGTCCGCGCGCACGCCGCCGGCGAGTGCGACCGTTGCCTGGAGCCCGCCTCGTTTGATATCGCCGGCGAGATCGAGGAGTTCTACCTCTTTGAGGAGCCCGAGGATTCCGAGGCCTACGAGGACGGCTACGAGCTCCTGGGTGAGGACCGCATCGTGGATCTGGGTGAGCCCATCAACGACGCGGCCGTCATGGACACGCCGTTTGTGGTGCTCTGCAAGCCCGATTGTCGCGGTCTTTGCCCGGTCTGCGGTGGTAATCTCAACGTCGAGCAATGCGATTGCGCCGCCCAGGCAGAGGCAGAATGGGCCGCTGCCACGGAAAATCCATTTGCAGCATTGAAGAATCTCAAGCTCGATGAGTAAAACTGTGGTAGTATCGCTACTTGCGCGTAATCGCCACACTGGATAGTTCATAAGGAAGGTCACTATGCCCGTACCTAAACAAAAGCAGGGTCGTATCCGCACTCACACCCGTCGTTCCGCCAACATGAAGATCTCGGCTGCGGCTCAGTCCACGTGCCCCCGTTGCGGCGCTGTCAAGCTTCCGCACCACGTGTGCCCCAGCTGCGGTTTCTACAAGGACCGCGAGGTTATCGTTACCGAGTAACGGTATACTCTGGATGCGATGCCGTTCCAAACGGAACCACAATGGCCGGCTCAATGAGTCGGCCATTTTTGTATAAGGAGCATGTATATGAGTAACGTTCGCGTTTGTGTAGACGTTGTGGGCGGAGACGAGAAACCTCAGGTTGTTCTCGATGGTATCGAGGCTGCGCTTGCCGCCGATCCCGATATCGAGGTCTTGGCAGCTGGCCCCGCTGAAATCGTCAATCCCTTTGCTGCTTCCCATGCACGTGTTGAGGCCCTTGAGGCACCCGACGTTATCGCCATGGATGACGATCCCATTCGCGCCGTGATGACCAAGCGTAAGTCTTCGATTGTGCTTTCCTGCCGTGCCATTAAGAAGGGCAACGCGGACGCGTTCTTCTCCGCTGGCTCCACTGGTGCCATGACCGCAGCCGCCACCGCCTATGTGACGCCCTTTAGGTATCAGGCCGAGGGCAAGAAGCAGCCGGTGCGCCCCTGCCTCACCAATGCACTTCCCAACCGCGCCGGCGGTCTGACGGTGCTGTGCGATATGGGCGCCAACCCCGATGTCGAGGTGGACGATATGGTGCGCTTTGCGCAGATGGGTAGCGCCTATGCGCGCGTCGTCTTGGGCATTGAGCATCCCCGCGTGGGCCTGCTCGCCAATGGCACCGAGGACGAAAAAGGCTCCAACTTTACCAAGGCCTGCTTCCCGGCCATGAAAGCCGCCGTTCCCGGCTTTGTTGGCAACTGCGAGGGAACGGACATCACTTCAGGTAACTTCGATGTCGTCGTTGCCGATGGCATGTCGGGCAATATTGCGCTCAAGGCCACCGAGGGCGCTGCCAAGTTTTTGCTGCAGGAGCTCAAGGGCGCCTTTACGTCCTCGTTCGGCACCAAGATCGCCGCGCTGCTCATGAAGCAGCAGATGCGCGAGATAAAGGCCAAGCTTTCGGGTGACGCCAAGGGCGGCGCGATTCTTTTGGGCTTGCGCGGCGTTGTCCTGATCGGCCATGGCGCTACCTCGGTCGAGGCCGTCAAGAACGGCACACTCGCCGCAGCCGAGGCGGTTCGTGCCGGGCTGGTCGAGAACGTCGCCAACTCCATGGACGGTATCGTTTTGTAAGAGCGAGTTAGAGCGCTGTTATGCGTTTCGCGGCCTGCGCCGTGGGGTAGAATCAAAACCGTGTCTTGGTGCCGCCCGCGCGGCGCCAATCTTTTGGTATTCATGCACTATGAGAGGAAGCGCTATGGACCGCTCCGAAATCTTCGACAAGATCTCCGAGGTCGCTGCTGACGTTCTGGGCGTCGATGTTGCTGAGATTAGCGATGAGACCACGTTTGACGATCTCGATGCCAATTCGCTCGAGCGCCTGCAGCTGGTTACGGCTATCGAGGACGAGTTCAACCTCGAGATCGATGACGAGACCCTGCTCTCGCTCAACTCTGTCGCCGACGCTGTCGACGCGATCGAAAACGCCAGGGAGGCTTAGGTCTTGGCTTTATCCGAACGACTTACGCGCGCCCAGGAGATTCTGGGCCACGAGTTCAATGACAAGGTGCTGCTGCGCGCGGCCCTTACGCATCCTTCGGCCGTCGAAGGCCAGCCAGTCTCGGCAAGCTACGAGCGTCTTGAGTTCTTGGGTGATTCCATTTTGGGCGCCGTGGTCGCCCGTTCGCTCTTTGAGTCCTATCCGGAGTTTGACGAGGGCAAGCTCACGCGCCTGAAGGTGTCGCTTGTCTCGGGCGCTACGCTGTCCGAGGTGTCGCATGAGCTGGGCATCGACGACATCATTATCTTTGGTGCCTCCGAGACCGGTACCGGTGCGCGCGGCCTGCACTCGGCGCTCGAGAACGTCTACGAGTCGCTCGTGGGCGCGCTGTACCTGGATGCCGGCTGGGATGCCGCAGCGGAGTTTATCCATCGTACGCTCAAGCCGCACCTGGCCTCCGAGCGTGCCGAGCACCCCGCGAACCCCAAGTCGTTCTTGCAGGAGTGTGTGCAGGCAGACGGCCACGAGCCTCCCGCGTATAAGCTGGTCGGCTCCGAGGGCCCCGCGCATGCGCCCACCTTTACCGCTGTGGTGCTCATCGACGGTATTCGCCAGGGCCGCGGCACCGGTTCCTCCAAGAAGGAGGCCGAGGGAGCCGCTGCGCTGGAGGCACTCGACCGCATGGGCTACACCACCAACGGCGTGATTCTCAACAAGAAGCCTGTTTAAGCGAGGAACCGTGTATCTCAAGTCCCTCACGCTCAAAGGGTTCAAGTCGTTTGCCGACCGCGCCCATATGTCATTTGAGCCGGGCCTGACCGTCATCGTCGGTCCCAACGGCTCGGGAAAATCGAACATCTCCGACTCGATTCTGTGGGTCCTGGGCGAGCAGAGCGCCAAGCAGCTGCGCGGCCAGGCGATGGAGGACGTCATCTTCTCGGGCTCGTCGGCACGCAAGCCGGTGGGTGTCGCCGAGGTCACGCTGGTGCTCGATAACTCGGACCATATGCTGCCCGTCGATTTTGACGAGGTCGCCATCACCCGCCGCATGTATCGCTCGGGCGAAAGCGAGTACCTCATCAACTCGAGTCCGTGCCGCCTGATGGACATTCAGGACATCCTGCACGATTCGGGCCTGGGCAAGGATACGCATTCCATCATCAGCCAGGGCAAGCTCGATGCCATTTTGCAGAGCCGCCCCGAGGAGCGCCGTGCCCTCATCGAGGAGGCCGCCGGCATCTCCAAGCACAAGCGCCGCAAGGAGCGTGCGCTCAAAAAGATTAAGTCGATGGACGAGCACCTGACGCGTGCCCGCGACATCAATAAGGAAATTGCCCGTCAGCTGCGACCGCTGGAGCGTCAGGTCGATCGTGCGCGCAAGTACAAAGAGCTGTCCTCGCGCGCAAACGAGCTTACGCAGATGCTGGCCGTCGACGAGCTGCGTTCGCTGCAGTCGCAGTGGAACGACCTGGAGAGCCGCTCCAAGGAAGGCGCCGCCGAGCTGGAGCTTGCGCAGTACCGCATGGGCGAAAAGGAGCGCGAGCTCGAGAAGCTCCAGGTTATGCTTGAGGAAAAGGGCCTGTTTGTGGGCGACCTGGGCGAGCAGCGCCGCCATATGCAAGACGTGGTCGGCCGCATTAACTCCGATATGCGCCTGCTCGAGGAAAAGGGCCACAACATGGTGTCGCGCCTGTCCGACATGCGTGGCCAGATCTCGAGCTCCGAGCATCAGCGTCGTCGCGTGGTCGAGGAGCTCGAGGACGCGCGTGCGCAGCTTGAGGAAGTGACCGGTGCGTACATGCAGGCCCAGGAGGACGTTGACGCCGCTGGTCCTGCCGCCGCTGAGCTCCACGAGCGACGCGTGACTCTCGACAATCAGATTTCGCAGCTTACGCGTGAGCAACGCGATGTGCAGCGTGGGGCCGATAACGCGGCGCTCGAACTCGCCAAGGTGAAGGACTCGCTGAGTAACGCCGAGGTTGAGGACAACATGTACGCCTCGCGCTTGGAGCAGATCGATGAACAGCTCGAGGAGGTCACGGCCTCGCTCGAGAGCCGTCGCGAACGCGCCGAGGAGCTTGAGGGTGCTCTTGAGGAAGCGCGCCAGGCTCAGGTCGATGCGCGTGAAGCCACCGAGACAGCACGCGCGGCCCTGAAGGACCTGCGTGCCCGCGAGAGCGAGGCACGCAACAAATTATCCGAGGTGCGCTCGGAGCTTGCCAGCCAAAAGAAGCTCGATGCCCGCATGGCCGACAGCTCGCCGCTGGTGAGCCGTCTGATGGGCGCACTGGGCGATGATGTCTCGGGTCGTCTGGGCGACGTGCTCGAGGCTCCGCGTGAGCTCGAGGGCCTGGTTGAGCAGCTGCTTGCCGGCGACATCGATGCTCTTTTGTTTGATGACGCCGCCACGCTTGAGCGTGCCGGTCGCGCGGCTCTGGACCAAAAGAAGGCCTCGGGTGAGGCACTGCTGATGGCGCGCGGCGTGAGCGCCTCTGCTGCCGCTAAGGGCGCTGCCGGTTCCCGCCTGGTCGATCGTCTGTCCGTGCGTGCGGGCTACGGTCCCGTCGCCGAGGCGCTGCTCGGCGGTTATTACGTCGTGGACGATCTTGCTGCCGCGCTGTCGGCGCCGGTCGTTGACGGCGTGACTTACGTTACCCCCGATGGCGCCCGCGTCGCCTGCGGCGGCCTAGTGCGCGTGGGCCTCGATGCCGGCGAGGCGTCGGGTGCCTTGGAGCGCAAGCGCCGTATCCGCGAGCTGGAGGGGCTTGAGCCCGATTTGGCCGCTGTGTTTGAGCATGTTTCGGATCAAGTCGTCGAGGCCAATGCGGCCGTCGAAGAGGCGCGTGCCGCCGAGGGCGATGCCGCCGGCGAGATCGCCCGTCTTGAGGGCGAGCGCCGCTCGCTGCTCTCCGAGATCGGCCGCTTGGAGCAAAGCGCCAACAATGCCGAGGTCGAGCGCGTGCGTATTTCCAAGCGCCGTGAGCAGGCTGCCGAGGCCGTTCGCGCTGCGCGCCCGCGCGTGGACGAGCTCGCCCGTTCGCGGGACGAGGCTCGAGCGCAGGCAAGCGACCTGGGCCTTCAGATTGCCGAGGCCAACGACGATCTCGACCGTGTTCGCCGTGACGATTCCGAGGCTGCCGGCAAGCTCGCCGACGCCAAGGTTCGCTTAGCCCAGACAAGCGAACGCCTTCGTTCGCTGAAGGGCCGTGTGCCCGACCTGGAGCATCGTCTTGAGGGCATCGACCGCCGTATCCGCGGAACACGCCAGGCCTCGCGCTCACTCGAGCTGCTGCGCCTGCGCGTCGACCCCATGCACGAACGCTATTCGGCCCTGTTGGAACGCGCGTCGGATTGGGCAGCGCGCCTGCGTGACCAGGCCTCTCTGGAGGAGGCGGACTCCGCTTCGCTCAAGAAGACCATCGAGGATGCCAAGGCAGAGGTTGCCCGCGCTAAGGAGCGGGTCGATACCGCCGCCGCGACGCAAAACGAGTTTAAGGTCGCGCGTGGCAAGCTCGAGGTGCAGGTAGAGGCGGCCATCAAGGCCATTACCGCCGATGGCACCACGGTGCTCGAGGAAGCGCTCATGCTTCCTGCGCCCACCGACCGCGATGCCGCCGAGCGCGAGCTCAACCAGCTTGTGCGCCAGATCAACAACCTTGGTCCCGTTAACCAAGTTGCCATGGAGGAGTACGAGCAGCTCAAGCGCCGCGCCGACTACATCGAGGAGCAGCTGGCCGATCTGGAGAGCGCGCGCAAGGCGCTCACCAAGATCACCGTTGCCATTGACCGTAAGATGCGCAAGGCGTTCCTGGTGACCTTTGAGAAGGTCGACGCGAACTTTCGCGAGATCTTCGCCATGCTCTTCCCAGGCGGTCAGGCCCACCTTGAGATGACCGACCCCGAGCATCCGGCCGAGACGGGCATCGAGGTCGTGGCGCAGCCGCGCGGCAAGCGCATCACCAAGATGATGCTCATGTCGGGCGGCGAGAAGAGCCTGACGGCGCTCGCCCTGCTCTTTGCCGTGTACCGCACGCGCACGGTTCCGTTCTATGTGCTGGATGAGGTCGAGGCCGCGCTCGACGACGCCAACCTGTCCAAGCTCATCGGCGCCCTCGATGTGCTGCGTTCCGATACGCAGCTCTTGGTCATTTCGCATCAGCGCCGTACTATGGAGGACGCTGACGTCCTCTACGGCGTCTCGATGCAAGCCGACGGCGTCAGTCGCGTCGTCTCGCAAAAACTCGATCGCGAAACCGGAAAGGTCGTGAATGCATAATGGGATTCTTTGACGCTCTCTCGCGCGGACTTGAGCGCAGCCGCGAGGCACTCAACGAGGTCTTCTACTTTGGCGGCGAGGTTGACGAGGACTTTTGGGAGGACCTTGAGGACACCCTCGTTATGGGTGATATGGGTGCCGAGGTCGCGATCAAGGTGTCCGATGACCTGCGCGAGACGGCCGCCAAGAAGAACCTCAAGACCGCCCCGCAGCTCCGTCGCGCCCTGGCCGAGCAGCTCGAGCAGCACTTTGTGCCCATCGAGCGCGATCCGTTCTCCGACACGCCGAGCTGCGTGCTGTTTGTAGGCATTAACGGTGCCGGCAAGACCACGACGGTCGGTAAGATCGCGAGCGCCATGGCTGCCCGCGGCAAGAATGTCGTGATCGGTTCGGCCGATACCTTCCGCGCTGCCGCCATCGAGCAGCTTGATGTGTGGGGCCAGCGTGCCGGCGTCCCCGTCATCAAGCGCGATCGCGGCTCCGATCCGGCAAGCGTTTGCTACGACGTGCTCGACGAGGCCGATAAACGCGGCAGCGACCTGGTGCTTATCGACACCGCCGGCCGCCTGCACACGAGCCCCGAGCTCATGCGCGAGCTCGCCAAGGTGGTCAACGTGACGCGTAAGCGCGCCGCCAATATGGCCGCCGGCCCCATGCCCGTCTCGGTCGTGCTCGTGATCGATGCCGCCACCGGCCAGAACGGTCTGAACCAGGCGCTCGAGTTTAACGAGGCACTGGGTCTGGACGGTATTATCATGACCAAGCTCGACGGCACGGCAAAGGGCGGTATCGCCATGGCCGTGGCCGAGAAGCTCAAGCTCCCGATCCTGCGCGTGGGCGTGGGCGAGCAGGTCGATGACCTGCAGGAGTTCAATGCCAAAGATTTCTGCCGCGCCCTGGTGGGCGAGTCCAATTAAGGAGTGACTAGTGTTTGATTCCCTGAGCGATCGCCTCAACGACACATTTGACCGCCTGCGCGGCAAGGGCAAGCTGACCGAGGCCGATATCACCTCGGCCATGCGCGACATCCGTATGGCGCTGCTCGAGGCCGACGTCAACTTCAAGGTCGTCAAGGAGTTTGTCGCCAAGACCAAGGAGCGCTGCATGACCGCAGAGGTCATGGAGTCGCTGTCGCCGGCGCAAAACGTCGTCAAGATCGTGCTCGACGAGCTCACCGAGATGCTCGGCTCCACCGAGAGCAAGCTCGTCTTTAGCAACCGCATTCCCAATGTCATCATGCTCGTGGGCCTGCAGGGCTCCGGTAAGACCACGGCGGCCGTAAAGCTTGCCTACCTGCTCAAGAAGCAGGGCCGCTCGCCGCTGCTCGCCGCGTGTGACGTCTACCGTCCCGCCGCTGCCGACCAGCTGGCCACGCTTGGTGGAGAGATCGGCGTGCCGGTCTTCCGCGGCGACGGTGCGCACCCAGTCGACATTGCTAAGGGTGCCATCCAGGAAGCCGTCGACCACCTGCGTGACGTGGTCATCGTCGATACCGCCGGCCGTCTGCAGATCGATGAGCAGATGATGCAGGAGGCCGTCGACATCAAGAAGGCCGTCAAGCCCGACCAGGTGCTGATGGTCGTCGACGCCATGACCGGCCAGGATATCGTCAACGTGGTCTCGACCTTTGCCGAGCGCACCGACTTTGACGGCGTGATCATCTCCAAGCTCGACGGTGACGCCCGTGGCGGTGGCGCGCTTTCCGTGCGTCAGGTGACCGGCAAGCCCATCAAGTTCGTGAGCATGGGCGAGAAGCCCGATTCGCTCGAGCCGTTCTATCCCGACCGCATGGCCAAGCGTATCTTGGGCATGGGCGACGTCGTCGGCATCATCGAGAAGGCCCAGGAGGCGGCCGATGCCGAGCAGCTCGAGGCTGCCGAGCGCATGCTGCGCGAGGGCTTCACCATGAACGACATGCTCGACCAGATGAAAGCCGTCAAGAAGATGGGCGGCATGAAGGGTATCCTGGGCATGCTTCCCGGCGGTCAGCGCGCGCTCAACCAGATGGGCGGCAACCTTGACGAGGGCATCTTCGATAAGAACGAGGCCATCATCATGTCGATGACCAAGGAGGAGCGCCTGCGTCCCTCCATCATCAACGGCCAGCGCCGTGCCCGCATTGCCAAGGGCGCCGGCGTGACCCCCACCGAGGTCAACAGTCTTATGAAGCAGTGGGGCGAGATGAACAAGATGATGGGCCGTATGCGCACGATGGCCAATCAGGCGCAGGCCGGCGGCAAGAAGGGCAAAAAGGGTAAGAAGGGCAAGAAGATGCGTATGCCCAATATTCCCGGCCTGGACGCCATGGGTTTGGGCGGCATGGGTGGCCTGGGTACGGGCGGCCCCAAGTCCGATATGGATTTGCTGCGCCAGATGGAAGCGCAGATGCGCAATAAAAAGTAGGGCTGTACGCGCAGCTTGATATGGTGAAGGCCGCCCGGATTATGTCCCAGGCGGCCTTCGCTGCTTTTATTTGATTGAGCGGCCTGTGGTTGCGGTGCCGTGTCGTTAGTGGCAGCCGCAGCCTTCGTGGCCCTCGTGCTCGTGGTGACCGTGGCAGCCGCAGGACTCGCCATGCTCGTGGGCGTGCTCGTGGTCGCGACCATGGCAGTCGCAGGTGGCCTTGCCGTTCTGCGCGAGTGTGCCGGCGATGAGGGCCTCGACGCAAGCGTCGCAGCTGCCTTGGGCACCTGCGTATACCGTGATGCCGGCTTGGGCAAGCGCGTTGATAGCGCCACCGCCGATGCCGCCGCAGATGAGCGTGTCCACGCCGCCGTTGGCAAGCAGGCCCGCAAGGGCACCGTGGCCGGTGCCGCCGGTGCCCACGACCTGCTCGTTGAGTACCTTGCCATCCTGGATGTCGTAGATCTTAAATTGCTCGCAGCGGCCAAAGTGCATAAAGATGTTGCCGCTGTCGTACGTCGTTGCCACCCTCATGGTGTCGACCTCCTTTGCTGGCCATGCGGCCGTTGTTGTGGTGATGGGGGAGTACGCGATATTGCCGCCCTCGATGACGAGTGCCCGTCCGTTAACAAGCGCGTTAGCCACCTTGCGATGTGCGCGGCTGCAAATGGCCGCCACCGTGGCGCGGGCGATGCCCATCTGCTGGGCGACCGCCTCTTGGTTAAGGCCTTCGAGGTCGCACAGGCGCAGGACTTCGAGTTCGTCGACCGTCATGTCGATGGCGTCTCCGCTGGCAAGGCCGTCAGGGGTAAAGCCGCGGTATTCGGGGATGATCCCAACGCGGCGCAATTTTTCGCGTCTTCCTGCCATACACTCTCCAAATCTGACATATGTCAACAATAGAATAGCGAACGTGCGGATTTGCGCAAGGAATTTCTGGCATATGTCAGAAAATGAGGGCTTATGTTTGGGCTGTGGGGCCGCGTGCGCCTGGGCTACAATAAATCACGCTTATAGGCGACTGACAGGAGGGTCAATGAGCAAAGCTGATCAACAGTTTGTAACCATGTGCCGCGATATTTTGGACCATGGCACCACTACCGAGGGCCAAAAGGTCCGTCCGGTGTGGGAGGACGGCACCCCTGCCTATACCATTAAAAACTTCGGTGTCACGGCGCGCTACGACCTGCGCGAGGAGTTCCCGGCGCTCACCCTGCGCCGTACGGCGCTTAAGTCCGCCATGGACGAGATCCTGTGGATCTATCAAAAGAAGTCCAATAACGTGCATGACCTCAACAGCCATATTTGGGACGAGTGGGCTGACGAGACCGGCTCCATCGGCAAAGCCTACGGGTATCAGATTGGCCAGAAGAGCCATTATGCCGAGGGCGATTTCGACCAGATGGACCGCGTGCTGTACGACCTTAAACACACGCCCTACAGCCGCCGCATTATGACCAACACGTACGTGTTTAGCGACCTGTCCGAGATGCACCTGTATCCGTGTGCCTACAGTGTGACCTATAACGTGACGCAGCGCCCGCAGGACGATAAGCCCACACTCAACATGATTCTCAACCAGCGCAGCCAGGACATTTTGGCCGCGAACAACTGGAACGTCTGCCAGTACGCCATCTTGCTGATGATGGTCGCACAGTCCGTCGATATGATTCCCGGCGAGCTGCTGCATGTGATTGCCGATGCCCACATTTACGACCGTCATGTCGATATTGTCCGCGAGCTTATCGAGCGTCCGCAGTTTACGGCTCCCAAGGTAACGCTTAACCCCGATGTGCATGATTTCTACGCGTTTACGACCGATGACTTGATCGTCGAGGACTATGAGCACGGCCCGCAGGTCAAGAACATCCCCATTGCGGTGTAGGTGGCGCTCATGACGTGTAAGCTTTCTGCCATCGTCGCCGTGTGTGACGATTGGGGCATTGGGTGCGAGGGCGACATGGTGGTTTCCAATCGCGCCGACATGCGCCATTTCGTGGCATGCACCAAGGGCCATCCGGTCATTATGGGCCGCAAGACGCTGCTGAGTTTTCCCGGCGGGCGCCCGCTCAAGAACCGTCGTAATATTGTGCTCACGCGCGACGAGGGCTTTGCGCCCGAGGGTGTTGACGTGGTGCATAGCGTTGACGAAGCGCTTGCCGCTGTAGCCGATGAACCCGTTGTCTGGGTGATCGGCGGCGGCGATGTTTATCGGCAGTTTTTACCGTACTGCGTGGAGGCCGAGGTCACGCATAGCCACTGCGTCCATCCCGTGGACACGTACTTTCCCGACTTGGACGCCGATCCCGCGTGGGAGATTGCGCGGCGTGGCGGGGTTGCCACGATTGCCTCGGGCGAGGGTGACGAGGGTCTCGATTATGAGTTCGTGACGTATCGTCGCGTTGAGGCGTAAATCGCCTGGTGTGAACGGTATCATCGGGTTGATTGAATGCATGGGGCGGCGCTTAGCGTCGCCTCGTTTGGTATAGATGTGCTGTAAGAAGGGTGCGGGCTGGCTGCTATGACTGATGCCGTTGAGGTTCTGCGAATTGATTCGCTCGAGGACGAGCGGCTCGATGCCTACGTGCGACTGACCGAGCGAGAGCTGCGCTGCGTGCTGGAGCCGCAAAAGGGCATCTTTATCGCCGAGAGTGCCAAGGTCATAGAGCGTGCGGTGCGCGCTGGATACGAGCCGGTGAGCTTTCTGTTGGGTGAGCGCTGGCTCGATCAGATGATGCCGCTGTTTGAGCGCCTGGTTGTGCGCGAGGGCGCGGGTCCGGTTCCTGTGTTCGTGGCCTCCATGGAGCTCATGGAGCAGTTGACGGGCTTTAACGTGACGCGCGGTGCGCTCGCGGCGTTCCGTCGCCCGCGTCAGATTCCTGTTGATGAGTTTCTGGGCGGCGTCGTCGAGGCGGCGGGGGAGCGCCCGGTGCGCGTATGCGTGCTTGAGGGTATTGTCGACCACACAAACGTGGGCGCGATTTTCCGCTCGGCCGCCGCGCTCAACGTCGACGGCATTTTGGTGAGCCCTACGTGCTGCGATCCGCTGTATCGTCGCTCTGCCCGCGTGAGCATGGGCACGGTGTTTCAGGTGCCGTGGACGCGTATTGGCAGTGAGGCTCGCGTGTGGCCACATGATGGCCTGGCCGCGCTTCATGATGCCGGTTTTTCGTGTGCCGCCATGGCGTTGACGGATGACTCCGTTTCGCTGGACGATCCTGTGCTGCAGGAGATTGATCGCCTGGCGATCTTTATGGGCACCGAGGGTGCCGGTCTGGGCGCCAAGACCATCGCGGGCTGTGACCGGGCCGTGCGCATCCCGATGGCGCACGGGGTCGATTCGCTCAACGTGGCCGCGGCGAGTGCCGTCGCCTTTTGGCAGCTGTGCCCGCACGTGAGCAACGAGTATCACTACCAGCCGGGTTTGTATCACTAGCCGAGTGTGATATCCGAGTCGTGCGAGCGGGGTATTTCTATAATCTTCGCTTGGTGCTAGGCTGGTCATTATTGTAACTATTATCAGCTGTTTTGTCGGTTGACGTGCGCTTTTGGGGAGGGCGTGTGGCTAAGAAATCTACGGCTATCGATGTAACGCAGGGTGTTATTTGGCAGCAGCTGCTTTCGCTGTGCGTTCCCATCTTTTTTAGTTCGTTTTTTCAGCAGGCCTACACGCTTATCGGTACCTATATTGTCGGCCAGTTTGGCGGCAAGCTCGCGCTGGGTGGCATTCAGGCCACGATGGTGCTCACTGAGCTCTGCATTGGTTTTTGCGTTGGAGTCGGTGCCGGCTGCGCGGTCATTACCGGTCAGTATTTTGGCCAGCACGATGATGTGCGACTGAGTCGTTCGGTCCATACGGCCATGACGCTCGCGCTGGTGGGCGGTATCGTTTTCTCGATTCTTGGCATAGTGTTCGTTGAGCCCATGCTGGTGCTTATGAACACGCCGCATGAACTATTGGCCGAGGGCGTGGCCTATGCTCGTTGTTATTTTGCCGCCATGGTTGCGGCGCTGCTGCTCAATATGGGAACTGCATTGCTGCGCGCCGTGGGCGACACGCGCGGGCCTGCTGTGATCATCGCTTCCGGCTGCCTTGTTAATGCGGTGCTGGATGTCATTTTCGTTGCCGTGCTTCATATGGAGGCTCTGGGCTGCGGCATCGCGGTGGCGCTGACCATTTGCTCCAACGCCACGATGATCGTGATTCGTATGATGCACGCACCGGGTGCGTGGCGGCTTTCACTGTCCAAACTCGGCATCGATCGCGGTATTTGCAAGAGTATGATCTCGTGCGGTCTGCCACTCGGTTTTCAATCGGCTGCCTATTCGATCTCGAACGTGCTGATCCAGGTGTCGGTCAACTCGTTTGGTGCCGATGTCACCACGGCATGGGGTCTTTCGGGCCGTTTGGATGGCATTGTCTGGATGGTGACCGAGGCGCT
Organism: uncultured Collinsella sp.; assembly: GCA_934655755.1. Classification (GTDB taxonomy): domain Bacteria; phylum Actinomycetota; class Coriobacteriia; order Coriobacteriales; family Coriobacteriaceae; genus Collinsella. The sequence goes on from CAKUHA010000001.1 coordinate 387,169, forward strand.
CGGCGTATCGATCACTACGTTCTCGGCGCAGAACTTTGGCGCGCGCAATTACGAGCGCATGCGCAAGGGCTACCACACGTCGCTCGTGCTGTCGTTTATGCTCATTGGTGGCCTGTCTGCCGTGCTGCTGGTGTTCTCGGGTCCGTTGTCGCGTCTGTTTGTCGACGATGCTTCGATTTCGGCGTACACCACGACGATTCTTCATTTTATCGCGCCGTTCTACGCGATCTTCTCGATTATCGAAAACGCGTCGGGCTCCATTCGCGGCGCCGGCGTGAGCTTGCAGCCCATGCTGCTCACGATTTTTGGCACCGTCGTGCTCAGGGTGATCTGGGTGTTTGCGATCATGCCCTTCGATCCGTCGCTTGAGCACCTGCTGCTGGTTTACCCCGTAACCTGGCTCATCACGGCCACTATGTTCACCATCTACCACCACAGCGGCAACTGGCTAGGTCGCGCCACCGCCTAGCCATTGGGGACGTCCCCAATGGCTAGTATTCGATGCCTTGGCGGGCTAGGAGACCTTCGTCGAAGTAGTGCTTGACGGGGCGCATTTCGGTGACCAGGTCGGCGAGGTCCGCCAGCGGCAGCAGGCCGCGCCCGGTCAACACGAGCTCGGTGGTGGCGGGCTTCATTGCGATTAGCGCTTCGACATCCTCGCGCGTTACAAAGCCGCGTCGCATGGCTTCTCCCAGCTCATCCAAGATCAGCACGTCGACCTGGCTAATCTGCTCGCGCGCCAGCTCCATGATCTGTGCCGCACAGGCCTCGGGTGTGTCGCGGTCGGCTTGTACGATGCGTAGCCCCAATCGAGGTGCTGCGTCGTGTTCGGCGCAGTGCAGCTTCTTGGCAAACTGAAGCATGAGCACGTTAAGTCCATAGCCCGTGGCGCGCAGCGCGAGCCCCAACGCAGCCGTCGTCTTGCCCTTGCCGTCGCCCGTATAGATTTGAACTTTGCCGACTTCCAGAGATGCCATATCTATCCTTTCGTACCGTGCGTCGGTTTATCGCCGTCCGGGTTGGGTATTCTAGAAAACATTATCAACCCCAGTAGATGGAGTTCAACCAGATGGAGATGGATGACAACAAACGTAGACGGAATATGATCCTCTACGTGCTCATCGCCTTCGTCGTCTACCTCGTGCTCTCGACCGTTCTGTTCCCCAACATCGGTCACACGCAGCAGATTACGAAGACCGATTATTCGACGTTTGTCAAAGCGCTCGATAAGAAGAGCGTCGACAAGGTCGAGTACAACACGGACGATTACACGATTTATTACACCAAGAAGGGCGAGGACGAGAACATCGCCTACAAGACGACCGGCGTGCCGAATGACGCGGGCTTTACCGATCGCGTGCTTGAATCTGGCGCCTCGCTTGAGTCGGTCGTTCCCGATAAGAACTCGGGTCTGATGACCTACTACCTGCTCACCCTCATCCTTCCCATGGCGATTTTCTTCTTGATTGGCTGGTGGCTCAACCGCCGCATGAAGAAGGCCATGGGTGATGACGGTCCGTCGATGAACTTTGGCGGCGGTGGTTTTGGCGGCGGTGGACTGGGCAAGTCCGGCGCGCGCGTGATCGCCTCCAAGGACGTGGGCGTGACCTTTAAGGACGTCGCCGGCCAGGAAGAGGCCAAGGAGTCCCTCAAGGAGGTCGTCGACTTTCTGGAGAAGCCGCAGCGCTACGAGGAGATCGGCGCCAAGCTGCCGCGCGGTGCCCTCCTTGTCGGCCCCCCGGGTACCGGTAAAACCCTGCTTGCCAAGGCTGTGGCCGGCGAGGCTGGTGTTCCGTTCTTTAGCATTTCGGGCTCTGAGTTCGTCGAGATGTTCGTCGGTCGTGGCGCCGCCAAGGTGCGTGACCTGTTTAAGCAGGCCAAGGAAAAGGCCCCGTGCATCGTCTTTATTGACGAGATTGATACCATCGGCAAGAAGCGCGATGGCGGCGGCTTTAGTGGCAACGACGAGCGCGAGCAGACACTCAACCAACTGCTGACCGAGATGGACGGTTTTGATAACCATAAGGGTATCGTCGTCCTCGCCGCGACCAACCGCCCCGACAGCCTCGATCCGGCTTTGCTGCGCCCCGGCCGTTTTGACCGCCGCATTCCCGTCGAGCTGCCCGACCTGACCGGCCGTAAGAACATCCTCGAGTTGCATGCCAAGAGCGTGAAGACGCAACCGCCGATTGACCTGACCGCGATTGCCCGCGCCACGCCCGGTGCCTCGGGTGCCGACCTCGCAAACATCATCAACGAGGGCGCCCTGCGCGCTGTCCGCGAGGGTCGCAAGCGTGCCACGCAGGACGACTTTGAGGAGTCGGTGGAGGTCGTCATCGCCGGACAGCAGCGTAAGTCCACGGTGCTGTCCGACCACGAGAAGCAGGTCGTTTCCTATCATGAGATCGGCCATGCTATCGTTGCCGCCCGCCAGAAGGGCTCCGCGCCGGTTACGAAGATCACCATCGTTCCGCGCACGAGCGGTGCTTTGGGCTACACCATGCAGGTCGAGGAGGACGAGCGCTTCCTGACCACGCGCCAGGAGGTCCTGGACAAGCTCGCCGTCTACTGCGGCGGCCGTGCGGCCGAGGAGCTCATCTTTGGCGAGATGACGACCGGTGCCGCCAACGATATCGAGCAGGCCACCAAGCTCGCCCGCAACATGGTGACGCGCTTTGGTATGTCCGACGAGTTTGGCATGATGGCACTCGGTACCGTTCAGAACGCGTACCTCAACCAGGACACGTCGCTTACCTGCGCTCCCGGTACGGCCGAGCGCGTTGACGCAATTGTCGCCAAGCTGATCGAGGACGCGCACGATCGCGCCCTGCAGATCCTGAAGGAGAACAAGTTCAAGCTCCATGAGCTTGCCCGTTATCTGTACAAGAAGGAGACCATCACGGGCGAGGAGTTCATGAACCTTCTCACGCGTGAGAACCCGCTGATGCCGAAGCAGCAGTAAGGCTGGTCGCATAACGTCGTACGCCCCATTTGAGCGATGATCTCAAATGGGGCGTTTTGCTCAGGAGGTTGGGGAATGAAGATCGTGGTGAGCGCCTGCTTGATGGGCGAGAGCTGTAAGTACAACGGGCTCGACAATTATCATCGCGAGCTGGTCGTAGCGTGCGAGCGCACGGGGACCGAGGTACTGCTGGTGTGCCCCGAGGTCTTTGGTGGCCTTCCGACGCCGCGTGACCCGTCCGAAATCGTGAGCGGTGAGGTTCGCACCCGTGAGGGCGTGTCGGTCGACCGTGAGTTTCGCTTGGGCGCCCAGCGCGCGCTCGATATGTGCGAACAGGCGGGCGGTCCGGATGAGATCGTCGCGTGCATCCTGCAGGACCGCAGTCCATCGTGTGGCGTGGGACGTATCTACGACGGAACCTTTAGCGGAGCCCTCACGCCGGGCAACGGTGTCTTCGTCGACCTGCTGCTCCGCCACGGCTACCGCGTGATCCCTGCAAGCGAATTCGACCCGAGCATCCTGCAACAGTAAAAGAAAAGGGGGTAGCCATCGAATGGATGACTGCCCCCTTTGCTGCGGCGATTAACTTATTTCAGCAGTGTTCAATGGTGTTTTCCCAGATAAAACCTGCCAAAATAAACCTGTCCCTTTTTGGCAGGTTAGGCCAGCAGCGTGTGGCCGTAGGCGTTGGCGGTCTTGATGGCTGCGGTGAACTTCTCGTCGGTGAAGGGCTCCGGGTTTCCCTGTTTCCACTCGTTGGTGGCGTGAGCGAACTCGCACAGGGCCGGGATATCAGCCTCGGTAAGGCCGACCTGCTCAAGCGTCACGGGCAGGCCCATCTGCTTGTTAAAGGCGGCATAGCGCTCAAGGTTCTCGGTATCACCCGTATAGGCAAACAGCACGAGCACTCCCAGGCTCACGACCTCACCGTGCAGATAGGTTCCCTCGTGCGGGATGCTGCAGGTGGCGTTGTAGAACGCATGCGCCACGCTCGAGTTGTAGTAGTAATCGTTCTGGTTCGTGAGGTTCGAGACATAGCCCGTGTTGACCACGATGTCGAGCGCGATCTGCTTGACGGCCTCGCTCGACAGGTCCTGACGCACATCCTCGAGACCCTGGACGCCATAGGTAAACAGCGGCTCGGAACAGGTGTGGGCAAGGGCCAGGCCAAGGCCGGCCGTGTGCTCCAGGTTGCCGGCGCTCGTGGCGTACTCAACCTCGGGTTGCTTGGACAGGGCATCGCCCACGCCGGCCCAGAAGTACTCCGCCGGTGCCTCGGCGATGATCTTGGGGTTGATGAAGATGTGCGCGGGGCGGTTGGGGTACGAATAGCCCTCGAGCGAGCCGTCGTCGTTGTACACGACGGCAATGGCCGTCGCGGCGGAGCAGTTGGAGCAGATCGTCGGCACCGTGAAGACGATCTTCTTGAGCTCGATGGCCGCGGTCTTCACGGTGTCGAGCGCCTTGCCGCCGCCGCAGGCGATGAGCACGTCAGCCTCCTGGCAGGCAAGGGAGTTCACGACCTTGGCGATGTTGGCACGCGTGCTGTTGGTGCCGTAGACGCGCGTCTCCAGAACCTTGACGTTGGTGCCCTCAAGGGCCGCCTCGATACCCGGCAGCGCCGCAGCCAGGGCGCGCTTGCCGCCAATGATGGCGACCTTCGTCGCTCCGTACTCGGCCAGTGCGGCGGGCAGCTCGGCAAAGCAGTCCTCGCCAACGGTGTAGTCGCTCATTCCAATGGTGCGCATGCCAACCTTCTTTCGTTCGATAAAGTGCTTTCAGGTATTTTGCTCCAATGCGGCTGAATCAGTCGCGAGAATTTCAAACCAAAATTTCTAAAGTATGAAACCAGTGTTGAGGGTTTTTCGCCGGCGCGGAACGTGCTAGCATACTCCGCATAAGCGTTGATGGGGACGAGTAGTCGGCCATCCGCATGCCACAGAGAGCGGGGAGTGCTGAGAGCCCGTGCATGCGACCGATGAAAATCACCCCGGAGCTGCGGTCCCAACGGACGTGCCGCACAGGTGCGTCTTAGTAGACATCGCCGAGATGGTCGTCGATACAGGCCAGCCGAGTAACGGATGCGAGCGCGCGGCGACGTGGGCGAGGGCATCTAAGCTGGGTGGTTAAGCGAAGAGCTTTTGCGGGTGCACTGCCCGTTTTTGTGGCGCTTCGTCCCAGCTTGAAGGGACGGGCGCTTTTTTGGTGCCCAGAGGGCGTGCGCGCCCATGACAAGAAAGGGGTACCGTGGCAAACGAGTACAAGCAGACGATGAATCTGCCCAAAACCGGATTTCCCATGCGTGCCGGTCTTTCCAAGTCCGAGCCCAAGCGACTCAAGGACTGGCAGGACAATAAGGTCTACGAGCAAGTTCTGAAGAAGAACGAGGGTCATAAGAAGTTCGTGCTGCACGACGGCCCTCCGTACGCCAACGGTCCGATCCACATCGGCCACGCCATGAACAAGATCTCCAAGGACATGATCAACCGTTACTGGATGATGCAGGGCTGCGAGGTCCCCTATGTCCCCGGTTGGGACTGCCACGGTCAGCCGATCGAGCACAAGGTCGAGGAGAAGCTCGGCACCGAGAAGTTCAACCAGACCTCCACGGCTAAGATCCGTGAGCTCTGCAACAAGTTCGCCGTCGAGAACATCGAGCTGCAGAAGGCCGGTTTCCGTCGTCTGGGCGTGCTCGGCGACTGGGATAATCCGTACCTGACGCTCTATCACCAGCACGACGCCGCCGACATCGAGGTCTTCAAGGCCATGTTCGATAAGGGCATGATCTATCGCGGCCACAAGCCCGTCCACTGGTGCAAGCACTGCCACACCGCGCTTGCCGAGGCCGAGATTGAGTACTCCGACGAGACGAGCCCCTCCATCTTCGTGCGCTTCGAGATGACCTCCAAGCCCGTCGGCCTCGAGAGCTTCGACGGCCCGGTCGATTTCATCATCTGGACGACCACGCCGTGGACCATCCCCTCCGACCAGGCAGTTTCCCTCAAGCCCGGCGCCGCTTATGTCGCCGTCGAGCACGACGGCCGCGCCGAGGTCATGCTCGAGGACCTGGCTCCCAAGTGCTGCGAGGAGTTTGGCTGGGAGTACACCCCGGTCATGGTCGACGGCAAGCCCTACGTGGTTCCCGCCGAGACCTTCCACCACATCCACTACAAGCAGCCGATCTTCGACGGTGTCGAGGGAGTGGCGCTGCTGGCCGATTACGTCGGTGTCGATGACGGTACCGGTATCGTCCACAACTCGCCCGGCCACGGCGTCGACGACTACTTTGCCTGCCTCAAGGAGGGCATCACCGACATTTGCATGCCGGTCGATGACGACGGCAAGTTCTACACCGGCGAGGAGTTTGGCACCGGCGGCCCCTTCAGCGGTATGGATACCGATGAGGCGAACCCGCACATCATCGAGTTCCTGCGCGAGCGCGGCACTCTGGTCCTCGAGAAGAAGATCACGCACAGCTATCCGCACTGCTGGCGCTGCAAGCACCCGGTGCTCTTCCGTGCCACCGACCAGTGGTTTGTCTCGATGGACAAGACCGGTTTGCGTGAGCAGGCCGGCAAGGAGGTCCGCGAGAACGTCAAGTGGTATCCGGCCCACGCCGCCAACCGCATCGGCGCCATGGTGGAGCAGCGTCCCGACTGGTGCATCAGCCGTCAGCGCAACTGGGGCGTGCCTATCCCCAGCTACACCTGCGCCGACTGCGGCGAGAAGGTCATGAACGACGCCACGCTCGACGCCGTCATCAAGCTCTTCCACGAGAAGGGCTCCGACGCCTGGTTCACCGACGCTCCCGAGAGCTACCTGGGCGAGGCTTGCGTCTGCCCCAAGTGCGGCGGCCATCACCTCAAGGCCGACAAGGACATCCTCGACGTGTGGTGGGATTCCGGCGTCTCCTGGAAGGCCGTCTGCGAGTACCGTCCCGAGCTGGAGTATCCGGCGGACGTGTACCTCGAGGGCTCCGACCAGCACCGCGGTTGGTTCCAGAGCTCGCTGCTCACCTCGGTGGGCGCCAACGGCCATGCTCCGTACAAGGCGGTCGTCTCGCAGGGCTTCACCCTCGACGGCCAGGGCCGTAAGATGTCCAAGTCGCTCGGCAACGTCATCGACCCCAACAAGGTCTGCGACGAGATGGGCGCCGACATCATCCGTCTGTGGGTTGCATCCGTCGATACCAGCTCCGACGTGTCCATTGACCACGAGATCCTTGCTCGTACGTCCGATGCCTACCGTCGTTTCCGCAACACGCTGCGCTTCCTGCTCTCCGAGCTCGAGGGTCAGTTTGAGCCCGAGGCCGACGGCGTCGCCTTTGCCGACCTGCTGCCGCTCGACAAGCTCATGGTTGCCCGCCTGACCCAGGTTCAGGCCGAGGTCGACGATGCCTACGCCAGCTACGAGTTCCCGCGCGCTTACCGTGCGCTTTACGACTTCGTGGTTACCGAGCTTTCTAACGTGTACCTCGACGCCCTGAAGGACCGTCTGTACTGTGAGAAGCCCGGCTCGCTCGAGCGCCGCAGCGCCCAGACCGTGCTGGCCGAGCTCTTCTCGATGCTCATGCGCGACCTGCAGCCGATCCTGTCCTACACGGTCGACGAGGCCATGGCCTATGCGCCCGCCGGCTGCGTCGATCACCAGAAGTATGCCGCGCTGCTCGATTGGTATAAGTCGCCCATCACGGTCGACGAGGCCAATGAGTTTGAGGGCGTGCTCGAGGCTTCGCTCGAGCTCCGTAGCGCCGTGACCAAGGCCCTTGAGGATGCCCGCTCCGCTGGCACCTTTACCAAGAGCCAGCAGGTCCGCGTCAAGGCGGTCGTTCCCGCTGAGATGTACGCGCTGCTGACCGGCGACAAGGCCGTCGACCTGGCCGAGTTCTACATCGTCTCCGCTGTTGAACTGACCCAGGGCGAGGAGCTCTCCGTTGCCATCGAGGCTGCCGAGGGCGAGTGCTGCGACCGTTGCTGGAACTACCGCACCACCGTCGGTGAGTACAACGGCCACGCTCACATCTGCGAGAGGTGTGCGAATGTCCTTTAAGGCACGGTAACTCGGCATTTTAGTTATAGGGAGAATTTGGGCTCCTTCGGCCCATTTGCTCCGCTGAATAAAAGCGGCATTCTGTTTTTCGGAATGCCGCTTTCGTTTTTAGCTGGTTATTTAGCTTGCGTTGGTGGATATGTCGTGCGTTCTGCGTGTGGCAATATAAGATGGTTAATTGCGTTAAACGTAATTCGATGTTTTTGAGGGTAGGGGATTGATTTGGGTCGTTCTGCGGATATGACGCCGCCTTTGCGTTGGCGGTTGGGTGTTGCTGGTAGCGTGGCGTTGGCCGTGCTGCTTGTTGACCAGCTGACCAAGCTTGCGGTTCGTGCCGTTGGCGATGCTCTGCATGTGACTGTTATCCCCGGTGTGATCGACTTCCTTTTCGTGCGTAACATCGGTGCTGCCTTTAGCATGGGCGAGGGACATGGCCTCGCATTTGCCGTGCTGGCGTTTGTCGTTATCGTTGCGATCGCGGTGTACTTGCTTCGCGCACCCCAGCTTGCTCGCTTTGAGGTTGTGGGCATGGCTATGGTCGTGGGCGGCGCCATTGGCAATGCGATCGACCGTCTGGCTTTTGGCTTTGTGACCGATTTTATTGCCACCACCTTCATCGACTTCCCCGTCTTCAATGTGGCCGATGTCGGCATTACGGTCGGTGTGGTGCTTGCCCTCATCGGCTACATGTTCTTGAGTCCTGCGGCCCGTGAGGTCGACGCGACCGCCGAGCTCAACGCCCGTGACGAGGCCCGCGCTAAGCGCAAGGCCCAGCAGCGTGGGGAGCGTGCCCGCAAGATTCGCGAAAGGAGCGAGCGCTAATGGCCGACATCCATATCCTTGTTGCCGACGATGCCGCTGGTCAGCGTCTTGACGCCTATCTTGGCGCTAATGACGGCTGCCCTACGCGCTCTGCCTGCGCGCATCTGATCGAGGGCGGTGCCGTTGCCGTCAACGGCGAGACATGCCTGTCAAAAAAGTATGCCGTGCGCTCCGGCGACCGTATTTCGGTCGATTTGCCCGAGCCGCACGATCCCGCCGATGTGATTCCCGAGGCCATTCCCCTCGATATCCGCTACGAGGACGACTACCTCATCGTGCTCTCCAAGCAGCGCGGTCTGGTGTGCCATCCCGCCCATGGCCACGAGAGCGGCACCCTTGCGAACGCCTTGGTCTATCACTGTGGCATTGACCATCTGGGCACCGTGCAGGGCGAGGACCGCCCCGGCATCGTGCATCGCCTGGATCGTGACACCTCGGGCCTTATGCTCGCGGCCAAGGACGACGACACCCAGCGCGCGCTCCAAAATCTTATCCGTACGCGCACGCTCGACCGCCGCTACATTACGCTCGTTCACGGGCACATCGCCATGGACGAGGGCACCATCAACACCGGTATTGCCCGTTCTACGCGTGACCGTGTCAAGATGGCGGTTTCGGATGATCCCTTTGCGCGCCAAGCCATCACGACCTTCAAGGTCCTTGAGCGCTTCGATTCCACGCGTTTTGACGACGGCTACACGCTCGTCGAGTGCCACCTGTTTACGGGCCGCACACACCAGATTCGCGTGCATATGCGCCATATCAACCATGCCTGCGTGGGCGATCCACTCTATGGCAAGTGCGATGCACGTGCCGATCAGGGTCTGACCAGGCAATTCCTTCATTCCTGGCGCGTTGCATTCGACCATCCCGTGACGGGGGAGCACATTGAGTGCCGCGACGAGCTGCCGTGGGATCTCGCTGCGGTTCTTGACGACCTGGCCCCGCGCTCGCTTGGCCGCACCGCTGCCGGCGACGAAATCGTTCCGCAGCTCGGTCTGCTCGAAGCCTAGCCAGTATTAGGTGGTTTCTTGAACTCGGTCACCCTACGGTAATATATACGTTTGTTTACGTAACGCGTTCCTGGGAGCCTGCATGCTCGCCTTTTTACAAACTAACACGCCCATCGTGATCTTCAACCAGATTGTCGTCACGCTGCTCACGGTCTGCTTTCTGTACCAGGTGGTCTTCTTTGTCATTGGCGCTCTTCGTGGCGAGGTCGCGCCTCCCAAGGCCAAAAAACTCCACCGGTACGCCTTCTTTATTGCGGCGCATAACGAGGAGGCCGTGATCGCCAACCTCGTTCGCTCCATTAAGGATCAGGACTATCCGTCCGAGCTCATCGAGGTCTTCGTGGTCGCCGATGCCTGCACCGACAGCACGGCGCAGCTCGCGCGCGAGGCGGGCGCCGTCGTCTATGAGCGTAACGACCTGGCCCGTAAGGGCAAGAGCTGGGTCATGGACTTTGGTTTTGATCGCATTCTCAACGAGTATCCCGATACTTTTGAGGGCTATTTCATCTTTGACGCCGACAACGTTATTTCCCGCGATTACGTCTCCAAGATGAACGATGCCTTTGACCAGGGCTTCCATGTGGTCACGAGCTATCGTAACTCCAAGAACTTCGGCAGCTCTTGGATCTCGGCGGCTAATGCCACCTGGTATCTGCGCGAGGCACGCTTCCTCAACAACGCGCGCAACATCTGCAAGACGTCTTGTGCCGTCTCGGGCTCGGGCTACCTCATCTCCGCCAGTGTTATCGAGGGCATGCACGGCTGGCAGTTCCATACACTGACCGAGGACATCCAGTTCACCACGTTCTGCGCCATTCACGGCATCCGCATCGGCTATGCGCCGGCTGAGTTCTTTGACGAGCAGCCGGTGACGTTTAAGGCGTCCTGGAAACAGCGCATGCGTTGGACCAAGGGCTTCTACCAGGTCTTTTTTACCTACGGCAAGCATCTTGTCAAATCGACGTTTCGCTATCATCGCTTTGCCGCCTACGACATGTTTATGACCATCGCCCCGGGTATGCTGCTATCGCTGATCTCGATGCTCGCCAATGCGACGTTCCTGATCGTTGGTGGCCTTTCGCATGGTTTCTTGGCTACTGAGGTCGAGATGCAGGCTTGTGCCGCCTCGCTCATCATGACCTTCGCGATGATGTACCAAACCTTCTTTATTCTGGCGCTGCTTACGACCATCTTTGAGTACAAACACATTCACTGTGCGCAAAAATGGCGCTTGGTGACCAACCTGTTTACCTTCCCGATCTTTATGTTCAGCTATATTCCCATCACGGTGGCCGCGCTGTTCCTGAAGGTCGACTGGGTCCCGACGCAGCACGCCGTCAGCGTCACCCTCGACGAGGTCATGCAAGGCGCCAAATAACCACCATCAAAACCACCACAATGGGGACAGGCACCTTTGTGGTGGTTTTTTCTTTTTAGATACGGCTCGAGGAGGTGCTCGATGGTCTATATCCCGTTTTGGCTGTGCGCCATCACCGGCGCCATTATCGACGCGCGTGAGCGGCGGTTTCCGAATGCACTTGCCGGGGCATGTGCCGTAGCGGCGTTTGCGGGCGTATGGCTTGATTGCGGCGTGGATACGGCGTTTGACCACGCAGGTCCTGCCGTCATCGTGTACCTTACTCTCGTGCTGACTGAGTGCCTCTGGCGGCGCCTCCGTCAAGCCCCGGGTATTGGCATGGGGGATGCCAAGGCGCTCTTCGCGTTTTGTACGCTCGATCCCATGGGCGGCATCGTGGCATTTGCCGCCGCACTCCTGGTCCTGGCTGCCACTTGTCTCATCACAAAATCGCGCTCCCTGCCATTGCTGCCGTTTTTGGTGCCGATTTTTGCCATAATCGAGGTCGTGGGCTGCACGCTGTAACCGATTGCGCATCCTTCTTAAGGAGTATGCCATGGCAACTAATCAAGAAACGGCCGCCATCAAGGCGCGCATGGACCGTATTCCCTCGGCGTTGTCGCCTGAGCTCATCGAGCGCATTGCCGCCGATCGTGCTTCGGGTGCTATCAACCCGTATCGTTGCAACGACGACCAGGTCATACGTCGTGCCGACCGCGCCGCAGATAAAGGCACGCTTATGCGCCCGGCGTTTATGCGCGATACCGAGAAGATCCTCCATCTTCCGGCATACACCCGTTATGCAGGCAAGACACAGGTCTTTAGCTTTCGTAGCAACGATGACTTGTCGCGCCGTGGACTGCATGTGCAGCTTGTCTCGCGCATTGCGCGCGATATCGGTCGCGCCTTGGGGCTCAATTGCGATCTGATTGAGGCAATTGGTCTGGGTCATGACCTGGGACATACGCCTTTCGGCCATGCTGGCGAGCGCTTTCTCAACGATATCTATCACGAGCGCACCGGACGCTTCTTTTTCCACAACGTGCAATCGGTGCGCGTGCTCGATGCGCTGTACGGCCGCAACGTGTCGCTTCAGACGCTCGATGGCGTGCTGTGCCACAACGGTGAGTACGAGCAGCGCGTGTTTGAGCTGTCGAGCATGGCATCCTTTGACCAGTTCAATCAGACGGTCGAGGATTGCATCGCCACGGGTTATAGCGCGATTGAGCATCTGCGCCCCATGACGCTCGAGGGCTGCGTCGTGCGCATCTCGGATATCCTCGCCTATGTCGGTCGCGATCGCCAGGATGCAATCGCGGCGGGCCTGCTTGAACCCGACGCTTTTGACGATGGCCGGGGCGGCGCCTATAACAGCTGGATTCTCACACATGCTTCAATCGATATCGTGGAACATAGCTACGGCAAACCCCGTATCGAGATGAGCGAGGACCTGTTTGAGGAGATCCGCCGAGCTAAGCGCGAGAACTACGAGAAAATCTACAGCAAGGGCGGCATCGAGGGTGATTCCGAGGCGGAGCTGCGCGAGGCGTTCGAAAAGCTCTACGACCGTTGCCTGCAGGATTTACATGATGGGGACGAGTCCTCTTACATCTTTAAGCACCACATTTCGCGCATAGAGCAGCAGCTTTCCTACTACGATCGCATCTATGCCTGGCAGGACGATAAGGACCAAGTCGTGGTGGATTACATTGCGAGCATGACGGATGGCTATTTCTGCGAGCTGACGAGTAAGTTGTTCCCGGGTCTAAAGTTTCCGCACCGCACCTATATTAACGAACGGTAGTTCGTACCCTTTCGGTATACTGTTGGTCAACAACGATTTTGAATGATGCACGGGATGGCTATGGACGACCTTTTTTCTGCTTCGACGCGCGAGCGTTCCTTTCAGAATGCGCCGCTTGCGGTGCGCATGCGGCCCAACACGCTTGATGAGTACGTGGGCCAGCAAAAGGCCGTCGGTAAGGGCTCGTGGCTGCGTGCTGCGATTGAACATGATGTGCTATCGAGCGTGATCCTGTACGGGCCTGCCGGTACGGGCAAGACGACGCTGGCGCATATCATCGCCAACCATACCAAGAGCGAGTTTGTTGAGGTCAGCGCCGTCACGGGTACCGTGAAGGACCTGCGTCGCGTGATTGACGAGGCCAAGACGCGACTGAATACGTACGACCGTCGCACCATTCTATTTATCGACGAGATTCACCGTTTTTCGAAGTCGCAGCAGGATGCGCTGTTGCACGCTGTCGAGAACCGTACCGTCATCATGATTGGTGCCACGACCGAGAACCCGTACTTCGAGGTCAACTCCGCACTGTTGTCGCGCGGACGCGTAGTTGAGCTTGAGCACCTGAGGGACGAAGACATCGCAACGCTCATTGAGCGTGCGCTCGAGGCACCGCAGGGCTTGAACGGCAAGTTCTCGGCCGATGAGGATACGGTTAAGACCATCTGCACGTTGGCCGCGGGCGATGCGCGCTCGGCCCTGACGACGCTCGAGCTGGCGAGCGAGATTGCCGTAACGCGTCCTGATACGGAGGGTACGCCGGCGCCGGCAGTGGGAGAGCGGTATCCCATCACCGTCGACGATGTGAAGATTGCCAATCCTCGCCGCGGGTTTTCGTATGACAAAAACGGTGACATGCACTACGACATCATCAGTGCGTTTATCAAGTCCATGCGCGGCAGCGACCCCGATGCCACCATTTATTGGCTCGCGCGCATGATCGATGCGGGGGAGGACCCTAAGTTTATCGCTCGCCGCATTATGATTCATGCTTCCGAGGACGTCGGCAACGCCGATCCGCAGGCTCTGCTGGTGGCGCATGCCGCGTTTAAGTCTGCCGAGGTCATTGGCTATCCCGAGTGTCGCATCAACCTGGCGCAGGCTGCGCTCTATGTGTGCTTGGCGCCTAAATCTAATGCCTGCGAGGCATCCATTGATGCGGCACTGGCCGATATCCATAACAGTGGACTGCGCGAGGTGCCAAGCTATCTGCGCGACCGCCACCGTCCGGGCAGCGATGAATACGGTGTGTATAAGTATCCGCACGATTATCCCGAGGGCTGGGTCGATCAGCGCTATTTGCCCGAAGGCCTGGAGCGCGGCGCGTTTTGGCAGCCCGCCGGTCGAGGCTGGGAAGAATGGCGCGTAGAGCAAAGCGAACGCGACCGCAGCGGGAATGCGCCGAAGTAGCTGCTGATAATTTTGTCCCACGTATCAGCTCTTGGCATGTTCGGTCCCCTTTGGGGTACCATGAACATCGTCTGTATTTCGATTCCTTTGGGAGGCTTGTATGAGTCCCATTCAAATCGCCTTGCTGCTCCTCGCCGCTGCCGGCGTGTGGGCTGTCGTTGAGCTTGCGCTCACCCTGCGTAAAACCCGCACCGTTGTCGATTCGCTCGACAAGACCGTGACCGATCTCAACAACACCATCGCCGAGGCGCAGCCCGTGGTGGCAAAGCTCGATGGCGCCGTTGACGAGCTCACCCCGGCGCTTGCCCAGATGGAGCCGCTGCTCAAGTCGAGCAAGACTGCCGTCGACGCCCTGACGTCCAACCTCGTTGAGGTCGAGGCGGTCGTTCGCGATATCTCCGAGGTCACGGGCAGCATGGCCGAGGCCAGCAACGCCGTGTCGAGCGTGACTGATTCTGCCGCCGGTGCCGTGCAGAAGCTCTTCAATAAGATGAAGGCTCCTGCGGCCGACGCCGAGCGCAAGCTCGCCGCTGCCGCCGCGGAGGCCGAACAGCCTACCGAGCGTGTTCTGATTGGCGAGGCCGAGGATGAGGTCGCCGATGGCGCAGATGTGGCTCAGAAGCCCGCAACCAAGTCGGCTCAGTATTACACCTATACAAGCGCCGAGACTGCCGAGGAGTCCTGCGATGAGTAGCGAAGCAACCTGCCCCATTACGCTGACCGTTTCCGGCGACCCGCGTCTCGCACGCTTGGTGCGCATGACGGCCGCTAACGTTGGCGCTCTGTGCTCTATGTCCGTCGATCGTATCGAGGACATTCGCATGGCTGCCGAGGAGGCCTTCATCTTTGGTTGTACCGCGGTCGACTGCGACGATATTACGATCAAATTCGACGTCGACGAGACCCACGTTGGCATGACGTTTACCTTTGGCGACCAGGCCACCGTCGATGAGGATGACCAGGCTGCCGTGTATGCCGAGCTCATTCTTGCAAGTGTGTGCGATTCCTACGAAAAGACATCGGCGCCCCTAACGCTTTCCCTCGACCTCAAGGCGGATATCTAATATGACCGAACGTTCCCGGAGCGGTAAGACCGCTTGGGACAAGGAGAAAACCCGCGAGCTGTTTCGTCGCTACAAGGAGACCGGTGATCCGGACGCCCGCGAGCAGCTCGTCATGTCCCATATGAACCTGGTAAGGTTTCTTGCCAACAAATTTAAGAACCGCGGCGAGCCGCTCGACGACCTTATGCAGGTCGGTTATCTGGGCTTGCTCAAGGCTATCGACCGCTTTGACCCCGAGCGCGGGCTCGAGTTTACGACGTTTGCCACACCTACCATTCTGGGTGAGATTAAGCGTCACTTCCGCGATAAGGGCTGGAGCGTGCGCGTTCCGCGCCGTCTGCAGGAGCTCTCGGCTAAGGTCAACCAGGCCACCGACAAACTCACTAACGAGCTACAGCGTTCGCCTAAGGTCGAAGAAATCGCTGAATATCTGGACGTAACTGTCGACGAGGTGCTCGAAGCCATGGAATCGTCCTCGGCCTACACGTCGGTGCCCATCGAGGCCCCGGGCGCGTCTGATTCCGACGATGCACCTTCGATTCTCGACCGCTATGCCGATGACGACAACGAGCTTGACTTTACCGATGACCGCTTGGTAATTGAGGAGGCTATCCGTGATTTCTCGCCGCGCGAGCGCGAAGTGATCGAGCTGCGCTTTGTGAAGGGGATGACCCAGATCGAGATTGCCAAGAAGCTTGGCATTTCCCAGGTGCAGGTTTCGCGTCTGCTGCGCCGCACGCTTAAAAAGATCCAGGACAAGATCGACCCCGACGGAGTGATGATTCGTTCATGAGTGAGCACCCCCAACAAACCGACCGTACACTGCGTGATACCCGTATTCTGACCCTTCGCATCTGGGCTGTTGTAGGCTGCATTGCGATTGCTGCCGTCATCTTCAACCTCATGGGCATCCTGGCGCCGGTTATCGAGTTTCTTGCTGTCGGCTCCATCATCGCCTTTGTGATGTCGCCTATTTCCAACTGGCTCGAGCATCATGGTGTGAATCGCGGCATCGGTTCGCTCATCGCGCTTATTGTGGTCGTTGCCGTGCTCGTCGGTGTCGTCTGCATCCTGTCGCCGATTTTGTTCGGCCAGATCATGGAAGTCCTGAGCCGCCTGCCTGGGCAGCTTCGTGTTGCGGGTGGCGACCTCAACGAAATGATTTCGAACGCCAAGACGCTCAATAACACGCCGCTCAAGGAGTATCTGGACAACAACCTGTCCTCGCTCGTTACCGTGGCGTCGAAATATGTGTCTCAGATTGCTGCCGAGCTCGGACGCGGTGTGTTCCCGCTTATCACCAACACGGCTTCGCAGCTGTTCGTGATCTTCCTGGGCCTGGTGCTTGCCTACTGGATGGCCTGCGACTACCCCCGCATGCACCACGAGATTTGCACTATCATCGGGCAGGAGAAGGAGACCTCGTACCGCTTTATGGTCGCGATTCTTTCGCGCTCCGTTGGCGGCTACATGCGCGGTATGGTCGTGACGTCCATTTGTGGTGGCATCTTAGCCTTTATCGGTTTTATGATCATCGGGCACCCGTACGCGGCGCTCATGGCCATCTTTACCGGCATCATGCATTTGGTTCCGGTCGTTGGTCCCTGGGTGAGTGCGGCAATCGCCACGATACTCGGCTTTATGTTCAGCCCCATGTTGGCGTTATGGACGCTCATTGTGACGATGATCGCGCAAAACGTCACCGATAACGTGATTTCGCCTAAGGTCATGCAGAGCTCGGTGCAGGTGCATCCCATCATGAGCCTCACGGCCCTCGTCATTGGCTCGGCGCTCATGGGCCCCATCGGCATGATTATTGCCATCCCGCTATGCGCGGCCCTCAAGGGTATCTTCGTGTACTACTTTGAGAACGAGACTGGCCGCCAACTCGTGGCCTACGACGGTGCCGTATTTAAGGGCACGCCGTATCGCGATGCCGAGGGTAAACCGGTTGCCGCTTACGATGCGCTCGGCGACGACACCTTCATCTACGAGTCGGAGCTCATCGGCAACGAGACCGCGCCCGAGGCCCAGGCCATGCCTAAGCCCGAGCTCGATAATCCCTGGATTAAGCTCTCGGGTCTTCAGCCCGACGCGACAGGCTTTTTCAAGAACCCCTTCGCCAAGGATGACGACTCCAATACGGACGACGACACCAAAACCGGCATCGACGGCTCCATGGACGATTCGGATTCCAAATAGGCCTTGTTAGCGTTTCTTGAAGTTGTAGATGACAAGAAACGCGAGCAATGCGATTGATAAGGGGCCGGCTACATAGAAATAGAGAACGTCAATTGCGCGTAGAGGTCCATAGGTCATATTGCCGGACACTACTGAATTCAATACGTAGCCAAATGCTGGTTGGTTTGCGTACCAGCGGGAGAAGGCGAAGAGCGCTAAAAGTGCGACTACCACAACTGCATTCAGGACAAATCGTTTGCTTTTCATCGATCGCTCCTTCCGGTGACCCTTATATGGAATTCTACAACAGCCATTATTTTCAAAGAATAAGACTGTCCTAAATAACGTGCACTTTCGCTGGAGGGTCGCTGTTTAGCGGCCCTCTTTTTTGCACTGGGGCGGTGGGATGGTAATATCGTTACGTTTGAACTGTTTCGATATGAAACCGAGGAGATTCCCTCTATGAGTGCTGACTACCCGTCAATGACTACGGCCGAGATCCGCTCTAAGTTCCTCAACTTCTTTGAGGAGCGCGGTCTTAAGCTCTATCCTTCTTCGTCCCTCGTTCCCGACGATCCTTCGCTGTTGCTTGCCAACGCCGGCATGAACCAGTTTAAGGAGTACTACCAGGGCAAGAAGACCATGAAGGAGATCGGCGCGATCTCCTGCCAGAAGTGCGTCCGCACCAACGATATCGACTGCATCGGCGAGGACGGTCGTCACCTGTCCTTCTTCGAGATGCTCGGCGACTTCTCCTTTGGCGGCGTCTCCAAGCAGCAGGCCTGCGCTTGGGCCTTTGAGCTCATCACCAAGGAGTTCAAGCTGCCGCTCGACCGCCTGTACTTCACCGTCTTTACCGAGGATGACGAGACCCATGATGTGTGGCGCTCCCTGGGCGTTGCCGAGGATCACATCTCCCGTTTGGGCGAGGACGACAACTTCTGGGCCGCTGGCCCCACCGGCCCCTGTGGTCCGTGCTCCGAGATCTACTTTGACATGGGCGAGGAGGTCGGCTGCGGCAGTCCCGACTGCAAGCCGGGCTGCGACTGCGACCGCTTCCTTGAGTTCTGGAACCTCGTGTTCACTCAGTACGACCGTCAGGAGGACGGCTCCATGCCGGAGCTGCCGCACCGCAACCTCGATACGGGCATGGGCCTGGAGCGCATGGCTGCCATCATGCAGCACAAGACCGCTAACTATGACGGCGATCTGATGCAGCACCTCATCAAGCTGGGCGAGGAGATCAGCGGCAAGACCTATGACGCCGACGATTACTCCGGTGCCAGCCGCTCCCTGCGCATCATCGCCGATCACTCCCGTGCCGTGGACTTCATGATCTCGGACGGCATCCTGCCCGGTAACGAGGGCCGCGAGTATGTCCTGCGCCGTCTGCTCCGTCGCGCCGTGTTCCACGGTCGCCTGCTGGGCATCGAGGGCGCGTTCCTGACCAAGTTCATCGACGAGGTCAACGCTCAGATGGGCGAGGCCTATCCCGAGCTGCTCAAGAACGTCGCCCTTGTCAAGGGTATCGTTGCCTCTGAGGAGGAGCGCTTCTCCACGACGCTCGATAACGGCCGTGTCTACCTGGACGAGGCCCTGGCTGCACTTGCCGAGGGCGCTGTCCTTCCGGGCGACGTCGCCTTTAAGCTGCACGATACGTTTGGTTTCCCCATCGACCTGACCGTCGAGATCGCCGGTACCGCTGGCCACGACGTTGACATGGACGGCTTTACCGCTTGCATGGAGGACCAGAAGGCCCGCGCCCGCGCCAACGCCAAGGGCGACGCCTGGGGCAGCTTCAACGACGTGTGGGTCGAGCTTTCGGACAAGGTCGCCGCGACCGAGTTCGACGGCTATGACAACGATGTGGTCGAGGACACCAAGGTTGTCGCCATCGTTCGCAACGGCGAGTCTGTCGAGTCCGCTGCCGCTGGCGAGGACGTTGAGGTCGTGCTCGACCGCACCCCGTTCTATGCCGAGATGGGTGGCCAGCAGGGCGACGCCGGCGAGCTTTCCGCCGAGGGCGTTGTGCTGACCGTTGCCGATACCAAGAACCACAACGGCCTGTATGCCCACGTCGCACGCGTTGCCGAGGGCACGCTGACCGTCGGTGCCAGCGTGACCGCCGCTCTCGACGCCGAGCGTCGTGGCTTCCTGCGTCGCAACCACACCGCAACGCACCTGCTCGACGCCGCCCTTAAGCAGGTCCTGGGTGAGCATGTCTCCCAGGCCGGCTCGCTTGTGACGCCCGAGCACCTGCGCTTTGACTTCACGCACTTCGAGGCCCTGTCCTCCGAGCAGCTCAAGGCTGTTGAGGACCTGGTCAACCAGCAGATCTTCGCTTCCAAGCCGGTCGTGACCCGCGTCATGGGCATCGACGAGGCTAAGGCCGCCGGTGCTGTCGCCCTGTTTGGTGAGAAGTACGGCGATGTCGTGCGCGTCGTCTCCGTGGGCGCCGAGGACCACCCGTTCTCCCGCGAGCTCTGCGGTGGTACGCATGCCGCCAACACTGCCGAGATCGGCCTGTTCAAGATTATTTCCGAGTCCTCCACGGGCTCTAACGTCCGTCGTATCGAGGCCGTGACCTCCAAGGGCGCGCTCGATTACATGGCCGACCGCCTGGCACTCGTTGATGCCGCCGCCGCTGCGCTCAAGTGCCGCGTCGACGAGGTTCCCGCCCGCGTTGAGAACCTGCAGTCCGAGCTGCGCGAGACTTCCAATAAGCTCAAGAAGGCGCTCACCGGTGGCTCCTCCGATGCCATCTCCAGCGCCATCGAGGGTGCCGTTGAGGTTAACGGCTACAAGCTCGTCGTCGCTGAGCTTCAGGGTCTCGAGGCCGCTGACCTGCGCAACGTTTGGGATACCGTGCACCAGAAGGTCGCCGGCCCCGTTGCCTGCGTCGTCGCCAGCGTGACCGAGAAGGGCACCCCGGCCCTGCTCGCTGCCGGCTCCGATGACGCTGTCAAGGCTGGCTTCCACGCCGGCAACGTGATCAAGCAGATCGCGGGCCTGGTCGATGGTCGCGGTGGCGGTCGTCCCAACATGGCCCAGGCCGGTGGTAAGAACGCCGCCGGTATCGCCGATGCCCTCGCGGCCGCCAAGACCGCGCTCGGCGCCTAAGAATCAAAGAAGTCGCTGTGGTCGCGCTTGCGCTGGACATAGGGGAGACCAGGATTGGCATCGCCGTCTCGAGCCGAGATGGCAAGATGGCGATGCCCGTCAAGGTGCTCCCGGCTGCCGAGGTCACCGGTATGGCAAAGACATTTCGCTACCTGGTCGAGGACTATGAGCCCGAAATCCTGGTGAGCGGACGTCCACTGACCATGGCCGGTGAGCCCGGTCCCCAGGCCGAGCGCGTCGCCGCCGTGGCACAAAAGATTGCCTACGAGCTCGATCTTCCACTGGAGTTTGAGGACGAGCGCCTATCCTCGCAAGAGGCCAAGCGTATCCTGCGTGAGCAGGGACTCAACGAAAAGCAGATGAGGGGCAAGATTGATATGATCGCCGCCAGCCTGTTTTTGCAGACGTGGCTCGATCGTAAAAACGAGGAGGTCCAGCATGCCTAGCGCTTCCGATCCGCGCCAACCAAATCGCCAGGGGCAGCCTGCGCCGCGTCCTGCCCAGCCTGGTCAGCGCCCGGTGCAGCCGACGCAACGCGCGACTCAGCCCTCCTCGGTCCCCGCTCAGCCTGTCCAGCGTAGAGCCCAACAGCCTACCCAGCGCGTTGCTCAGCAGCCTGCTGCCCGTTCAGCGCAGCCCGCTGGCGGCGCTCGCTTTAAGCAGCAGACTCCTACGCAGCGCATACAGGCGCAGGCCTCGCAGCCTCGCTCCCATGCTCATCGCGTTCATGGTTCGCACGGCGTTGCTCCGGCAACGCGCTCGAGTTACAGCACCCATGCCCGCCGCGGTGCGCAAAAGAAAAGCTCCCCGGTGCCCATGATTATCGGTGGCGTCTTCGCCGTGCTCGCGCTTGTCGCGATCGTCTTTTTTGTCGTGCCGGCCGTCAAGGGCTTCTTTACCGGTGGGGACGCGAACGTCACGGCTGGCCAGCAGGTCACCATTACGATTCCCGATGGTGCCTCGGGTGATACGATCGCCTCGATCCTCTCCGAGAACCATATCGTCGAGAATCCTAAGGACTACTACGCGGCGGTCAAAAAACTCAACGCCGATATGTCGCTCAAGCCTGGCACCTACTCGTTTACCACGCTCATGGATGCGACAAAGGTCGTGCAGCAGCTTATGGAGGGCCCCAATGCCGGCTCCGATGCCCTCACGATTCCTGAGGGTCTGACGGTCGACCAGATCGCCGACCGCGTGGCCGCGGCATATGACGGTATCTCCAAGGAAGATTTCCTTAACCAGGCAAAGGCTTCCTATTACATCAACGATTATCCGTTCCTGGCGGGCGCCGGCAACGACTCGCTCGAGGGCTTTTTGTTCCCCAAGACTTACTCGCTGGGCAAGGACCCGTCTGTAGACGACGTGATTCGCGCCATGCTCGATCAGTTTAAGGCCGAGTACAAGTCGCTAGACTTTGCCGGCTGCGAGGCCAAAATCAAGGAGCGCTACGGCGTGGAGATGTCGGACTACGACATCGTCAATCTTGCCTCTATCGTTGAGCGCGAGGGCCTTAACGCAGATCAGCGCGCGCACGTGGCCTCGGTTTTCTATAACCGCCTGGCCGGCAAGCTCGATGGCCTGCGCTACCTCAACAGCGATGCGACCATGATGTATGTCACCGGTGGCGAGGTTACCGCCGATGACCTGCAGAGCGATAGCCCCTACAACACGTACAAGCACGAGGGCCTGCCGCCCACTCCCATTTGCTCTCCGTCGCTCGAGGCGCTCAAGGCCACGCTTGAGCCGACCGACTCCGATGACCTGTATTTCTACATTACGCAGGACGAGGAGTACTTCTCGAAGACCTACGAAGAGCATCAACAGTCTTGGAATTGATCATGAGGATTTTTAGCCCCAAACGATATGTTGCCTCGGTCGACCGCATCGACCTCGATACCCTGTGGGCCGACGGCAAGCGAGCCATTCTGCTCGATCGCGACAACACTCTGGTGCCGCGCGATACCGAGCAGGTTCCCGCCGCGGTTTCCGCCTGGCTCAAAGCCGCCCATGCCAAGGGCTTTAAGCTGTGCATGGTGTCCAATAACTGGCATCGCGACCAGGTTATGGCGTCGGCGCGAGAACTGGGGCTCGAGGCCATCAGTCACGCCATGAAGCCGGCTCCGTTTGCCCTGAAGGCCGGTCTTAAGCGCCTGGGTGCCACGGCCGATGAGGCCGTGCTGATCGGCGACCAGCTCTACACGGACGTATGGAGCGGCAACTTTGCCGGCGTCGACACCATCCTGGTCAAGCCGCAGGCCACCCAGGACCTGTGGTACACGCAGGTCTTCCGTATCTTTGAGCGCCGGGCCCTGCGCGACCTTCCCTGCGAGGAATAGGTCTCGTTATGTCCCAGCACATCAAACACGGCTGCGACCATATCTTCTTTATCGGCTTTTTGGGCGCCGGCAAATCGACGCTCGCGCGCAACGTCGGCACCATGTTCAAGCGTCGATTCATCGACACCGACCGTCTGGTCGTGCGCCGGTGCGGCAAGTCGGTAACCGAGATATTTGAGACCGAGGGCGAGGACCGTTTCCGCGAGCTCGAGACATCGGCACTCCGCTCACTCCAAAGTGAGCGCAGCCTGCTGGTTTCGTGCGGGGGCGGCATCGTCGAGACACCGGTGAACATTGAGCTGATGCACGAGATGGGTACGTGCGTGTACCTCGAAGGTGACTTCGAGGACTCGATGCGCCAGATTCGTCGCTCCGATACGAGGCCCGATTTCCGTTCGCCCGAGCACGCTGCGCGCCTGTTTGAGCACCGTCGTCCGCTATATCGCCAGGCCGCCGACCTTACCCTCGATATACGCAATAAGTCCTTTGAGGACGTTTCCTACCTTTGTGCCGAGATGCTTTTGGAGCGTGGATTGCTATGATTCGCCGTCAACTCATCAATTTCCAAAATCGCAGTGTCGATGTCCGCGTCGGATTGGGCGCGTTCGAGGAGCTGTCGCGCATGTTTGCCTCGGCGGTGGGTAAGCCCAAGCGCGCGATGGTGGTTTGGAGTGACGCTACATCCGAGCGTTTTGGCGAGGTCGTCGAGCATGCGCTGGTCGATGCCGGTTTTGCCGTGTCTCAGCTCATCCTCGAGGTTTCGCCAGCCGGCGCGACGCTGGCCGATGCCGACGCCGTCTTTGGCGCTCTGTCGTCCAACGGCATTACCTGCGACGACCTTGTTGTCGCCGTCGGTGACGCGGCGACGTGCTCGGTTGTTTGCTGGTGTGCCAACCAGTGGTGTGGCCGCACCGAGTGCGCTCTGCTGCCGACGACGTTCGATGCCATGCTCACGGTCGCGACGACGATGGAGCCGCTCGTGGCATCCGCGGCGAATGCGCTTCCCGCCATCGCGTTCCGCCCCGAGCCGGGCTTGGTCGTGTGTGACCTCGATCTTGTGCGCGAGGCCGACCCCGAGGAACTCAAGCGCGGATATACCGTGCTCGTGGGCACCATGCTTTCGAGCAGTAAATCTCGCTGGAACCAGTTCACCGAGACCGTTCCCGAAATCCTCGCGGGCGAGGAGGTCGCGCTCGTCAATGCCGTGCAGTGGTCCCAGACCGCGCGCAAAGACGTGCTGATGGCCACGAACCCGAGCGCCCGCCATGCGCTCGATTTTGGCAAGACGGGGGAGCGCGCCCTGCGCGCCTGCCTAGGGGAAGCTGCGGCGCAGGTTCCCACCTACCAGCTGCTGTCCGAGGGTATGCGCTTTGAGGCGCGCCTTGCGCACGATGCCTGCGATTTCGATATCGATTACGTCTTTGAGGTCGACGATTGCCTGGAGGACTTTGGTATCGAGGAGCTCGCCTTTGATCTGGAGCCCGCCGCCTTTATTGCGGAGTTCCGAAAGCAGCAATTTGCGCGCTCGAACCGCAGCATGTTGCCGCTGCCGGCGGCGCTTGGCGCCATTCGCCTGACGAACGTCGAGGACGAGGTTCTCGAGCGTCATGCCCAAGCCTACTTGGCTTCTCGCAAGGAACTTCTCTAAGTTTTATTGACATCCATCGTCTTTCGTATCATGTTGGGGGACGGGTTTCCAATCGGTTACGGATCGCGTGCGATTCCGTCGCTCGGTTGAGGCCCGTCCCGTCTTTATTGAGACAACAAGAAAGGAATCTGCATGTCTGAGTTTGCTGCCGGTCCTGCCGGTCGTATCGAGCGTGTCCGTGCCCTGATGGTTGAGCGCGGCTACGACGCTATCGTGGTGCGCGATGAGGCCAACCTTCGTTGGCTTACGGGCGTGAAGGGCGTTTTCGACTACACCTTCGAGTTCCCGCACGCTGCGTTTATTACGGCCGACCAGTGCCTGTTCCATACCGACTCGCGCTACCTCAACAGCTTTGAGGAGAACACGCCCGCCGGCAGCCCCTGGGTCTACGACATGGACGAAGGCACCATTCCCGGCTGGGTCGCCGGCAAGATCGCGGCCAACAAGTGCCGCGTCTGCGCCGTCGAGGACGACATGCAGATCAATTTCTACCAGGGCATTCAGCGTGGCCTGGAGGACCGCTCCGTCGCCTGCATGCTGCCGCTGATGCACGACGACATCCGCAAGATGCGCGCCATCAAGGACGCCGAGGAGATCGAGCTCATGCGCCACGCGCAGTCGATCACCGATGCCGCCTTCCAGCACATGCTCGGCTTTATTAAGCCCGGTATGACCGAGAAGCAGGTCCGCAACGAGCTCGAGAACTTTATGTTCGCCAACGGCGCCGACAGCCTGGCCTTTGGTTCCATCGTGGCGAGCGGCCCCAACACCGCCAACCCGCATGCCGTGCCGAGCGACCGTGTCATCGAGAAGGGCGACTTCGTCCTCATGGATTACGGCGCGGGTTACTGCGACTATCGCTCCGATATGACGCGTACCGTCGTGATGGGCGAGCCCACGCAGGAGCAGCTCGACCTGTACGCGCTCGTGCGCCGTACGCACGAGGAGTGCGTTGCCGCCATCCATCCGGGCGTCGAGGGCAACGACATTTTCAAGCTTTCCAAGAAGATCATCGGCGATGCCGGCTATGG
>CAKUHA010000002.1 GCA_934655755.1 uncultured Collinsella sp.
GCGCGCCTCAATCGTAGCCCGAGACGGGCCCGGGCTGACAATCTCGACTGTAATGGACGTTCTTGAATGACTAGTCGCGGGGGACACTCTTTGCCATTCGGCACTTGGGGACGTTCCTTTTCTGCCGGCACTTTAGGAACGTCCCCAAGTGCCGGCAGGTTGGGACAGTCCTTTTCAGTCAACCCAAAGACTGTCCCCGATGACTAGTCGTTTAAGAACGTCCCCAACGACTAGGTGGAAAAGGGGGGCGTCGCGGATCGATTCCACGGCGCCCCCCTCTTTGCGTTGACGTGTCGGTTGTGCCCTACAGCTCGTACAGCGTGGTGAACTTGTCCTGGAGGTAGCTGCAGTAGTAGCGGGCGTCAAAGTCCATGCCGCAGGCGCCCTTAATGAGCTCCGGTGCGTCCTTGGCGCGGCCCCACTGCCAAATGTGCTCGCCCAGCCAAGCGCGGACGGGCGCCAGATCGCCGCTTGCGCAGGCGCCGGTAAGGTCGACACCGTCGCGGCACATGGCCGGCACAAACATGGCGTCGTAGGCGCTGCCCAGCGCATAGGTGGGGAAGTAGCCAAACGAGCCGCCGCTCCAGTGCGTGTCCTGCAGGCAACCGTGTGTATCGTCGGGAACCGGAATGCCCAGGTACTCGTCCATAAAGCGATTCCAAAGCGCGGGGATATCCTTAGCCGTGGCCTCGCCGGCAAACAGCATCCGCTCGATCTCGTAGCGCACCATAACGTGCAGCGGATAGGTGAGCTCGTCGGCCTCGGTACGGATCAGCGACGGCTGCGCGATGTTCACGGCGTGGTAGAGCGTGTCCTCGTCCACGTTGCCGTAGACCTCGGGAGCGTGACGGCGCAGCACCTCGAGCAGCGGTCCCATAAAGGCACGGCTACGACCCACGGTGTTCTCGAAGAAGCGACTCTGGCTCTCGTGGATGCCCATGGAGGTGCCGCCCTCCAGGCACGTGCGTGCATAGGCGGGGTTCACGCCCAGCTCGTACATGGCGTGGCCGGACTCGTGGATGATGCTGTAGACGTTGGAGATGCAATCGTCCTCGTAGATATGCGTGGCGATGCGCGCGTCGCCCACCGAGAAGCCCTCGCTAAACGGATGCTCGGTAAAGGCGAGCGTGGTGTCGTCCAGGTTGAGTCCCACGAGCTTCATCAGGTCGAAGCTCATGGCGCGCTGGGCAGCCTCGGGCACATGGGCGTGCAAAAAGTCGGCAGCGGGCTGCTGGCCGCGCTCGCCGATGGCATGCACGAGCGGCACGACCGTGGCCTTGACCTCGTTGCAAAATGCGTCGAAGCTCTCGGTGGAAAGGCCGCGCTCATACTGGTCGAGCCACACGTCGTACGGGTCGCGCTGGGGGTCCATGAGCTCGGCCTGATGCTTAAGTTGGCCGACAATCTTGTCCACATAGGGCTCAAAGCTCGCCCAGTCGTTGGCCGCCTTGGCCTTGTGCCACACGGCGTCGGCCTCGCAGGTGAGCCTGGTCCAGGCCTCGGCTTCCTCGGTGGGGATGGCGCTGGCCTCGCGCTGGTCGCGGCCGAGCACGCGGATCTCGTCGAGTAGCTGCGGGTCGTCGATCTTGCCGCCCACAACCGTCTCGCGCGCCAGCGAACGCACGAGTTCAACGGACTTTTCGCTGGTCAGGAGCTTATGATGCTCGCCTGCAAGGGTGCCCATAGCATCGGCGCGTGCGGCGGCGCCGTTGGCGGGGGCGATGGTCGCGCCATCGAACTCGGCGATCTTGAGCAGATACTCGCGGGTCCACAGCTTGCCCTCGAGTTTGCGGAACTTCTTGACGGCCTTTTCGGCCTTGATGCCCTTGGCGGCTTTTGCCACGGCGGCCTTGGCCTTCTTATCGAACTTCTTTCCCATACCATATCCTTGATCTCGCAGGCCGAGCGCCCAAGATGGACGCGCGGCCAGTTTGCACAGCTACCTGCCTTGTACCCAGCGCGAACAAAACGGAACGCGGCGATGCGCGCGCAGAATGTGCTATCCTATAGCCCAATGCGTTGACGGAGAGGGTTTTGCCCGCCGCGTCGCCGGCAAGAGAGGGAAGGTCATGGGCTGCAAGCCTTCCTGCGGTGGCAAGGGTCAAGCGTTCACTCCCGAGCAGCGACCTCAACGGGCGCGCGGCCAGTGGCGGCGGAGCTCCAGTAGGGAAGCCGTGAGCCTCGCGACAAGGGGCGCAGAGTGGGCACGGCGGGCCAGACATCCGCCGGGTCAAACAAGGTGGTACCGCGGATTTCAACCGTCCTTGGGCAATGCACATGCCCGAGGGCGGTTTTTTGTTACCGAACCGGGCCGCACATCCGCAGCGTCGGGCGGCATCGGCCGCCGCGGCAAGTGGACGTGCGAGAGACGAAAGGGAAGACATGAGTCTGATTGATGATCTGGTCAAACTCGAGGAAGAGGCCAAGGAGCTCGTCGCCGGCGCCGACGACGCCGCCAAGCTCGAGGCCGCACGCATTGAGCTGCTCGGCCGCAAGGGTCGCATCACCGGCCTAATGCGCATGATGGGCAAGCTCGCCCCCGAGGATCGACCCGTCATGGGCAAGCGCGCCAACGAGATGCGCCAGCTGATCGAGGGCATGCTCGACGAGCGCACGACCGAGATGAGGGCCGCCGCCCTCAAGCATGCGCTTGAGCACGAGGCCGTTGATATCACGCTGCCGGGCATTCGTCCGCAGATCGGTCACCAGCACCTGATCAAGCAGATCATCGAGGAGGCCGAGGACATCTTCTGCGGCATCGGCTACACCGTCGAGTCCGGCCCCATGGTCGACACCTCCTACTACAACTTCACCGCGCTCAACGCGCCCATGGATCACCCGAGCCGCTCGGCCCGCGACACGTTCTATGTGGTCGACAACAACCCCGGCAGCGTCGCGCACCCCGAGGCCCACGCCCACGGCGAGTCCGACGTGCTGCTGCGTACCCAGACCTCGGGCGTGCAGATCCATACCATGGAGTCGCAGAAGCCGCCCATCTACATGATCTGCCCGGGCACCGTCTACCGTCCCGACACGGCCGACGCCTGCCACCTGCCGCAGTTCAACCAGATCGAGGGCCTGGTCGTCGATGAGGGCATCACCTTCGGCGACCTCAAGGGCACGCTCGACTACTTTGTTAAGTGCATGTTTGGCGAGGACCGCAAGACGCGTTACCGCCCGCACTTCTTCCCCTTCACCGAGCCGAGCTGCGAGGTGGACGTGAGCTGCCACGTGTGCGGCGGCAAGGGCTGCAACTTCTGCAAGCACAGCGGCTGGATCGAGATCCTGGGCTGCGGCATGGTCGACCCCAACGTCCTCATCAACTGCGGCATCGACCCCGAGAAGTACACCGGCTTCGCCTTTGGCATTGGCGCCGAGCGCGTCGCGGCCCTGCGCTACGACCTGCCCGACCTGCGCACGTTGATGACTGGTGATATGCGTTTCCTTAACCAGTTCTAGAGCGCTTTCTTCTTAGTTGCAGTTTCCGGCTTAAAGCCGCATTTATGAAAGGAGACCAGTTAGATGCGCGTTTCTTACGACTGGCTCAAGACCATGATCGATATTCCGGAGGATCCCAAGACCCTTTCGGACGAATATATCCGCACCGGCACCGAGGTCGAGGCGATCGACACCGTGGGCGAGTCCTTCGACCACGTGGTGACCGCCAAGGTGCTCACCAAGACCCCGCACCCCGATAGCGACCACATGTATGTGTGCTCGGTCGACGTGGGCGACAAGAACCTCGACGCCGACGGCAACCCCGCTCCGCTGCAGATCGTCTGCGGCGCGCAAAACTTCGAGGCCGGCGACCATATCGTCACGGCCATGATCGGCGCTGTCTTGCCCGGCGACGTCAAGATTAAGAAGAGCAAGCTCCGCGGCGTCGTGTCCATGGGCATGAACTGCTCCGCACGCGAGCTCGGCCTGGGCGGCGACCACTCCGGCATCATGATTCTGCCCGAGGACACCCCCTGCGGCATGCCGTTTGCCGAGTACGTGGGCTCGAGCGACACCGTGCTCGATTGCGAGATCACGCCCAACCGCCCCGACTGCCTGTCCATGATCGGCATGGCCCGCGAGACCGGCGCCATCTTCGACCGCGATTTCCACGTTGAACTGCCCGCCATCAAGGCCGAGACCGGCCGCGCGACCGATGACGAGCTTTCCGTCGAGATCGCCGACGAGGGCCTGTGCGACCGCTATGTCGCCCGCATCGTGCGCAACGTGAAGGTCGGCCCGTCGCCCGACTGGATGGTCAAGCGCCTCAACGCCCTGGGTGTGCGCCCGCACAACAACATCGTCGACATCACCAACTACGTGATGATGCTCACCGGTCAGCCGCTCCACGCCTTTGACCTCGACACCTTTGCCGAGCGCGATGGCCGCCGTCGCGTGGTGGTCCGCGCTGCCCAGCAGGACGAGAAGTTTACGACCCTCGACGGCGAGGAGCGCGTGCTCGACGCCGGCATGGGCCTCATCACCGACGGCGAGCGCCCCGTGGCGCTGGCCGGCGTTATGGGCGGCATGGATTCCGAGATCGAGGACGACACCGTCGACGTGATGGTCGAGAGCGCCTGCTTCAACGCCGGCCGCACCTCGCACACCAGCCGCGACCTGTCGCTGATTTCCGACGCCTCCATCCGCTTTGAGCGCCAGGTCGACGAGACTGGCTGCGTGGACGTCGCCAATGTGACGTGCGCGCTCATCGAGGAGATCGCCGGCGGCGAGGTCGCTCCCGGCTATGTGGACGTGTTCCCCGCGCCCAAGACCATCGACAGCATCAAGCTGCGCCTGGCCCGCGTGCACGCCATCTGCGGTGCCGATATCGAGCCCGACTTTATCGAGCGCTCGCTCACCCGCCTGGGTTGCACCGTCGAGCGCGAAGGCGAGGACTTTATGGTCACGCCGCCGAGCTTCCGTCCCGACTTGCCGCGCGAGATTGACCTGATCGAGGAAGTCCTACGCCTGTGGGGCATGGGCCGTGTGACGGCGACCATCCCGGCTGCTAAGAACCACATCGGCGGCCTGACCCGCGAGCAGAAGCTCACCCGCAAGGTCGGCGAGATCCTGCGCGCCTGCGGCCTCAACGAGACCACGACCTTTGGCTTCGCCGCCCCGGGCGACCTGGAGAAGATCGGCATGTCCACCGAGGGCCGCGGTTGCCCCGTGGTGCTCATGAACCCGCTGGTGGCCGAGCAGACCGAGATGCGCCGCTCGCTGCTGCCGGGCCTGCTGCAGTCCGTGGCCTACAACGAGGCCCACGGTACGCCCAACGTGCACCTGTACGAGGTCGGCAGCCTGTTCCATGGCCGCGAGAACGCCAGCCTGCCCAAGGAGACCAAGTCCGTGGCGGGCGTGCTCTCGGGCCAGTGGAGCGAGCAGTCCTGGAACATGAAGTACCGTAAGCTGCGTTTCTTCTTTGGCAAGGGCATTGTCGAGGAGCTGCTCGCCCAGCTGCGCATCGAGAAGGTCCGCTTCCGTCCCGTCGAGGGCGAGGGCTACGCCTTCCTGCAGCCGGGTCGTGCGGCCGAGGTTCTGTCCGGCGGTACCGTGCTGGGCTGGGTCGGCGAGATTCACCCCGAGGCACGCGAGGCTATGGGCATTGACGAGGTCGTCGTTGCCTTTGAGCTCGATCTGGACAAGCTGATCAAGGGCGCCCGCAACCAGGAGAACTACCGTGAGTTCTCGCAGTACCCGGCTGTTGAGCACGATCTTGCTATCGTGGTCGACAACGCCGTGACCTGCGAGGACCTTGAGCGTCGTATTACGAGCGCCGGCGGCAAGCTGCTCGAGGGCGTGCGCCTGTTCGACGTCTACCGCGATTCGGTTCGTATCGGTAAGGGCAAAAAGTCCATGGCTTTCGCGCTCACGTATCGCTCTGACGACCACACGCTCACCAGCGAAGAGGTCGAGAAGGCGCACCAGAAGATCGTCACCAAGGTGTGTAAGGGCGTGAACGGCGAGGTCCGCGGCTAGGATTTTCGACCGTGGCTGACGTGCGGTGGCATGACTGAGCTGCTGCCCGATGGCGCCTTGCGTTTGTGACATATGTATTGCATTACGGCGTGCTGCTTTGTGGGCGGCACGCCGTTTTGCTATGATACCCCGCGGCGTGTTACGAATGAGTTGATGCGTAACACTGACAAGTGATTCAACGGCGCCGCAATCCCGTGCGCCGACAACCGGGAGGCGCTATGCACATTCCAGATAATTACCTGTCCCCGCAGACCGATGCCGTCATGGCGGTGGCGATGGTACCTGTGTGGGTTCACTGCATCAAGAAGGTGCGCGCCACGCTCGATCGCGAGCACATGGCCTTCCTGGGTATTTGCGCCGCCTTCTCCTTTTTGCTCATGATGTTCAATGTGCCGCTGCCCGGCGGCACCACGGGCCACGCCGTCGGTGGCGCCCTCATCGCGCTGCTGCTGGGCCCCGAGGCCGCGGCCATTGCTGTCTCGGTCGCGCTGGCGCTGCAGGCGCTGCTGTTTGGCGACGGCGGCA
Source organism: uncultured Collinsella sp. (assembly GCA_934655755.1). Classification (GTDB taxonomy): domain Bacteria; phylum Actinomycetota; class Coriobacteriia; order Coriobacteriales; family Coriobacteriaceae; genus Collinsella. Next base: position 6,502 of record CAKUHA010000002.1, read on the forward strand.
TCCTGTCCTTTGGCGCCAACTGCTTTAACATGGCCTTCGTGCTGCCGTTTGCCGCCGCCATCGTGTTCCGCGCGCTTAACAGCCGTCTGCACGACAAGGGCTGGGGCACCTCGGTCTCGGCTATCGTAAGCGGCTGGGTCGGCCTGTGCCTGGCGGCTCTGTGCGCCGCGATCGAGTTTGGCATTCAGCCCATGCTCTTCACCAATGCCTCGGGTGCGCCGCTGTACTGCCCCTTTCCGCTGTCCATCGCCATTCCGGCCATGATGATTCCGCATATGCTGGTTGCCGGTGTGGTCGAGGGCGTGGCGACGGCTGCCATCTACGGTTTCATTAAGAAGACGGCGCCGAGCATTATCGTCGGCCCCGAGGCTGTCGACGGCCAGCTTGCCGCCGAGGGCGCTACTGCCAAGAAGGCCTCGCTGGTCCCCACGCTCATCCTGGTCGCCGTGCTTGTCGTGGCCACGCCGCTCGGTCTGCTCGCCACGGGTGACGCCTGGGGCGAGTGGGATGCCGAGGGCGCCGCGACTGCCGTTCAGGAGGCTGGCGATGACAGCCTGCAGGCTTCGGTCGGTCTCGATACCCCGACCTTTGCCGATGCGCTGCCCACGGGCGATTACCTGCAGGCCTATTCCGAGGAGCAGGGTCTTGGCTTTGCCGGCCAGGCTGCCATGTATATCCTTTCGGGCGTGATTGGCGTGGCGGTGCTTACCATCGCGTTTCGCCTGGTTTCGCTGACGGTTAAGGAAAGCGGTGTTCATGGCAATGGCCGAGCTGCCTAGTTGGCTTGCGGCCGAGGAGCGATACGAGCCTGCGGGTGCTCGGCATCGCGTGATGCAAAAGAACGTCCTGCACCTGGCGAGCCTGCTTGAGCGGGTTCGCCTGGGCGGCGGCGCACACGAGGGCGGGTCGATCATCGACCGCGCCCTTTCTTGCGTTTCGGCTCCGGTGCGCCTGGTGGGGATGTTCGTCTGTGTCCTGTGCGTGTGTCTGACGCAAAGCCCGCTGTACCTCATGTTGATGGCGGCGGTCGCGCTGGCGCTCGTTGCCGTGCGCCCCGTACGCGGGCTGAGGGCGACCTTTGTGCCGGCGCTTGGCGCTGCGGGGCTCGCGGTGGTTCTGGCGCTGCCGGCCCTGCTGTTGGGCGCATCGGCTGCGAGCGCCATGCTCAAGATTGCGCTCAAGACTTTTATTAACGTGTCGCTGGTGCTGGGTGTTTCGTGGACGCTTACCTGGAGCCGCATGTCGGCGGCGCTCAAGATGCTGCACCTGCCCGACGAGGTCATCTTTACGTTTGATATGGCGCTCAAGCACATCGAGGTGTTGGGCCGCACGGCGCACGATCTGACCGAATCGGTCATGCTGCGCAGTGTTGGCCGCGTGCCTGAGGGGTTTTCGCGTACCGACTCGGTCGCGGGTATCATGGGCATGACCTTTATCAAGGCGATGGAATGCAGCCGCGCGATGGACGAGGCCATGGCCTGCCGCGGTTTTGCCGGTGTGTATCCGGCGCCCGCGCGTGCCGGGTTGAGCTGGCGCGATGCGGCCTATGTGGCCGCTGTGGCGCTGTTGGCGGCGTTGTGCGCCGTGCTGTAATGCGGCCGGCGGGCTGTTGATGCGAATAGGAAAGGGCGACGTTTTGACGATCGATATGAATAGCGCGACGGGCGCAACCGGAGCAGGTGGCACCGAGGTCGCGCCGCTCATTGAGCTGCGTGACGTAGTGTTTTCCTATGCGGGCCATACGGTGGTCGACGGTGTATCGCTGCAGGTGGGTCGCGGAGAGCTCGTTGCGCTGCTTGGTCCCAACGGCTGCGGCAAGACGACGATCATGCGGCTGATCAACGGCCTTGAACTCGCGGACGCCGGCACGTACCTGTTTGACGGGCATGTAATCGACGCGGCGTTTCTGAAGGATTCCGTGGCCGCTCAGCGTTTTCATCAGCGCGTGGGCTTTGTGTTTCAGAATGCCGACGCCCAGCTGTTCTGCGCTACGGTAGGCGAGGAAGTTGCTTTTGGTCCTGCGCAGATGGGGCTGTCGGCAGACGAGCTTGAGCGCCGTGTGCGCGATGCTATGGAGCTGTTCCAGGTTGCCGACCTGGTCGACGCCTCTCCCTACCAGCTCTCGGGCGGGCAAAAGAAGCGCGTGGCGCTGGCGGCAGTAGTGTCGATGAACCCGGATATCTTGGTGCTCGACGAGCCCACCAACGGGCTCGATGAGGATTCATGTGACATCGTGGTCAACTTTTTGCTGGCCTACGTCGCGGCCGGCAAGACGGTTTTGATGAGCACGCATCACCAGGATTTGGTGCGACGCCTTGGAGCTCGTGCAATCTATATCGATCGATATCATCATGTGGTCGAGACGCCCGTGCCGTCGTACGGGACTGAGGTCGCCGCTGCGGAATAGCTGCTGCGTAGAGCGTGCATAGCCGCCCGCGCGACCCTGCCGTGATGGTATAGTTATCCAGGTTTTTATGGGGGTGGCTATGCCAAGCTGGAACATTCATATCGCTCAAACGGAACGACTGCTGGAGCGCACCGGCGCGCTCGCCGATAGCGTGCGCGACCGCAATGCCTTTTTGTTTGGCTGCGTGGTTCCAGATATCTTTGTGGGCTACATGGTGCCCGGCATTGTCGATCCCATTCCGTACCGCATTACGCACTTTGCCAAGCCCGAGCCTATCCCCAAACCGCGCGAGCATGAGTTTTGGGATACCTATGTGACACCGCTGCTTAAAAGTTCACCGGTGGGTGCGCCGGCTGCGGCGACCTCGATTGTCGAGGAGCGCGAGCGACTGAACCGCGTGCACTATCCTCAGCGCTACAAGGATGCTGAGCCGGTTGTCGGTCCTGGTGCCGGCGAGTTTTCGCTGGCATCCGAGGACGTGGCTCAGTCGTTGCTCGATTTAACGCTGGGCGTCTGGTCGCATCTGGTGGCCGACACGGTATGGAACACGCGTGTGAACCAGTATTTGGAAGCGCACGGCGGCAAGCCGAGCGAAGAGTTCCGCATCAAAAAGCAGGGCGATTTTGACTGGTTTGGCAAGACGCTCGGCATCGTCTCCATCCCGCGTGCGACCGATCGCCTGTATACCGCGGCGACGCGTTTTGGGCAGTATCCCATCCATAAGGAGTACGTGCTCAAGACCATCGGCGTTATGCACGAGATCGTGCGCGAGAACCCCGGCGAGCCCGATCATCCGCCATATCGCCTGCTGACCGAGGAGTTCTTCGATGCAACGTTTGCCGAGGTCATTGAACTGACCGAAGCCGGTTTTGCCGAGCGCGTTGTCGCTCCTGACGCACCCGCGGTTCCTCTGATCACCAGCTGCTAACTGGCCGGTTTGACGGCGAACAGCTCATCCCAATTGACTAGCAGCTCCCGCCGAAGGGCTTCCTCGGCGGTGCGTTCCTGTTTGGTCTTTGGGGTGTAGGGGAGCCCTGCCTTTTTATGAATGAGTTCGGCGATGTTGTTAAAGCTCTTCGTGTCTTTGATCTGGTCGTAAGTTATCTGGATGACGTCGTAGCCCATGCTTGTGAGGGCGGTAGTGCGCTCGGCATCGGAGAGGCTTGCGGCCTCGTTATCGTGGGCGGAGCGGCCTTGGCATTCCAGGATGACGCCCATGCAGTCGGTATTGCTCTCGATAAGGATATCGGCGTAGCAGCAGGATTTGTCATACAGTGAGCGCGCGGCGTCGCTGAGTGGGATGCGGACGTTGTTTGCGATATGGATGTCTAGGCCGCCCTCGTCGCGGGGGAGTGAGACGAGCATGGAGGTCTGAACCTCGAAGGGCGAGGCGGTTTGCCCCGTCATGCGCTCAGCCGCCCAGCGAAGCTGCTTGACGCCGCGCAGACCTGCGGCCTGCTTGGCGAACGCGGCGATATCCGCCGCGGTAAGGAGCGGTGCACGCTTCCATAGGTTGGTATCGTTGCCTCCGACGTCTTTGACTCGCTCCCAGCCGCAGTTGGGCGGAATGAGCTTAAGCGAGATAGCTTCATCGAGTTGTTGCTGCGCTCGCTCGCAGGGCTTAAACACTGCAAAGGATCCGCACATCTCGTAACAGGCCATGAGCAATTGATTACGTGAGACCTGCGTAGCAAGGTTGAGCAGCGTAAACTCCGGCGACGTAACATCAAACCCATGCTCAGTTTGCCTAAACGACCCAGGAGGTGGCTCTTGGGTCAGCAAGCGGCTGTGGAATAGTTTTCCGTTAAAGCGATTGCCGCGAGCGCTTACAAATCTCCAAACGGGCTTGCCAAGCAGGTCTTTAAATACTGGCTGCTGAGAGTAATGCACCAAGCGATGGTCATGGTCGGGCGGCAGGATTGCCGGATAGAGCCCTAGTATTTGAGGCGGGATGCGATAGTACTTGAAGGCCGTGGGTCCGCAGGCAAGAAATGACATAGCAATCCGATCGTTTGAGCGTTGTTTGGGCTTGAAAATGCTACTGGCTTCGGAAGTGCGGGGAAAAAGAGAGGTAAGCTAAGCACAGGCGGTATTTGAGCCAACTTTATCAGGGGTTTTGTTGAAATAAAAGGTCCTGTGCTCAGGGGTAAGCGATTTTTCCCCGCACTTCCGAAAACGCGATTGGATTAGGCTTTGCTAAAACGCTTTAGCAGTTTCGGTCAGGGTGTGGGTTTGCCATCGGGCGGACACTATTGATGCTGGGGAGGCTCGTTTTGGGCCTCGAGGGGCATTTTCGCGTCCTTTGGTAAAAAAGTTGGCGCAAGCCATGCCGCGTTCCGGCATCGATACACAGAAAAAGGACCCGGAAGGCGAAGCCTTCCGGGCCCTTTGCAATGCAAGTCTGCTTGCAAGTGCGATTTAGCGCACCTGAGCGACGTAAGCGACGTTGGTCGAGGAGACCTTGTCCTCGAGCTGGACGCTCATGCGGGGATCGCCGGCGGTAGCGACGGTCAGATCGCCAGCCTCGACGTAGCCGAGCTCCTTAGCGGTCTCGATCGCCTTGACGATCGTGCCGTTGACGGTGCCCTGGGTGATCTCGGCCTGGTGCGGGATAACGCCCCAGTACATGATCATCTGCTGGACAGCCCACTCGTGGCGGGAGAATGCGCAGATCGGCATGTTGGGACGGAAGTGCGAGATCAGGCGAGCGGTGCGGCCGGTGGTCGTCGGCACGGTGATGCACTTGGCGCCAACGGTGGTGGCCATGTTCACAGCGGACATACCCACAACGTTGTTGACGACGCGGGTGCCGTGAGCGTCAGCCGGAACCTCGAGCGGAGCGTGGGCCGGGAGGTACTTCTCGGTCTCCAGGGCGATGCTGGCCTGCATCTTGACAGCCTCGACCGGGTACTTACCGGCAGCGGACTCGCCGGACAGCATGACGGCGTCGGTGCCGTCGTAAATGGCGTTAGCGACGTCGGCAACCTCGGCGCGCGTCGGGCGCGGGTTCTGCTGCATGGAGTCGAGCATCTGCGTAGCGGTGATGACGGGCTTGTAGGCCGCGTTGCACTTGGCGATGATCTCTTTCTGGATGTGCGGAACGAGCTCGGGCTTGATCTCGATGCCCAGGTCGCCACGGGCGACCATGATGCCGTCGGAAGCCTCGAGAATCTCGTCGAAGTTCTCGACGCCCAGGGCGCACTCGATCTTCGGGAAGATCGTCACGTGCTCGCCACCGTTCTCGCGGCAAAGCTCACGGATGCCGCGGACGGACTCGCCGTCACGGATGAAGGAAGCGGCGATGTAGTCGATGTTCTCGGTCAGGCCAAAGAGGATGTCCTGACGATCGCGCTCGGTGATGGCGGGCAGCGAGATGTTGACGTTGGGCATGTTGACGCCCTTGCGCTCGCCGATCAGGCCGTCGTTCTTGACGACGCAGGTCATGTCCTGGCCGTCGACGGACTCGACCTCGAGGGCAACCAGGCCGTCGTCAATCAGGATAAGGGAGCCCTTCTCGACCTCGGAAGGCAGAGCCAGGTAGTCGAGGGAGATGTGCTCAGAAGTGCCGTGGAAATCCTCGGACGTGGGCTGAGCGGTGACGACGATCTTGTCGCCAGTCTTGACGGCAACCTTCTTGCCGTCGACCAGAAGGCCGGTACGGACCTCGGGGCCCTTGGTGTCGAGCAGGATGCCGACGGGCATACCGAGCTCCTTAGAAATACGACGGACGCGCTCGATGCGACCGTGGTGCTCGTCGTAGGAGCCGTGCGAGAAGTTAAAACGGGCGACGTTCATGCCCGCCTTGATCATCTCGCGGATGGTCTCGTCGCTATCGCAGGCGGGACCCATGGTGCATACAATCTTGGTGCGCTTGTACATTCAGACCTCCATCTGACATCGTCTTGCGCTGATAGATAAACCATAAGAAATAAAACCGAGAAGATTATAACGAATTGCCGACCGAATACCCCTAAAAATCGACCGTACGCCGATTGAGAAGTTCTTTTTTGCGGGAAAAACGGTATATGCAAAAACTTTACCAACCGCTCTTACCGCTGCTATCTGGGCGATATTTCAGTTTGACGATGTACCAAAGAAAAAACGTTTTATCACTTTTGAGCATCACACCGTCTGCACCGTTGCGTCCATGCCGTATTTCCAAATGGAATGTTTTGGCTAGACGCGTCGCTTTGGGGTACCATAGCTCCACTATCAACTGCCGCTCAGCACGGCAGCCTTGATGAGCCCTTGCCCTTCTCCTGGGAATTATGATCGGGCATCAATCTGCTGAGTGGCCCGAATCCCAGGAGGGGACTCTATATGCAAAAGGAATACCTGTCCGCCGCGGCGGAGGTGCTCAGCGACCAAGGTGTCGATGAGAACCTCGGCCTTGGCAACGACGAGGCGTCGTCGCGCCTCGCCAAGACAGGCCCTAACAAGCTCGAGGAAGCCGAGAAAACGCCGCTGTGGAAGCGTTTCTTTGAGCAGATGGCCGATCCCATGGTCATCATGCTGATCGTTGCCGCCGTCATCAGTGCGCTCACGGGCATGGTCAAGGGCGAGCCCGACTTTGCTGACGTCGCCATCATCATGTTCGTCGTTATCGTCAACTCGGTGCTGGGCGTGGTCCAGGAGGCCAAGAGCGAGGAGGCCCTCGAGGCCCTGCAGGAGATGAGCGCGGCGCAGTCCAAGGTTCTGCGCGACGGCAAGCTCGTGCATCTGCCGAGCGCCGAGCTCGTGCCCGGTGACGTGATCATGCTCGAGGCGGGCGACTCCGTTCCGGCCGACTGTCGCGTGCTCGAGAGCGCCACGATGAAGATCGAGGAGGCTGCGCTCACCGGCGAGTCCGTCCCCGTCGAGAAGCATGCCAACGTGATCGAGCTTGCCGCGGGCACCGACGACGTGCCGCTCGGCGACCGCAAGAACATGTGCTACATGGGCTCCACCGTGGTGTACGGCCGCGGCCGCGCCGTCGTGGTCGGCACCGGTATGAACACCGAGATGGGCAAGATCGCCGGCGCTCTGGCCGAGGCCAAGGAAGAACTCACCCCGCTGCAGGTTAAGCTTGCCGAGCTCAGCCGCATCCTCACCATCATGGTGATCGTCATCTGCGTCGTCATCTTTGGCGTCGACATCCTGCGTCACGGCGTTGGCAACGTCCTCACCGACCCGACCGCGCTGCTCGACACCTTTATGGTCGCCGTCTCGCTCGCCGTCGCCGCCATCCCCGAGGGCCTGGTCGCCGTCGTGACCATCGTGCTTTCGCTGGGCGTGACCAAGATGGCCAAGCGCCAGGCAATCATCCGCAAGCTTTCTGCTGTCGAGACCCTCGGCTGCACGCAGACCATCTGCTCCGACAAGACCGGCACCCTTACCCAGAACAAGATGACCGTCGTCAAGCACGAGCTTGCCGCGCCCAAGGAGAAGTTCCTGGCCGGCATGGCGCTGTGCTCCGATGCCCAATGGGACGAGGAGCTGGGCGAGGCCGTGGGCGAGCCGACCGAGTGTGCGCTCGTCAACGACGCCGGCAAGGCGGGCCTGACCGGCCTGACCGCCGAGCACCCGCGCGTGGGTGAGGCACCGTTCGACTCCGGCCGCAAGATGATGTCCGTGGTCGTCGAGACCCTGGACGGCGAGTATGAGCAGTACACCAAGGGCGCGCCCGACGTGGTTATCGGCCTGTGCACCCATATCTACGAGGGCGACAAGGTTGTCCCGCTGACCGAGGGGCGCCGTGCCGAGCTCGTGGCCGCCAACAAGGCCATGGCCGACGAGGCCCTGCGCGTGTTGGCGCTGGCAAGCCGCACCTACACCGAGGTCCCGGCCGACTGCAGTCCCGCCGCGCTCGAGCATGACCTGGTCTTCTGCGGCCTGTCCGGTATGATCGACCCGGTCCGTCCCGAGGTGGCCGACGCTATCCGCGAGGCGCACGACGCCGGTATCCGCACCGTCATGATCACGGGCGACCACATCGATACCGCCGTGGCCATCGCCAAGCAGCTGGGCATCGTTGCCGACCGCAGTCAGGCCATCACCGGCGCCGACCTCGACCGCATGAGCGACGAGGAGCTCGACGCGCATATCGAGGACTACGGCGTGTACGCCCGCGTCCAGCCCGAGCACAAGACGCGCATCGTCGAGGCCTGGAAGTCGCGCGACCAGATCGTCGCCATGACGGGCGACGGCGTCAACGACGCCCCGTCCATCAAGCGCGCCGACATTGGCGTCGGCATGGGCATCACCGGCACCGACGTCACCAAGAACGTCGCCGATATGGTGCTTGCCGACGACAACTTCGCCACCATCATCGGTGCCTGCGAAGAGGGCCGTCGCATTTACGACAACATCCGCAAGGTCATCCAGTTCCTGCTTTCGGCTAACCTTGCCGAGGTCTTCTCGGTGTTCATCGCCACGCTCATCGGCTTTACTATCTTCCAGCCGGTGCAGCTGCTGTGGGTGAACCTGGTTACTGACTGCTTCCCCGCGCTCGCGCTGGGCATGGAGGATGCCGAGGGCGACATCATGAAGCGCAAGCCGCGCAACGCCAAGGACGGCGTCTTTGCCGGTCACATGGGCCTGGACTGCGTGGTCCAGGGCCTGATCATTACCGTGCTGGTGCTGGCGAGCTTCTTTGTGGGCGTGTACTTTGACATGGGCTACATCCATATCTCCGATATGATCGCCGGCAACGCCGACGAGGAAGGCGTGATGATGGCCTTCATCACGCTCAACATGGTCGAGATCTTCCACTGCTTCAATATGCGCAGCCGCCGCGCGCCGCTGCTTAGCATGAAAAAGCAGAACAAGTGGCTGTGGGCTTCGGCCGCGCTGGCGCTGGTGTTGACGGTGATCGTGACCGTGCAGCCGACGCTCGCCGAGATGTTCTTTGGCCCCGTGACGCTCGAGCTTAAGGGCGTTATCGCCGCGCTGGGGCTGGCCTTCCTGATCATCCCGCTGATGGAGATCTACAAGGCGATCATGCGCGCTGTGGAGAAAGAGTAACGCACCTGTCCGGGCCCGCCCGCCTGCGGGGTTTCCACGGGCACGTCCTCGCGCTTCGCGCTGCGGGATGTGCCCTTAGGAAACCCCTCCCGGCGGGCGGGTCCTGCGGTAACGTTGCTGGCTTCTCTCGCGCGGATGAAAAAGGCTGAGAGAAAGTTTGTGAGTCGGTCGAGCAAATGCTCGACCGACTCTTTTTTGTGGGTAAAATACCTGCTCAGTTGTGTGGTTGTTTGCTGGGAGGCGTTTGTGGGCAAGGCTAAGGCTAAGGCGAAGAAAAAGACGACGGGGGCGCGGGCTAAGCGCGATCGTCGTCGGAAGCTCGCAACCGAAGCTCCCGCGTCTGCCGAGGAGTTGCTGGCAAGCGTGCCGGGGCTCGACGCGCTGCAGGATGTTCCGGCGTTCGATGACCTGCCGGTCGATGCGGCTCAGCAGACTGCTTTCGATGATTTTTGCGCACATGCCGAGGAGCCCGAGCAGATGCAGCTCGGTGCCGTGGTGCGCCTAGACCGCGGGTTTCCGCTGGTAGCAACCGCCGATGATACGTTCCGCGCCGAGCATGCCGTAGGGTTTGCCAAGTCACGTGGCGAGGACGAAGTCCTGCTGCCCGCCGTGGGCGACCGCGTAGCGGTTCGTCGCGCGCCTGGGCACGACATGGGCGTGATCGAGTGCGTTCTGCCGCGCCGTACGAGCTTTGAGCGTTGGCGCGGCCGCGCTCGCGGTGAGCGCCAGGTGCTCTGTTCCAACGTGGACAGCGTGCTGATCGTGCAGGCGCTCGGCGCCGGTGAGGTGCTGCTCGACCGCGTGGCGCGCTCGCTGGTGCTGGCGCTCGACTGCGATGCCGAGCCGGTAGTGGTGCTTACCAAGGCCGATCGCTGCGAGCCCGACGAGCTCGAGCACGACCTGGACCGCGTGCGTCGCCTGGTGGGTCCGGATGTGCGCGTGATCGTGACGTCTTCTGCCGAGGGCCTCGGCATGGACGAGGTGCGCGCCTGCGTGCCCGCCGGAAGCTGCGCCATGATCCTGGGCGAGTCGGGTGCTGGCAAGTCGACGCTGCTCAATGCGCTGTTGGGCCACGATGCACTGGCCACCGGCGGTGTGCGTGAGCGCGATGACCAGGGCCGCCACACCACGGTTGCGCGCGTGATGGTGGCGCTGCCGGGCGATGCCGGCGTGATTGCCGATGCCCCGGGCTTGCGCAGCCTGCCGCTTGTGGGCCACGAGCGGGGCTTGGCGCGCGCCTTCCCCGAGATCGTCGAGGCGTCGCGCGCATGCCGGTTTGGCGATTGCACGCATACCCACGAGCCCGGTTGCGCCGTTCGCGAGGCTGAGGATGCCGGGCAGATCGACAGCCTGCGTCTGGAGACGTTCCAAAACTTGGCGTCATCCATGCGCGTAAGTGCCCAAATGCTCGATCCCGATGTCCATCTGTAATTGATTTTTCCTATGACAGCCGTCTCCCAACTGCTCGGGAGGCGGCTTTTTTTGTTGCAGAAACGTCTTAAAACAGGCGTTTTGGCGACGTGCTGACCAAAACCTTGCCGCGAGCTTGACGGCTTGGTCAGCTTTTGGTCAGCAATTGGTTTGACCGCGAAACCTAGGATCGCCATCGCGCCGTTTTGTGTCTTGGCCGCCCAGACAATGGTGGTACGGGCATCCGCCCGCTACCGCCATGAGAGGAGCGGCCGTGAACAAGAGCAAGCGCATCGCCATCAGTCTGGCCGCAAGCGTGCTTGCCGCGGCCCTTTGCATGGCTTACGGGTCGTCAATTCGCTCGCAGGCCGATCAGGCCCAGGCCGAGACCTTGGCAAAATACGGCGGCGACCGTATCGAAGTTTGCGTTGCCGCGCGCGATATCGACGCAGGTGAGACCCTCGACGAAACCAACGTCATAACCCAGGAGTGGCTGGCAAGCCTGCTGCCGCGTGATGCGGCGACCGAACTGCGTCAGGTGCGTGGCGACGTGACGACCTCGCGCATTCCCAAAAACGCCGTGATTTGCGATGTCTACACCAAGGCCGAGAGCCACACGCTCGAGGTGCCCAAGGGCAAGGTTGCCGTTTCGGTGGCGGTCGATGCCGAGCATTCGGTGGGCGGCGCCACGGGCGTTGGCAGCTATGTGGACGTATACGTGCAAAAGGATGGCGTGACCGACCGCCTGTGCGGTGCGCGCGTAATTGATACCAGCGAGGAAGCCGGTACCTCGCGCGAAGGCAAGATCGAGTGGGTGACGCTGGCGGCGGATCCCGACGACGTTAAGGAATTGCTGGGGGCCTCGGGCAAGGGAACGATCAGCTTGACGATTCCCGCCACGGCGCGCGGCAAAAAGAGCGGAGGCGACGAGTGATGAAGGCGATCTGGCTTGCGTGCTGCGCGTGTGGCGATTACGGCCTGCTGCAGCGTGAGGTCGAAAGCCGCGATGCGGGCGCACAGGTGCTGCGTGTCGGGGACCTGGATGGCCTGGTGGCCATGGCGCGCGCGTTTCCGTCGCGTCGCGGGGCTGCCATGATCGCGGCGGTGCCGTTTGCGCCCGCCGATGTGCGGACGACGGTCGCGCGCCTGACGGCCGAGGGCCGCGTGGGGCGTGTGGTCGTGTTGATAGAAGCGCTCGATCCGTCGGATATCGAAGGGCTGTTTCGCGCGGGGGCGACCGAGGTCATCGCCGCGCACAGCGTATGCGGCAGCAGGCACGCGGGCGAGGGAGCGGCCGATCCCGATCGGTTGGTGCCGATCGAGCCCGATGCTTTTGTTGATAGGGAACCCGGGGCGCCTCGCGCTACAGGAGGCCCGCGTGTTGATGATTATGGAAGAGCGGAAGCCGAGCATGGTCGGTGTCCCCGGGACCCCCTTACATACGATGACGTCGGGGTGTCAGCGCCGTATGGCGATGAGCCTCTGACGACGGATATGGGATACGTGCACGGCGTAAACCTGGCAGAAGGACTCGATGAAGTCGAGGGCTTTGCCGCGGGTGCGAGCTCGTTTGATGGGCCGGCGCCCGTGCAAGTGCCGCCCGTATACCCCGCGCCGATCGAGCAGTCCGCGCCAACTGGGCAACCCGCTATGCCTGCCTGGGCACGGCAGGTGGCTGCAGCCGGAGAGACGGGAATGCTGTCCCCGATGCCTGCCACCCCCGCTTCCGCGGTGTCCGACGACGCCGTGGGGTCTTCGCACCGCGCCCCGGTCATCTGCGCTGTTTCGGGCTCGGGCGGCTGCGGCAAGTCGACGATTATTGCCGTTATGGCGCATGCGGCATCGCTGCTGGGCCTGCGTGCCGCCGTGCTCGATCTGGACCTTATGTTTGGCAACCTCTACGACCTTATGGGCGCCGAGGCCCCGCGCGATATGGCGGCCCTGATTGAGCCGTCCGCCGCCGGCTCGTTGGCGGAACCCGACGTGGTCGCCGCCTCGATGCGCGTCGCCCCGGGCGTCACGCTTTGGGGACCTGTCGCGGCCCCCGAGAAGGCCGAGCTCATGGCGCGTCCAGTGGAGCTGATGCTCGATATCTTGCGGCGCGAGTCCGACGTGGTTTTTGTCGACACCTCGGTCTTTTGGGGCGATGCCGTGGCCGCCGCCGTGGCGGCAAGCGATCGCTGCCTGGTGGTGGGCGATGCGGCGGTGTCGTCCGCGACCTCTGCGGCGCGCGTCATTGAGCTGGCAAGTCGCGTGGGCGTGCCGCGCACGCGCATGAGCGCCGTGTTCAACCGGTTTGGTGCGCGCGGTGCCGATGAGGATGTCGCCATGCGTTTTGAGATCGCGTGCTCGCTCAGCTCCAAGATCCGCATTGCCGACGGCGGGCAGGACTTGGCATCACTTATGGCATTTGGCCGCGCCGACGAGGCGATAGGCCAGACCGGCGCCTTTGCGACGAGCGTTCGTGAAGCTACGCGCGAGATGCTCGTGGAGCTTGGCTGTGCCGTCGGTCCGTGGAGCGACGTGGTCAACGACCGCGCGACACGCAGTGAGCGTCCGCGCATACGTCTGCCGTGGTCGCGCGAGGGTGATCCGCGATGAGCTTGCAGACAAGGATTAAAGCCGCTGGCGCGGCCGCGGCGACAGCGCCCGTCGATGCGGGTCGCCATCGCGCGATCAAGCGTCGTACCAAGCGCGCGGTGATGGATCGCATGGGGTACGACGAGGTGGCGCGCATCAGCTCCTACGTCGACCCGGTGCTCGCGCGTACCGAACTGCGCCCGGCGGTGGAGGCGGCTCTTAATGTAGAGGAGTCGACCGACCTGGCAACGCCCGAGCGCGAGACCATCATCGATGAAATTCTGGACGACGTGGTCGGCTTGGGTCCGTTGCAGCCGCTCATCGAAGACGATACCGTCACCGAGATCATGATCAACGGCTGCCGTTCCGCCTTTTTCGAACGCGGCGGCGTTCTATATCCCATCGAGCATGCATTTGACGACGACGAGCAGATTCGCGTGCTGATCGACCGCATTATCTCTCCGCTCGGCCGTCGTATCGATGAGCGGAGCCCTATCGTTAACGCGCGCCTCAAGACGGGTTACCGCGTCAACGCGGTGATTCCGCCCGTGGCGATTGACGGGCCGATTCTTACTATCCGCAAGTTCTCGGACCGCATTTGCTCGCTGGATGAGCTCGTGGGGTTGGGGTCGCTGCCGCTTTGGTATGCGCAGCTGCTGTCGTGCGCGGTGTCGCTGCGGCAGGATCTGGCCGTCGCGGGCGGTACGGGCTCGGGCAAGACGACGCTGCTCAATGCGCTGTCGTGCGAGATTTCCACGGGCGAGCGCATTGTGACGATCGAGGATTCCGCCGAGCTTAAGTTTGCGCACCATCCCCATGTCGTGCGCCTGGAGGCTCGCGAGGCCTCGATCGAAGGCGAGGGCGCGGTCACGATTCGCGACCTGGTGACCAACGCCTTGCGCATGCGTCCCGATCGCATCGTGGTGGGCGAGGTGCGCGGCGCGGAGTGCTGCGACATGCTGCAGGCCATGAACACCGGCCATGACGGCTCGCTCACCACACTTCATGCGGGAACCGAGCAGGAGACGGTGGTGCGGCTGACGCTGCTCGCGCGCTACGGCATCGACCTGCCAAGTGAGCTGATCGAGGAACAGATCGCCATGGCACTCGACGGCATCGTGATGTCCGAGCGCCATGCGGACGGCAAGCGTTTCGTGTCCTCGTACTCGGGGGTGCGTCGCGCTTCGACGGGTGGCGTAGAGCTCGAGCGCTACGTGACGTTCGACGCTGCCGAGCGCACTTGGACGCTCGACCGCGAGCCGCCGTTTATCGCAGAGGGCTTGCGCTCGGGAACGCTCACGCAAGAGGAGGTGGACGAATGGAGATCGCTGTGCCCCTCATCGTAGGGGGCCTCGCGGGACTGTCTGTTGCGACGGCGTGCGGGGCGGAACCCCGTACGCCGCGGGTCCCGCCGAAAGAGATGGCGCATCAAACGCTGGAGTCGGTTGCGGAGAGGCTGCCCCGTGAGCTGGTGGAAAACGACACATTGGCAAGGCTTGCTCGTTCCTGGGTGTCGCTGATCCCTGCGGGCCGCCTGGGTTTTGCTATCGAGGACGATGCGGCACGCCTGGCGTTTCTGCTGCTATCGAGCGGTGTTGCGTGCCTTGCGCTGACCGTGGTATCGCTTTCGCTCCTTGGGTTTTTCCTGGGGCTCGCGGTGCCGTTTGCCGCGGCCGCTGTGCGTGACACCTTTGATCGTCGCCGCGAACGGCACGATGCGGAAGAGGCTATGCCCGAGGCTTTCACGGCGCTTTCCATGTCGCTTGCCTCGGGACATTCGCTGGCCCAGGGCATGCGTTTCGTGGGCGCCCATGCGCAGGAGCCGGTCCATACCGAGTTTTTGCGCGTTGCCGCGGCAATTGAATGCGGCATCTCGGCAACCGACGCCTTGGATGATCTGCTGGTTCGCGTCGATGCGCCCGGGCTTTCGCTCGTTACCCTGGCGCTCAAGGTCTCGCAGCGTACCGGTGCTCCGCTTGCCGGTCTGCTGTCCGAGGCGGCAAGCATGGTGGGGGAGCGTATCGAGCTTAAGCGTCGTCTAGACGTTAAGACGTCGCAGGCCCGCATGTCGGCACATATGGTCGCGGCGATGCCGGCGGGTATGTGCGCGGTGCTGGCGCTTCTTTCGGCCGACTTTCGCCACGGTCTCGCGACGCCCGCGGGGGCCGGTGCCGTGGTACTGGGTCTGGCCCTCAATGTCGTTGCGCTGGTGGTTATCCGCCGCATTATGAGGATGGAATTATGAGCGCCCTGGTTGCCGCGACGGCTTGCCTGTGCGCGCTGAGCGCCTTTGTCGCAACGGGTTTTGCGCGTGCGGAGGCGCGCGATATCGCAATGGCCTGCAGGCGTGAGGCAGCGTTGATCTTTGCTGCCGCCCATTCGCTGGTCGACGCTGTCGCCGCGCGCGTTAGGAGAGCGGTCGGGGCGAGGGACGCGCAGCGTGTGACGCTCGGCGAGGTGTCCGAGATGATTGACGTCGTGCGCTTGGGTCTATCTGCCGGGCTTTCGTTTGACGCCGCGCTCGAGATTTTTTGCGCCAATCGCGCATCGTTGCTGGCGGTCCGACTTGAGCGGGCGTGCATGGCGTGGCAGGTGGGCGTGGGGACGCGTGAGGACGAGCTGATGGCGGCGGCGCGCGACCTGGATGTGCGGGCGCTCGAGACGTTTGCCATCACGGTGGGTCAAGCGCTCGCTCTGGGCGCCCCGCTTGCCGAGACGCTTGCCGCGCAGAGCCGCGAGATCCGTGCGGCTCACCGTGCCGCGGTCGAGCGCGAGATCGAGCGAGCGCCCGTCAAGTTGTTGATCCCCACCGGCACGCTCATTTTGCCGGCGCTGCTGCTATCCATATTGGGCCCGCTGCTGGGAGCAGGCGGGATGATGTAGGGAGGAATATATGAACACGATGACTGACGTCGCGGGCAAGATCTGGAGCTGGGCTTTTTACCAGGCAATTCGCGTTCGCCAGCACACGGGGGCGTTACTGCGGGAGGAGAGCGCACAAGGCACCACCGAATATGCCATCTTGGTCGGCGTGCTCGTGGTGATCGCCATCATCGCCATCGTCGCGTTTAAGGGCAAGGTCGAAGAGCTGTGGAACGCGATCAGCGACGGCATCAACAGCCTGTAGGACATGGGCACCCTGCCGGTTCGCTGCTGGTGCTTGCCTGCTTGATCGTGGCGATCGTGGCCGTGATGTGGGGACTGGGCGCTGCGCGTCGGCATGGTTCCGATAGCGTCGAAGCTCCTGCTGCCGTAGCGTCCCAGGATGATGCGGCGCAAAATGACGGCGTTTCTGCCGCCGACGGAGATGCGCCCGTCACGGCGCAGACCTTTCTGCAATCGCTCGATACCCAGGCGGGTGCGGTACCGGAGCCGTCCGGGGACAGTGCCATTGCGGCGCGGCTCGCATGGTCCGAGGACCGTCCGATGATGGAGGCTGCCGCGGACATGCTGCGCGCCTACCGGGAGATGCCCACGGCGCATCTGGCCTTGAGCGGCTATATCGACATCAAGGGCAACCTATGGGGCGCCATTGTGCGCGACGACCGCGGATGGGTTGACATGATAACTGTCGCCGCAGATGAGGGCGATGCGTCGTGCCGTCTGCGCGCGGTGCGCCTGGTTCCGCAAAAGACGAGCTTGGAGGAGGGGTCGTGAGATGCAAGATGCCCTGCGCGAAGAGTCTGCCCAATCGACCGTCGAATACGCCATCGTCACGTTGGCGCTGCTCTCGATTGTGCTGGCAATCGCCGGCCTTTGGCGCGCCGGCACCGATGGCCGTCTGGCGGCGTTGGTCGAGCGGGCGGCGTCGCATGGCATTGCCCCCATGTCGATCATCGATGCCGCGACGGGTGCCAAGGATATCGCACTGTATTGATGCCGCACGTGAGGACCGGGCGCAGTCGACGGTGGAGGCCGCTTTTTTGCTTCCGACGTTTTTGACGCTCATCTTGTTGGCATTGCAGCCGGTGTGCCTGCTGTATACCCGCGCGGTTATGGAGTCTGCTGCTGCTGAGACCGCGCGGATCATGACTACGACGACGGTGAACGACGACGCCGACTTGGAGGAGTTTGCCCGCCGCAGGCTCGCCGCGGTACCCAACGTCTCGATATTCCATGCTGGAGGTCCGCTGTCGTGGGATATCGAGTTGGGCCGGGCGGGCGCGGGCGGCACCTCGTCCGTATCTATTGCCGGCGACGTGAAGCCTCTGCCCGTGATCGGCGCCTTTGCGCAGTCTATGGGCACCGCAAGCGCGGACGGATACGTTGAGCTCAGGGTCGACGTCTCATATCGTTCGCGTCCCGACTGGTTGGAGGGGGACTATGATTCGTGGATTGCTTCTTGGGATTAAACGCTTTTGGTCAAACCGCGTTCCGGCGCGCCGTCGGCGTCTCGGTCCCCGCCGAAAGCGGGGCGGCTTTATGGGCCGCACCGGCATCGATTTGTTTATCGAGGACGGCGCTTACACCACGCTCTCTTCTGCCGTGGTCATCTTGGTCGTGCTCACGCTGTTGTTTTCCTCGACGGCGGCGATATGGAGCATGTCGCGAGCCGGAGATACGCAGGTGGCGGCCGATAGCGGTGCGCTGGCAGGTGCCAACGTGGTGTCGTCCTATCATACGGCCGCCACGGTACTCGACGCGTGCATCTTGAGTCTGGGCCTGGCGGGCTTTGCCACCGTCGGCACCGGTCTGGTTGCCATGCTCATACCGGGCGCCGAGGTGGCGGGGGCCGATATCGTCGATACCGGCGTCGAGGTCATTAAAACACGCAACAAGTTTGCCAAAAGTGCATCCAAGGGTCTTCAGAAGGTGGAGACCGCCCTGCCGTATTTAATTGCCGCGCGTGCCATGCAGGCCGTGTCGGCGCAGAATACCGAGGGCGTGACCTATACCGGCACGGCGCTCGCCGTACCCAGGACCTCCGATTCGGATTTTGCCGCGCTCGAAGGGTCCGAGATTTCGACCGATGCCATCGAAAGCACCTCAAAAGACTTGGACTACGCTGCCAAGGAGCTGCAGAAGGCGTCCGAGAAAACGGCAAAGGCCAAAGAGCGTGCCTGGCTTGCCGACTGCGGCGGGTCGGATAAAGACACAGTCGGAAGCTGCTCGTGCATGTGGGAGCGTGCGAAGAGTCTGACGGACCTTTCTGGTGGCAAAAACCCGCATTTCGCCTCGAGCATTACGTGGGAGCCGCAGGAGGCGCTCGACCGCGCAAAGGCGTACTACCATCGGCGCTTGGCAATTGAGACGCCGAAGGGTTCGAGTGTCGAGATGATGGCGGAATCCGCGGCGCGCAAAGCGTTCTACAGCTATGCGAGCGATGAGGTCGACCGAGCTTACATACATGATGATGGCGAGCAGATCTCGTCCTACATTCCGTTGCTGCCGAGGAATTCGGATGAGGTGCGCGCAACCGAGCTCTACACCGACGCGATATGGCCGACGAGCACAAATGACGGCAAGACGTACCTTCACTATGGAACAAGCTGCCCCAACTATGCAAAGGGAACTCCGGGCGGATTGGCATCGATCGCCGATTACGATGGCCAGGATCCGTGCGGGCGCTGTGGCTTTGACGTGCTTAGCCTGGCTCGCGTGCCCATGCCCACATCGGTGATCGAGAGCGGCTTCGAATATCACTTTGATCGATTTAAAGACGCTATGGAAGACTATGTCGATTGCCGCAAAAAAGAGATTGAACTCGAGCGTCAGACCGAGGACGAGGCCGAGCGCGCGGGCGGCGCATTCGACGATGCCATCAAGGCGCTTTCCGCCGAGCGCCCGCGTATCGCTCCGCCCGGGCGCAATGGCGTAGTGTCCTTTGCGGTCTCGGGCGCAATCTCTAGTCCCGACGAACTCAACTCTTCGTTTAACACGGCAGTTAGGCTTGGCGATCGCGGCGCGATTTCGGCTGCGGTGCTGGCACCCGATGACGCGACCGCGCAAAATAACGTGCTCGCGCGTTTCTTCTCGACGATGGAGGAGCGTTCGGGCGGAGGCATCGCGGGGGCGTTTGACGGCGTCATGGACGTTTGGGGCCAGTTGCTGGTGGGTTACGGAGATATCCAGCATGCGGCCGACGAGCTCATGGACAGCCTGATTGGCGGCCTGGGAGGAAGCAACGGAGTGCTGGGTTCCATTGCGTCGTGGCTTGGCGATACCGTGTCGGGTTCCGTGGCGGGTCTGGGCCTTGAGCCGTGCGACCTGCGCCTGCGAAAGCCCGTGCTGACCGATACCGCAAACGTCATCAAGAGTCCGGGCTCCGACATCTCCGGTCTTTCAAAAGTTCAGGATAGCCTGCGAAAAATTCCGCTTGGTGTAACCGACCCCAAGGCGCTTTGCGAGGCCCTGCAGTACCAGGTCGAACGCACGATTAACGAGGCAGTGTTTACCATTGCGGAGATTCCGCTGCCGGGTGGCGGCTCCATTCCGATCACCGTCGATGTAGCCACGTTGGCGGGCGCGTTTGGCGGTGGGTCGTAATGGTCGTTCGTACGCGCTTGCGCGAGGAACGCGCCCAGGCGACGGTCGAGATGGCCATGATTGTGCCCGTCCTGCTTGTGCTTGCTCTTATCGTGTACAACGTCATGATCTTTGCCGGTGCGGTCGCGCGTTTCGATCGCGTGGTGCCCGACATTGTGCTGGCACATGCTGTAGCGCCGGACGGGGAGGGCGATGACAGCGCTGTCGATGCTTCCGCGACGGTCCAAGCTCAAATTCAGGATGCCATGGAGGGCTATGAGCTGCAGGTCGAGGTTTCGAGCGAGCAGGGCACGGCGACATCGGATAGCGGCCTGCTTTCTCTTTCCGGCACGTTTAGGACCTATACCTGCACCATGCATTATGAGCCGTGGCCGAGCTCGCTGAGCATCGCCGGCTTTTCTCTGGGGGCGCCGGCTGTGCTTACGCACGAGCGTGCGGTGACGGTCGATCCATGGCGCCCGGGGGTGGTCATGTGACCGCGGTCTCGTCCTATATCGCCTACGCGCGGGCGCTCAACAGGTTGGGCTGGACGCCGGCCGAGTTTGTGGTGGCGGAGTCGTTTGCCGTGCGTCTGCGCGGCATGCTGGGACGGCAGCCGGTTGCCGCCAGCGGACTGCCGCTTGTCATAGCGTTCCCGTGTTGCTCCTCGGTTCACACCTGCTTTATGGACTATCCCATCGACATTGCCTTTATCGATCGCAACGGCAGTGTCCTCGCGTGCTACGAAAACGTTCAACCTTGGCGCATGTGCTCCCACCCATGCGCCTGGGCCGCACTGGAACGCCCCTCAATCCTCGTATCGCCTTCCGCTTTCCAACGAGTACCGGCTTAAGAAATGGCGGCAGCGTACTTTCGTCATACGAAATTGGGTAAGATAGAGGAGAAGATGCATGGATGTCGAGATTCATCCCAACGCCAAAAAGCACCTGACGGAAAAGCAGGTGCTTTGTGCCTGGGCCGCGGTTACGGAGTGCATTCGTCGCGAGTCGGAAGACGAGCCGCCGAGATGGCTTGCGATTGGATGGCTTCCGGACGGTCGGAGTGTGGAGCTCGTTGCGGTCGAGCTAATTCGTGGATGGCTCATCATTCATGCCTTATCTCCGGTTCAGAAGAAATTCTGGCAAGAGATTGAGCGAGCTCGGCAAAGGGGTCGATGATGAGCAAGACATATACGACCGCTAACGGTCAGGTTGTAACGGATGAAATGATTGACACGTGGTGCGAGTCGTACGAGCGTGGCGAATTTCCGGATGGCGAGCACACCGTTGGTGGGATCGTGCATGGACGGCCCCCACTTTCAGGTGAGGGGACGGCAACGCTATCGGTCAAGATTCCCCTGGGGATGAAGGAAGCCATTCGTCGACGGGCAGCTGCCGAGGGGATGACGCCAAGTGAGTTTGCCCGTGCGGCCCTGAGTGAAAAACTTCTTGCGGCTGGATGATGCCTTTGACGTGCTGTTCTGTGGGCCCGAGGTTATGGCTGGTGCCGTACTCAAAAACTTTTTTAAAATTCTCGGTTGACCGGCGCGCGTCCTTGGTTATACTAATCAAGCCTTGAAACAAGGCACGCATCAAATGGCTGGGTAGCTCAGTTGGTAGAGCAGAGGACTGAAAATCCTCGTGTCAGGGGTTCGATTCCCTTCCCCGCCACCTTGAATTGACTAGGACCTCTGTAAAGGGGTCCTTTTCTTTTTTGTGGCCCCCGCACGGAATCGAACCCCGTGAGGGCGCGGAGCTGAGGAAACGCGATAGCGTTTGCCAGCGGAGCTCGCAAGGCGCGGGAGCGCCGCAGCGGTCCGCACGCGCGCAGCGCGGGCGCGATTCCCTTTCCCGCCACCTTAAATTGACTAGGACCTCAGCAAAGGGGTCCTTTTCTTTTATGTGTGCCTCTGTGGAAAATGCGTCCCGGAATTTTGATCCAGAGCGGGACGCACTTTCCGCTTCGGGCCTGTTTGGGAAAGCGCGGCCCGGAATTACGCGAAATTGCGGGATGCGCTTTCCGGCTGGGCCTGCTAACGGAAACTGCATCCCATTGCTGAGCGGATAAACGGGACGCGCTTTCCGGCGCTTATCTTCGTTGCGTGTGCACATCCCAGCGCGTCAACTCGAGCCCGTCTGCCCGGACATTCCTCCCACTTTTGCGCCACTTTGTTGACCGTTCGTCCGCCTGTCTGCACGCGCGGGTATACTCAAATCGATAGTTATGTCATGCAAGAACGATGCGGGCTCAGCCCGTGCGATTCAAAAGGGGGCAGTGATGGAGAGGATACTCGGCGTTAATCTCTCTGGCTGGTTTATTCCCGAGCCCTGGGTGACCCCGTCGCTGTACGCGGCGACCGGTGCATCCAACGCGGCGGAGCTGCAGGAGGCCATGGGCACCACTGCATATAACGAGCGCATGCGCCGCCATTATGAGACGTTTGTGAGCGAGGACGATTTTCGCCGCATGGCGCAGATCGGCCTCAACGCCGTGCGCCTGCCGGTGCCGTGGTATGCGTTTGGCTCACAGGAGTCCGATGCTTCCTATATCTCGGTCGTGGACTATATCGATCGAGCCATTGAGTGGGCCGCTAAGTACAACATCCGCGTGTTGCTCGACCTGGCGACGGTGCCGGGCGGTCAGGGCGATTCCAACGATTCGCCCACCACGCCGGAGACGGTTGCCGAGTGGCATTCGTCCACCAACGGCCGGCACGTCGCGCTCGACGTGCTCGAGCGCCTGGCCGATCGTTATGGCGAGGCCGAAAGCCTTCTGGGTATCGAGCTGTTGGATACCCCGCAGATGAGCGTTCGCAAGAGCCTCTTTACCATGACGGACGGCATTCCTGCCCACTACCTGCGCAACTTCTATCGCGATGCGTACGAACTCGTTCGTTCGTATATGCCCGAGGACAAGATCGTCGTCTTTTCCTCTTCGGGACACCCTAGCGAGTGGAAGCACTTTATGCGCGGTGCCAAGTACAAGAATGTCTACATGGACCTCCACCTGTACCATTACCGCGACGAGTATGCCCTCGATATCACGAGCCCCCGCGGCCTCGTGACTGCCATCTCGCGTAACAAGCGCGAGCTCAAAGAGGCAATCGCGACCGGATTTCCCGTCTTAGTGGGCGAATGGTCGGGTGCGGCGATTTTCGCCAATTCGTCGGTTACGCCCGAGGGCCGCAATGCCTACGAGCGCGTGTTTATCGCCAACCAGTTGGCATCGTTCGCGCCGGCGGCCGGATGGTTCTTCCAAACCTGGAAGACCGAAAAACGCATTGCAGCATGGGACGCCCGCGCGGCGCTCGGTACGCTCGAGCGCGGCATGATCGAATAGGTTGATATGACGCAAAATGGCGCCCGTACGGGCAAACTCTATGTGGTCGGTACGCCCATCGGCAACCTGGGCGACCTGTCCCCACGCGTCGGCGAGGCGTTTGCCGCTGCCGATGCCATCTGCTGTGAGGATACGCGTGTGACCTCAAAGCTTCTGATGCACCTGGGTATCTCAAAGCCGCTCGTCCGTTGCGACGAGAACGTCATCGCAAATCGGGCCGCCGGGCTGGTCGATCGCCTGCTGGCGGGGGAGACCCTCGCCTTTGCCTCGGATGCCGGCATGCCGAGCGTGTCGGACCCCGGCCAGGCTTTGGTCGAGGCGGCGCGCGAGGCCGATGTGCCTGTCGAGGTTATCCCCGGGCCATCCGCATGCGTCACGGCGCTCGTTTCGTCCGGCATTCCCTGCGAGCATTTCTTCTTTGAAGGCTTTTTGGGCCGCAAGCACGGCGACCGCGTGCGCCGTCTGCAGCGCCTCGCCGTGGTGCCCGGCGCGCTCATCTTCTACGAGTCTCCACATCGCATCGTGGCGACGCTCGAGGCCGTGGCCGAGGTGTTTCCCTTGCGCGAGGTTGCCGTCTGCCGCGAGCTTACCAAGCTGCACGAGGAGGTCCTGCGTGGGCCCGCCGCCCAGCTTGCCGAGGAGCTGTGCGGCCGCGGCGAGGTTAAGGGCGAGATTGCGCTGGTCATCGCGCCTCCGAGCGAGGATGAGGAGGCCGGCATCGCGCCGGTTGGCATCGCGGCAGCAGACCCCGACGAGGCCCTACGCGAGGACATCCGCGCCGCGCTCGAGGAGGGCGAGCCCGCCTCTGCGGTAGCCAAGCGCCTGTCGCAGAAGTATTCGCGCCGCAAGCGCGATGTCTATGCCATGGTGCTCGATATGCAATAGATGGAGGATATTCGGCCCTTGCGTTAGAATCATCCCCTGTATGCAACGTTTTTCTGGAGGACAGACCCCATGGATCAAACCAAGCCTTCGTTTTTTATCACGACGCCTATCTACTACGTCAACGCCGATCCGCACCTGGGCACGGCTTATTCCACCATCATCGCCGACGTTCAGGCTCGCTATCGCCGCTCTGCCGGCTATAACGTCAAGTTTCTGACCGGCATGGACGAGCACGGCGAGAAGGTCGCCGAGGCCGCAGCCAAGCACGACATGACGCCGCAGGAGTGGACCGACAGCCAGGCTCCGCACTTCAAGGAGCTTTGGAGCAAGCTCGAGATCTCCAACGATGACTTCATCCGCACCACCGAGCCGCGCCAGCATCATGCCGTGCAGTATCTGTGGGAGCGCATGAAGGAGTCCGGCTACCTGTATAAGGGCAGCTACGACGGCTGGTACTGCGTGCCCGACGAGACCTACTTCACCGACACGCAGGTCCAGAAGGGCGACGAGGAGTACGGCAGCGTCGGCCAGCATCTGTGCCCCGATTGCCACCGTCCGCTCGAGCGCGTGCAGGAGGAGTCCTACTTCTTCAAGCTTTCCGCCTTCCAAGACAAGCTGCTCAAGCTCTATGACGAGCACCCCGATTTTGTCGAGCCCGCGTTCCGCATGAACGAGGTACGCAGCTTTGTCGAGGGCGGCCTCAACGACCTTTCCGTGAGCCGTACGAGCTTTGACTGGGGCATTCAGGTTCCGTTCGACGAGGGCCACGTGACGTACGTTTGGTTCGACGCACTGCTCAACTACATGACGGCTGTCGGTTACGGTGTCGACACCGACGAGGCCCGTGCCGAGCTGGCTTACCGCTGGCCCGCGCAGTTCCACATCGTGGGCAAGGACATCATCCGCTTCCATTGCGTCATTTGGCCTGCCATGCTCATGGCCATTGGCGAGGCCCTGCCTGAGCACGTTTTTGCCCACGGCTTCCTGACCGTGCGCAACGCCGAGACCGGCAAGGCCGAGAAGATGTCCAAGAGCCGCGGCAACGCCATCGCTCCGCAGGATGTTATCGACATGTTGGGTGTCGAGGGCTATCGCTATTACTTTATGACCGACGTGGTGCCCGGTACCGATGGCGCCATCAGCTTCGAGCGCATGGAGCAGGTCTACAACGCCGACCTGGCCAACAGCTGGGGCAACCTCATCTCGCGTTCGCTCAACATGAGCGGCAAGTACTTCGACGGTTGCGCGCCGGCTAAGCCGGCGTCTGCCGATGCGTTCGATAACCCGCTGGCAAAGATCGCCGACGGCCTGGTCGAGCGCTACATGGCCAAGATGGATGCGCTCGATTACGGCGGAGCCAAGGACGAGGTCATGGAGCTCATCCACGCCGCCAACCACTACATCGAGGACTCCGAGCCTTGGGCACTCGCCAAGGACGAGGCCAAGGCTGACGAGCTGGCGTTTGTGATCTACAACCTGCTCGAGGCCATCCGCATCGCCGCCCACCTGCTGATGCCGCTCATGCCCCAGACTTCTGCCGAGACCTTGCGCCGCCTGTCCTGCGAGGACGAGGCTGCGAGCGATGACCTCAAGGGTATCTGCGCTTGGGGCCTGCTTGCCGGCGGCCAGCCCGTCGAGAAGGGCGATCCGCTGTTCCCGCGCCTGGCGTAAAGATCGCGCGAGCGCCATATCGGCAATTTACAGTTTAGCTGTAAGGGCATGGCCGCAACGGTCCATGCCCTTTTGCTTTACGATGCAGCCACCATGTTAAGGAGGCAACCATGACAACTTCGCCTTTGGCAAACCCCACGGCAACCAGGGAGCTGCTAGAGGAGTTTGGCCTTGCGACCAAGCATCGCCTGGGCCAAAACTTCCTGATCGACAACCATGTGATTGAACGCATCTGTGAGCTCGCTGAGCTTGCGGGCGATGAGCGCGTGCTCGAGGTCGGCCCGGGTTGCGGCACGCTGACGTTGGCCCTGCTGCAAGAGGCGGCGTGCGTCACGTCGATCGAGGCCGACCCCGAGCTCGAGCCGGTGCTCGATGCTCACGCTGCCGACTATGCCAACTTCCGCTTTATCATGGGCGATGCGCTTAAGGTGACGCCGGAGCAGATTGAGCAGGCGGCCGGTGGCGAGCCCACGGTGTTTGTCGCAAATCTGCCCTATAACGTTGCGGCGACGATCATCCTGCAGTTCTTCCAGACGATGCCTGCGCTCAAGCGTGCCGTCGTCATGGTGCAAAAAGAAGTCGCCGACCGTATTGCCGCGACGCCTGGCAACAAGACCTATGGCGGCTACACGGCAAAGCTCGGGCTGTATGCGCAGGTGACTGGGCGCTTTGAGGTGCCGCCGCGCTGCTTTATGCCGGCGCCGCACGTGGACTCGGCTGTCGTGCGCATCGATCGCGTTGACGGCGTGGTGCCCGAGGGGTTCGATCGCGAGTTTGTGGCCCGCGTGATCGACGCCGCGTTTGCCCAGCGTCGCAAGACGATCCGCAACTCCATGAGCGCCAACGGCTTTGCCAAGGACGTGCTCGACGCCGCCTTTGAGGCTTGCGACATCGCACCCACCACGCGCGCCGAGACGCTCGGCGTTGCCGACTTTGTCCGCTTGGCTCGGGAGCTTTCCCATGACGCTTAATGCCGAACGCGTGACGTTTACCAAGAAAAAGAAAACGATCGCCTGTCCGGAGCCGCTGGCACCGCTTGCCGATACGCATGCGCACCTGCTCTCGTTTTGGGGCAAGGAGGTGCCCGAGACGCTCGTGCGCGCCAAGTCCGCGGGCGTTGACCTGTTGGTGACGATCTTCGATCCCATCGCCGACAAGCGCAGCGTTGCGGACTATAGCGACTGGCTGACGCACGAGATTCTGCCGATGCGGGATATTCCGCAGATCAAGTATCTTGCCGGCGTGCATCCGTATGGCGCGCCGGACTATACCGATGATATCCATGCCCAGATTGTGGCCGCGCTCGATGATCCCCTGTGCGTCGGCATCGGCGAGATCGGCCTGGACTACCACATGGACTATGACGACGATATCGCGCCGGCGCCCCATGACGTGCAGATTGACTGCATGGCGCGCCAGCTCGAGGTTGCCGTGCGCCGTAACGTGCCGGTTGAGCTGCACCTGCGCCATGAGGACACGGACGAGGAGTGCACCTCGCACGTGGACGCGTACAACGTGCTGCGCGAGGTGGGCGCGCCCCAGGCCGGTTGCGTACTGCACTGCTTTGGCGAGGACCGTGCCACGATGGAGCGCTTTGTGGACCTGGGTTGTTACGTCGCCTATGGCGGCGCGGCCACCTTTAAGCGCAACGACGACGTGCGCGAGGCATTTGCGGCAACCCCACTCGATCGAATTTTGTTCGAGACGGATTGCCCGTACATGGCCCCAGAGCCCATTCGAGGTCTTGAGTGTGAGCCCGCGATGATTTCCATTACGGCAAACGCGCTGGTCAACGACCGTGTCGACCGCACCGGTGAGAATGCCGAAGCAATCGCGCAAGCCGCCTGGGAAAATGCCTGCAAACTTTTTCAAAAATAGTTCTTGCGTTCGCGGTGGCGCTCCGTTATTCTAATTCCTGCACGCGGGCGTGGCGGAATTGGCAGACGCGTACGGTTCAGGTCCGTATGGGGGCAACCCCATGAAGGTTCAAGTCCTTTCGCCCGCACCATTAAATGAAAGAGCTCCCAGCAATGGGAGCTTTTTTGTTATGGGCCCATCGCAGGGACTTGAACCTGCGAAGGAGCGAGCGTAAAGAAAACGCGGAGCGTTTTTAGCGAGCTGGCGAGGACGCCGGCAGGCGGCCGAAGCCGGTGCGGATCCGCGAAGCGGATACGCGGGCGTCCTTTCGCCCGCACCATTAAATGAAAGAGCTCCCAGCAATGGGAGCTTTTTTGTTTTGCGCGGTCACCTCGGACGGGTATCCTAGTGCCAATGTATGCCCAATAGAGGAGAAGCCATGCTGTTTTCCGGTATCATCGCCGCCCTTACCAGTCTTTTGATCCCCATCATCATCCTGTTGCTGCTGCTTCCCAACGCCTGCTATGTCGTCGAGCAGCAACATGCCGTGATTATCGAGCGCTTGGGCAAGTTCAACCGCATCGTCAACGCGGGTTTCCACCTGAAGGTGCCCGTAATCGACCGCAAGGCCGCCACGGTGAGCCTGCGCACCATGAAAAACGGTTTTGGCATCGACGTTAAGACCCAGGACAACGTGACCATCGGCCTCGAGGTTTCCGCGCAGTATCACGTGAGCTACGACATGGGTGCGGGTCCGGCGGATTCGGGCATTTACAAGAGTTATTACATGCTGCAGGAGCCCGTGGACCAGATGCGCGACTTCATCACCGATGCCCTGCGCTCCTCGATCCCCGTGTACACGCTCGACGAGGTCTTTGCCAAGAAGGATGATATTGCCAAGGACGTCAACGCAACCGTTTCCGAGCAGATGGCCGCCTACGGCTTCACCCTCGTGTCGACGCTCATCACCAAGATCGCGCTGCCGACCGAGGTCGAGAACTCCATGAACGACATCAACGCAGCCCAGCGCAAGCGCGCCGCGGCACAGGAGCTTGCCGAGGCAGACCGCATCAAGCGCGTCACCGAGGCGACCGCCGAGGCCGAGGCGATGGAAAAGGCGGGCGAGGGCATCGCCAACCAGCGCAAGGCCATCGCGCTGGGCATCAAAGATTCGCTCGAGATCATCCAGGAGACGGGAGTCGGTAACGACGAGGCCAACCAGCTGTTCATGTTTACGCAGTGGTCCGAGATGATGACGGAGTTCGCCCGTACGGGTAAAACCTCGACGGTCGTGCTGCCGAGCGATTTCTCGCAGTCGGCCTCGATGTTCGAGCAGATGCTGACCGCCGGCAAAGTTCAAAACGATTCGAAGGAGTAGCCGCGCGTGAAATACACCGTCGTTTGCGTCGGTAAGCTCAAGGAGCGCTTTTGGAAGGACGCGTGCGCTGAGTACACCAAGCGCCTAGGTGCCTATGCCAAGGTGGATATCCGCGAGGTGGCCGATATCGACCCGGCTAAGGCGGGCGGTGTGGATGCCGCGCGCGACAAGGAGGGGGCGGCGATTCTTGCAGCCCTGCCGCCTCGAGCGCATGTGATCTTGCTGGCCATTGAGGGCAAAGAGCGCTCGAGCGAGGAGCTTTCGGCGCGGCTCGATGATCTTATGCTGCGTGGTAACAGCGACATCGCCTTTGTGATTGGCGGATCGGACGGCGTGAGCGATGATGTGCGCGCACGAGCCGACGAGATGCTCAGCTTTGGACGCATTACCCTGCCGCATAACTTGGCGCGCGTGGTGCTGCTGGAGCAAATCTATCGCGCCTGCAAGATCAGCCGTGGCGAGCCGTATCACAAATAGGTCGGCAATACGAAACAATGCCGTGGGACAATAGCCTTCGTTTTGAAGAGCGTGTCTGAGAGGACTATGAGATATGAAGATTGGATTTGTCGGTTTTGGCAATATGGCGAGCGCTATGGCCGATGGCTGGATCGCCGCCGGTGTGGCTGCGAGCGATATGCGCGCCTGCGCGGGCCACTACGACGCCTTGGTCGAGCGTTGTAAGGCACGTGGGATGGTTGCCTGTCGTGATACGTCGGAGGTCGTCGCCGCATCCGATATCGTGGTTGCTGCGGTCAAGCCGTACATGATCGAGAAGGTTTTCGCTCCGCTCAAGGACGCTCTAGCCGACAAAGTTGTCCTTTCGGTCGCTTGGACTTGGGATAGCGCCAAGTGGGAGCAGGTCCTGCCGGGTGTCGCGCACATCTCGACGGTGCCCAACACACCGGTTTCGGTGGGCGAGGGCGTCATCGCCTGCGAGAAGTCCTCTACGCTCAGCGACGAGCAGCGTGCTGTTGTGCTCGACCTGCTCGGTAAGCTTGGCACCGTCGTCGAGCTCGACACGAGCCTGCTGTTTGTGGGCGGTACCGTGGGCGGTTGCGCACCGGCATTTGTCGCCATGGCGATTGAGGCCCTGGGCGACGCGGCCGTAAAGCACGGTATCCCGCGCGCCGATGCCTATCGCATTGTGAGCCAGATGGTGCTGGGCACGGCAAAGCTGCAGCTTGCGACTGGTCAGCATCCTGCGGCGATGAAGGATGCCGTATGCTCGCCCGGCGGTGCCACCATCAAGGGCGTCGTCGCGCTCGAGGACGCCGGCATGCGCAGTGCCCTGGTCAAGGCCATCGACGCCACCCTTCAGTAAAACCTGCCATTTAGGGACAGGTTTATTTCGGCAGGTTTTTCCTGCGGTTTTGTCGTATGTGCGAAAAGCGCCCCGCAACTGGCTTAATTCCAGTTGCGGGGCGCTTGCGTTTGCCCAGATAAAACCGACCAAAATAAACCTGTCCCTTTTTGGCAGGTTAGTCCCAGAAGCCGTCTTGATCGTCCTCGGATTTGGGTCCGCGGTCGACGTAGAGCTTATGGGTGCGCTTCTCCATTACAAAGGCAAGAACCGCAAACAGTAGGATGCCGCCGGCGAAAAGGATGGCAAAACCGGTGCGAGTGCCAAACAAAAAGGAAAAAACTGCGTCCATTGGGTGCCTTCTTGCGTAGTTGGGTTGGGTCGTAAACGCTCATAAGTATATACTTGCCCATACATGTACAAGGTTGCAACCTAAATGGAATGTATATCGCCGGAGGATCTAATGCTTGATATCAAGTTTGTTCGCGAGAACCCCGATGCCATCGATACCGCCATGGCTAACCGCCAGACGTCTTGGGATCGCGAGAAGTTCTTTGAGCTCGACGACGAGCGCCGTGCCGTCATCACCGAGGTCGAGGAACTCCAGGCCACGCGTAATGCCGAGTCCAAGAAGATCGGCGCTCTGATGAAGGAGGGCAAGAAGGACGAGGCCGAGGCCGCCAAGGAGGCCGTGCGCGCCGTCAACGAGAAGATTGACGGTCTGGCCGAGCGCCGCACCGCTCTCGAGCAGGAGCAGTACGATTTCATGGCTCACCTGCCCAACATCCCTTGCGAGGCCACGCCGTACGGCAAGGACGAGGACGAGAACATCGAGCGCCGCCGTTGGGGCACCCCGCGCGAGTTCGACTTCGACTTTAAGCCGCACTGGGATCTGGGCACCGACCTCGACATCCTCGACTTCGAGCGCGGCAACAAGCTCTCCGGCAGCCGCTTCACCGTTCTCGGTGGCGCCGGCGCCCGTCTTGAGCGCGCCCTCATCAACTTCTTCCTGGACACGCACACGAGCCGTGGCTTCAAGGAGTGGTGGCCGCCCATCGTCGTCAAGCGTCAGACCATGTTCGGCACGGGTCAGCTGCCCAAGTTTGAGGACGACGCCTATCACGTCTCGGGCGACAACTTCCTGATCCCCACCGCCGAGGTCGTGCTCACCAACCTGCACGCCGGCGAGGTCCTGGACGCCGACACCCTGCCGCGCCGCTATACCGCCTTCACTCCTTGCTTCCGCGAGGAGGCCGGCTCCGCTGGCCGCGACACCCGTGGCATCATCCGCCAGCACGAGTTCGACAAGGTCGAGATGGTCAAGTTCGCCAAGCCGGAGGAGTCCGACGATGAGCTCGAGAGCATGACCGCCGAGGCCGAGTACCTGCTGCAGCAGCTGGGCCTGCCGTATCGCGTGATTAGCCTGTGCACCGGCGACCTGGGCTTCTCTGCCCGTCAGACCTATGACGTCGAGGTTTGGCTGCCGAGCTACAACGCCTACAAGGAGATCAGCTCCTGCTCCAACTGCGGCGACTTCCAGGCCCGCCGCGCCAACATCAAGTATCGCGACCCCGAGAACTTCAAGGGTTCGCGCTACCTGCATACCCTCAACGGCTCTGGTCTGCCGGCTGGCCGCACGATGGCCGCCATTCTGGAGAACTACCAGAACGCCGACGGCACCATCACGATTCCCGAGGTCCTGCGTCCCTACATGGGCGGCCTCGAGAAGATCGAGCCGGTCGCATAGCCAAGCTGGTCAAGCGATTCGCAAGGGCGCTCCTCTTTGGGGCGCCCTTTTTTGTGTGCGGCCATACCATGCCGTGCGGACAGCTCGATAGAAAACACACGAACAAACGTTCTGTATACAGCCATCCACCTGCTATGCTTTTGCTAAATAAGAGCAAGAGAAAGGGGATGCGATGGAGCTGTTCGACGAGCGGGTCGTTTTGTTTGAGAGCGATGAGGGTGGAGAGCACCTGCTGGTAACGTGCGAGCCATCGGGCATGGGTGGCTTGGTGGTTCGGCAGACGAGCGAGGGGCCGTTGACGCAATGGTGTTATGAGGAGTCGCCGCATGTGGTCGAGACGTTTGTGGCTCATGAGGGGCTTGTTGCCCTTGAGCACTTCTATGGCGTTGAAACCTCTAATCAGGTGGGTCGTATGCTGAGTATCTCGTTTGCCGACTATGACTGTGCCCAACGGGTGCGGTCGCTCCTGGGGGAACTTGATGCTAAGTACGACGTGGTCGAAAAGCCGATCGATCGCACGGGGAACGGCGGTATATACGGAGCAGCATAAGGAAAATGCGCCAGAAGAAAAAAAGTTTGAGATTGTGCTTGACTCCAACGAACTAAAGTGGTTTTATATGTCTTGCGCTGCGGCGTTACCTCAGCTGGATAGAGGGTCTGACTACGAATCAGAACGTCATAGGTTCGAATCCTATACGCCGCACCAATTGAACTTGAAGCCTCCGGCAACGGGGGCTTTTCTTTTATGCCGACATCCCATGGATTCGAACCTCGGTCGAGGCGCGGGCGTGAAGAAAACGCGGAGCGTTTTCAGCCCGCGGGCGAGCACGCCGGCAGGCGGGCGAAGCCGGTGCGGATCCGCGGAGCGGATACGCGGAATCCTATACGCCGCACCAATTGAAATTGAAGGCCTCCGGCAACGGGGGCTTTTCTTTTATGGCGACATCCCGTGGATTCGAACCTCGGCTGAGGCGCGAGCGTCAAGAAAACGCGGAGCGTTTTTAGCGAGCGGGCGAGGACGCCGGCAGGCGGCCGAAGCCGGTGCGGATCCGCGAAGCGGATGCGCGGAATCCTATACGCCGCACCAATTGAACTTGAAGCCTCCGGCAACGGGGGCTTTTCTTTTATGGCGACATCCCATGGATTCGGACCTCGGTCGAGGCGCGAACGGCTCAATCATCACTTCGAAAATTTTTTCAAATTGTTGCTTGACCCATCGGGGGCTCGCGTGCATAATAATCCGTGCGTTGCGGCGTTACCTCAGCTGGATAGAGGGTCTGACTACGAATCAGAACGTCATAGGTTCGAATCCTATACGCCGCACCAATTGATTTTAAAAGCCTCCGGCAACGGAGGCTTTTTTATATGGCGATACAGCTGAGTGACAGGCTTTGAATGCCGACCGATCCAAGCCGCCCCAAATTGCCTCAAATGAGTAAAAATCCAATTTGATAACTTTTTTCGAAAAAATGCTTGACCTATATTCAGTCCATGTGCATAATAATCAACAAGTCGCGGCGTTACCTCAGCTGGATAGAGGGTCTGACTACGAATCAGAACGTCATAGGTTCGAATCCTATACGCCGCACCAATTGAACTTGAAGCCTCCGGCAACGGGGGCTTTTCTTTTATGGCGACATCCCATGGATTCAAACCTCGGTCAAAGGGACCATTTCCTATCGACTCGTGTAAGATTTCGAATAGATGCCGCGCTTCGTTCGCGGCCCTTTCTTCAGTCGACCGATCAGGGTGATATTTCGTGGCAGAGCGTCCGACATACAAGCTCAGGTTTCTCGATCCCAAAAAGCGCTTTCCGGCCATGCCCGAGCAGCCCGCCGGCCGTTCGTATGGCGTGGTCTGGAAGCTCTTTGGCGAGGACCCGCATGAATCATGCTATATCGTCGAATTCGTCGGCAAAAGCCATGTGTCGCTTTTGGGCTACGTGAGCGTTTCGGGTGAGGTCTATAAGGTGGACCGTCCCGTTAACGAGGTATCGCTGCCCGACGATCCCGACATGCAACTGATTCTTGACGAGTTCGATTCCAACATCGGTGAGATTGCGGTCAGGGGTACCGATGGGGCGATGCACTCCCGGGCGCGAGTCATCGGCTCTCCCGAAGGCGCCATGCGCGAACAATCCGATCGCGAGACGTGGAATTCGACGCGCAGCCTTCGCTACGGCGAGTTCATGGCCTCGATGTTCTTGCGTTACGTGATATTCGCAGATTCCGAAAACGCTGTCGCAAGCACGGCGGAAGCTGACGGCCTCGACGAGGGCATGAAAAATGCCGTCGACAAGATCAAGCTTGTAAAACTCCCCGAGCCGGTTGAGGTGTTGCTGGGCTTTGACTCCACGCCGCTGCCCGATGCCATCGAAACATTGCTCTATCGCGTCGACCACGCAGATAATCCGAGTGGCATCGAGCGCTATGCCGCGGCCTTGATGGGCGAGGTCAATCTACCGCGCCTGCGCACCATCGCGGCTAAAACCGAAATGAGCCTGGCGCGCATCGATCGCTCGAGGCTCTTCTATCTCAATTTTGACCGTAGCTTGCTTGACCAGGACGAGATCGATAGTCTGCTTGCCATCGAATGCCGCCTGAATCGCCTCTCGGGCATCCTCGAGCGCATTGGGGCGGGGTTGGGCCCCGTTGCCTCGTCGCCAAGCTTTGAGGGCTGCTCGCTCTTTGACCTATGGCATATCAGCAAGACGACAAACGACGTTCCCCGTCTGCTCGAAACGCTGTCGAATGACAACCCGTGGGCCAAGCCGGGGACGGTTGCGTGCCAGCCCGGTGGCGAGTGGGACGTTCGCACCCGCTTTGCACGTATCGTAGAAGCACTCAACGTGGTCACGCGGCTCGACTATACCTACCGAGCGAACATCGCCGAGGGGATCATGCTGGTGCGATTTGGCCGCACGGTTGTCGATGCTATGCCGCAGCGCGAATACGATGCTCAAGATGACGCCTGGCGCGAGGTGGATGAGCCTAAGCGTGCGGCATGGGCCGCTGAGCACGATGCGCGTATTGCGCTTACACTCGCGGCGGCGTGCTTTGCTTCGGGCTCCTGCATCACGCGCTGCTACGTGCAGATTGCGGCTCCCGACGGCGAGCAGGGCGAGCGCATCGTCGCAACATATTCCTTTGGCCGTGCGGCCTATCTGGCCGATTGCGTTTCCGTCGCCAAAGACCTCGAGACGATGGACATGGATGACATGCCCTGCAAGCATTTGCTCGAGGCATATGAGGCAGATGCGCCGGACATGATTGAGCCTGCGGAGGCCCATGCTCGCCCGCGCGACGACCATCGTCCATTGCCGCCTGCGCTTCGCGATTTGCTGCTCGCCGATACAGCTGACGAGCTTGAGGTCATGGAGGAGGACAACGATCCATATGTCGCCCGTGTCGTCGAGCTGCGCGAGCAATCCAAAGTTGACCGAGCTGGTGCTTTCGAGGGCTTTTCTCGCCTTGTCGAGGAGCTGGAAGCCAAGTGTACTGTTGCTGAGCTTTTGGCGACGGGCCCGGTGCAGACCCAGTTCTGCGACAACCAGCTGGTGCGTATGGTGCTGCCGGTGATGGAGGAGGATCGTTCCGTGCGTATCCTTCGCGCTCCCGATGCGCTGTATTTTGCCCAGCACGAGATCTGCAGCTTTTACGCCGAACAGGAGGACTTTGAGCGTGCACTGCCCGAGGTGCGTCGTCTCTACGATTTGGCGCGCTCGTCCATGCAGTCTCATTTTGCCCTGATCAACGTGCTGGCACGCCTGGAGCGCTATGACGAAATTATCGAGGTGGCGCGCCACGGCCTGCGCATCGCCAGCGATCGCCCCTCGATTGGCTACCTGTTCTATCGCCTGGCGTTTGCCTATTGGAACTGCGACCAGCTTGAGCTGGCGCTGGCGTGCTACCGCCTGGTGCCGCGCGGCGAGGAGTCGGGCGGTAGCGCGCAGGAGGAAATGCAGGGCCTTATGAACGAGATGGGTGTCATCAAACCGCCCGCGTTTGAGGAGGCTGTCGAAACCATCCGCAAGGCAGGTCTTGAGCTGCCGCCGGTGCCCGCCGTGACCAATCAACTCGCGGATGCCGCCGTGCAACTCGTCGATAACGGCTTCTTTTTCCTGGCGCGCGGCTGCATCTATCAAATGTGGCGCACCATGGGCAACGACGAACTCGGCTCCCTCAACCGCTCGCTGGGATAGGGATGGCTGGCCTGCCGTTTCCGCATTGAAAAGCGAACTTGTTCAGTATGGTGAACGGAAATGCCTCCAATTTGTTTAACATACTGAACAAAACGGAAGGTGCGGGGCGGCCTGAACCGAAAACCGTCACCCCAGCATCTCTTCGAGTGTAACAAGCTTGACATTGCCGATCGCCGCAGCGCGGTGGTGGCAGTTATCGGTAAAGCCCTCCTTTGAGAACACGTAGTACCGCTCGATGTGCTCGCCCAAAAGGATGCTGCGTCGCAGGAGCGTATCGAGCACGTCAGCGTCCACAGTCTCATTTCGCCATTTGCATTCACCGACGATGAGCCCGCTGTCGATGCTTTCGAACACGATGTCGATTTCTTCCTGCTGCTTTGTTTGAGGATTGGTTCCCCACCACGTTCCAATTCCTTTGAACAAGACATTCAAGCTGCCGTTAGCTACTTGTTGAGCTAGCCACTGGCGACAAACGTCTTCGAAAACCGGCCCAACGAACGTTGGGAAATCAGCTTTAATGATCGCGCTTGCGATCTGCTCTTCGAGCCCAACCTCGAGCGCTCCGGCATATTTAGGGACGAAGCGGTACCAAAAACGAAAGAGGTTATCGCTGATGCGGTAGAAAACCTGACGTTTTTTGGCATTGACTTGAGGCGTTACGCGCTCAACCAGTTGAAGCTCAGCAAGGGCGTCAAGTAATTGAGAAACTTGCGGGCTGTTGAGGCCAGTGGTATCGGCAATTTCCTTGGGCCGCACGTAGCCGTTGGCAATCGCAGAAATAACGGCGTTGTAAATGGCGGGATTCCGCACCTCTTGAAGCAGGTAGTTTTCGGGTTCGATATGCAGGTAGGCGCCCTGGCGCAAGATATACTTGGCAAGATTACCCGCTGTCGAATCCGAATCGTCGAACTGACTGAGATACATAGGGATGCCGCCAACGGCCGCATAGAGCTCGACGAGCTTTTGGGCATCGGCCCTCGGGAGCATTTTCTTGGCATCGAAAACTGAAAAAGGTTTGAGCTTAATCTGCATAGTTCTGCGTCCATACAGGGGACTTTTGTAGCCCATAACCTGATGCTCCATAAAGCTCATTGAAGACCCGCACAGGACGAGGAATAGTTTGCTCGATTCGCGATTTTGATCGATGAGAACCTGAAGGAACGATGAGATGCCCGGGTAGCAGGCAGCAAGATAGGGATATTCATCGATAACGAGAACCAGACGCTCCCTCTGGGCAATCTCGAAGACGGCGGTAAGTGCGCTGCAGATGGAGTTCGTCGTTGGCTCGGGAGTCATCAGGCCAAAGGCTGGGTCGATTTCCGATAAGGCTTTGTTGAGCAGGCGAACGTTGTCACCGATGGTCGTCTCGAGTGCTGTGAAGAAGCAGACCTTTGGCTTGTCAGCGACAAAGGTTCTGAGCAGGCTTGTCTTGCCAACGCGGCGACGTCCATAGACGACGGCAAATTGAAAAGAGTCGCTGGAGTAAGCGGTTTCGAGCTCAGTGAGCTCGCACCCTCGGCCAACAAAAGACGGCATTCGCATCACCTTCATATAGATAAGGTATAACTAATTAAACTATAACGAATTAAGGTATGAATTACTATAACAGGACACCATGCACTTGGGATTCACAAGGCTAGCCATGCCGGGTTAGGTTGGTCTGGCGAATGCAGTCGTGGCAAAGAGGGCAGAGGAGAAGTTTCTCGCCGTATAATCACATTCATAATTGGTGTTGTGCAACAGTGCCTTATTTGTCCGGCGGCCTCAAATAATTACCCGCTTAAAATCTCTTTTAAGGGATAGCCGTTTCACATATCTTGTGAATCAGCAAAGGGATGGTCGCGTACGCGATCGAGAAAAGGGGAAGGGGAGCGATCGTATGTATTGCCCTCATTGTGGAGCCAAGAACGTCGAGAATGCCAAGTTCTGCTATGCCTGCGGAACGCCGCTGACTCCTGTTGTTGCAGCGCCGGGTGCACCCGGCGCTTCGGAGACGAGCCAGAGCATGAATCAGGGCACAGCGTTCGAGCAGGGCGTTCCTGCTCCCTCGCAACAGCCGGCAGGCAATCAGGCGTTCCAGAATGTTGATTACGCTGCGCCATACGCCGCTCCGACCAATGTGCAGTCCCTGCCTGCCAACTCGAGCGTGGGCTCCAAA
This sequence comes from uncultured Collinsella sp., assembly GCA_934655755.1. Lineage (GTDB taxonomy): Bacteria > Actinomycetota > Coriobacteriia > Coriobacteriales > Coriobacteriaceae > Collinsella. Next base: position 44,902 of record CAKUHA010000002.1, read on the forward strand.
ATTGCTGCGATTCCCATGAAGCAAAAGGCAATCATCGGCGGTGTTGCCGCAGTCGTCCTGGTTGCCGTTGTTGTCGTGGTCATGTTCCTGAACAGCGGCCCCTCCAACGGCACAATTGAGCAGATCGTGCGCGAGAACGTCTCGACCAAGGACATGAGCACCGGCTCGATGTGGAGCGACGGTAGCGATTACTCCATCAAGTCGGTCAAGGTGCTCAGCAAGCAAAAGGGCAATATGCAGGGCGTCTCGAGCTATCAGGTCATGGGCGTTAGGATTACCGATCCATACTCCGCAAGGGTCGAGGTCGTCTTTGCCAACGATGACTCCGAGGTCACCAAGCAGGGCAATATCAACCTGGTCAAAGCCAACGGCAAATGGGACACGATTTACTTTACGGGATCCGAACTCGATACAACGGGAACCAAGGTAACCGGGGGCGTCGACGAGAAAAAGGTCATCAAGAATATGGGGACGATTCTGAGTACGGCTGATGCAAACGGCTATTCCATGAGCCTGTCCTCGCTGTATGACAACGGCGATTTTAAGGTTAAGAAAAGCGACCTTAACTCGGAAAAGGCAACGGATACCGTAAAGATCTCTTGCAAGTCGAGCTCGACATACAGCGAAAGTAAGGGCACTATCACCGCTAAGTTTGTCTATGGCGGTAATGGTTGGGAACTCAATTCCGTTGATGCGAGCGATGATATCGACAAGGTGAGCTATCAGAAGCTCGTGGGAACGTGGACCGGCAAGTTTAAGAGCCAATCAAGTAGCGAGGAATGCTTTGGTGGCAAGGCGAATCCCGTTAAGGTGACGATTACCAAGGTTGACGATGAGACCGGCGAGGTCGAGGGGACGTTTAGTGGCGTGGCGCATAATCACAAGACGCCCGATAACGCAGAGGATTCCGATGCCGGCGATACCGTGCTTACCGATGTTCCGTTCAATATGGTGTTCACGTTTAATTCCTCGTGGTCGTATCCTTCGGATGACTATGAGTGCCCCCAAGACGCAAACGGCAAAGTGACGTTTTCGCTGAGCTTTGGCGATGATACCGCCGCAAAGATCAACACGTCCTATCAGCCGAGCAGCATTTTTGATTGGTCGTACTACTACGACACCTATACGCTGACCAAGGACAACTAGAGCGATTCATTTAAGACGGATGGCGGCCCTGCGGTTGCATACGGGGCCGCCGCGATGGAGGAGAGACGTCGATGTTCTGCCCGGTATGTGGAACAAAAGTAGGGGACAACGCAAGATTCTGCACCGGTTGCGGTGCTCCGCTTGACGCGCTGCATCAAGGCGGTTTTGTTGCGTCGGCGCAAGTGAACCAGGTTGAAAGCGTTAATCCCGCAGGCCCTGCGACCCCGGTAAACTTTGGTTCCCCGGCGCCGGCACCCCAACAACCCAAGCGCTCGAATATGCTCGACTTCCTCGTGGAAAAGCGTCAGATCGGCAACCGTCTGGTGCCGACGTTCGCCCTCATCATCGCAAGCTTTATCGCCGCCGCAGGCATCGCCTACGCTGCATTCATGCTCTACAAGAATGTTGTCGAGCCCCGTATCCAGGAGCCCGTCCAGCAGGAGCAGACGGCGAAAAAGAACAAGGAGCAGAAAGAGGCTTCAGGGGATGACGATAAGGAAAAAGCAAACAAGGAAGCCCACATTGCCTACGATGAGGTATTAAATCAATACCGTGAGGCATTTGCTGATGGGTCTCTAACCCAAGGCTATGAAGATAACGGATTCTCATACGACGATGCTGTGGAATCGCCATATTGGACTGATTGCCAGAAAGATTCTAAATACCCCCTGTTTAATTACTTTATAGATGTTCAGGGGACTGGCATAACCGTGCAAGGAATGCGCTATCTCTATAGGGATTTAGACGGGGACGGGGTTGATGAACTTTTATTTAGCTTTGCAGGTGATGATGCGGGGATTAGTAACCCGTCTTCATATGTACTGGCTATTTATACTTTTGAGGACAATCAAGCTAAAGGCCTCGCTGCCGTAACGGGCTACAGACAATCCATGGAGCTCTGTGCGGACAATGTTATTTGTCAGTGGGGCAGTAGCGGATGGGCAATAAATAGTTGGGACTTCAGCCGATTTGTTGAAGGACATTTCGAGACCGAGACGACAATGTCGCAGGATTGTGACGTGGAGACGAAGGTTGCAACTGTTGAATGCTCAGGGGCAATTAACGATACAGCGAGCGATTCGTTTGAGGGTATCTCGAACAGCGCCGATTTGACCAATTGCAGCGCATTGATCAAAAAAGTTATAGATGCCTATCCGGTTGACACTTCGGCAGCTTGGCAGCCGTTGATCTAGCAAGGAGCAAGCCATGTTCTGTCCAAAATGCGGCGCTAAGCTCGCTGACAATTTAAAGTTTTGCACTGAGTGCGGTGCTTCGCTAGAAGGCGCGGCTCAGGTGTTGGCTGAAGTTCGCGAAAAAACGGAGGTGAATGTTTCGCCATCGGAGCTTTCTGGCGAAACGCATGAGGCCGGCCCCTCGATGGCTGATGCTGTTGACGAAGCTGTTGAGGTGGAGCCAGAATTCGAGAGGGTTGAACAAGCGCCCTCCGAGACCCCGCAGATGAGCGAACCCCTACAGCCGTCGACCGCGGCAAATGCCGCATCTCAAGTTGCGGCTCCGCAGAGGAAAGAGCCCAAGGCACTCTATATCGTTGGAATTGTCGTCGGGATTATTGTGATCGCGCTGGTGTCTTGGCAACTCTTCTTTAACGGCTCCGGTGGCAATATCGTCACGTTCGGCCAAAAGGAGTCGGTGGTTTGCGCGCTCGATACCAAGGTAATTCCTACAGACTCAGACGGTAATAAAATTACGTCTTTTGTGGCGGAGCTCATTGATGAGGATGGTCACTCTTCGAAAGTTAAAGTGACCGGCGAATCAGGCTTTTCGATAGGGAAGTTCAAGGACGCCGCAGAGGGGTCGTACACGCTCAAGGTGACCAACAGGCAGACGAAGGTCGAGTATTCGATTCCGGTAAAAATTGTGAGCGATAACCGTAAATCTGAGGCGGAAACCGAAATTACTGTTCAAGCTCCTGGCAAGGATGCTGCCGCGGATACCAAGAAGGATAATGCGGGCGGGAAAGATGCGGACCCTACCCAAGTTGCCGCATATCGCGCATACAACCAAAAGTGCCGAGAATATCTCAATAAATATGGCGAGGCACGTGTTGTTGAGACGTACGGTTATGCACTGACGGGTTTTTGCGTGGCGGATTTGGTTGATTTCGACAACGATGGAAATGACGAACTGCTAACAATAACGTGCGACCTGGATGAGAGTGCATCCCAGATGGACTGGATCGGGACAGATTCGACCAAGCCCTATGAGGTCGAGGTATGGTCTTATGTCGATGGTGGTCTGAAGCGTATATATGAACAACACTGGGTTGATCACAGCAACGGTGGCGGTGAGTACCTCTCTCTTACGGAGAAATCTGGCAAGATTTTTATCGAGAGCAACATGTATATGATGAGCGATCAGATGAAGGCCATGTGTGAGGAAGGCAATGTCATTTCTGCTTCAATTACGACGATGCGCGGCAAAAAGGGCGATGCTTTTGAGGATGACATTTCAATGGAAATTGCCGGCCAATACACGTCCGAGGGTTTCGAATCTTTCTGTCTTGTACAGGGAAAGCCTGCATCGGAGAAGGAGTATACGGATGCTTTGGAAAGTTACAATCAGCATGCAGCCTACGCATTGCTGGATTTCAGTATGACGCGAAACGAGTATCGAGATTCGACCTATTTATCCTTGCAAGATGTCCAACAAAGGACTGCGGATACGCTATCAAAGCTTGAGAAAGCGTAGGTAAGCCGTTTAATTTGGCGAGGGCGGGGATCATCTGATTCCCCGCCCTTGTTCGGTTACAGCCAAGTTGAGCTTTTGTAAGACCAGCTGTTAAACTTGTTAAAGTTTGCTAAAGTTGTTAAACTCGCCGCTGCGAATTCGGCAACGCCAATGTCCAGCTCACCTACCTTCCGCTCGCGATCCGTTTAAGCTCGGCTTTTCGCTTGCTGTTGAGGAGCTGGTCTAGGTTGAGGCCCTCGGATCCACAGCGCTTAAGCAGGTTGGAACCGTTGAATCCGTTTTCGGCAAGATCGTCTTCTAGCTCGTGCTTGAGCTGAGTCCATTTACTCAATTGTTTGCGAATGTAGTCGGGACGGCGCTCGGTCGCCTCGGCTATTTCGTTTATCGATTGGCCCAGAGAGAAGCGACGACGTATCTCGAGCGTTTCCTGACGGGTCTTTTCGTTCTTGGCATCGGTCTTGCACTTTTCGCTGCAGTATTTACGCTCCATGCCGCGATGTCCCGCGAGCGAAAAGGCGCGTCCACACTGTTCACAGTACCCGATGCGCACGGTGCTGAGCTTGCGCGAAAAATCGAACCACAACCAGGATAGATAGCTGTCAAACGAAAGAAATCCGGTGGACTCGCTGCCTTGGAACACGTCGACGTGCGCACCGGAGAGATGTGCAATCACGAGTGCTTGGACAAGTGCGGTGAGCGCTCCCTTGTCGGTGTCGTCGAGGGGTCTGTTTTGCGGAACGATGCTCGCATCGGGGGCGATGTCGTAGTAGCTCTGTTCGCTGGGAACAAGTTTGAGATGCTGCAGCGCTGCGCGTGAGTCGTCATCGCTCAGGGCGAGCAGTAGCTTGAGGGTCTCGAAGTCTTCCAGGGTTAGCTCATGGTCAAAGGAAAAGACGCGGAATTCAACGACGGATCCGGCGGCATCTCCCGTCGCGGAGACAAAGGCGTAGAAAAAGCCGTCGTTCGATTCGATGCGACGGATGATTGGCAGACTCTTGAAGCATGCCGCGTAGCCACCGCTTATACCGAGGTAAATCGAGTACATGGAGAACGACGACCTGTCGGCTTCACTTGTGATGACGACTTTATCTATCTGCCGAATGGCGCTGACTTTTGCAATGCTGCAGTTACCGTTGAGGAACTCCTGAATGCGCACCGCAACAAGTGCCGATACGGCCGCATACGCCCAATCGCGAACAAGTTCGGTGTCGCGAACGCCAAAGAGGGGCCCGGTCTGGCGCGCGAAGTCGACAATGTTGTCCACGTCCATGCGGATGGGGGACTCGGGGGTGCCGGTTGGTTCAACACACGAAGCGAGTTTTATCAGGTCGGCGTGGCGCTCACTGTGCATTGGCGATGCGTTTTGCTTAAGCTCGCTGAGCTCGACGGGACGATAAAGGTCAAAGGCGAGCAACGTATCACTCGGGGTCTGTCCGACTTGCGGTCCGATGGTTTTGACGCCTTTAAAAGGGATGAAGCCTTGGACAGTTTTGGTTTGCGAGAGGTTGAACATATCGCTCCTACCTGCTGTTTTGTCTATGTGAAGTATAGCAAAAAATTACCCGGTTATAATCACTGTAATTGGGTTGCTGCAAATCGTATCTTATGTGGCGTCAGGAAGAGGGACAGCAGAAAGGACCCCATCATGTATTGCAAGCAGTGTGGATCGCAGATCAACGAAGGCGCCAAGTTCTGCGGCGTGTGCGGAACGCCCACGGTCGCGGCGGAGGCGACGCTGGAGGATGTGGCCGCCAACAGCCGTCACACCTTTTATGCTCCCCAGAGCACCGGCCTTGGAACCATCGAGTTCATTACCTCGTACATCACGTTCTATCTTAAGGGGAGTATCGAATTCACTAACGATAACGTGATTGCGCAGGTGCCTAATACGATCCTTGGCGTGATTCCGCTCGGTCGCCGCAAGCGTACGCTCGATGTTGCCCATATCACGTCAACGGTGAGCGACTTTAAGGTCGACATCAAGAACTTGCTGATCGGCGTGGTGATCGCTCTGATTGGCCTGTGCAGCTTGGGAGATCCGGACAGCATCTTGCTCGTTCTGGCGACCATGGCGTTCGGCGTGCTTATGGTGCTGAACGCGTTGATTTCGTACGTGTCGATTTCCATGGATTCGGGCGAGCTGGTTCTTATTCCGTTGGTGGTTTTTGAGCGCAACAAGGCCGATATGATTGCCGATAACATCAACAGGCTGCTGAGCGCTCGCAAGTACGACACCAACGTGCGCATTCATGCCGAGAATGCCGCCGACCGCATGGCGTACGGCCAGGCGCAGGTTGTCGACGCCATCAATGGGCTTCGATAGGCTCAAATTATTACTTAAGGTGCCGTCGGGAGATGCTTGACGGCACTTTATGATGGAATGGCTCATAACGGTTGATGTTCACGTTGCGATGAGCCGACCGATGCGGATCAGGTGGGGGAAACGATGTTTTGCACGAACTGCGGTTCCAAAATCGAAGAGGGTGCGTACTTTTGCGGTAACTGCGGTTGTCGAATCGCAGGCTCGGCGGCCAATACGGGCCATGGGCCGTATCCCGCCCAGCCCCAGAATGCCGCCTATGCTCAACAGAGCGTACAGTATCCGCTCGATGCTCCTGTCGCGCCGCAGCGCTCGTCCTTCGCCTCGTTCTTGACGGAGCGCCGCCAGATCGGCCGCGCGATGGTCCCCACGTTCGCCATCATCCTCGCCGCGATGATCGCCGCCGCGGGCACGGCATACGCCCTGTGCAAGGCATACCAGGTCTTTGTGGCTCCGGCACTCGAACAGAAGAACGAGCCCGCAGGCGAAGACCGGGGCGGATCGAATAAGGAGACGGCCTCGGCTCAGAACGATAAGGCACATGAGGCTTATGAGGGAATCATCGATGTGTACAGGCAGTATGGAGCGTACTGCGATGAGAAGGGGACGGGGCTTGGCGATGAGGAGTCGTCAAAGAAACTAGAGACTCTCATGGACGGCCAAAGTTATATGGGTATCTATGTCTATTACAAGAGCGTTGATCCGGAAAACTGTGAGGCGTATTACTTGGAGAAGGACATCGATGGTGACGGCGTAGACGAATTGTTCGTGGCGCAAGAACTGGCCTATACGGAAAGCGAAGGCAAAGGCCTCGTGAACCTTTACTACTTTGAGGACGGCAAAGCCAAATCTATCTACGACAACATCGGTGACGGAATGGCGACCGCAACGCTGTCCAAGGACGGTTTTCTCATCATGGGGGAAGGGCAAGGTATCGAACTCTGTGATGAAGGAAAGATAGCGCTGAGGACGAGGCAGGACAGGTATAGCGCAAGCTACTACTTTGATTATGCAGGCGGGAAAATGAGTCTGGCGGATGCTCTGCAACTCAACTATGACGACTCGTCTGATGAGGAGGATTCCTATAAGGTGATGAGCATAGAAAATGGCAAGAAGCAGCCGGACCAGACGGTCGTTGGTTGGCAGAATGCTGGCGCAATGCGCGATGAGTTTGACGCCAGATATCAAGCCTCGACAGAGAACAGCAAACTTCTTGCAAGCCACGATTGGGCCAAGATTGAGTAAGTTTTGAGAGGGGATTACGGTCTGCAGGCGTTACAGATTGAGACGCCGTGTTTCGAGGGATTGGTTTGTCTTGATCTGTAACGTTTACGGGCCGATTTAGCCGATAACTGTTACAGATTGAGACATTTGCGGATGGCGCCGACCATTTGTCTAAATCTGTAACATCTGGACGAAGATTCGGCCTGTAGATGTTACAGATTGAGATGTTGGCAAAGGGGCAGACTGTTTGTCTCGATCTGTAACATCTGGACCCAGTTTTGTCCTGTAACTGTTACAGATCGAGATGATTGGCTGAGACGTTTGCCGGCAAAATGGAATCGCCTCAAAATTCCCCCTTGCCCATCCTCGACTGTTTGGTTACTATAGAACGGCTGTTACGGAGAGCTGACCGAGAGGCCGAAGGTGCTCGCCTGCTAAGCGAGTATGCCCCAAAAGGGCATCTGGGGTTCGAATCCCCAGCTCTCCGCCAGTTTAACTTTAAAGAAGGGTCCCATTTGGGGCCCTTTTCTAGTTTGAAGAACGTAAGCTGGGGATTCGAACCCGAGAGGGCACGGGCGTTAAGCAAACGCGAAAGCGTTTGTAGCCCGTGGGCGAAAAGCCGCCAGGCTTTGAAGCCGGAGGGCATGCGAAGCATGCCCGGACATCCCCAGCTCTCCGCCAGTATGAATTTGAAGAAGGGCTCCACTCGGGGCCCTTTTTTGTGCGGAGAACGTATGCTGGGGATTCGAATCCTCAAAAAAAGAGGCGCCCGCTTGGACGCCTCGTTGGGTTTGTTTTCGATACCGCCCCAGCCCTACAGCTCGGGTGCCTTGGCTACAGTCTCGCTTTCGGCCGTGAGCGGGCGATTGTCGATGCGGCGACTCAGGCGGTCAAGCTTCACGAGTAGCCATTCGATGGGGTTTGGCCCCGAGCCTTCCTCGTCGGCAACCAGATCCACGACGGCAATCTTGGTGCCGTCCTGCTTGAGCGTCACGCTGCCTACTTTGTCGCCCACGTGCACCGTGCCCGAAAGGTCGTCATACGTTACCTTCTCGGTCACCTCGCCGGCAAGCGAGAACACGGTCGTCTGAGCCGTAGGGTCGGCGAGCGTGGCGTCAATCGTCTTATCGGTCCAGTCGGTCTGGCCAATACGCGCCATGAGGGGATTGCCGTTGGCAGTCTTCTCCTGTGTATTGGCGATCGCGACCGTAACCTTGTGGCCGTAGTACCAGTTGGCGAGGGTTGCCGTATCGGTAAAGCGCTGGTCAGTGGTGGTGGAGTTCAAAACCACGGTGTAGACCTCGTCGCCGTCGCGATCGTAGGCGCTCGTAAAGCAATAGCCCGCGTCGTCGGTGGTGCCGGTCTTGCCGCCAATGTTGCCGTCCTGACCGAGCAAAATGTTATGCGTATCCATGGAATGTGAATGGTCGGAGCCATCGGCACCTGTTACTTCGATCCAGGAGTCCTCGCTTGCCACGATCTCGCGGAACGTGTCGTTTTTCATCGCCTCCTGCATCATGAGCGCCACGTCATGTGCGGTCGAGTGCATATCGCCGGCCCACTCGTCAAAATCTAGGCCGTGCGGATTCTCAAAAACCGTGCCGGTGCAGCCGAGCTTTTTAGCGCGCTCATTCATGGCCTTCACAAAGGTGGCCTCGGCGTCTTTGGTCTTGGGGTCGATCTTTTTGCCCACGTACTCGGCAAGCGCGATGGCGGCGTCGTTGCCCGAGGGAATCATCAGGCCGCGCAGGGCCTGCTCCACCGTGAGCTCGTCGCCTTCGAGCAAACCGGCAGTCGAGTTGCCTACGGTGGCGGCAGCGTTGCTCACCGTAAGCTTCTCGTCCATCTTGCAATTCTCCATAGCTAAGATTGCGGTCATGACCTTGGTGATCGAGGCGATCTTGACTTGCGCATCGGCGCCACGGGCGTAGTAGACGGTGCCGTCTTTGCCCATGACGACAGCATTGGTGGCCTCGATATCGGGGAGATTCTCGGCCGTAATGCCGCGTGTATCGGCGGTCTTGCCGCAAACGTCGTCGGTCGTGAGCACTTGGGCGCCGGCGACGGTAGGCAAGCCAGCGACAAGGGCGATGGCACAGGCAAAGCCGGCGGCAAGCCGGGCAGAGCGCTTTGCAAAAGAGGTGGGGGGCTTCACGGACTTCGCTTTCGACGGGGTGGTCTCTTCTGGCACTAGAGTATATCGTTTGCCGGCGGCGACGAGCATCGTGCGCGCGCATGGCCTGCATCTGTGCTCGAACGGGCACATGGGTGCTTAAGGTCGGCTTAATCGCCCGCGCTTGTTGTGTGTGGTAAGCGTCCCCTCGGGCATAATGGAGCGCGAGAGGAGCACGCATGAACGAGCGCATTTTGGTGGTCGACGACGAGAAGGCCATTGCCGACCTGGTCGGCATCTACCTTACAAAAGAGGGCTTTGACGTCCAGATCGCCTATAGCGGAGCCGATGCGGCCAAGGCGATTTTGGAGCAAGAGTTTGATCTGGCGCTGCTGGATGTCATGTTGCCCGATATCGACGGCTTTGAGTTGCTACGCACGATTCGCGCCAGCCATACCTATCCGGTAATTATGCTGACGGCGCGCGACGCCCAGCGGGATAAGATCGAGGGCCTTTCGCTCGGTGCGGACGATTACGTGGTCAAGCCGTTCCGCCCGTTGGAACTCGTCGCGCGCGTCCACGCCCAGCTTCGCCGCTATACCAGCTACGGTAGCCGTGTGCAGGTGGCCGGGTCTCCGGTCATCCAGCTCGACGGTCTTGAGATCAATCGTGACGCTCGCGCGGTAACAGTAGACGGCAAGCAGGTTCGCCTGACGCCCATCGAGTATTCCATCCTGCTGTATCTTGCCGAGCACCGTGGCAGCGTGGTGGCCGTGGAGGACTTGTTCCGCGCGGTGTGGAATGAGGACTTTATGCCCGGCTCCAACAATACGGTGATGGTGCACATTCGCCATCTGCGCGAAAAGATCGGCGACGACGCCCAAAAACCGCGCTTTATCAAAAACGTCTGGGGCGTCGGCTACATCATCGAATAACGCTTTTCGCTTGTAAGGATCTTGATATGGAAAAAGACGACGGTCGGGCATTTGAGGCCCCCGATCGACTCTTTGAATATGTAAGGGCGGTCGTCGATAACCGCGCGCTTGCGACGGTGCTGCTCTTTTTGCTGAGCCTGTTGCTGGTCGGCATCGACAATATCGTCGGTATTCTGGCGGTGCTACTCATCGGCTTTTTGCTAATCGATCGCTTTGAAATCGTACGTCGCTGCGTGGTGATCGGCGGGGCGGCGTGGGTTATGACGCTGACGATTGGTGCCATGTCGCTCGGCGGCATCGAGGGGCCGGTGCTCTTTGATGCCGGCTTTGTGTTCAACATGCTCGGCTTTGTGCTGGCGCTTGCCGTGTGCGTCCTGTTCTTTTGCGGTCGCGCCCTGTATTACCAAGGCTATGAACAGGGTGAACAGCATGCCGACCGTGTGCTTGCCGCCCGTATCCAGGACCGCCTGATCGATCACCCCGATGCGTGGGATAACATCGATGGCGACTTTCTCGAGGTCGAGGGAGCTCTCAACCGCGTGCGCGATCGAGAGCGCAAGGTTCAGCAGGCCCTGCGTGACGAGTCGCATCGCAAGGACGATTTGGTTACCTATCTGGCACATGACCTTCGCACGCCGCTTGCCAGCGTGGTGGGCTACCTTTCGCTGCTACAGGAGGCCCCGGAGCTGCCACTCGAGCAGCGCGCGCACTTTACGGGCGTGGCGCTCGACAAGGCGCACCGGCTCGACGCCCTTGTCGAGGAGTTCTTCGATATCACGCGCTTTGATTTCCACGATATCGTGCTCACGCGCGGCTATGTCGACTTGGGATTGCTGCTGGCGCAGGTTGCCGACGAGTTCTATCCCATTCTCAACGAACAGCATAAGGAAGCGCAGGTCGATGTGTGCGAGGATCTGACGGTGCTTATTGATGGCGACAAGATGGCCCGCGTGTTCAACAACATCATGAAAAATGCCATCGCCTACAGCTACGGAGGTTCGACCATTACGATCGAGGCCAGGCGTATGGACGATGGCGGCGCGTGCGTGCGCTTTATCAACCAGGGAGATCCTATCCCCGAGGCAAAGCTCAAGGTTATCTTTGAGAAGTTCTATCGCCTGGATGCGGCGCGTGCGACCAATCGCGGTGGTGCGGGCTTAGGGCTTGCCATCGCCAAGGAAATCGTTGCGGCGCACGGCGGCGTCATCGCGTGCGAATCGATGCCCGAACACACGGTGTTTACCATCGAGCTGCCCGCCGCATAGCCGGCGTGTCCTTACAAACACTTGACAATGCGCTCACGCGCGTATGAGCCGCGATTCCTACTATCGATACTGCTGAATTGATATCGATATGGAGGTATGCGGTATGACGGCTGCTGCGGCTATGGAGCCCACGGAGCTTGAGGAACTCATGGAAGCGCGGGCCGAGGCCGCGCACGAGCGCGAAGTCGGGGATGCGACTCGCCCCACGGCTGAGGACCTTGCCGCCTCGCCGACGCGCATCGATGTCGAGGGCCTCGATCTGTTCTATGGCGACCACCATGCGCTCAAGGACGTGTCCATCAAGATCCGCGACAAGCAGATTACCTCGTTTATCGGCCCTTCTGGCTGCGGAAAGTCTACGCTGCTGCGCTGTTTTAACCGCATGAACGATGGCATCAAGGATTGTCGCATCGAGGGTAAGATTGCGCTCGACGGCCAGGATATCCTGGGCAATTACGACATCTGCCGTCTGCGCCAGCGCGTGGGCATGGTGTTCCAGCGCCCCAACCCGTTTCCCATGAGCATCTACGACAACGTCGCCTATGGCCCTCGCGGCATGGGCGTGCGCGACCGCGCCGTGCTCGACGAGCTGGTCGAGGACTCCCTGCGCCGCGCGGCGCTGTGGGACGAGGTCAAGGACAAGCTCAAGGAGTCGGGCCTGGGTCTTTCGGGCGGACAGCAGCAGCGCCTGTGCATCGCCCGCGCGCTTGCCGTGCAGCCCGACATTCTGCTGATGGACGAGCCGACCTCGGCACTCGACCCCGTATCGACGCTCGTAGTGGAGCAACTGGCCTGCGAACTCAAAGAGTCCTGCACGCTGGTGGTCGTTACGCACAACATGCAGCAGGCCGCACGCATTTCCGACTCGGTCGCGTTCTTTTTGCTGGGCGAGTTGGTGGAGCATGCGCCCACCGCTCAACTTTTCAAGAATCCGACCGATCCGCGCACGGCGGATTACTTGACGGGCCGTTTTGGCTGATACTATCGAGTGCAGGTGCCTTTAGGGTTAAGATGCGGTCATACCGGCCGCAAAGGGGTTCAACATGATCTACTACGTCGAGGACGATGACAACATCAGGGATTTGACGGTCTACGCGCTGCGCAAGCAGGGAATCGAGGCCGAAGGCTTTTCGTGCGATGGCGAGTTCAAGGCTGCCGTGGCGCGACGGGTGCCCGACGCTGTGCTGCTCGACATTATGCTGCCCGATACCGATGGCCTCGCCATTATGCGCCGCCTGCGTGCCGACCGCCTGACGGCGACGGTGCCCATCATGATGCTCACCGCCAAGGATACCGAGCTCGACAAGGTCATGGCGCTCGATGGCGGCGCCGACGATTACCTGACCAAGCCGTTCTCGCTCATGGAACTCGCGAGCCGTTGCCGCGCGCTGCTGCGTCGCGGCGGTATGGCCAAACAGGCGAGCGATGTGCTCAACGTGGGCGATATCGTGCTTTCGCCCAGCCACCGCGAGGTGACTGTTGCCGGTGAGCCGCTCAAGCTCACGCTGCGCGAGTTCGACCTGCTCGAGTACCTTATGCGCAAGCCCGGTGTGGTCTTTACCCGCGAGTCGCTGCTGCAGAGCGTGTGGGGCTGGGATTTCGACGGCGGTTCGCGTACCGTCGACGTGCATGTACAGACGCTCCGCCAAAAGCTCGGAGAGCACGCCGGCGCCATCGAGACCGTCCGCGGTGTGGGTTATCGCCTGGCCGAGCCTTCTGCCAGTGACGATGCCGAAGATGCCAACGACGCGCCTAGCGTATCGGAGGAGTAACCCGTGGTCTTCGCCCCTCAGGGAAAGCGCACCCTGTCGCACCGTGTGTTTGCGACGATCTTTGTCTGCGCCATGGCGGTTATCGTGGCGTTTACCGTGCTGGGTGCGTTCTTTGTGCAAAACACCCTGGCAGATGCCACGAGCGCCAACCTTTCGCAAGAAACCGAGCTTATTGCCGCCGCTTTAAATGAGCAGCAGGAACCCATTGCCTTCCTTCGCAGCCTCGATCGCGAGGACTTGCGTATCACGCTGATTAACCATGACGGGTCGGTCGCCTACGACAATCAGGCGTCGCCTTCCATGCTGCCCAATCACGGCGATCGCCCCGAGGTCGCCGAGGCGCTTGAGAGTGGTGCGGGCTCCGCGGAACGCTCGAGTTCAACGCTCGATGAGATCATGTTGTACCGCGCCATGCGTCTTGATAACGGGCAGGTTGTTCGTTTGGCTCAAGCCCAACCCGGCGTTGCGGCGATTTTGCTGTCGATGGTGGCACCGATGCTGCTCATTGCGGCGGCGGGTGCGGTACTCTCGTTTTTCCTGGCGCGCCGTGAATCCCGCGCAATCATCGCGCCGCTGCAAGAGGTGGATTTGGACCATCCTCGTCGCAGCTATGAGCATGCGTACGCCGAGATGGTCCCCATGCTCGAGCGCATTGAGTCACAACGCCAAGAGCTCAAGCGTCAAATGGCGGTACTGGCCGATAACGACCGCATGCGCCGCGAGTTCACGGCCAATATCACCCACGAGCTCAAGACGCCGCTCACCGCGATTTCGGGCTATGCCGAGCTTATTGCGAACGGCATGGTCGAGGGCGAAGACGACCTGCGCAACTTTGGCGGACGCATCTATCGCGAGGCCGGCCGTCTGGCGTCGCTCGTCAACGATATCCTCACGCTATCCAACTTGGATGAGGCCGAGCGCGCAACCGAGGGCGAGGCGGTGCCCATTGGCTCCACGGAACCCATTGAGCTTTCGCGTGCCATTTCGACGGTGGAACAGCGTCTTGAACAAGTTGCTGAGCAGTCAAATGTGACCATTGGACTCGAGACGAAGCCCGTGGTCATCGAAGGCGTATCGCGCCTGATTGACGAGCTGATTTATAACCTGGCGAGTAACGCCATCCGCTACAACCGTCCCGGTGGTACGGTGACGCTGCGGTGCGGTACCAACGACGAGGGCCATCCGTTTCTTGCGGTTGCCGATACGGGCATTGGCATCGCGCCCGAGGAACAGGGCAAGGTGTTCGAGCGGTTCTATCGCGTGGACAAGAGTCGTTCCAAGGCGCGCGGTGGTACGGGCCTGGGGTTGGCTATCGTTAAACATGCCGCCCTGTATCACCATGCTGCGATTGACCTATCGAGTGAGTTGGGCGTGGGGACCACCATCACGGTAACGTTTCCCGTACAGCGGGACGAGTCATTCGCATAACAACGCAGCAAGCGTGTTGTTTTGACGCCGCACCGGGGCTGCCGATGCGGCGTTGTTATTGCGCAACATTGCCGTATGCACTGTATCTTATGTATAGAGTTCGAACGTGGTCGGAAAGATGCGATATCATACGAGCAGTTTTGTCGATATGAACTAGGGAAATGAAAGGCAAGCTGCATGACCCTTCTCGAACTGTTCCAGCTGCTCAAGAAGCACCTTAAGCTGGTCATCGCCCTTCCGGTGATTTGCGCGGTCGCCATGGGCATCGTGTCCTTCACCATGATGGACAGCACCTATACCGCCACGACGAGCATGTACGTTCTCGCCAAGACCGACGATAGCGGCCAGATGAGCTACAACGATCTTTCGGCGAGCCAGATGCTCTCCAACGATATCGCCACGCTGCTCGATAGCGATAGCGTTAAGGGCGGCGCCGCCAAGGACCTGGGCCTCGCCGATCTGGACGACTATAAGATCTCCGTTTCCTCCGAGACTACGACGCGTGTCATCACGCTTTCGGTGACGGGTACCGATCCCGAGGAGACGGCAGAGGTGGCAAGGGCCATGGCAAGCTCGGTGAGCACGGTCGCTCAGAACGTCGGTGCCGCTCAGAGCATTAACGTTATCGATAAGGCAAAGACCCCCGAATCGCCCAGTGGCCCCAAGCGCACGCTGTACGTTGCCGTCGCCTTCCTCGCCGGCGTCTTTATCGCAATTGCCTACGTCGTTTTGGCGGATATGCTCAACACGCGCATCCGCGGTGTCGAAGAGGCAGAAGAGCTCCTTGGTATTCCCGTTGTCGGCCGAATTCCGGCTATGAAAGGTGGTAAATAGGCATGGCTAGGGCTAAGAACACCGATAAGCTCGTTGTACAGAATGCCGCCAAGACCCTTCTGGCCAACATTCGCTTCGCGAGCGTGGATGACCCCATTCGCACCATCACCGTTACGTCCTCGATTCCCAACGAGGGCAAGTCTACGGTTGCCATCAATCTCGCCCAGGCTATCGCCACCAGCGGCAAGAGTGTTCTTCTGGTCGAGGGAGACATGCGTCGCAGGTCCCTTTCCGATATGCTCGGCGTTCGCTCTCGTGGCGGTCTCTATGCAGTCCTGTCCGAGCAGATTTCCATTGACCAGGCAATCGTCGAGACGGGTCAGAAGAATTTCTACTTCCTCGATGCGGAGCCGCATATTCCCAATCCTGCCGACATCATCGTGTCTCACCGCTTTTCTAAGCTGGTTAAGGCGCTGTCCGCCAAGTTCCAGTATGTCATCTTTGACGCTCCTCCGGTCGGCACCTTTATCGATGCTGCCGAGATTGCCAGCCTGACCGACGGCACGCTGTTCGTGGTGCGCGAGGACTTCACCAAGCGCGAGGAGGCACTCAACGCCATCGCTCAGCTTAAGAAGTCCGAGAAGGTCAAGCTTATCGGTACCGTTATGAACTTCTGCGAGACCGAGACCAGCGAGTACTACTATTCTTACTACACCAAGGAAGGTAAAAAGGTAAAGAACGGCTCCGCTGCCCAGGGCGCTTCTAAAAAGGGCATCTTTACCAACCGAGCAAACGTTTAGCTGATTAAGGCCGACCTATGCGCGACATTCATTGTCATATCTTGCCGGGTGTAGACGACGGTGCTGCCGATCTCGATGAGAGCTTGGCGATGCTTGCGGCTGCCAAACAGGCTGGCGTAACCAGAATTGTCTGCACCCCGCACTGCCGAGACCCCTTTTTTGACTACGACAAGATGTGGGATGCCTTTGAGCTGTTGCGGGATAACGCAGACGGCTTTCCGCTTCAGATGGGCTTTGAGGTCAATCACCGAAAGCTCGTCGAGCTTGGCATCGATGCCGCGGAATACTTGCATTTCGATGGAACCAATGAGTTTTTGCTCGAGCTTTCGACGCATGCCGATGCCTATGCGTTTAGAGAGTACGAGAATACGATTTACGATTTGCAGTGTCGTGGCTACCAGGTGATCATCGCCCATCCCGAGCGCTACCGCGCCGTCCAAAAGGACGTGGGCGTGGCGGAGCGTCTGGTCGATATGGGCTGTAAGCTGCAGGCTTCAGCAGACTTTATCGCCGGCGGCCGCTTTGGCCGCGAGAAAAAGCCGGCGCAGCGTCTGTTCGATCAGAACCTGTACAGCTTTATTGCGAGCGATGCTCATAACGTGGGTCACTACGATTGCCTGGCAAAGGCTCGTGCGCAGTTTAGCGTGCGCGGGGCTCATTTTCGCTAAAATCTGTCTCTAACGTTCGCATTGAATAAAGGGGCGGCTATGGATATCCAACTTAAGACGGATTGCTTTGATGGCGCGGCGCAGGTGCGCCGCGCCGTTTTTATGGACGAGCAGGGCTATGAGAACGAGTTCGACGCCATCGACGAGGCGCCGAGCTGCATTCATGTGACACTCTACGTGGACGGCGCGCTTGCCGGCTGCTCGCGCGTATTTCCCGAGGAGCTGGAGCGCGTGGCCGATGCGGAGGCTCCGGTGTCGCCGGCGTGCGATATGGACGAAGGCATCGCGGCGGGGGAGACCTACATTATGGGGCGCGTCGCCGTGCTGCCCACCATGCGTCGCCGTGGTCTGGCGAGCAAGATTGTCGAGGCCAGCGATGCCGCCGCGCGCGATGCCGGCGCCAAGCTTATAAAGCTCCATGCGCAAGAGTACGTGCTGCCGCTTTACGCCAAGGCAGGCTACACGCAGATTGCCCCAGTGGACTACGAAGACGAGGGCCAGCCCCATGCCTGGATGGCTAAACTGCTGGGCGACAGATAGGGACGTTCCTTTTCTGCCGGCAGCTGGGGACACTCCTTGGCATTTGGCGTATGGGAGCATTGCAACATACAGTTTTTCGATTCCGTATGTATATATGCGCGCTAATGGGTTATAAAATCTAAGTCTGAACATAGCAGGTCTGCGATGCGGCTCGGGCAACCGAGCCGTTTTTGCGGACAGGGGTAGCGCGAAAGGACTGCACATGCGTCAATTTAAGACAGAGAGCAAAAAGCTGCTCGACCTCATGATCAACTCCATTTACACCAATAAGGAGATCTTCCTGCGCGAGCTTATCTCCAACGCGAGCGATGCCGTCGACAAGCTCAACTTTAAGAGCCTGCAGGATCCGAGCGTCAAGCTCGATCAGGGCGACCTGGCCATTCGCGTCTCTTTCGATAAGGATGCCCGCACCATCACGATCTCGGATAACGGCATCGGCATGACCGCAGAGGAGCTCGAGCGCAACCTGGGCACCATCGCCCACTCCGGCTCCGAGGAGTTTAAGACCGAGAACGCCGAGCAGCAGGGCTCCGATGTCGACATCATCGGCCAGTTTGGCGTGGGCTTCTACTCCGCCTTTATGGTCGCCAGCCACGTGAAGGTTGTCAGCCGCGCCTATGGCGAGGATGCTGCGCATGTGTGGGAGTCCGACGGCCTAGAGGGCTACACCATCGAGGACGGCGAGCGCGCTGAGCACGGCACCGACGTCATCCTGACGCTGCGCGAGAACGAGAAGCTCGACGCCGAGGGCGAGGCCGAGACCTACGATCGCTTCCTGACGGAGTGGGGCCTCAAGAGCCTGATTCAGCAGTACAGCAACTATGTGCGCTACCCGATTCAGATGATGGTGAGCAAGAGCCGCCAGAAGCCCAAGCCCGAGGACGCCGGCGACGACTACAAGCTCGAGTACGAGGACTACCAGGAGCTCGAGACCATCAACTCCATGACGCCGATCTGGAAAAAGCGCAGCTCCGATGTCGAGCAGAAGGACTACGACGAGTTCTACAAGTCCACGTTCCACGACTTTGATGATCCCGCGCGCACCATCAGCTTCCACGCCGAGGGTACGCTCGAGTACGACGCCCTGCTGTTTGTCCCTGGCCGTGCGCCGTTCGACCTGTACAGCAAGGATTACGAGAAGGGCCTGTCGCTCTACAGCTCCAACGTGCTGATTATGGAGAAGTGCGACGACCTGCTGCCCGACTACTACAACTTTGTACGCGGCGTCGTGGACTCCGCTGACGTGACGCTCAATATTTCGCGCGAGACGCTGCAACAGAACCGTCAGCTCAAGGCTATCGCCAAGCGCGTGGAGAAGAAAATCACCGCCGATCTTGAGGATATGCGCGACAACGACCGCGAGGCCTACGAGAAGTTCTTTGAGAACTTTGGTCGCGGCCTTAAGTACGGTATCTACTCCAGCTATGGCATGAAGGCCGACGAGCTCGCCGACCTTCTGCTGTTCTGGTCTGCCAAGGAGCAGAAGATGATTACCCTGGCCGAGTATGCCAAGGGTATGCCCGAGGACCAGAAGGCCATCTACTACGCCGCCGGCGACTCGCGCGAGCGCCTGGCCAAGATGCCCGTCGTGAAGGGCGTGCTCGATCGCGGCTACGATGTGCTGCTGTTGACGCAGGACGTGGATGAATTCACCTTCCAGGCCATGCGTGAGTACGTGGCCGCCGATATGCCCAAGATCTACGAGGACGACGCCGCTCGCGAGGCTGCCGAGAAGGCTGTGGCCGACGGTGCCGAGCCCGAGGTCGAGGACCGTCATCTGGAGCTCAAGAACGTCGCGACCGGCGATCTTGACCTGGCGACCGATGACGAGAAGAAGGAGGCCGAGGACGCCACCAAGGAGAACGAGGACCTCTTTAGCGCCATGAAGGAAGCGCTCGGCGACAAGGTCGAGAAGGTTGCCGTTTCTGCGCGTCTGACCGACGCCCCCGCATGCATCACTACTGAGGGCCCGCTGTCTCTCGAGATGGAGAAGGTGCTCCAGAAGGGTCCCGAGGGTGCACCCGACGGCATGCCCAAGAGCCAGCGTGTACTCGAGCTCAATGCCAAGCACCCGGTCTTCGCCAAGCTCGTCGCTGCCCAGAAGGCCGGCGACGCCGACAAGATCAAGCAGTACTCCGGCCTGCTCTATGACCAGGCTCTGCTGGTCGAGGGCATCCTCCCCGAGGACCCCGTAGCCTTTGCCGCGGCCATCTGCAACTTGATGTAGTTCGGGGATACGGCACCGTAACTAATTAGAACGAGAGTGGATAATCTCCCACTTTTGGCTCGAATGTGGGCTTGAAGTGGGAGATTTTCCACTCTCGTTTGCTTTTGTACGGAGTAGTCATTGGGGACGTTCTTGTTTGACTAGTCGTTTAAGAACGTCCCCAATGACTAGTTGGGTTGCTAATTTGTGCGGGTTGTGGTTTTGTGAGCTGCGGGAATTTGAGATACTGTACATCTGTACGTTAACTCATCTTCGTAGTATATTGCTACCCGCAAAACTCAGCACCATTGTGCTGCGAGACGCTAGGGTGCCTCCATACAATGGTTGTTAATAGCATGATTCGGTTGAACGACAGGATGGATGGTCCAAGCGTGAGTCTCGGCAGCAAACTATCCGATGCAAAGGTTTCCTTTGCGATCTTTAAACGCGACATCAAGCGATTGCTCGTGAACCCCGTTGCCCTGGTGGTTACTCTGGGCGTGTGCGTTATTCCCTCGTTGTATGCCTGGTACAACATCGTGGCCAACTGGGATCCGTACGGAAATACCCAGGGCATCAAAATCGCTATCGCCAACAATGACCAGGGAACTCAAAACGACTTGGTGGGCGAGCTCAATGCAGGCGATAAGGTGGTCGATCAGCTCAAGGAGAACGACCAGCTCGGCTGGACCTTCGTTGACTCGGCGGCCGATGCCAAAGAGGGCGTCGAGAGCGGCGAGTACTATGCTGCCATCGTGATCCCCAAGAACTTCTCCGACAATCTCGTCTCGATGCTCGACGGCAATTACCATCAGCCCAAGCTCACCTATTACGTCAACGAGAAAAAGAGCGCCATTGCGCCCAAGGTCACCGATACCGGTGCCAACACCATCGAGGAGCAGATCAACTCGGAGTTTGTCTCCACGGTGGGCGAGACCGTCGCGGGTATTGCCAAAGATGCTGGCATCGACCTTAAAGACAAGGCAACCCAGACCCAGGATTCGCTGGCGGGCTCGGTGTCCGAGGCGTCTGATACCCTGGGCGAAGTGCGTGATTCCATCGGCGACATGAACACCGCCATCGACAAGACGAGCAGCTCGATTGCTTCGGCCGATGCTGCGTTGGCGGGCCTGCAGGGACAGGCGCCTTCGCTAACGCAGGCAATCGCTCAGGGTAATGATCTGCTGGGCGAAGCTCGTACCACGGCTGGCAAGTCCATCACCTCGCTCTCCAAGGCGCTCTCGGAAGGCAGCCTTGCGCTAACCAAGACATCGGCCTCCGCGAACGCTGCCATCGGCAAGCTGACGGGCACGGTCACATCTACGACCACCCGCATCGACAACTCGCTCGAGTCTCTCCAGGCAACGATCGATCACAACACCGCAGTTATCGGCCACCTGCAGATTCTTGCCGGCGATACCTCGACGGGATCGGATCGGATCGACGCACTGATCGCCTCGACGATCGATACGCTCAAGAAGCAGAACGACCAGCTGCAGAGTATCAAGAACAGTCTGTCCGCACAGTCGAGCGCCATGGCAAAGGACGCTACGGCAATCTCGAACGCGAGCAACGCACTCAACGCGGCAATTCAGACCGGTACGGCTAACCTCGGTCAGGCTCAGGCCGATCTGGGGCAGAACGCACTGCCGAAGGCTTCGAGCGCGCTTGACTCCTTTGCCGCCGTTTCGGGCGATTTGACCGGCATTGTGTCGGGTATGACCCCCACGATAGCGAGCGCGCGCGGCACGCTGGCGCAGCTCGACGCCACGCTCAAGCAGGCAAAGACCACGCTGTCCCAAACCGACACCTCCCTTGCCAAGGTTCAGGACAAGCTCGCGACCGCCGCCAATGACATTGCGGCGCTGCAGACCTCTGAGTCTATGGGCGAGTTAGCCGACCTCATGGACGTCGACGTCAATGACGTGGCAGATTTCATGGCATCTCCGGTTGAGCTGACGTCCAAGTCAATCTATCCGGTCAAGAGCTTTGGCTCGGGCATCGCTCCCTTCTACACCAATCTGGCGCTGTGGGTAGGCGGCTATGTGCTCATCGCTATCTACAAACTCGAGGTCGACCGCGAGGGCATCGGTAGCTTTACGGCGCGTCAGGGCTACTTTGGCCGCTGGCTGCTGCTGGTGATCCTGGGCGCGTTCCAGGCCATTATCGTTACGGTGGGCGACCTGGTCATTGGCGTTCAGTGCGTCAATCCGCTGCTCTTTGTGCTGGGCGGCATCGCTATCTCGTTCACCTACGTCAACATCATCTATGCGTTGTCCACCACGTTTAAGCATATCGGTAAGGCAATTGGCGTCATCCTCGTCATTGTGCAGATTCCCGGCTCGTCGGGTATGTATCCCATCGAGATGATGCCCGGCTTCTTCCAGTGGCTGCACCCGCTGCTGCCCTTCACCTATGGCATCAACCTGCTGCGCGAGACCGTCGGTGGCATGTACTCGTTCAACTACCTGTTCAACCTGTGCATCCTGGGCGTGTTCCTTATCACCGCGCTCTTTATCGGTCTGCAGCTGCGCCCGCTGCTGCTTAACCTCAACCTGCTTTTTGACAAGCAGCTTTCCACGACGGGCCTCATGATCTGCGAGTCCAACGACCTGCCGCGTCAACGCTATTCGCTGCGCACGGCCATGCGCGTCATGCTCGATTCCGATTCGTACCGTCGCGAGCTGCTCGATCATGCGGTGGCCTTTGAGCATCGCTACCCGTATTACATTAAGGGCGGTTTCGCCGCCGTGGTAGGCGTACAGGTCCTGCTTTTTGTGCTGTCGACGGTGCTCGATATCGACAATAACGGCAAAATCATCCTGCTTGTCATCTGGATCATTTCGGTTATCGCCATCTGCGGCTGGCTCATCAACATCGAGTACATCCGAGCGAGCCTCAATACCCAGATGCGCATCTCGGCGCTCTCGGACGAGGACCTGCGCCGCGAGATGCGCGAGCATACCGCGGCCATTCCTGCCGCCCGTCGCATGTTTGGCCTCAACGCCAGCGAACGGGGTTCTAAAGCCGAGACTCAGGCCGTCAATCAGCTCGATCATGACGACGCATGTTACGTGCCCGAGAGCGGAGACGACACGTTTGTGATGAATGGGGACAGCGCTCCGCTTGGCAAGCACTCCAAAGGAGGTGAGGCATAAATGAAGAACATCCTGCACTTGTTTAAGCGCGACGTCCAAAACGTGTCTCACTCCGTGATCGGTATGATCGTCGTGATGGGCCTGATCATTGTGCCGTGCCTCTATGCTTGGTTTAACATCGCCGGAAGCTGGGACCCTTACGGCAATACCGGCAACCTTAAGATTGCGGTGGTCAACACCGACGAGGGCTACGAGAGCGACCTGATTCCTGTCGAGATCAACGTGGGCGAAAACGTGACCGCCACCCTGCGCGGCAATGAGAACTTTGATTGGGTTGTCCTCAACGACCGCGATGAAGCGATCGAGGGTGTCAAGTCGGGCGCGTACTACGCTGCCGTCGTCATCCCCAAAACGTTTAGCGCCGACATGATGACGCTCTTCTCGACCGACGTGAAGCACGCCGGCATCGAGTTCTACGAGAACCAAAAGGCCAACGCTATCGCTCAGATTGTGACCGAAAAAGGCTCGAGCGCCGTCCAGAGCCAGGTCAACGAGACCTTTACCAAGACCATTACGGCCATCGGCCTCAAGACCGTGTCCAGCCTGCTCGACTATATGAGCACCGATCAGGTGAGCAACTTTATCGCCAACCTGTCCTCGACGTTGGGCGATTCGGTCGAGGACTTGCAAGACGTTCAGGCCAGCGCGACGTCGCTTGCGGGCATTTTGAGCTCCACGTCCGATTCACTGACGTCGGCGGGCGGCATGCTCAAGCAGTCCGGAACGACCGAGGAATCGGTAAAGCAGCTCATGCAGCATGCCGAGAGCGGTATTGCCGATTCCGAGCAAGCGCTCAAGGCCGCCAGCGATGCGATCGACGCGGCGATCGATGGGAGCACGGGCTCGTTCGATAACGTTTCTACCGAGCTCGCGAAGGCGTTCGATGCCGCAAACCAGCATGTCGACCTTACGGTGTCCCAGCTCAACGATGGCGCAGCCTCGCTTAATGCGCGCGCCGACGAGATCGATGCGACGGCGGATAAACTCCGCAGCCTTGCTGACCAGGTGAGCAACGACAAGCTCAAGGCAGGGCTTGAGGATGCGGCTGCGGAGCTTGGCAAAACTGCGACGGAGTACCGCAATAATGCCAAGGAGCTGACGAGCATCGCGACGTCGCTTACAGACAGCATGGCAAAGGTCAATGAGTCCCGTGCCGAGGTCGACCAGGCGATCGCCGATGCCAAGGCTGACATTTCGGGTGCCAAGATTGATTACGACTCCACGTTCTCGGTTAAGGCCAAGGAGCTCAAGAAGACCATTTCGGGCGTTTTGGATTCGCTGAACGGTATCTCGGGTGACCTGGATAGCGCCGTTGCCGGTCTGACCGATGCCTCCGGCTCGCTGGCAAAGGGCCTGTCCAAGGCTGCGACGCTGGTCAATAAGGCTTCCGATCAGCTGGGCGAGGCGTCCGACAAGATCAGCGCTTTCAAGGACGAGCTCGACGGCGCTCTGATGTCCGATGACCTCGCCACGATCAAGACGATGATCGGCAACGACCCCGAGGGCCTTGCCGCGTCGCTTTCCGGCCCCGTCGCGCTCGACCGCAAGCCGGTCTACCCAATCCGCAACTACGGCTCCGCCATGGCGCCGTTCTACACGATTCTGTCGCTGTGGGTTGGCTCGATCGTGCTGGCGGCCATGATGAAGGTCTCGGTTAACGATGAGCTCATCAACGAGCTCATCCCCGTGCGCCTGCACGAGATCTATCTGGGCCGTTACCTGTTCTTTGGCGGCTTGGCCCTGCTGCAGGCGACGCTCGTGTGCGCGGGCGACATCCTGTTCTTTGGCATCCAGTGCGACAACCCGCTGCAGTTTGTGCTGGCTGGCTGGGTTGCGAGCCTCGTGTTCTCGAATATCGTCTACACGCTCACGGTGTCGTTTGGCGATATCGGCAAGGCGCTCGCCGTCGTGCTGCTGGTTATGCAGGTCGGCGGTTCGGGCGGTACGTTCCCCATCGAGATGACGGGTCCCGTGTTCCAGGCGATCTATCCGTTCCTGCCGTTCACTCACGGCATCAACGCGATGCATGCCGCCATGGCCGGTGCATACCATATGGAGTACTGGGTTGAGCTGGGTATTCTGGCGAGTTATCTGATTCCGTCGCTCGCCCTGGGCGTGGTCTTCCGTCGACCGGTCATCAAAGCCAACGACTGGATCATCGAAAAGCTGGAGTCAACAAAGCTTATTTAGTTACGCGGTTTTACCAAACCGCGTAACTGCTCGACGCTGCAAACGGCCCCAAGCGGCAATTTGACGTTCAATTTCAAGGGCGCGACCAGAAGGTCAGCGCCCTTTCATTTCACGTCACCTTGCTCGCTTAGGGCCGTTTTCGCTGACGTTGCCGGGACATTGAGGTTTACTCTGCAGGCGCTTTAGCGTAGTGAATTGCACGGGCTGCTTGGTTGTTGCTACAGTAGCGGGGCGTGCCGGGGGTCCGGTGCGCCCTGTTTTTATTTGACCATGAGGCGGCACGCGGCTATATGCGTGCGGACACCACGCCCAGATTGAGCGCGAGGATGCCCTATGGCCCAGCATGCCACCGACAATATCGAAAAGATGCCCGATAGCCCTGTTGCCCGCGAGGACCTGGGTGCGGGCGGCACCTCCCGCGGTGCTGGCGCTCGCTCGCCGCTGTTCTGGAAAGTTTTGCTGCTTTCGGTGGCGGTCGTCTGGGGCTACTCCTTTACGACCATGAAGGATGCGCTCGATACCATTCCGGTGTTCGAACTGCTCTATGTCCGTTTTCTGCCTGCCGCGCTGGTTATGTTCGGCATCTTCCACAAGCGCATCATCGCGCACCTCAACGCGCGTAACCTCATCGTTGGACTTGGGATGGGTACGCTTATGTGGGCCGCTTATGCCCTGCAGACGGTCGGTCTGGCACACACTACGGCAGGCAAGAACGCTTTTTTGACGGGCACCTACTGCATTCTCGTGCCCTTCGCGAGCTATTTCCTGAGCGGCGAAAAGCTCACGCGTTATAACCTGGGTGCCGCGCTGCTGTGCCTGGCGGGCATTGGCCTGGTGGCGCTCGACAGCGTCGAGTTCAACATCGGCGACGCCATCACGCTGGGCGGTGCGGTCTTCTTTGCCATCCAGATGGCGGTGACGGCCAAGTACGGCCGCAAGATGGACATCAACGTCATCACGTTTTGGATGTTCGTGGGCAATGGCGTCTTGAGCCTGATTTCGTCGTTGCTCTTTGAGGCCCAAGCGCCCCTGTCCGTATGGACGCCGAGCTTTACCGCCGTCATGGCCTTCCTCTCGGTGGGCTGCACGTGCGTGGCGTTGCTGATTCAAAACGTCGGCTTGGCACACGTTCCGGCCTCGACGGGTTCGTTGCTCCTTTCGATGGAGTCGCCGTCGGGCGTGCTGTTCTCGGTGCTGCTGATGGGGGAGGCCCTCACCTCGCGTTTGCTCGCCGGCTTTGCGCTCATCTTCCTGTCGATTATCTTGAGCGAAACGCACTTCGACTTCTTGCGTCGAAAAACTCGCCCGCAATTGTAAACAACTTGTTGCGCCGCCCTCCCAGGGCGGCGTTTTTTATGCCGTGCCCTTACAGTTGTGCTTTGCACTTTACGCAATCAAATTGCTTGCTGCAAAAACGTTACTGGAGGGCATCTATGGCACCAGCTCTGTCCGATCTTCAACCGCAACCAGCGCCTCAGGCCACTACGGCGGCGCAGACCGCTATCGGTGATGGTCTGGTCAAAGAGGCTCAGGCATTTGCCGACGAGCTTGCCGCGTGGCGCCACGATCTCCATCAGACGCCTGAGCTCGGTAACAATCTTCCACAGACGTCTGCCTATATCCAGGCGCGTCTAGACGAGATGGACATTCCCTATACCACGCTTGTTGACGGCTCCTGTGTTGTTGGCCTCATCGGCGCCGGTGCGGGCGCTGCCGCTCAGGGTGACGGTGCGTGCACAGACGAGCAGGCCGGTACGGTCATCATGCTTCGCGGCGATATGGATGCCCTTCCCGTTGCCGAGGAATCGGGCGAGCCTTTTGCCTCCACCAACGGCTGCATGCACGCATGCGGTCACGATATGCACGCGACGGCGCTGCTCGGCGCGGCTCGTTTGCTTAAAGGCCGCGAGGCCGAGCTCGTTGACGCCAACGCCACGGTCAAGCTGCTGTTCCAGCCGGGCGAGGAGACCTTTGAGGGTGCCCGCGCCGCCATCGCCGATGGCCTGCTGCAGAACCCGCGTCCTCAGGCGGCCTTCGCCATGCACGTCAACAGCCAGTCGCCTTTGGGCCTCGTGCTCTATGGCAGCCCGGCGCTTTCGGGCGTATACGGTTTTCGCATCACGCTCCAGGGCAAGGGCGGCCACGGTTCCAGCCCCGAAATCTGCATCGACCCCATCACGGCGGGCGTGCATGTGCACCTGGCGCTCCAGGAGCTCATCTCCCGCGAGGTACCGGCTGCCAAGGAAGTCGCACTGACCGTGGGTAAGTTCGCCGGCGGACAGGCGGCAAACGTCATCCCCGACACCTGCGTGCTCGAGGGAACGCTGCGCGGCTTCGATGTCGAGCTCATGGCTCACCTCAAGACCCGCATCGCCGAGGTCGTCAACGGCGTGGCCGCAACGTATCGCACGCCGGCGACTATCGAGACGCTCTCGGATGTTCCGCCGCTGGTACTCGACGACGGCATGACGCAGGCGTCGCTTGGCTACGTGGGCGCGGTGCTGCCCAAGGCTGCCTTCCTGCCGCTGTTCCATGCCATGGCGAGCGAGGACTTCGCACTGATCTCGAGCGAGATTCCGAGTGCGTACTTTACCGTGGGCGCGGCCGTGACCGACACGGACGAGCACTTTGCCCAGCACCATCCCAAGGCACGTTTTAACGATGCCGAATTGCCACTCGGCGCCGCGGCTTATGCCGCCGTCGCCTTAGGTTACATCGCCGACCACCGGTAGCACCCAACCTTGCCTTTCAAGCCTGCGGGCATGGCCATAAGGCCTATGCCCTTGTCTTTCAAGGCAATCTTGGGCACTACCGGCGCCCGGCGCAGGCTATTCGTTTGTTTATAAAGGAGCAGTATGTCCCAGCAACGTAAGTTCTTCCCCGGCTGGCTCGTGGTGGCCTCCGGTTTTGTGATCATGGCCACGTGCTACACCATCTTCGTCAACTGCATGAGCCTGTTCCAGCCGCTCATTGTCAGCGACCTCGGGATCACGCTTGCCCAGTACAACATCTCCAACGCCATCTCTACCGTGGTGAGCGTTGTGGGTTCGCTCGTCATCGGCCATGTTGCCGACAAGGTAAGCGGTCGAGTCTTGGGTTCGCTTACCGTTATCGCCACCTCGGCGGTGCTCGTAGGCATGAGCTTTGTCGGCGAGCTTTGGCAGGTCTACGTGCTCTTTGCCGTCTCGGGCTGCTTTGCCGTTGCCTCGACCCGTCTGCTCATTAGCCTGGTGACCGCCAACTGGTTTACCGCCAAGCGTGGCCTTGCCATCTCCATCGCGCTTTCGGGCTCGGGCTTTGGTGGCGCCATCCTCTCGCCGATCGTGAGCTCGCTGATCGTGAGCGTGGGCTGGCGTTCCGCCTTCCTGGTGCTCGCTGCTATCTGCATCGTTGCAGCGCTGCCCATCACTGCCTATTCCTTCCGCACCAAGCCTTCCGAGATCGGCCTCAAGCCGCTCGGCGAGAACCCGGGCGATCCGTCCGCCTCCACCGCAGGCGATAAAAATGAGAAGGCCGCCCCCGAGGTTAGCGTTGGTTGGTCGCGCATCAAGAAGAGCCCGGCATTTTGGCTGCTCGTCGTCGCTTTCCTCTTTATGGGTCTGGTTAATGGCGCCATCCTGCCCAACCAGGTTACGAACATGACGAGTGTTACCGTCAGCGGCGCCAAGATCGTCACGGGTGGCCACGATCCCATGTGGGCAGGCACCGTGCTTTCTGCCTACATGGTCACGGTCGTTATCGCCAAGATTTCGCTCGGTGCGATCTACGATCGCTTTGGCCTGCGTTTTGGCAACATCCTTGGCTCTGTTGCGTGCATTGTCGCCTGCGTGGCGCTGTGCTTCCCGACGACAGACCTTGGCCCTATTGTGGCCGCCGTGAGCTTTGGTATCGGAACGTGCATGGGCACCATCACGCCCACTATCGCCGCGTCCAAGCAGTTCGGTATGGCCGATCTGGGTAAGGTCACGGGCACCATCACCTCGCTCGAGATGGTCGGCGGCACCGTGGGCGCCATCGTCTCGGGCGTGCTGTTCGATGCCACAGGCTCCTTTGCGAGCACCTGGATCGTGTGCCTGGTGTGCTCCGTGGTCATGCTCGTATTCTTGCTGGCGTCCGAGCCCATCGCCGCCAAGCTGCGTGCGGGCGTGGCAGGGGAGTAAGCGCCCGCCACTCTTTTTTCGTTTGCCCCGTTACGCCCGTGGCTGCCCTGGAAGCCGAATGGATGCTCGTACCGTCATTCGGTTCCCAAGGCGGCCACGGGCGGACGAAACGGATCACATGCCGCGGCGGCGCGTCTGGCCGAACGAGTCCCCATACCCTCGTTCGGTCAGACGCGCCGCCGCGTTTTATGTTTGTGCCGTATAATGACCACTACTTATGACGCGATACAAAAGAAAGGTGTTTGCCCATGCAGGCACAGAAGGCGGAGGGAACCCGCGACCTTATCGGCGCCGAGATGCGCGCCTGGCAAAAGATGCAGCAGATTGCGGCCGGCGTGTTCGAGCCGTTTGGTTTTAAGCCCATTGAGACGCCCGCGATCGAGCAGGTAGACGTGTTTGTTCACGGTATCGGCCAGTCGACCGACGTCGTGCGCAAGGAGATGTTCCGCGTGTTTAGCGGTGCCAACCTGGAGCGCGTCTTTACCGAGGGCACCGACACCAAGCTCAAGCCCAAGCAGCGCCTGGCGCTTCGTCCCGAGGGCACGGCCGGCGTGGTTCGCGCCGTCGTGGAGAACAACCTGGTGCCCCAGGGCTCCACGCCGTTTAAGGCGTACTATGCCGAGGCTATGTTCCGCGGCGAGCGTCCCCAGAAGGGCCGTTTGCGTCAGTTCCACCAGGTGGGCATCGAGTGGCTCGGCGCTCCCGATCCGGCGGCAGACGCCGAGTGCGTCATTATGCTCATGGAGTTCTACAAGCGCCTGGGCTTCGACCTTTCCAAGCTCCGTCTTCTCATCAACTCGATGGGTGACGCCCAGTGCCGTCCGGCTTACCGCGAGCAGGTCAAGCAGTTTATCCTCGATCACGCCGACGAGATGTGCGATGAGTGCCGCGAGCGCGCCGAGCTCAACCCGCTGCGTGCCTTCGACTGCAAGAACGACCACTGCCGCGAGATCATGGCCGACGCGCCGCTGATGGGCGACAACCTGTGCGACGAGTGCCGCGAGCACTACGAGCAGGTCAAGCGCTATCTGGATGCCGCCGGCATCGAATATGTCGAGGACCCCACTCTGGTGCGCGGCTTGGACTACTACACCCGTACCGTCTTTGAGGTCGAGGCCCCCGGCGCCGGTGTCGGCTCCATCGGTGGCGGCGGTCGCTATGACGGCCTGGTCGAGCTCGAGGGTGGCAAGCCCACGGCCGGCGTCGGCTTCGCCGTCGGTTTTGAGCGCGCCCTGCTGGCCCTGCAGGCCTTTGGCAGCGACCTGGGTGCCGATGAAGCCCCGTGTGTCTACGTCGCCAACGCCGGCAAGGAGCTGCGCCAGAACGTTTTTGCCATTACGCAGGAGCTTCGCGCCGCAGGTATCGTGACCGAGGCCGACTATCAGGGCCGTTCGCTCAAGGCTCAGTTTAAGCAGGCCGATAAGGTGGGCGCCAAGCTCATCCTGGTCTTGGGTGGCGACGAGCTTGCCGCCGGCAAGGTCAAGGTGCGCGACATGGAGAGCCATGAAGAGGTCCTTGCCGATCTGGACAACGTTGTCGAGGCGGTTTGCGAGCGCCTGTAGCGCATCATGTTGAGCTGCGGGCCTGCAAATGTGCCCTGCTCATGGCGAGCGATTGTTACGGGGGTGTTTCGCATTTATGCGGAATGCCCCCGCTTGCGTATGCCGCCTACCGAGAAATACGACCATTTGGGGCAAAAACCCTTGCAATGCAGAAAATACTTTTGTGTGGTAAAGCGCAATCAGTGTCGAAAGTATTTCTCAAGTGCCTATAATGAATACCGCATGTTACGTGCATAGAAGGAGGAATGGGAGGAAACGTGGCTGAGAACCTAAGCAACCAGTCTGTACCCGAAGCCGCGGCGCGCGTCGCTGCCGTGGTCAACCGCCTCGTTAACCGAATCGGCTCGAATGCCGAGTCCAGGGAGCGTCTCGCCGAGATCGAGATCCCCGAGGAGCTGCGCGACAATCTGGCGCTGTTCCTGCGCCTGGAGCGTCGTGTGCTTAGCGAGTATGATCCTGAGATCGCGGACCTGTTCGACAAAATCCTGTCGGCCGAAATTGTGGCCAATGCCGGCAACCCCGGTACGCGCGCTGCCGACGAGGCCGTTGATGAGCAGGGCGTACCTACCGCCGATGAGTCCACTGCCGTGGCGTTCCGTGAGGTCGTCGATATTATCGACAGCCTGCCGCTCGATAAGCAGCAGGTTATCGTCCGCGCCTTTACGAGCTTCTTCCATCTGGCAAACCTGTCGGAGGAGAACTACCGCGTGGCCCAGCTGCGCGAGCGCGAGGCCGGCGCGTCGACCGATACCGAGGTCGATCCCGCCAACGAACTTACCGTCGCCTATCACCAGCTGGTAGACGAGATGGGCGTCGAGGGCGCCAACGAGCTGCTCGGCAAGCTTGAGTTCCACCCCGTCTTTACCGCACATCCCACCGAGGCCCGTCGTAAGGCCGTCGAGGGCAAGATCCGCCGTATCTCCAACCTGCTGGAGGAGCGTCCGCGCCTGGGCGGCTCCGACCTGGTGGAGAACGAGCGCCATATGCTGCAGGAGATCGACGCCCTGGTGCGTACGAGCCCCATCGCGCTCAAGAAGCCCACGCCGGTCGAGGAAGCCGATACCATCATCGACATCTTCGATAACACGCTGTTCGACGTCATCCCCGTCATCTATCGTCGTTTTGACGACTGGGTGCTGGGCGACAAGGCCGGCACCGTGCCGCCGCTGTGCCCGGCATTCTTTCATCCCGGCAGCTGGATCGGCTCCGACCGCGACGGTAACCCCAACGTCACCGCCAAGGTGAGCCGCGAGGTCGCCGCCAAGTACTTCACCCATATGGTGCTCAAGCTCGAGGACAAGTGCCGCCGCATCGGCCGCAACCTGACGCTCGAGGCCGAGTACAGCAAGCCGTCGGCCGAGCTCATCAACCTGTGGAACCATCAGGTCGAGATGAGCGCCCAGTACACGGCCCGCGCCGAGCTCATCTCCGAGCACGAGCCGCATCGCGCCGTCATGCTCGTCATGGCCGATCGCCTGAACGCCACCGTGCGCCGCATCACCGACACCATGTACCACAGCGCCGATGAGTTCCTGGAGGATCTGCGCGTCGTCCAGCGTTCGCTGGCCGCCTGCGGTGCCGTCCGTGCGGCCTACGGCCCGGTCCAGACCATCATCTGGCAGGTCGAGTCCTTCGGCTTCCATATGGTCGAGATGGAGTTCCGTCAGCACTCCGTGGTGCACGCCCGCGCCCTCAAGGATATTCACGAGAACGGTATCCACGGCGACCTGCAGCCCATGACGCGCGAGGTCATCGACACCTTCCGTGCCATCGGCTCCATCCAAAAGCGCTACGGCAAGAAGATGGCGCACCGCTACATTATCTCGTTCACCAAGAGCGCCCAGCACGTGGCCGACGTCTTTGAGCTTGCCCACCTGTCCTTCGCACACGAGGAGGATGTCCCCGAGCTCGACGTGATCCCGCTGTTCGAGCAGCTCGAGGACCTCGAGGGCTGCGTCGACGTGCTCGACCAGATGCTCACGCTGCCCGTGGTGCAAAAGCGCCTTGCCCAGACCAACCGCCGTATGGAGGTCATGCTGGGCTACTCCGACTCCTCCAAGGATGCCGGTCCTACCACGGCCATGCTCGCCCTGCACTCCGCGCAGGAGCGCATTGCCAAGTGGGCCGAGAAGAACGATATCGACCTGGTGCTCATGCACGGTCGCGGCGGTGCCGTGGGCCGTGGCGGCGGCCCGGCAAACAAGGCCGTGCTGGCGCAGCCCAAGGGTTCGGTCAACTGCTTCTTTAAGCTTACCGAGCAGGGCGAGGTCATCTTTGCCCGTTACGGCAACCGCACACTGGCTCAGCGCCATGTCGAGTCCGTTGCCGCCGCAACGCTTTTGCAGTCGGCCCCGAGTGTCGAGAAGACCAACACCGAGACCACGCAGAAGTTCTGGGATATGGCCGAGAAGCTCAACGCCGCAAGCCACGAGCGCTATCTGGACCTGCTGCACACCGACGACTTTACGCCGTGGTTCTCGACCGTGACGCCGCTGACCGAGGTCGGTCTGCTGCCGATCGGCTCGCGTCCCGCCAAGCGCGGCCTGGGCGCCAAGTCGCTCGACGACCTGCGTACCATTCCGTGGATCTTCAGCTGGAGCCAGGCACGCATCAACCTGGCCGCTTGGTACGGCCTGGGCACCGCATGCGAGCAGCTTGGCGACCTTGACCAGCTCAAGGCTGCCTACCAGGAGTGGCCGTTCTTCCGCACCTTCATCGACAACATCGAGATGTCGATCGCTAAGACCGACCAGCGCATCGCCAAGATGTATCTGCACCTGGGTGATCGCCAGGATCTGTCCGAGAAGGTCTTTACCGAGATGCAGCTCACCCGTAAGTGGGTCCTCGCCATCGTCGGTGACGAATGGCCGCTGCAGCGCCGCCGCGTGCTCGGCTGCGCCGTCCGCGTCCGTAACCCCTACGTCGACGCTCTGTCCATCGCCCAGGTTCGCGCTCTTCGCGAGGTGCGTATGAACCAGGACGAGATGGCCGAGGAGAAGAAGGCCGAGTACATGAGCCTGATTCTTTCGACTGTGACTGGCGTCTCGGCAGGATTGCAAAACACGGGGTAATAGATAGCCCTGTGGCTCTCACCGGGACCCGATGGGTTTCCCTCTGAACACGTCCTCGCACTTGAAGCCCCCTTATCCTGCTCCTTCGGAGCTGTGGATAAGGGGGCTTCGTGCTGCGGAGTGTGTTCAGAGGGAAACCCATCGGGTCCCTTCGTCCTCGGTCTTCTGGGATTAGAGCTGAAGAGAAGAATGGTGCGCTTCGCGCGTTTGACTAGCGGTCGTGGTTCCTTTTGGGGCTGCGGCCGCCTTTTTGTTCTTGTCAATTGTGAGCGTTTTGTTAACGGGTTGGTGGGTGGTTGGTTGTTATCGGTGAGCGGCGTATCCTTCCTACGGTTTATCTAGTGTGTTAGATGAAAGGAAGAGGGCGCTCGTCATTGTTTGAATGTGAATTGCCGTTTGACCACAAGAAGCTGCATCTGGAGCTTGAGGACAAGAACTTCGCAGGTGTGATGGAGGGTCATCAAAACGAGTTTGAGACTACGAAAACGCAGCAAGAGCTGGTAGAAGAGTCGCTTGCTAACCCTTATGGCTCGCCTTCGCTCGAGGAGCTTTGTGCTGGCAAGAAGGATATCGTTATCATTAGCTCCGACCATACGCGTCCGGTTCCCTCGCGCGTGACGATGCCTATTCTGCTGCATCACATTCATACTGCTGCGCCCAAGGCCCACGTTCGTATTCTGGTTGCGACTGGTATGCACCGTCCCTCGACGCATGAGGAGCTCGTCAACAAGTATGGCGAGGAGATCGTTGCCAACGAGGAGATCGTCATGCACGTCGCGACCGACGACAGCATGATGAAGAAGATCGGTACTCTGCCTTCTGGCGGCGAGTGCATCATCAACAAGATCGCTGCCGATTGCGATCTGCTGCTTGCCGAGGGCTTTATTGAGCCGCACTTCTTTGCCGGCTTCTCTGGCAGCCGTAAATCCGTGCTGCCCGGTATCGCCAGCTATAAGACCATCATGTACAACCACAACGGTCAGTTTGTGAACGACTCTCATTCGCGTGCCGGCAACCTGTGCCACAACCACGTGAGCGAGGATATGTTCGCTGCCGCCGAGATGGCTCACCTTGCCTTTGTGCTCAACGTGGTGCTCAACGGTAAGCACGAGGTCATCGGTTCCTTTGCCGGTGATATCCACAAGGCCCACGAGGCCGGCTGCGAATTTGTGAAGAGCCTCGCTGGCGTCGAGCCCGTCGAGTGCGAGATCGCTATCACCACCAACGGTGGCTACCCGCTCGACCAGAACATCTACCAGGCCGTGAAGGGCATGTGCGCTGCCGAGGCCACGCTTCCCGAGGGCGGCGTAATCATCGACGTCGCCGGTTGCGCCGACGGCCACGGTGGCGAGGGCTTCTATCACAACATCGCCGACAACGAGCCGGCGGAGTTTGAGCGCGCCTGCATCGACCGTCCCAAGGACGAGACCCTGCCCGATCAGTGGACGAGCCAGATCTTCGCCCGCATCCTGGCACATCACCCTGTGATCATGGTCACCGATCTGTGCGATCACCAGATGATCAAGGACATGCACATGACCCCGGTCAACACCCTCGAGGAGGCGCTCAAGCTCGCCTTTGAGATGAAGGGTGCCGACGCCAAGGTCGCCGTCATCCCCGATGGCCTGGGCGTTGTCGTTGCACAGCGCTAGTGCGTGACTCAAAGAATCGTTTATAACCGACAAGAAAGATAAGGTTTTATGCTTACCAAACTCCTGTGCGAATTCGGCGCGACGGCCCTCATGATCGTCTTTGGCGTGGGCGTACACTGCGATACCGTGCTCAAGGGCACCAAGTATCAGGGCTCCGGCCATATGTTTGCCATCACCACCTGGTCTTTTGGCATCTCGGTCTGCCTGTTTGTCTTTGGCGGCGCCGTGTGCATGAACCCGGCCATGGTGCTTGCCCAGTGCATCGTCGGCCTGGTGCCGTGGGGCAACTGCATCCCCTTCATGCTTGCCGATATGCTCGGCGGCTTTGTGGGCGCCGTGATCGCTTGGTTTATGTATGCCGATGAGTTCAAGGCCTCCGAGGGCGTCGTCGACCCCATCGCTCAGCGCAACATCTTCTCGACCAACCCCACCACCGAGGGCACCAACTATGCCCGCAACTTCTTCTGCGAGGCTATCTGCACCTTTGTGTTTATCAGCGCTATCCTTGCTGCCGCCAGCCGCGCTGGTGAGAACGTTCTGATGCTCGCGATCTGCGTCGGCCTGATCGTTTGGGCCGTTGGTATGGGCATGGGCGGCATCACCGGCTTCGCCATGAACCAGGCTCGTGACCTTGGCCCTCGCCTTGCCTATCAGGTGCTGCCGATTAAGAACAAGGCCGATAACAACTGGAAGTACGGCTTGCTTGTTCCTGGCATCGCTCCGTTTGTCGGTGCCATTGTGGCTGCGCTGTTTGTGCATGGTTTCTTGGGCATGTTCTAGTCCAGGGCTACATAGTTGTCCGCTGGCCGCATGGGGTAACTTCCCAGCGCGTCCTCGGACATGAAAGAACCCCCGCTGCGCACTACGTGCGGCGGGGGTTCTTTCGTCCTGCGGAATGCGCTGGGAAGTTACCCCATACGGCCAGCTGCGGGGTCTTTGTTGCTCTTGAGTAGGCAACCCAACATATATATCTGAATTTGGATGTGGTGGGCGCTTTGCTGGTTGGGGCTTTGGGGTGTGTGTCTCACTTTGGGATGCATGGCGCCTTGGGATGGGCCGTGCTTTGGGATGAGGGGGTTACTTAGTTGAAGAGGGGCTTGATGGCTGATAGGTAGTCTTTGGCTACGTCCTCTTTTGGGGCTTCGAAGTTGTGCCAGGCCCACCATTGGACTGTTCCTACGAAGCTTGAGGCTATGTGGTGTAGTAGAAAGCTGCGATCCATGGTGGCGGCGGGGCCGTTTGGTTCGGTGGGGACGGTTTCGGCTGCTCTTGACATGATGGTCTTGCGTAAGCAGTCGGCGAAGACGCGTGAGCCGGCTCCTGCTACCAGGGCTCGTACGCCTTGGCGACGCTCCCAGAGGTTGTTGAGGATGTGCTCGACTTGCACGAGCGGGTCGTCGAACGGCGTGCCGTCATCGTCGAGGGCGTGGGCGCAGATGTCGATCACGAGCTCGGCGAGTAGGTCGTCTTTGCTCTTGAAAAGGCCGTAGAACGTCGCGCGGCCCACGTTGGCACGCGCGATGATGTCGCCGACGGTGATCTTACCGTAGTCTTCCTCGCGAAGGAGCTCGGAAAACGCCGTGACTATAGCGGTGCGGCTTTTGGTTTTGCGAGCATCCATTCTTACGCGTCCACGTGGACGAGCAGGCAGCGGAGCGTGCCCGAGCAACCCTCGTAGGGGCGCTTGCCTGCGCCGTAGCCTACAGCTTCGATGCGATAACGGGCCGGCAGGTGCTCGGACGTGCGCAGTGCGGCGACGATGGCGGCGCCTGTGGGTGTCACGAGCTCGCCGGCGACCGGTGCAGGCGTGAGGGCGATATTGCCTGCCTGGCACAGGTTGACGACGGCGGGCACCGGGATGGGCATAAGGCCGTGGGCACAGCGGATGGTGCCGTGGCCCTCGGAGAGCGACTCGACCACAATATCCTCGATGCCCAGATCATCGAGACAGATGGCGACCGAGCAGACGTCGACGATGGAGTCGACGGCGCCCACCTCGTGGAACATGACGGTCTCGGGCGTTTTGCCGTGCGCCTTGGCCTCGGCGGCGGCGAGCGCAGTAAAGATAGCGAGCGCGCGACGCTTGGCGCCTTCGCTCAGCCGAGAGCCGTCGATGATCGCCGTGACATCGGCCAAAGAGCGGTGGTGATGATGGTGGGCGTGATGATGGCCCTTGTGGTCATGGTCGTGTTCGTGGCAGTGCTCATGCTCATCATGGTCATGATGGTGGTGGTGCTCGTGCTCATGGTCGTGCGTGTGCCCTGCGGTCGCATCGTTGCCATAGAGCCAGGCCATATCGTGGTCGTGGTTCTCGAGCTCCTCTGCCAGCTGAACGTCAAAGTCGCAGGCGTCGATGCCGTGCTTGTTTACGCGTGTGACGGCGATCGTAAAGCCGTCGACCGGCAGCGTGGCGAGCTGCTCGCGCAGGTGCTCCTCGCTGGCACCCAGGTCGAGCAGAGCCGCGACGGTCATGTCGCCGCTGATGCCCGAGGCGCCGTCGATGATAAGCGTGTGCTGATGGTTGGACATGGAATGCTCCTTAGCGGGCGCAGGGCGTACCGGCGCTCAGATGATTGATAAGGCTTGCCTGGTAAGCGGCGCCAAAACCGTTCTCGATATTGACGACCGAAACGCCACTGGCGCAGGAGTTGAGCATGGCGAGCAGCGCGGCCACGCCGCCAAAGCTCGCGCCGTAGCCCACGCTGGTGGGGACGGCGATCACCGGACAACTCACCAAGCCGCCGATGACGCTTGCCAGGGCGCCCTCCATGCCGGCGATGGCGATGACCACCTGCGCCTGGGCAAGCTCCTCGGCATGTGCGAGAAGGCGGTGCAGACCGGCGACGCCCACGTCGTAGAGGCGATCGACTTCGTTGCCGTAGAACTCGGCTGTTAACGCGGCCTCTTCAGCGACGGGTAGGTCGCTCGTACCGGCGCAGGCCACGACGATGCGTCCATTGCCGGTGGGGGAGGGCTTGCCGCCCACGAGCGCGAGCTGTGCGTCCGGGACATATCCTAGGTCAATGTTGTTGCCGAGAAACTCCGCGGTGCGCGCGGCCTTTTCGGCGTCCAAACGCGTGACCAGGATGCGCTCCTGGCCTGCATCGAGCAGCGCTTTGATAATGGCGGCAATCTGCTCGGCGGTTTTACCGGCGCCGTAGACAACCTCGCCGGCTCCCTGTCGTACACCGCGCGAAAGATCGAGCTGCGCAAAGCCCAGGTCGGCGGTCGGTGCCGTCTGGATGCGCGTAAGGGCATCGGCCGGCGCAACGCTTCCGTCTGCCACGTCACTTAGCAATTGCTCAAAATCACGTTTGTCCATATAAGTTCCCTTCGACGTTGAGAATTTTAGCACGCGAAGGGTTGTTTCCGAACATTAGAGCGAAATTGTTCGGAAATCTAATATGTCAGATTTGATGAAGTTGTGAGGCTAACTCGCTAGTCGCGCAGGATGATGTCCATGGCGAGCATCAAGTTGCGCTCGTCGATGGCAAACGGGGCCGCCTCGCGCGTCTTGGGCTTGGCGCAAAACGCGATGCCGGTGCCTGCCGCCTGAATCATGGGGATGTCGTTTGCTCCATCGCCAATCGCCACGGTGTGAGCCATGTCGACACCGCACTCAACTGCCCAATCCAGCAGTTGGATGAGCTTGGACTCCTTGGTCACAATGTCGGCCGCCAGCTTGCCGGTGAGCTTGCCGTCAACGACTTCCAGGCGGTTGGCCAGGCAAAAGTCGATGCCCGCGGCGGCCACGATCTTATCGGCGACCTCATGGAAGCCGCCGCTCACCACGCCGACCTTCCAGCCCTTGCTGTGCGCCGAGCGCACGAGCCCCAACGCACCGGGGGTAAACGTCACGCGCTCAAAGGTGCGCTCGAACACGCTCTCGTCCAAACCGGCAAGCAGCCCCACACGCTCCTCGAGCGCCTGCTTAAAGTCCAGCTCGCCGCGCATGGCGCGCTCGGTGATCTGCGCCACCTGCTCGCCCACGCCGGCCTCCTCGCCCAACAGGTCGATGACCTCTTGGTTGATGAGGGTGGAGTCGATATCCATAACAATGAGGCGTGCAATCATGACGGGCCTTTCCAAGTGCTGTTTTTTTGGGGCATATTGTCGCACGTGACGCGTACGGGAGGGTGCCGCAGTGCGTCAATTGTTTCGTCTCCGTCAAGTCTTTGGGCAGGAGCTACTTTTTCGCGGTACATCGGCACAGGTGCGATAAGATAGAACGCCATGTCTGGCTGCGCGGTTTACGCAGGCTGGGCAAATCTGTACGACGCCGCCCGGAACGACACGGGGCGGCACAGATCCATAAAGGAGGATCACTGGTATGAGCCAGACCCGTCCCATCGACGAGCATTCCATGCACACCCGTACCTGCGGCGAGCTTCGCCGCGAGAACGTGGGCGAAGAAGTCACCCTCACCGGTTGGGTGAGTCGTCGCCGCGACCACGGCGGCCTTATCTTCTGCGACCTTCGCGATCGCGAGGGCATCACGCAGCTCACCTTCGACCCCGAGCACTCCGACGGCGATGCCTTTAAGATCGCCGAGACCATGCGTCCCGAGTGGCCCATCAAGATCCACGGCGTCGTGCGCGCCCGTGGCGAGGAGACCACCAACGCCAAGCTCGCGACCGGCGAAATCGAGGTCCTGACCGACCACGCCGAGGTGCTCAACACTTCCGTCACCCCGCCGTTCCAGATCGAGGACGGCATCGAGACCAGCGAGGATACCCGTCTGCGCTATCGCTATCTGGACCTCCGTCGTCCCGAGATGATGGCCAACCTCAAGCTGCGCTCCGACTTCACTTTCGCTATTCGCGAGGCGCTGCACAACCGTGAGTTCATGGAGGTCGAGACGCCCTCCCTGTTCAAGTCCACGCCCGAGGGCGCCCGCGACTTCATCGTCCCCAGCCGCATCCAGCCGGGCAACTTCTACGCTCTGCCGCAGTCCCCGCAGCTCCTGAAGCAGCTGCTCATGGTCGGCGGCGTCGAGCGTTACTACCAGGTCGCCAAGTGCTTCCGCGACGAGGACCTGCGCGCCGACCGCCAGCCCGAGTTCACCCAGGTCGATATCGAGATGTCCTTCGTGGACCAGAACGACGTCATGAGTGCGCTCGAGGAGGTCCTGTCCGACGCCTTCGGCCGCATGGGTGTCGAGATGCCCACGCCGCTGCGTCGCATGGACTACTGGGAGGCCATGGACACCTATGGCTCCGACAAGCCCGATACCCGCTACGGTATGCACCTGGTCGACCTGACCGACGTGTTCGCCAACTCCAAGTTCAAGGTCTTCGCGACCGCCGCGAACGAGGAGGGTTCCGTC
This sequence comes from uncultured Collinsella sp., assembly GCA_934655755.1. Classification (GTDB taxonomy): domain Bacteria; phylum Actinomycetota; class Coriobacteriia; order Coriobacteriales; family Coriobacteriaceae; genus Collinsella. The sequence continues at coordinate 85,921 of CAKUHA010000002.1, forward strand.
GTCAAGGCCATCAACGCCAAGGGCGCCGGTGCCTGGGCCCGTGCCAAGATCGATAAGCTCGCCGGCGTGGCTTCCACGTTTGGCGCCAAGGGCCTGGCCTGGATCGCCTTCCGCGAGGACGGCTCCATCAACAGCCCCATCGTCAAGTTCTTCTCGGACGAGGAGATGGCTGCTCTGCGCGAGCGCATGGACGTCGAGCCCGGCGACCTTGTGATGTTCGCCGCCGGCCCGCGCTTGCTCTCTGACGAGATCCTGGGCGGCATGCGTTCCCACATGGCTAACGCGCTCGAGATCAAGCGCGAGGGCCACGACTTCCTGTGGGTCGTCAACTTCCCGCTGTTCCACTGGGACGAGGACCGCAAGGCCTATGCTGCCGAGCACCAGCCCTTCACCCTGCCGACCGAGACCGACATCGCCAAGATCGAGGCCGATCCGCTGGCAGCCGGTTCCTGCACCTACGACTTTGTCATGGACGGCTTCGAGGCCGGTGGCGGCGGTATGCGTATCCACAACGCCGAGATGCAGATGTCCATGCTCAAGCTCCTTGGCTTTACCGAGGAGCGCGCCGAGTCTCAGTTCGGCTTTCTCATGGAGGCCCTCAAGTTTGGTGCGCCCCCGATGGGCGGCTTCGCCCTGGGCCTGGACCGCGTGTGCATGCTGCTCACCGGCTCCGACTCCATCCGCGACGTCATGGCGTTCCCCAAGACGGCCAGCGGCTCCGACCTCATGTCGGGCGCCCCGAGTGCCGTTTCCGGCGCCCAGCTCAAGGACGTCAGCCTGCGCCTGATGTAGGCGATCGGCTACATATTGCCTGTAACGAGGGAAGGACATGCGCCTTCCCTCGTTTTTTGTGCGCGGGTATTGCGAGAGCATGGGCGGAACGGGCGGCGCGGAAACGGGGGGGCAGAATGAGCGCTCAAAACGGGGTGGGCTTTCCGCAACAGTTGTTTGGCGGAAAGCCCGTCCCAGTTTCTTATAGCGAGTCTCTCTGGACCAGCTGCATGTGCATCACGGTGGTGGTGGGCTCGGCGCCCTTGATCATGTCGAGCGCAATGTTGGCGGCCATGTGGCCTTCCTCGCGCAGGGGCTGGCGGACGGTCGTGAGCGTGGGGGTGCAGCGCGCAGCAATCTCGTGATCGTCGAAACCGACGACGGAAACATCTGCCGGAACGGAAAGGCCTGCCTCGTTGAGTGCGGTAATGACGCCAGCCGCGATACGGTCCGATCCGCAGAGTACGCCATCGAAGGTGATCTCGCGCGCGAGGAGCTGATGCATGGCCTGATAACCGTCTCCGCTGTTCCATCCGGTGTAGACAACGTTCTCGTCCGGGAGGTCTTTATCCAAGACGGCGCGGTAGCCGCGTAGGCGGTCGATGACGGCGGGGTTGTCTTGCGGGCCCAGCACGGCGACGATATCTTTGCGCCCGCGCTCTTTCATGGCGAGTGCCGCAAAGTGTCCGCCCTCTTCATCGTCAGAATAGACCGTCGAGAACACATCGCGATAGGGGTGGCCTTCGAGCTGGCCGCACAGCACGGTGGGTACGCCCAGCTCGCGCAGCACCTCGAGCAGCTCGCTGCCCTTGTAGGGGGAGACGTCGATCACGGCGTCGAACGAGCGGCGCTCAAAGTGCTCGCGTGCGCGGTTGCGCTCATGCATAGAAGATGCCTGCAAAATAACGGGCAGATAGGACGACTCCGACAGTTCCTCGGTAATGCCGCTCAAAAACTCACTATAGGTAGGGTCGCTGAACAACTCACTCAGAGGCTCGGTCACGAGCACGGCGATGATTTCCGTGCGCCCGACGGCAAGTGCTCGGCCACGAGCGTTGGGGACAAAATTGACTTCCTTAGCCGCCGCGCGGACGCGCTTTTTGGTTTCTTCGCTAATGCGGGGCGAATCGTTGAGGGCGCGCGATGCCGTGGAGCGCGATACGCCGGCAGCTGCGGCAACCTCGGCAAGCGTAGGTGCGGTGCGAACTGGTTGGGTCATGGCGTCTCCTGGAACATGCGGTCGGTGTTGTCGCTGATACGGGCTGGTGCGGATACAGCTTACTATAGTGCGCCTGAACAGCGTTCATGATATCCGGCCACTGGTAGCATTTCGCATCCAAGCTGCTGCTGAACATGTTTTGCAAAGGCGGGGACATAGATGGGCATGGCCGTTGTCCGCCGCTCTGGGAACGCTGCTGTGCGCTGCGTATCGATACTCAGGGTGACATAAGTGCTGCGGTTGTACAACCGGTTGCACCGTTAATCCGCTCAAATCGACCGTTCAGCGGACAACCGGTTGCACAGTATTTTGCATCGCCCGTAAGATAAGGACAACCGGTTGCACAAGAATCACTACGATGACGAAGGAGCATCACCATGGACGCCATTAACGATTGGGAAAACCAAGCGCTCACCAACAGGAACCGCCTGGCACCCCATGCGTACTTTATGGGTTACGAGACCGCCGATCTCGCTGCTACGTACAGCCGCGAACTTTCGCGCGGATTTGTCCAGCTGTCCGGCTCGTGGCAGTTCCGCCTCTTTGAGGGTCCTGCCGCCGTCTCCAACGAGGCACTTTCTACCTACGAGCCCGAGTGGGATCACGTCGAGGTTCCGCACCTGTGGCAGGTAGACGGCTACGGTAAGCTCGCCTACACCGACGAGGGCTTCCCGTTCCCGGTCGACCAGCCGTTCGTTCCCTCCGATGACCCCACGGGCGTTTACCAGCGCATCGTCAACCTTCCCGCCGTTGCCGCCGGCGCTCGCGAGATCATCCGCTTCGACGGCATCGAGAGCTACGGCGAGCTGTACGTCAACGGCCAGTTTATCGGCATGACCAAGGGCTCGCGCCTGTCCGCCGAGTTCGACGTGACCGACGCGCTCGTCGAGGGCGATAACCTGTTTGCCGTTAAGGTCCTGCAGTACAGCGACGGCAGCTATATCGAGGACCAGGACATGTGGTGGGCCTCGGGCATCTTCCGCGATGTCTACCTTATGCAGCGTCCCGCCGCGCGCCTGGTCGACTTTAGGTTCCGTACGCACCGCGAGGGCGATGCCGCTCTGATTACGCTCGATACGGTCGCCGAGGGCGCAAGCCGCGTCGTGTTTACGCTCAGCGACGGCGAGAACGTGGTTGCCACGGGCGAGTGCGTCGACGGCCACGCCGAGTGCACCGTTGCCGACGCTCACTTCTGGAACCCCGAGGACCCCTTCCTCTATGACCTGACGTTTGAGGTCTACGACGGCGACGAGGTCAGCGAATACGTGCCTCACCGTCAGGGCCTCGCCGAGGTCACCGTCGAGGGCAACCATATCTACCTCAACGGCACCTACTTTAAGATGCATGGTGTCAACCGCCACGATCACGACGATCACAAGGGCCGTGCTGTGGGTCTCGATCGCATGCGCCGCGACCTTGAGCTCATGAAGCAGCACAACATCAACGCGGTGCGCACGTCCCACTATGCCAACGACCCGCGCTTCTACGAGCTGTGCGACGAGTACGGCATCATGCTGGTCGCCGAGACCGATATGGAGAGCCACGGCTTCGAGAATATCGGCAACATCGCCCTGGTCACCGACGATCCGGCGTGGGAGCCGGCTTATGTCGACCGCGTCGAGCGCCTGGTGATGCAGGAGCGCAACCACGCGTGCATCATCATGTGGTCGATGGGCAACGAGAGCGGCTACGGCTGCAACATCCGCGCGATGTATGCCAAGGCCCACGAGCTTGACGGTCGTCCGGTCCATTACGAGGAGGACCGCAACGCCGATACCGTCGACGTCATCTCCACCATGTACTCTCGCGTGTCGCAGATGAACGATTTTGGCGAGCATCCGTTCCCCAAGCCGCGCATCAACTGCGAGTACGGCCACTCCATGGGCAATGGCCCGGGAGGCCTGTCCGAGTACCAGGAGGTCTTTGACCGCTGGGATTGCATCCAGGGCCAGTTCATCTGGGAGTGGTGCGATCACGGTCTGGCGGCTGTGACCGAGGACGGCGTGGCCTACGACATGTACGGCGGCGACAACGGCGACTATCCCAACAACAGCAACTTCTGCATCGATGGCATGGTGTTCCCCTGGCAGCAGCCGAGCCCGGGTCTGACCGAGTACGGCCAGGTCATCTGCCCGGTTCGCATGGCCTATGACGCCGAGGCGGGCGAGCTGACCGTCACCAACAAGCGTTGGTTTACTACCCTCGAGGATGTCTGCCTGGTGGCGGAGACCCTGGTGGACGGCGACGTGGTGTGCCGCAAGACGCTCATGCCCGGAGCGGTCGCTCCCGGTGAGTCCGTCCAGCTGCCCCTGGCCGTTCGCGAGGCTGCCGCAGGCGAGACCCTGCTGACCGTGCGTGCCTACACCATGGCTGCCCATGCCTGGTGCGAGCCGATGTTCCAGCTGGGCGCGAGCCAGTTTGCCATCGCCAATCATGCGGCGCCGGCCATCGTGGCCCCCGTCCGTCCCGAGCTCACGGTCGAGGAGACCGAGCAGGAGATCTGTATTCACTCCCTCAACGGCGAGCTGACCTTCAGCAAGGTCAACGGCACCGTGAGCGAGTGGAAGGCATCCGGTCGCGACGTTATGACTTCCGGTCCCCAGGTTGGCTTTTGGCATCCGCTCGTCGACAACCACGCCCAGGAGTACGACTCCCTGTGGAAGGACAACTTCATTGATGTGATGCAGACGTCCACCCGCAGTGTCTCTTGGAAGCAGGACGGCAACGCGGTCGTCGTTACCGTGAGCCAGCGAATCGCTCCTCCCGTCCGCGCGTTTGGCATGCGCGTCGAGCTCGTCTACACCGTGCTGCCGAGCGGTCGTGTTGACCTTAAGGTTTCCGGTGAGCCCTACGGCGATTACTCGGACATCATTCCACGCATCGGCATTTCCTTCGAGGTTCCCGGTTGCGATCGCGCCGTTGAGTGGTACGGCCACGGTCCGGGCGAGAACTATCCGGACTCGCTGCGCGCCAACCCGGTCGGCCATTACCGCACCACGGTCGACGACATGTTCACGCCGTATGTCATGCCCCAGGACTGCGCCAACCGCGAGGGTACCCGCTGGGTCGCCCTACGTTCCAGCCACGGTGACGGCCTGGTCGTGACGCGCCCGAGTGACGCCGCTTCCAATCCGTTCTCCTTCTCGGCCTGGCCCTACACCTGCGAGAACATCGATAAGGCCGGACATGTCTACGACCTCGTCAAGAGCGATTCGGTCACGGTCAACATCAACGACCGGCTGCTCGGCCTTGGCTCGAACTCTTGGGGTTCCGAGGTGCTTGATTCCTATCGCACCCGTTTTGAGAGCTTCAGCTTTGAGGTGTCCCTGCGACCGCTGACGTCTGCCGATCTGGCTCAGGCGCTGGCACCCATTAAGGAGGCATAAGTCATGCATCTCTTTAACTCTCGCGCCGACTTCGACGCTCAGATGAAGTCCGTCAAGAAGTGGATGCGTACCGGCCAGGCGCTCGACGGCGTTGCCGACCTGCAGCACGACGTGGCTTACTCCATCGGCGACTCGTTGGTGTACTGGTGGGTCTATGCCCGCGAGGCCGCAACCGCCGATCTGGTCGGTCACCGTCGCTATCATGCCGTGCTTGCCCCGCTCGATGGCGACCTGACCGTCGAGGTTGCCCCCAAGGCCGACCTCACCTGCGCTCGCGCTTACAGCGATATCGATGATCGCGAGCGCTTTGAGGGGGCAGGGGAGAAGGTGACGATTCCGGCCGGCGGCGTTGCCGTCGTCGAGATTGACGAGGCGTATCGCGTCCTCGCCGACACCACGGATCCCCGTGTCACCGTGCTTCACGTGACGGTCGAAGGTTATTCCTTCCCCAACAAGTAGTATTCGTCCACCTGGACGTTTGCTTTGCGCCGTTAAGGGGGATGGCTTTGTTGACTCCCTTTTCCCATTCCCCTTAGCAGGTACGCCGTCCGCGATTGCGCTTGCAGCCCGGACGGTTTTAGATGAGATATAACGGATGATTTGGAGGGCTTATGAGCTCTGAAAAACGAGGAACGATCGGTTCGTTCGCTCTGCTGGGCATGACGGTCGCCGCCGTGTTCGGTATCAAGAACATCATCAACAACAACGCGGCCATCGGCTTGGCAGCTGCGCCGTCGTTCTTCTTCGCCACGCTTCTGTACTTTGTCCCCTATACCCTGGTTACCGCCGAGTTCGTCGGCCTCAACAAGGATTCCGAGTCGGGCGTGTACGCTTGGGTTAAGACCTCGATGGGCGGTCGTTGGGCGTTCCTAACGGCGTTTAGCTACTGGTTCGTCAACCTGTTCTATTTCGCGTCCGTCCTGCCCAACGTCATCATCTACGCGAGCTACGTGTTCTTTGGTGCCAATGCCGAACTTTCGCAGCTGTGGATTACCATCATCGAGATCGTGGTCTTTGCTATCGCCACGTGGGTTTCGACCAAGGGCGCTAAGTGGATTGGCTCCATTTCCTCCTTCGGCTCGACCGCGGCTCTCGGCCTGACTGCCGTGTTCATCCTACTGTCCCTGGCTGCTGCCTTTGGCGGCGTTGAGTTCGCTACGGCTCCCACGCCCGCCAACATGGCTCCCGACATGAGCAACTTCGCTGCAACCTGGGGCTTCTTCGGCACGCTCGCCTGGATCATCCAGGGCGTTGGCGGCGCTGAGTCCGTCGGCGTGTTCCTCAACGACCTCAAGGGCGGCGTCAAGGCCTTCGTACGCACCGTCGTTATCGCCGGCCTGACCATCGGCCTTCTGTATGCAGGCGCTTCGCTGCTGGTCAACCTGTTCATTCCCGAGGGCAGCGTTGCCATCTCCACTGGCATCTTCGACGTGTTCGGTGCTGTCTTTGCCCACTTTGGCATTCCCATGGAAGTGTCCACGCGCGTCATCGGCCTGATCCTTCTCGCCGCTACGCTGGGCTCCCTCATGATGTGGACCTCTGCTCCCATCAAGGTGTTCTTCACCGAGATCCCCGAGGGCGTCTTTGGTAGCAAGATCGTCGAGCTCAACGAGCACGGCATTCCTGCCCGCGCTGCCTGGCTGCAGTTCGCCATCGTCGTCCCCATCCTGATCATCCCGGCCCTGGGCTCCGGCAACCTCGACGACCTGCTTATGATCGTCACCAACATGACGGCTGCCACGGCCCTGCTCCCGCCGCTGCTGATCCTGCTTGCCTACTTTATGCTGCGCAAGAACTTCGACGCCGCGCCCCGCGACTTCCGCATGGGTTCGCGCACCTTCGGTCTGGTCGTTGCCGCCTTCCTGCTCGTGGTCTTCTGCTTCGTGCTTGTCTGCGGTACCGTTCCGCTGGACCAGCCGCTGTGGTTGACGCTGGTCTACAACGTCGGTGGCGTGGTTGTCTTCCTGGGTCTTGCCGTGATCTGGTACAACCGCTACATCAACCGTCTGCGTGGGACCGATCCCGAGGCCGCCGAGAACGAGCTTCGTCCCTCCGTCCTCGACATGATGGAGTAGCGGCCAGGATTAATCTACGGCTGTGGAATAAATCGATTCCCTTTCCTAAGGAGGGGCCTTACGAGGCCCCTCCTTTTGCGCGTTGGGGCTGATTTTTGAACCCTGTGGGCAAAAAATGCCAAATATGAGTACTGTTGCAAAAGTTGTGCCATATTTTTTGGCCTGTTTTGAGCTTAAAGTTAAATTATCTAACCCCCTATGGACATAAATTGGTGACTTCCAGACCCTATAAATCGCTCATTTCGATCAATTTGTCCCCGAATTTGCTGTTACTAAATTGGTGACAGTACTCATATTTGCCACTTTTTGCCCACAGGGTATCCGAAAGGGTCCTCGACAAGCATCTAACGGTACAATAACTACCACGTGGCTGGGTTTGCCGGCCGAATGAGCGATGCCGTGGGAGGGGACATGGTCGAGTTTACAAAGACGATTAAAGATCCGTTGGGACTGCATGCCCGCCCGGTTGCGCTGCTCTACGACATCATTGCCAGGCACCGCAGCGACGTGTCGGTCAGCATTGGCGACCGCCATACCGATGGCCGCGACGTTATGGGCCTCATGGCTCTCTACGGCGAGTGCGGCGAGGACATCATCTTCCGCGTCTCGGGCGTGGACGAGGCCTCCTGCGTTACATCGATCAGAAATCTCTCGCTCTAAGCGCAGCGTGTGACAAAGGGACAGTCCCTTTGTCACATTCATTGGTATCAAAAGGCGCGGCAAAGGACAGCCCTTTGCCGCGCCTTCTTTGTTTCACATAGGAAACTTTTTCGAAAACTGAATAGGGACCCTTCCCAAAAAGTTAACCACGTGCTAGTTTACTAAGGCGAACATAGACGTGGTTAACTTTTGCCGTGTCGATGTTGAGGACGATTCGATGTTAGGAGCCCAGTCATGTCTTGCGGACCGCAGATGCCGGCCATGCCGCTTTCGATGGTGAAGGCGGGCGAAACCGTGCGCGTGTCTCGTGTAAAGGGCAACGAGGACATGAAACACCACCTCAAGGACCTCGGCTTTGTCGAGGGTAGCGAGATTCACGTGGTGAGCTCGAGCGGCGCCAACATCATCGTTACCGTGCTGGGCGCCCGCTTTGGTATCGATTCCAAAGTGGCCATGCACATCATGACCGTCGGTTAGACGACGGTATTTTTGCAAGTACTGAAAGGGGGACAAGTAAATGAAGACGTTGGGTGACGTTAAGGTGGGCGAGAGCTCTACCATCGTCAAGCTTCACGGTGAGGGTGCACTTCGCCGCCACCTTATGGACCTGGGGCTCATCAAGGGCACGTCGTTTAAGGTCGTGAAGGTCGCACCGCTCGGAGATCCGGTCGAGATCAACGTGCGCGGCTACGAGCTTTCCATCCGCAAGGAGGAGGCCGCCGTCGTCGAGGTCCAGTAAAAGGGCCCGAGGCGCACATTTCTGCAGATAAAGTTAGGTTTTTCTAACTTAATCCAGCATCTTTGAAGCACACTATCCAGCCCGTGCGGAGAAAGCAGCGCGGGCAAACAAGGAAGAAGGATTGAATGGCGGATTCTCAGATCCATGTCGCACTGGCGGGTAACCCCAACTGCGGCAAGACCACGCTTTTCAACCTGATCACCGGCGCCAACGGCTACGTTGGCAACTGGCCCGGTGTCACGGTTGAGAAAAAGGAGGCCAAGCTCCTGAGTGATAAGAGCGTCACGATTACGGACCTCCCCGGCATCTACTCGCTTTCCCCCTACAGCCCCGAGGAGCAGTGCTCGCGCGATTACCTCATGAGCGGCGAGCCCGATGTCGTCGTCCAGGTAGTCGACGCCACCAACCTCGAGCGCAACCTGTACCTGGCGCTTCAGGTTATCGAGACCGGTCTTCCCGTGGTCGTCGCCCTCAACATGGCCGACCTGGTCGAGAAGAACGGCGATAAGATCGACACCGACAAGCTTTCCAAGAAGCTCGGCTGCCCGGTCATGATGATTTCGGCTCTTAAGAACAAGGGCATCACGGAGCTGTTCGATCAGGTCAAAAAGTCTGCTGCCACCAAGGGCCAGGTGCCGGAGCACAAGTTCGACTCTTCCATCGAGGACGTTCTGACCCACATCGAGAACAACCTGCCGGATAGCGTCCCCGCCAACAAGCGCCGCTACTACGCCGTCAAGCTGTTCGAGCGCGATGCGGACGCCTGCAAGCTCATCAACCTCACCAAGGAGAAGGCCGCTCGCGTGGAGCAGCTGGTCGCCCAGTGCGAGCAGGACTGCGACGACGACGCCGAGTCCATCATCACTGGCGAGCGCTACGGCGTCATCGCCCACATCATCGACGAGTGCATGACCAAGGCCCCCGCCAAGATGAGCACCTCCGAGAAGATCGACCGCGTGGTTACCAACCGTATCCTGGGCCTGCCGATCTTTGTGGTCATCATGTTCTGCGTGTACTACATTGCCGTCTCCACCCTGGGCGGCACGGTGACCGACTTTACCAACGACCAGCTCTTCGGTACCGATGGCTGGTACGTGCTCGGTCAGGGTCGCGATGCCTACGACGAGGCGGTCGAGGCTGCGGGCGACGACGCCGATTCGGTCGATCCGGCGGAGTATGGCCCCTATGTCCCCGGCATTACCACCGTGGTGCACGACGCCCTCGTGGCGGGCGGTACTGAGGACGGCGGTCTGGTCGACTCGCTCGTCTGTGACGGTATCGTCGGCGGCCTGGGTGCCATCTTCGGCTTCGTGCCGCAGATGTTCCTGCTCTTTGTGATGCTGTCCTTCCTGGAGGACTGCGGCTACATGGCCCGCGTCGCCTTCATCATGGACCGCGTGTTCCGCCGCTTCGGCCTGTCCGGTAAGTCCTTCATCCCCATGCTCGTGTCCTCGGGCTGCGGCGTCCCCGGCGTCATGGCTACTAAGACCATCGAGAACGAGAAGGACCGCCGCATGACGGTCATGACCACCACGTTCATCCCCTGCGGCGCTAAGCTGCCGATCATCGCCCTGCTCATGGGTTCCATCATCGGCGACTCTTCCACCACCGCCGCGTGGATCAGCCCGCTCTTCTACTTCCTGGGTGTCTTTGCCGTCATCGGTTCGGGCCTGATGCTCAAGAAGACCAAGCTCTTCGCCGGCCGTCCCACGCCGTTTGTCATGGAGCTGCCTGCCTACCACTTCCCGGCGATCCGTTCTTGGGCGCTGCATGTGTGGGAGCGCTGCTGGGCCTTTATCAAGAAGGCCGGCACGGTTATCTTCGCTTCTACCGTCGTGGTTTGGTTCCTGTCCAACTTCGGCAGCTACAACGGCGCCTTTGGCTTCCTGCCTGCCATGGACGGTATCCCCGAGGAGTTTATGGACTACTCCGTGCTCGCTATGCTCGGCAACCTGGTCGCCTGGATCTTCGCGCCGCTCGGCTTTAACACCTGGCAGGCAACCGCGCTGACCGTCTCGGGCCTCGTCGCCAAGGAGAACGTCGTCGCTACTGCCGGCTCGCTGTTGTCCGTTGCCGACGCTGCCGAGACCGACCCCAGCCTGTGGACCGCGTTCGCCGGCATGTTCCCGACCATGGGTGCTTGTGTGGCCTTTGGTGCCTTCAACCTGCTGTGCGCACCGTGCTTTGCCGCCATGGGTACCATCCGCAACCAGATGGACTCTGGCAAGTGGACTGCAATCGCTATTGGCTACGAGTGCGCCTTCGCTTGGGTGATCGGCCTGTTCATCAACCAGTTCTACAACCTGCTTGTTCTGGGTCAGTTTGGTATCTGGACGGTTGTCGCCATCGTGCTGCTGGTCGCGATGCTCTTCCAGATCTTCCGTCCCATGCCTAAGCATGCCTGGACCGACGAGGACGAGACCAACACCGCCTCCGCCGCTGTTTCCGCCTAAGTCCAGATAAGGGCGAGCCCCTTTCCACGAAGCCCGGGTATCCTCGCGATACTCGGGCTTTTTGGTGCACCAGCTAAGTTGCGGTGGAATAGTTCCTGTTCGGCGGCCTGGATGGCGAATCTAGGAACTATTTCACCGCAACTTAGTTGATGGGGGAGATGTGGCGTTTCCGCAGATAAAACCGACCAAAATAAACCTGTCCCTTTTTGGCGGGTGGGGGATGGTGTAAAGTAAGTGGTGGTTAACTAGAGGAGGCTTGCTATGGCACCTATCGATATTGTTGTTCTGGCCGTTATCGGCATTGCGTTTGTCGCTGTGTGCGTGCGCATCTACCGCAAGGGCACTTGCGCCGACTGCGCCCAGGGCGGCGTTTGCACGGGGCATTGCTCCAACAAGAAGACCTGCGCGGCGCTTAAAGGCGTGGACAAGATTGCCGAGGATCTTGGTCGCGGCATTCAGTAATAAAACCCAGGCTCAAACGCCCCGCGAGCATCCGTTCGCGGGGCGTTTTTCGCATTTGGGGGTAGGTATGGAGAGTAAACGAATGATTTTGGGGTATCGTTAACCGTATTGTTAATTAGCAACTTACCAACACCGGAGTAACTCTATGAGCGCTCGCGTAACCATGAAGGACATAGCCGCCGAGCTCGGCGTTTCCATCAATACCGTGCACAAAGCCCTGACGGGCAAGGCCGGCGTGAGCGAGTCCGTGCGCGCCAAAGTTAACGATAAGGCCGAGGAGATGGGTTATCACCGCAACACGAGCGCTTCGAGTCTGCGTCGCAAGGACATCAACCTGACCTTTTGCCTGCCGTGCGCATCGCGCGAGGGTGCTTACTTCTATCGCTACCTGTGGGAAGGCTGCAATCGCTTTGAGCAGGAGGTTATCGACCAGGGCATTAGCGTCGAGCGCGTCGAGTTTGGCGTCGGCGGCTATGCCGATGCGCTCGAGCAGATTGATGAACGCCTGCAAGTGGGCGAGAAGATCGACGGCCTGCTTGCTTATGTCCCGGGCGACGATCGCGCGACCCACCTGCTGGAGCAGATTGCCGAGGCGGGTGTGGCGATTGAGCTCGTCGATGGCGACCGTCCGCACCTCGACCGCCTGGGCGCCAGCTTGGCCGATTATTCGACAGCGGGTAGCCTAATGGCCGAGCAGGCGGCCAACCTGGTTCATGCCGCTGGTGCCGATGCCCGCGTTCTACTCTTGGCGGGCGATCCCTATACCGATTCGCACTATCTGACTGCTCGCGCCTTCCATACGTACCTGCGCGAGCATAATGTTCCCTGGCAGGTTGAGGATCTTACCGGTGCGCACGCCCAGGTCAAGCAGCTCGAGCGCGAGCTCAAGAACCGTCTCAATGGCCCGGATGCACCCGAGCTTATCTGCAGTGTGTTCGCGGTGGGCTCCGAGCTGGTGGCCGATGCGCTCATTTCGGCGGGCAAAGCGGGCGAGGTCATGGTAATCGGCAACGACCTGTTCCCCGAGAGCGCGCTTGCCCTGCGTCGCGGTATCTTTACCAATATCGTCTACAAGGACCCGGTGGGTTTGGCCTACCGCGGTGCCAAGACGCTGGGCAATTACTTGCTGTGGGGTAAAGCGCCTGCGGACCCCGTGCAAAAGGGTGCCGTGGAGATGGTGTTTGCCAGCAACGTCGATCGTTACTGCAAGCTCGCGGGCATCTAGCCAGTTTGGGCGGGTACCCCCGCTAGCGACGTGCATTTTTGAGAGAATTCAGCAGCGGTGAGTCCCGGAGAGGGGCATAACGACTGTTTTGAGGGCCTTTGGTGGCGGATTTTGCCATCAAAGGCCCTTAGTTGTGCCAATCAAGCACGGCGTATGGGGCAAATGAGGTGCTTCGGGCTGTATTTGGGACCCTGCGCTGCAGAATACTCTCAAAAATGCACGTCGCATGGGGACCCACCCTGACGGAAGGCGCTATGAGCCCATAGTCGGATGGCTTTGCGGGCCGCGATATGTGCGGCGCGATCCTTGTGACAACCGTTAAACCCCCAAAATCTACCGTTCACCCCGTGATGGTTAGGTGAACGTTCACCTAACGTGCCATTTTGCACTACTATAGTGAACGTTCACCTAGAGGATAACGGGCGCAAGGTGCACCCGCTCCGCCAACAGAGGGGTTGTTTGATGAAAAACTTCATGGACGATCAGGATTTCCTGCTGAGCACTAAGACCGGCGAGGACCTGTTCCACAACTTTGCCGAGGGCATGCCCATCGTCGACTACCACTGCCACATCTCTCCCAAGGAGATCTGGGATGACAAGCGTTTTGAGAACATCACCGAGGTCTGGCTGGGCGGCGACCACTACAAGTGGCGCCTGATGCGTGCCAACGGCGTCGACGAGCGCTTCATCACCGGCGATGCCCCTGCTCGCGAGAAGTTCCAGAAGTGGGCCGAGACCCTGGGCCGTTGCGTGGGCAACCCGGTCTTTGAGTGGAGCCACCTGGAACTCAAGCGTTTCTTTGGCTACGAGGGCGTCCTCAACGGCAATACCGCCCAGGAGGTCTGGGACCTCGCCAACGCTAAGCTCGCCGAGGCCAGCTTCACCTGCCGCAACTTGATCAAGCAGTCCAACGTCCGCATGATCTGCACCACCGACGACCCCGCCGACAGCTTTGAGTGGCACAAGAAGATTGCCGCCGACGAGAGCTTCGATGTCCAGGTCGTCCCGGCCATGCGCCCCGACGCCGCCCTGCGCATCGAGCGTGGCCAGGAGTTCGCCGACTACTGCAAGCATCTCTCCGAGGTCGCCGGTGTTGAGGTCAACGACTTCGAGGGCATGAAGGCCGCTATTTCCAAGCGCTACGACGTTGCCCACGAGCTGGGCTGCCGTGCCTCCGACCACGCACTCGACTACGTCATGTATGTCCCGGCTTCTGCCGAGGAGATCGAGGCCATCTTCGCTAAGGGTCTGGCCGCCGAGCCGCTCACCGAGGAAGAGGTCCTCAAGTACAAGACCGCCTTTATGCAGTTTGTCGCCGGCGAGTATGTCCGCCTGGGCTGGGCCATGCAGCTGCACTTTGGCTGCAAGCGCGACAACAACCGTGCCATGTTCGCCAAGCTCGGTCCCGATACCGGTTACGACTGCATCTCCAACTACACGCCGTCTGACCAGCTCGCCGATTTCCTCAACTCCATCCAGGAGACCTGCGGCCTGCCCAAGACCATCCTGTACAGCCTGAACCCCATCGATAACACCATGATCGATACCGTCATGGGCTGCTTCCAGGAGGCCCCGACTGCCGGCAAGATCCAGAACGGTTCCGCTTGGTGGTTCAACGACAACGAGGTCGGCATGCGCGAGCAGCTCACGGCCCTTGCCAACGAGGGCGTTCTGGGCAACTTCGTCGGCATGCTCACCGACTCCCGTTCCTTCCTGTCCTATCCGCGTCACGAGTACTTCCGCCGCGTGCTGTGCAGTGTGATCGGCGAGTGGGTCGAGCAGGGCAAGTACCCCGCCGACATGGAGCTGCTGGGCACCATCGTGCGCGATATCAGCTACAACAACTCTGTCCGCTACTTCGGTTTTGACCTGGACACCGTCGAGGCCTAAGTTCGCACCGAATCACATCGAACCTGGGAGCGCCGTCGCCACACGCGGCGCCCCCGGCAAGCTTGCACGCTAACAAACGCCTAAGGAGATACATAGATGGAGAACATCAGCTACGAGACGCTCGAGAAGATCGGCTACGAGGGTTACGTGCTGCCCAAGGACGCCCCCGAGAAGGTCCTGCAGTTTGGCGAGGGCAACTTCCTGCGCGCTTTCGTGGACCGCTTCTTTGACATGGGCAACGAGGCTACCGGCTGGAACGGCAAGGTCGTCATGGTGCAGCCCATCAGCGGCGCCTTTGGCTTTGCCGACGGCATCAATGCCCAGGACGACCTGTACACCGTGCTGGTGCGCGGCAAGGAGAACGGCAACACGGTCGACGAGTCCCGCGTGATCAGCGCTTGCAGCCGCTGCCTCAACCCGTACCGCGAGGATGACTACCGCGCCATGATGGAGGTCACCGTCTCCGACGACCTGGAGATCATTGTCTCCAACACCACCGAGGCCGGCATCGCCTACGACCCGTCCTGCAAGGCCGACGACATGCCGCCCGCGAGCTTCCCGGCCAAGCTGGTCCAGGTGCTCCACACCCGCTGGGCCGCCGGCAAGCCGGGCGTCATCGTGCTCGCCTGCGAGCTCATCGACCACAACGGCGAGGAGCTGCTGCGCATCATGAACCAGTACGTGAGCGACTGGGGCTGGGAGGACGAGTTCTCGCAGTGGATGGCCAATGACTGCACCGTCTGCACTACGCTCGTCGACACCATCGTTCCCGGCCGCATCCGCGACCCCAAGGAGGCCGCTGCGGTTGCCGAGCGTCTGGGCTACGAGGATCCCTTCCTGGCCGTGCGCGAGCCCTTCCAGATGTGGGGCATCCAGGGCGATGAGTCGCTCAAGGAGCGTCTGCCCTTCGTGAAGGCCGGCCTGCCGGGCGTCTTTGTGACCCCCGATGTCACCCCGTACAAGAAGCGCAAGGTCCGCATCCTCAACGGCGCCCACACCGCCTTTGTCCCGGGTTCCTGGGTTGCCGGCTTTGACATCGTGCGCGACTGCATGCACGACGAGACTATCCGCGGCTTTATGAACACCATGCTCTACGACGAGGTCATCCCGACGCTTGCCGCCGACCTGGATGTCGAGGACTGCAAGGCCTTTGCCGCCGCCGTCGAGAACCGCTTCGATAACCCGTTTATCGACCACGCGCTGCTCTCCATCTGCCTCAACTCCACTGCCAAGTGGCGTGCCCGCGACCTGCCCACGCTCAAGGACTATGTTGCCGAGACCGGTAACCTGCCCAAGTGCCTGTCCACGAGCCTGGCCACGCTCATCGCGTTCTACACGCAGGAGCTCGTTGCCCGCGAGGGCGACGGCCTGCACCTGCGTCGCGCCGACGGCACCGAGTACACCGCTCAGGATGATGCCTTCGTGCTCGACTTCTACGCCGCCCACGCCGGCGCCGACGATGCCGAGTTGGTGCACGACGTGCTCACCAACGAGCAGATGTGGGGCGAGGACCTGACTCAGATCGCCGGTCTTGAGGAGTTTGTCGTCGACGCGCTCGCCGTCGTGCGCGCCGAGGGCGTTAAGCAGGCATTCGCCAACGCCCAGGCCTAAATCCTTTTGTGCGCCCGCCGGCCAACCGGTGGGCGCCGCTCGATTTTTGCTCAACCTGTAGGGTTAGGACTCTTTGTAATGAACACTATCCAGATCAATCCGGCCGATAACGTGATCGTTGCGCTGTCGCCGCTCGCCAAGGGTACCGCCGTCGCGGTCCCCGGCGTGGGCGAGGTCGTGGCCGTGGAGGACATCCCGCAGGGCCACAAGATGGCCGTGCGCGCGATTGCCGCGGGGGAGGACGTCATCAAGTACGGCCTGCCCATCGGACACGTGACGGGCGACATCCAACCCGGTCAGTGGCTTCACACACACAATGTGAAGACCAACCTTTCGGGTGAGGTCGAGTACACCTACAACCCCACGCATCCGGTCGTGGATTCCGTTGAGCCCGAGACTTTTATGGGCTTCCGCCGCGCCGACGGCCGTGCCGCCACGCGCAACGAGCTGTGGATCATCCCCACGGTCGGCTGTGTCAACGAGGTCGCGCGCGCCATGTGCGAGCAGGCTCAGGATTTGGTCGAGGGCTCGCTCGAGGGCGTCTATTACTTCCCGCATCCCTTTGGCTGCTCGCAGACCGGCGCCGACCACGCCCAGACGCGTCGCCTGCTGGTGGCGCTCTCGCGTCACCCTAATGCTGCGGGCGTGCTGTTCCTGTCGCTCGGCTGCGAAAACTGCACGCATCAGCAGGTGCTCGACGAGCTCGGTGACTTCGATCACGAGCGCGTCCGTTTCCTCACCTGCCAGGACGTTGCCGACGAGCAGGTCGAGGGCCACAAGATCCTAACCGAGCTGGCCGACCTCGCCAAGCAGGCCAAGCGTGAGCCCATCCCGGCTTCCGAGCTGGTCATCGGTCTTAAGTGCGGCGGCTCCGACGGTCTTTCGGGCATTACCGCCAACCCCACGATCGGTCGCGTGAGTGATATGGTCGTCGCGCGCGGCGGCACGTCGGTGCTGACCGAGGTACCCGAGATGTTTGGCGCCGAGAGCATCCTGCTCGATCGCTGTGAGAACGAGCAGGTCTTTAATGCCGCCTCCGATATGCTCAACGGCTTTAAGGACTACTTCATCAGCCACGGCGAGGTCGTCTACGAAAACCCGAGCCCCGGCAACAAGGACGGCGGCATCACCACGCTCGAGGACAAGAGCTGCGGCTGCGTGCAAAAGGGCGGCTCTGCGCCCATCGTCGACGTACTGCCGTACGCCGGCCAGGCCACCAAGCATGGTCTGAATATGCTGTGCGGCCCGGGCAACGACATGGTGTCGACCACGGCGCTCACCGCCGCCGGTTGCCATGTGATCCTGTTCTCGACCGGTCGCGGTACGCCGTTTGGCGCACCGGCGCCCACCCTCAAGGTATTCACCAACCAGCGCCTGTGCGACCACAAGGCCAACTGGATGGACTTTAACGCCGGTGTGGTGGCTACGGGCGAGCGTACGCTCGATGAGGCTGCCGAGGACTTGTACCAGCTGGTGCTTGAGACGGCGAGCGGCAAGCTCACAAGTGCCGAGCGTCGCGGCTGCCACGAGATCAGCATCTGGAAGGACGGCGTCTGCCTGTAGGGGCAAGCGCATCCGAGCATCGTGCCCATGTAACGGCCCCGTTGGGAGTGGTCCCAGCGGGGCCGTTTTTCGTTCCGGGGTTAAGTGAATTAGTCGACAAATACGATAAACGTTCACCTTTTCTATTTGTCCAATATGACATCTTTACCAGCAAAAAATAGGGCCATGAGCCTCAAATGTGTCCGTTCAGCGGTAAAAACCGACCGTTCGGGGATAATATGCAAGTGAACGTTCACCTCGCGTAAGGAATCGCGCATAATCTAGCTAAACGTTCACCCTGAACGACATGCAGACAAACGTCGGTATGGACTCCAACGTCTTGTTCCAAGACAATCGAGAAAAGAGAGGGAGCTCGATGACTAACAAGATCGGTAAAAAGCGCAAGATCACATTCTGGACGCGCCTGGGCTTTGGTATGGGCGGTATGCTCAACTCCGGTGCCCTGAGCTTTACGCACAGCTACATGGTGCTGTTCCTGTCCACGGAGTGCGGTCTGTCCGCAGGCGAGGCGGCTCTGATTAGCTCGTTCGCCATTTACCTCAACGCCATCCTTTGCCCGCTGATGGGTTTCGTGGCCGATAACTTCTACGCCACTAAGGTCGGCCGCATCTTCGGTCGTCGCCGTTTCTGGATTCTGCTGGCTATCCCTATGATGATCGCCGAGCCGCTCATCTTCGTCGCCACGCCGTTTGGCTTCCCGTACTACTTCGCGCTGTATCTGATCTACAACGTCGCGTACACGTTCTGCACCGCCAACCTGTCGCCGCTGACCATCGAGATGACCGACGACTTCAAGGAGCGTACGTACCTCACCGGCTACAAGCACCTCTTTGGTAACGCCGCTGGCTTCCTGATGGCTGCACTCGTCGGCTTTGGCTTTGGTACCTTCGGCGAGACCAACCCGTTCAGCTACTTCATCATCGCCTCGATCAACGCTTCGGTCATGGCAATCTCGCTGCTCTGCGTCTACCTGTCCACCTGGGAGCACACCCCCGAGGAGGTCGCTCAGGAGAAGATCGAGAGCGTCGGCGAGGGCATCAAGAAGTTCTTCATCGACGTCGTTTCCACCTTCCGCAACAAGTCCTTTCGCAAGGTTCTGTACGCACAGGTCTCCACGAAGCTCGCTGCTGCCTGCTGGTCTGCCTGCCTGTCCTTCTTCATCGTCTACTGCCTGCAGATTCCTAAGTCCTACGAGTCCGTGATGGAGATGCCCGGCAAGGTCGTCGCTATCGTCTGCACCGCTGTCTGGGTTGCCCTCATGGCCAAGAAGGGCTTCCACAAGTCTTGGTACCTGGCCAACGTCGGTTGCGCCGCGTGCATCATTGCGTACAACTACTTCGCCTTTGGTCAGATCAACGGCACCTCCACGGTCGCCATCGCCATGATCGCCTACCCCATCATCTTCGCCATCTGGAAGTTCTTCTACGTTGGCTTCCAGTATCTGCCCGATGTCCTGCTCAACTACATCCCCGATGTCGATGAGCTCATCACCCTGCGTCGTCGCGAGGGCATCTACAGCTCCGCTCAGCAGCTCTGCCAGCAGATCGCCCAGGCTGTCGCCGTTAACGCATGGGCTATCGTCCTCGCTGCCTCCGGCTTCATTCAGACCGCCGGCAACAGCGACGCCGTGACCCAGCCCGCCACCGTGCCTCTGTACATCTGCGGCTACATGCTCATCGGCTGCGCCGGCTTCTTCCTGCTCGCGGCTGTCCTTGCCCGCGGCATCAAAATCGACAAGGAGCAGTGCGACATCCTCTGCGACGAGATCAAGCGCGTCAAGGAGGGCGGCAAGATGGCCGACGTCCAGCCCGAGGTCAAGGCGCTCTGCGAGGAGCTCTCCGGCTTCAAGTATGAGGACTGCTTTGCTCACAACAACGTTGGCTTCCAGGACGGCAGCGTGACGCCCGCCGAGTAGGGCTAGCCTATCGTTCAAACCACAGGGCCGTGCCACCGGATATCCGCCGGCAGGTACGGCCCTTTTTTGCAACAGCGTACAATTAACTCTTAGAAAATCTTTTTGAGGGAGAAATCCATGGAGACGAACGTTATCTGGCGCAACGCCCGCGCGGCCGCGATCGAGCTCGACGACGGCGGCTACTTTACCTGCGCCGATACGTGGGAGATCTTTGTTAACGACGAGCCCGCCGGCACCACGAATAAGGTCGAGACCTATGTCGACGGCCTGGTTCCCGGCAAGCGCAACCTGGTTCGCTTCGTCTGCGGCGAGCGCGAGCTGAGCGTGGGCGTCACCACGCCGGCAGAGCCTTTTACCATTAACGTTCGCGACTGCGGCGCAAAGGGCGATGCTAAGCACGACGACACCACCAACATCCAGGCCGCCATCATGGCCTGTCCCAAGGGTGGTCGCGTGCTGATTCCCGCCGGCAACTACCGCATCAAGTCGCTCTTCCTCAAGAGCAATATCAACATCGAGCTCGCCGAGGGCGCCGTGCTGCTGGCCCGCCACGACCGCGCGGCGCTTGCCTACATCCCCGGTACGGTCAAAGGCGACGAGGGCGCCGGTTACGCCGGTACCGACATGACCCCGCTGGGCCGTTGGGAGGGCGAGAGCTTTGCAACCTATTGCTCCACCTTTACCGGCCTGAGCGTGCACGACGTGTGCATCTATGGCCGCGGTGCAATTGACGGCCAGACCGATTTTGCCGAGGACAACTGGTGGAACAAGGACTTTAAGAACATCTTCCGTCCCGAGGAGGGCCGCGAGGTCGCCCGTCCGCGCATGATCTTCCTGTCCGAGTGCGAGAACGTGAGCCTGGCCGGCTTTACCGTCCGCAACAGCCCGGCGTGGAACATCCACCCCATCCTGTGCGAGCACGTCGATGCACTCTGCCTGTCCATCGAGGGTCCCAAGAACTCCCACAACACCGACGGCTTCGACCCTGAGAGCTGCGGCTTTGTCCGCATCCTGGGCTGCCAGTTCTCGGTGGGCGACGACTGCATCGCCATCAAGAGCGGCAAGCTGGGCATTGAGCCCGAGCTTCGCCCCGCAACGCACGACGTGCTGATCTCGCACTGCTACATGCACGATGGCCACGGCGCCGTGGTCCTGGGTTCCGAGGCCGCCGGTGGCATCAAGGACCTTACCGTGAGCAAGTGCCTGTTCGAGCGCACCGACCGCGGCCTGCGCGTCAAGACCCGTCGCGGTCGCGGCAAGGACGCCGTCAACGAGGGCATCACCTTCGAGCACATTCGTATGGACAAGGTGCTCACGCCCTTCGTGGTCAACTCGTTCTACTTCTGCGACAAGGACGGCAAGACCGATTATGTCCAGAACCGCGAGGCGCTGCCCGTCGACGACCGCACGCCCGGCTTTGGCGCCACGACGTTCCGCGATATCGAGGCCACCAACTGCCATGCCGCCGCGGCCTATATCACGGGCCTGCCCGAGAGCAAGGTAACGCGTCTGACGTTCCAGGACGTCCACGTGACCTTCGCGGAGGATGCCGAGCCCTTTGTCCCGGCCATGGCCTGCGGCGTGGAGCCCATGGTGCGCCAGGGCATCATCGCGCAAAACGTCAAGGTGCTCGATCTGCAAAATGTGAGCATCGAGGGCCAGGACGGCGAGGAACTGCAACTCCAAAACGTCGACAAGGTTGTGCGCGCGTAAGCGTCTGCTCTTAAACAATCGAATCCGGCATGTTGTGACGTGCGATGGACGGGGCCTTCCCGACCCATCGCACGCGCTCTTTATATGCCGGAACTGCAGCGTAGGCGATCCGCGACGAAAGGGCGTGGCGACTGATGATGATTGAAGAACAAGTTTTTGAAGTATCGACCGAGCGTGAGGGGGCATACCGCAGTATCTCCGAAGCCTTGGAGGCAGCCGATCAGCTCTATCCGGATACTGAGCGGCCGGTGACGATTCATGTCGATCCGGGCGAGTATCGCGAGCGGGTCGAGATTCGTCGGCCGCATGTGACGCTGGTGGGCGAGACGGCTGACAGCGTGCGCATCGTGGGCAGCCTGGGTGCCAAGATGCCCTCGAAGGATGGTTCGGGTGTCGACGGTACGCTCGGCACGTTTAGGACCTATACCGTTTTGGTCGATGCCGATGACGTGCGGCTCGAGAACCTCACGATCGTCAACGATGCCGGAGACGGTCGCGAGGTGGGGCAGGCGATTGCCCTGTACGCCGACGGCGACCGTTTAGTGGTCGACGCCTGTTGCATTACGGGACGCCAGGACACCCTGTTTTTGGGCCCACTGCCGCCGCGCGAAGTCAAACCGGGCGGGTTTATTGGCCCCAAACAGTTTGCGCCGCGCCGAGTGGGCCGTCAGTATTTCCGACGCTGCCGGATCGAGGGCGACGTCGACTTTATCTTTGGCGGTGCGCGTGCCTATTTTGAGGGGTGCGAGATCCGCTCGCTTAACCGCAATATGGACGTGAACGGCTATGTGACGACGGCATCGACGCCCGAGGGGGAGCCGTACGGTTTTGTGTTCCACGGCTGCTCGTTTACGGCCGCGCAAGATGTGGCGTCTGATTCGGTTTACCTGGGACGTCCTTGGCGCGAGTGGGCGCAGACCGTGTTGATCGATTGCTGGCTGGGACAGCACATCAAGCGTGAAGGCTGGTGGGATTGGAATAAGCCGGAGGCGCACGAGAGGGCCTGCTACGCCGGCGCAATCCTGCATGGTCCGGCGGGCGATACTGCCGGCTGGGTGCCATGGACCCGCGAGCTCGATGCTGCAGCCACTGCCCGGTATGCCCGCGAGCAGGTGCTCTCCGGTGCGGACGGCTGGGACCCCGAGGGCGGCTCGGGCGACAACGTGGAGACCGCTGGCCTTTCCGATAACGGTCGCACGGTGCATATCGACACCTATTACGAAGATGAACCGGCGTTTCGCGACCGTCTTAAGAGCGAAGGCCGCTCTGCCGCGTTTAAGGGCGCGACGCCCGGTGACTTTGAAGCATGGCAGATCGCGACGAGGGCTCGGCTGTTTGACCTGTTGGGCTTATCGCTTATGGATTGCGTGCCGATTGAGGTACGCGAGCTCGATCGGGCGCAGATTGCCGGCGGTATCGTGCGCACCCATGCGATGCTGCGGGTGGAGCACAACGTTTGGATGCCGTTCTATCTGCTGGAGCCTCAGGCCCCTAAGCTCGATGCGCGCGGGTGCAAGCGCTGTTATATCTGCCCGCATGGCCACCAGGGCGCCGGAGCCGCAAGTGTTGCGGGTGTGACGGGCGTGCCGGTGGTCGACGACGCCGTGCGTAAGTTCAACTACGACTACGGTCTGCGTCTGGCGCGCGTGGGCTATGTGGCCGTCTGCCCCGATGCTCGCGGTTGGGGATACCGTCGCGATTGGAAGGGCCAGGGCGACGACGAGAACAGCTTCCTGCGCGGTACGTGTCTAAACCAGGCGCGCATGGCCGAGCCGCTGGGTCTTACCGTTGCGGGCCTCAACGCCTGGGACAACATGCGCCTGATCGACTACCTTGAGGCGCGTGGCGACATTGCCATGGACGACCTGGGCTGCTTTGGCTTTTCGGGCGGCGGATACATGACGCTGTATCTGGCGGCGCTCGACCCGCGCGTGCGCAAGGCGTTTGTCTCGGGCTATCTGTACGGCGTCGACGATTCGCTGCTGCACCTCAACGGCAACTGCAGCTGCAACTATGTGCCGGGGCTGTGGCGCCTGCTCGATATGGGCGATATCGCCTCGCTCATCGCGCCGCGTCCGCTGCTGGTGCAGAGCTGCGAAGGCGATCATCTTAACGGTGCCCGTGGGCTTGCGAACGTGGACGAGCAGCTCGATATCGTTCGCGATGCCTATAAGCTCGTGGGGCATGCCGACGGCCTGTCGCACGAGGTTTGCCCGGGCGGGCACCATTTGGGCGTCGCGCACCTTGCCGAGGATATTGAGTGGCTTGACGAGCACGCTGCTGGGGTCTGCTCGTAGGCCATGGGCGTGGCGCGAGCAAACGGTAATGACTGATAAGACCAAAGACCGCCGTGTGGGCGGGGAGGAGTATAACCATGAAACCGACGAAGACCTTGAGCGAATCGACCATCTGCTGCTTTGGCGATTCGACCACATGGGGCGACAACGGATGCGGCGCAGGCGGCAACGACATCTCCTGGACCACGCACCTGGGTGCGCTGCTGGGCGGTGCAACCGTCGAGAATTTTGGCATCAAGGGCTCGCGCATTGCCATTAAGGCGGACCGTACCGATTCGTTTGTCGAGCGTCTGGACGGTATCGATGACGCAGCCGATGTCTATGTCGTCTTTGGCGGCGTCAACGACTTTAGCCGCAACGTGCCGCTCGGCGAGCTGGGCAGCACCGACGTGCATGAGTTCTATGGCGCGGTCGACTATCTGATCCGTACCATCACGGCACGCTCGCCCCAGGCAAAGCTCGTGTTTATGACGCCGTGCAAAACGAGTGGCAAGCATGAGAAGGATATTCCGGCGAGCAATGAGCTCAACCATCTGGGCCTGACGCAGATCGCGTACGTGCAGGCGATGCTCGAGGTCTGTGACCGCTACTCGGTGCCGGTAATCGACCTGTACGCTCAGAGCGGCATCAGCCCGTTTTTGCCGGAGCATCGCGAGCTCTATATGCCCGACGGCCTGCACTACAGCCCGGCTGGCTATGAGCGCCTGGCGCATCGCATTGCCGCGGGCTTAGCTGCCGTTTGCCGCTAAAAGTCTGCCGTTCGCGGGGAATATAGGGTTAACGTTCACCCTATATTCCCCGTTCGCGTTACACTAAGGTTAACGTTCACCCATCATTAACGTCAGAGGGGACAGCAATGGGTTGCAATCAGATTCTGGATAGCTACATCGAGCAGCTGATCGAGACGTCTACGCCGCAGGCACCCGCTTGGAACATCGAAAAGCTCCGTGCCGGCAAGGAGAACACCTGGAACTACATCGATGGCTGCATGATCAAGGCACTCATCGAGCTGTACGAGATCACGGGTGAGCAGCGCTACCTGACCTTCGCCGACGACTACATCGACTTCTTTGTCCAGGAAGACGGCACCATCAAGCATTACAACCCCGAGGAGTACAACCTCGACAACGTAAACGCGGGCAAGACCCTCTATAAGCTGTATGACCTGGTTGGCAAGCCCAAATACCGTGCCGCCATGGACACCATTTACCGTCAGCTCGAGACACAGCCGCGCACCAAAGAGGGCGTCTTTTGGCACAAGGCCGTCTACCCCAACCAGATTTGGCTCGACGGCATGTACATGGCGCAGCCGTTCTACATGCAGTACGAGCTGAGCTTCCACAACCGCCGCGCCTGCTCGGACAGCTTCCATATGTTCCAGGTCGTGCACGACCTTATGCGCAACCCGCTCAACGGTCTGTATTATCACGCCTACGACGCGAGCCGCAAGCAGTTCTGGTGCGATCCGGTTACCGGTCTTTCGGCCAACTTCTGGCTGCGTGCCGAGGGTTGGTTTGCCATGGCGCTCATCGATACCTGGGAGCTCATGCCGCCCTCGATGTCGGCCGAGAAGGACGAGATCCGCAAGATGTTCCACGACCTGATCGACGCCATGCTGCCGTATCAGGACGAGAAGACCGGCATGTGGCACCAGGTCATCAACCTGCCCAACATCGCTCCCAACTATCTGGAGGAGAGCGGTAGTGCCATCTTTGCAAACGCCATCATGAAGGGCGTGCGCCTGGGCGTGCTGGGCGAGCGCTATTACCAGTATGGCCGCCGCGCCTTCGACGGCATCTGCGAGACTTGCCTGTCCGAGCACGATGGGCAGCTGGCGCTCGACAACATCTGCCTGGTCGCGGGCCTGGGCAACACCACGCACCGCGAGGGCACCTTTGGCTACTACATGAGCGAGCCCATCGTCAAAAACGACGCGAAGGGCGTGGCGCCGCTGGTGCTGGCCTATATCGAGACCATGCACCACGACAAGCTGGCCGGCAAGCGCGACCCGCTGGCCCCCTCGGGCGTGTGCTCCATCGAGGACCCGTTTGGCGGATACACCCCGGGCATCAACGCTTGCAAGGGATGTGAATAGCGTGGGGGCCATTACTCCGGGCGTGCGCCTGCACGACCTTCCGCAGGGAACGGTCGAGGAGCGTATTCGCATGGCAGGCGAGCTGGGCTTTTCGTGCATTCAGTTGCCGAGCAAGGTGCTCTATAAGTCGATGGGCATCAACCGCTTGGGCCTGACGCGCGAGCTTGCCGACCACCTGCGTGCGGTACTCGACGAGGCGGGCGTCTCGGTCGCTGTGTTCGGTTGTTATAAGAATCTGGCAACCCCCGATCGCCAGCAGCTCATGGATAACTTTGCCGAGTATGAGGCATGCCTGAACTTTGCCAAGATGCTCGGCGGCTGTCCGGTGGGTACCGAGACCGGTCGTCCTAACGTACAGAACGCCGTGGCGGACGACCGCATGACCGACGAGGCGCTCGACGCATTTGTGGAGGGTCTCAAGTATGTCTGTGGTCGCGCCGAGGCAATGGACGGTCAGATTTTGATTGAACCCGGTTGGAACGAGACGGTTAACACGCCCCAGCGTTGCCGCGAGGTGCTCGAGCGCGTGCCGAGCTCGGCGCTCGGTGTGATTTACGACCCGGTGTCGCTGCTGCATCCGAGCGTTGTCGGCGAGGCACAGGAGATTACATCGGACATGCTCTATCTGTGCGGCAGCAAGATTCGCGTGCTGCATGCTAAGGATTTTGAGGTCGTGGATAACGAGGACGAGGCCGGCTGGTGCGACGGCACAGGCTCGCGTCTGGTGTGCCATGGCGTGGGCGAGACGGGTCGTTACGACTTTGAGCCCGTCGTTGCCTGGGCCGCCGCTGCCTGCCCGGGTATTCCGTGCGTGGTCGAGAACAGCGTGCCGGCGACGGCGGCCGGCTGCCTGACGACGCTCGAGCGCATGTCTGCTCGTTGCGAAGGCGCGCATCGGGAGATGTAGCGTGGCCGACGGTCGCTACGGGCGGTCGTTTTGCCGGTACTGGGCAGCATCTGGAACTGCCCACTATTGTGTTGATGCGAATCAGAGGGGAATCGCGTGGCTATCCACATTGTCGAGGAAGCAAATCGTTGTTTGGGTTGTAAAAGGGCGTTCTGCCAGATCAAGGGCTGTCCGGTGCAGACGCCTATCCCGCAGGTCATCGATCTGTTTAAGCAGCGTCGTCTAGAAGAAGCGGGCGAGCTGCTGTTCCAGAACAACCCGATGAGCGCGGTCTGCTCCATGGTGTGCAACCATTCCGGCCAGTGTGAGGGTTCATGCATCCAGGGTCGCAAAGGCACGCCGGTGCATTTCTCAAGCATCGAGAACTATATCTCGACGGCCTATCTCGACCGCAAGGAGTGGACGCCTGCGCCGTCGTGTGGCATGCAGGTCGCCGTGGTCGGCTCCGGTCCTGCCGGTATTACCGTGGCCATTAAGATGGCCCAGCTGGGCTGCGCTGTCACCGTGTTTGAGCAGCGCCCCGAGATCGGCGGCGTGCTGGAGTACGGCATCCCCGAGTTCCGCCTGCCGCGCTCGCTGGTGCAAAAGTACCGCCACGTGATGTGCTCGCTCGGTGTGCGCGTGCGCCCCTCGACCACTATCGGCGGCGCGCTGCATATCGATGACCTGCTGCGCGACGGCTACGACGCGGTCTTTGTGGGTACCGGCACTTGGCGTGCCCGTAAGCTGGGGATTCCCGGCGAGTCGCGCGGTAACGTGCTGTTTGGTATCGACTATCTGGTCGACCCCACAAGTGTGGCGATCGGGCAGAACGTGGCGGTTATCGGCGCTGGTAACGTCGCTATGGATGTTGCCCGTACCGCACTGCGCTCGGGTGCTCGCAAGGTTACCGTGTATGCCCGCTCGCGCCACATCTCTGCCATCGATGATGAGGTCGAGCTGACCGAGCTCGACGGTGCCGAGATTGTGTGCGGCAAGGCTATCTGCGCCATCGACGACAACGGCCCCGTGTTCGAGACGGCTATCTTTGACGAGGACAACAACGTGGTGGGCTACGAGGAAGAGCTCGACCATGCCGCGGCCGACACCATCGTCATCGCGGCCTCGCAGGTGCCCAAGGACAAGCTTGTGCTTACGACGGGCGGTCTGGAGACCGATCATCGCGGCCTGCTTTCGGTTGATGAGCACGGCATGACCACCGTGCCCGGCGTCTTTGCTGCCGGCGACGTGGTCAACGGCCCGCTGACGGTAGTCCATGCCGTAGCCGGCGCCAAGCTCGCCGTCGAAGGCATGACATCCTACCTGGGCCTCTAATCCATCCCACCCTTATCAGTTGCGGTGAAATAGTTCCTGTTTGGTGCGCCAAGAGCCTCATTCGGGAACTATTCCACCGCAACTTTTTTGTGCGTCGAGCGAAAGCTGGGGGAGTGCGTGCGGCTGTGCGCCGGGCGGATACTGTTACGATAGAGGAATCAGCAAATGCCGCCACGCGGCTCAAACGAAAGGAAGCCTGCATGGAGTCCTCCGCCTATCCGATGCTCTTTAGCCCCATCAAGGTTGGTACGACCGAGGTCAAGAACCGCGTCTTTATGCCGCCGGTGTCCACCAACCTGGCCGATCACGGCTATGTGACCGACGACCTGGTCGACCACTATCGTGCCCGTGCCAAGGGCGGCGTGGGTCTCATCATCACCGAGGTCGTGACCGTCGAGCCCACCTACACCTACCTGCCGGGCGATATGTGCTGCTACGATGACACGTTCATCCCTGGTTGGGAAAAGCTCGCCGCCGCCGTGCACGAGTACGGCTGCAAGATCATGCCGCAGCTCTTCCACCCCGCCTATATGGCCTTTAACGTTCCGGGCACGCCGCGCCTGATCGCCCCGTCCTTCGTGGGCCCGTCCTATGCTCGCGAGGCACCGCGCCCCATCACGGTTGACGAGATTCATGAGCTCACGCACCAGTTTGGCGACGCTGCCGTGCGTATGCAGAAGGCCGGCGTCGATGGCGTCGAGGTCCATGCGGCGCACGCCCACGGCATGCTCGGTGGCTTCTTGACCCCGCTCTACAACAAGCGTACCGATGAGTACGGCGGCTCGCTCGACGCCCGCATGCGCTTCTTGCTCGAGGTCATCGCCGAGATTCGCGAGCGCTGCGGCAAGGATTTCATCATCGACGTCCGCATCTCGGGCGACGAGTACACCGATGGCGGCCTGACCCTCAACGACATGATCTATGTCTCGCGTCGCCTGGAGAAGGCCGGCGTCGACATGATCCACGTGTCGGGCGGCACCACCATCAAGCGCGGCTCCGCGATTCCCGCCGCTGGTACCCAGCAGGCCTCGCATGCCGCGTGCTCTCGTGAGATCAAAAAGCATGTGAACATTCCCGTCGCCACGGTCGGCCGCATCAACGAGGCATGGATTGCCGAGGAGCTGATCGAGGACGGCGCCGCCGACATCTGCATGATGGGCCGCGCCAACCTGTGCGATGCCGAGTTCTGCAACAAGGCGGCTGCCGGCAACGCCGACGAGATTCGCCCCTGCATCGGCTGCCTGCGCTGCCTGAACGGCATCATGTTCGGTAAGCGTATCTCCTGCACCGTCAACCCCGATGTCGAGCGCGACGAGGCCGGCTACGAGCCTGCCGCCGAGGCCAAGAACGTGCTCGTTGTGGGTGCCGGTCCCGCTGGCATGGAGGCGGCGTTCATTGCCGCCAAGCGCGGACATAACGTGGTGCTCGTGGACAAGCAGGACGAGCCGGGCGGCGAGATGCGCATCGCTGCCGTTCCGCCGGCAAAGCAGGAGCTCACCCGCGTTATCAAGTACCAGTATCGTCGTCTGGCCGAGGCGGGCGTAAAGTGCATCTTTGGTACCGAGCTTTCGGCCGAGGACATCCAGCGCGACTACGCCGGGTACGAGGTCGTCCTGGCCTATGGTGCCGAGCCCATCGCTCCGGCCTTTATGCAGGGCTTTAAGCAGGTCATGACGGCTGACGACCTGCTGGGTGGCAATGCCTTCCCGGGCAAGAAGATCGTCATCGTGGGCGGCGGCACCGTCGGCTGCGAGACGGCAGACTACCTGGCCCCGCTGGTCAACGACCTGTCGCCTGCCAACCGTGACGTCACCGTCATCGAGATGACCAAGACCCTTGCCGCCAACGAGGGCGGCGCCGGCCGCGCGGTGCTCATCACGCGCATGCTCTCTAAGGGCGTCCACGTGCTGACCGAGGCCAAGGTGACCGAGATCACCGAGGACACTATCAGCTACGAGAAGGACGGCGAGATCCACACCATCACCGGTGCGGATACGCTGGTGCTGGCGATGGGCTACCGCCCCAACACCAAGCTGGCCGACGACCTGGCCGCTGCCGGCGTTACCGCCCACGTGCTGGGCGACGCCAACAAGTGCGGCAACATCCGCGACGCCATCGGCGACGGCTACAAAGTGGCCTGCGCCCTCTAGTCAACCCCTTGGTGCATGGGGGTCAGGTTGCTTTGCACCAACTTGGTGCATGCAAACCTGGCCCCTTTGCACCAGTCATCTTGCTTCTGTGTATGATATTGTATTGATAATGTCATACAGGAGGCTAAGATGAATGCGTCAATTTTGAGCGTCCGTGTTGATGCATCAATTAAGGAATCGTTTGCCGAGCTCTGCGAGGAACTCGGCATGACGTCTTCCGTGGCGGTCAACATGTTCATGCGACAGATGCTGCGGGAGCGGTCGCTTCCATTCACCCCTTCTCTTTCAGTCGAAAGGGGCGGGGGTAAGACCGACGTTTTGACCGTTGGCGAAATCAAGGATGCCGTTATTCGCGCGGCGGGTACTCGAAAGGCGATTCGGTCGGTCACGTTGTTCGGCTCGTATGCCCGGCGTGACGCAAATGCCGATAGTGATATCGACCTGCGCATAGAGGTCGATCCCGATGCGACATTTGGGTTATTCGCGCTTTCCTCGTTCGCAGAGGAGATCAAAGAGGCCACAGGCAAGCAGGTCGACGTCGTTTCGAGCGAACACTTGCGAGAAGACATTGCGCAGGCCATCGAGAGGGAGGGTGTGGTGCTGTATGTTCGCCCGTAAATCAGATGCGTTGCGCGCCCAGGAGATTCTCGAGGCGATTGATGAGACGACCGAGAGAATCAAAGCGTTCGGTGTGACGGAAGTCGAGTTCCTCCATGCGGATGACATCAAGGCCAGGACGCTCGCCGATTCTCTCCTTATGTGTGCCCTTAGGGTGACAGAGGAGGCGGGTAAGCTGTCCGAGAAGGCGCAGCGACTGCATCCCGAGATTGAGTGGCGCGGTATCATCGGGATGCGTAACTATCTTGCCCATGATTACGGCAACGTCGATCGTGCCGTGGTTTGGGACGCGGTGACATCAGAGTTTCCCACTCTTGCAGCGGCATGCCGGCAGATTATCGAGGAATCTTAAACGGGCTGCCCTTGCGGTTTTGGTGCATGCAAACCTGACCCCTTTGCACCAGTCGATAGATAGCAAAAAGCGGCGGTCGTCCCGTGTTGGGGCGGCCGCCGCTTGCGTTTAGCTGCGATGGGTCGCGATTAGAGACCCAGGAGCTCCTTGACCTTGGCGATGATGGCCTCGTCGGTGGCGTTGGCGAAGAAGTACTCCTGGAAGTGCTCGCCAGCCAGAGCGCCCTTGACCAGGTCCTGGTCGATCTCGCCCAGGACGTCGACGAGCGGACGCATGGTCACAGCGCGGACGCCGTCGAGGATCTTCTTGTTGCGCTGCTCGGGCTCAACACGCTCGGCAGGATAGCCGTTGCCCGAACCAAAGCCGAAGAGCTTCTCGAAAGTGTACTCGAGGTTGAGCTCCTGGCCCCAGCCGTTCTTGAGGGCGAAGGGCATGGCGACGGCGTTACCGTCGTTGACCTGGGCGAAGGTGTAGGCATCCAGCGGGTCGGCGACATGGCCGCAGAGCACGCCGGGGAAGGAGTTGCAGGCGAGCATGGCGCCCTCGCCGGTGCCGCAGCCGGTCACGACATAGTCGGCAGCGCCGGAGTTGAGCAGCACGGCGGCAAGGATGCCGTTCTGAACGTAGGTGAGCGGCTTGGAGTCGGCATCGGCATACATACCGTAGTTAAAGACGGTGTGGCCCATGGGCTCGACAACCTTCTTAAGGGCAGCCTCGATCATGGGGTTCTTGGAGTTCTGGGAGTTCTCGTTGATGAGAGCGATCTTCATTGCGAAATACCTTCCTATTTCTAACTTGCGGTGAAATACAGACTGTTTTGCCTGATGGAAGCCAAAATCAATCCTTATTTCACCGCAACTACTAAATGAACCTAAATGTGGGCAGTTGCGGCGAGGGCGCGTGAGGTGCGTCAGCTCGCCGCGAAAGAGGAGGGCATAGGCCTTTTGGCCATGCCCGACGAATGAGCCGCGAGATGGCGTGGCTCACGCGGCCGCAGCCTACTGCGGCTGCTTGCCGATATATGCGAGAATTCCGCCGTCGACGTAGAGGATGTGGCCGTTGACGAAGTTCGAGGCATCGGAGGCCAGGAACACGGCGGGGCCCTTCAGATCCTCGGGCGTGCCCCAACGGGCGGCCGGGGTCTTGGCGATGATGAACTGGTCAAACGGGTGACGGCTGCCGTCGGGCTGCGTCTCGCGCAGCGGCGCGGTCTGCGGCGTGGCGATATAGCCAGGCCCAATGCCGTTGCACTGGATGTTGGCCTCGCCAAACTCGGAGCAGATGTTCTTGGTGAGCATCTTCAGACCGCCCTTAGCGGCGGCGTAGCCGGCGATGGTCTCGCGGCCAAGCTCGCTCATCATCGAGCAGATGTTGATGATCTTGCCGTGACCCTTGGCGATCATACCGGGCAGGCAGGCCTTGGAGACGATGAACGGGGCGTTAAGGTCGATGTCGACGACGCGACGGAAGTCCTCGGCGCTCATGTCGAGCATGGGGGTGCGCTGGATAACACCGGCGTTGTTGACCAGGATGTCGGGCGTGGTGCCAAAATCGGCCTCGATCTTGGCGACGAGCTCGGCGACGACGGTCTCGTCGGTGACGTCGGCCACATAGCCGTGAGCCTCAAAGCCCAGCTCGCGGTAGTGCTTCTCGGCCTCGGCGACCTTGTCGGCGTGACGTGCGTTATAGGCGATCTTGGCGCCGGCCTCGCCGAGCGCCTCGGCAATGGCCATGCCAATGCCATAGGTGGCGCCGGTCACGAGCGCGACCTTGCCATCCAGGCGGAAGCTGTCCATAAGATCAGACATAGCGATCCTTTCAAAAGAAACGTTCATCTATATAAGTCTTGCTTCTAATACAAGCTCAGTATAGGAGAAGTGAAGGAATTAACGCCCCTATTCTCCTAAAAATAGGTGAACGTTCACTTTTAAAAGGTGAACGGTTGAAATCGGTTGTTGCGATGTCCTTACTCGTTTTTCGCCTGCGCTCCTTCCGCGATCATGTTGCGGTTGTAGACCAGGTGCAGATACATCGCATCGTGCGCGGCGGTGGGGTTGCGCGCAGCGATGGCGTCGGCCACGCCGCGGTGCGTGCGGATGGTCTCCTCGACGAGCTTTTTGCCCGTAACGTCGATAAAGAGGGGAACAGATGCCTTGAGCACGCCCATCAGGCGGGGAATGATGAGGTTTCCGCCATTCAGGGTGGCTACATGGAGTAGCGCCCGTACGCATCGATTTTCCCTCTCATAGATGCGTGGCACAAAGAGCCCCGAGTTCATACGAGCTCGGGGCTCTTTTCGTCTGGATTGCAGACGTATTGCCAGACGAAAACGATTTGCGTCTGACGAATAACAAGACGAAAGCGAAATTTGCGTCTCAAAATCAGACGTAAACCATACGAAAACAGTTTGCGTCTGGTAAAAATCAGTACGCAAACGGTTTTCGTCTTATAATACGATTCAAATGAGTGTGAAAAGAGAGGTGCCGCGCGTATGGTTGTTAGAGAAAGTCCTACCGTCGAATACAAGGAGAGCGTCACGCCGACGTTTCTTAAAACGGTGAGCGCCTATGCAAACTATGGGACAGGCAAGATCGAGTTTGGTGTTGACGACGAGGGCGTTGCAGTCGGTCTTGCGGATCCAGTCGCTGAATGCCTGCGCATCGAAAATATGATTAATGACAGCTTGGATCCCGCGCCCCGCTACTCGCTTGAGCCCGATGAGAAACACGGGACCGTAATCCTTACGGTTTATGAGGGCCAGGACAAACCCTATCGAAGCAAGGGAAAGGCCTATAGGCGTAACGATTCGGCGACGGTGGAGGTCAACCGGTTTGAGTATGGCAGACTGACGCTAGAGGGCAGCAATTTGACGTTCGATGCGCTCACTTCGGCTCGGCAAGACCTGAGCTTTCATACGCTCGAGCATAAGTGCGTTGAACATCTCGGCATTTCCGAGCTAACGTCGGATATCATGCGTACGCTTCGTTTGCTCGGCAGGGACGGCTATACCAATGCCGCGGCGATTTTGGCGGATAAGAACGACTTCCCCGGCATCGACTGCGTCCGTTTTGGCGATACCGAGGATGTGATTCTGGATCGCGAGACGGCGACGGGTCTATCTGCAATTGAGCAGGTGGACAGGGCGGTGGCCATGTTTGCACGCTACTACCGTTATGAGCGTATCGAGGGGATGGAACGCGTCCAAACCGATCGAATTCCTCTTGAGGCGTTCCGCGAAGCTGTTGCAAATGCTCTGGTACATCGGACGTGGGATGTGCAAGCGAATGTTCAGGTTGCCCTGTACAATGACCGCATCGTTGTGACTTCGCCGGGATCGCTGCCCGCCGGCTTGACGACGGAGCAATACCTGTATGGGCAAATATCCGTGCTCCGAAATCCAATTGTTGCCGAGGTCTTTTTAAAGCTGGATTACATCGAGAAGTTCGGTACGGGAATCGCACGAATCAGGCGTGCGTATCGGGATTCTTTGAGCCAGCCGGTATTTGATGTTCGTGGCGGCATGGTGGCCGTCACATTGCCCGTTATCGATGCCTTTGAAGGGTCTGAGGAAGAGGTCCAGGTTCTCAAGGCTTTGTCAGGCGGACGAATACTGTCGCGGGGCGAGATTGAGCAACAGACAGGCTTGAGCCGCACGCGCACGTTGGCGGCGCTTGAATCTCTGCTCAACCGAAACTCGATCGTAAGGCGGGGGACAGGACGCGCCACGAAATACGAGCGCGCATAGGCCAAAAGAGCCATATTGCAAGACAGGCCCAAGCCTTTGCTGGCTTGGGCCTGTTGTATGTTGGCTGGCAGCGGTCGATTTAGAGCAAGATATAGCAACGTATAGCGAGGTATAGCAACGTATAGCGCTGCTCGTGAGTCCTTGCGGTGGCGCTATTTTTCAAATGCCGCGCGGATGAAGCGCTGGGCGAATAGCTTGTTGGCGACGTTGATGACGTGGCCCAAGAACAGTGCCGAGATGGCGGTCGTGACGCCAAAGCCGCCCAGGTTGTGCATAAAAACCAGCGACAGCGCGAGCGAGGCGGCGACATGCGAGCAATCGAATACGACCTTCACATCGCCAAAGCGGCGTTTGAGTTTTTCGGCAATGACCTGCACCAGACCGTCGGGCGCGTTGGGAACGACGCCCATGTTGACGACGAGGCTCACGCCAAACGCGGTGATGGCAAGCGAGAGCAGCATGGTCGCAACCTGTGCCGGTAGCGCGGTGGGGTGCAGAGGGTTAACGTTCATAAAGAAATCGGTAAAGCCGCCGATCAGCGTTGAGAAAAAGAGCTCGAGCAAAATGCGCGGCTGAAACTCGCGGCGCAAGATGGCTGCCTGTGCGGCGATGTATGCGACGTAGGTTGCGGTGATCCAAAAGCCGAGTGTCTTGCCGGTGAGCATGGACAGTGTCGTGGCAAAACAAGTGAGTGCGGCAACGCCCAGGCCCGATGCGGTCTGAATGCTCATGCCGAGGGCGAGCGTCGCAACACCCGCCAGATACATCAGCATTCTGATGACGGTATGGCACCAGTCGATCTTCTCGCCATTCATGATGATGAGCGGTCGCATGTTGCTACCCGTCCTTTCGGTTGTGAAGAAAAAAGCTGACCTGGGCCGGCAAAAGAGGGTTATCGAAGGCACTGCTGTAAAAGCAGAAAAGCCGGCCCCACGGTCAGTCGTCTAGAAAGTGTCTCGCTGTGCCGGAATGGGACTGAAGGGCCAACGAGACGGGAGAAAAGCGAATGACAGGACGTGGGCAATAGGATGCCAAGATGGTAGGGTGCGTCTTAGCATCCTATTGCCCACGCTTAACGAAATCGGTTTCGTTTGAGCCTTAGTATACGCACGGGATTACTTTTGCAAAGAGAAAAATAATAAAAAGGTGAACGTTCACCTAATCGCAACAACTCGTTGGCGGTATCATGGCAAGGACATACTCGAAACCGATTTCGCAACGGTTGGAGAGCGCATCGTGTGTTCGTCGTGGACTGCCGGGCAGCTTGGTCGTGCCCGTCGGTCGCATTGCGGCGAACGCTTTCACCCGGATCGAAAGGATCACCATGGAACAGCACACCGATTGCTCGTACTGCATGTGCGGGACTGACAACACGCTCGTCGATGCCTTTGGCATCCCCATGCTCGACCTGCCCGCCAGCAAGCTCATCTTGTTTAAGGAGCAGAGCCACAAGGGTCGCGTGATCGTGGCCTCCAAGCAGCACGTCGATGACATCTCCTGCATGTCCGAGGAGGACGCCGCCGCCTTTATGGCCGATGTCCGCCATGTCGCCGCCGCGCTGCACAAGGCGTTCAACCCCGACAAGATCAACTTTGGTGCTTATGGTGACACCATGCATCATCTGCATGTGCATATCGTCCCCAAGTACAAGGACGACCCGTTTGAGTTTGGCGACGTGTTTGCCATGAACCCCGGCCGCGTCACGCTCGAGCCGGCCCAATACGACGAGATCGCCCAGGCAATTATCGCCAACTTGTAAAACCCCTTCGCCCCCATAAGCTGCGGTGAAATACGGACTGTTTAGCGGCTCCAGCGGCGCCATCAGTCCCTATTTCACCGCAACTTATGGGGGCAGGGGATGCGATAGTATTACGTGGTGGTATTTGACTAACCGAGGACTTATCCGAGGGCTTTATGGAACAGCACCAGCATTATCAGAGTCTGCAAGACCAGGCATACAACGCATTGCGCTCCAAGATCATCTATGCCGAGCTCAAGCCCGGCACGCGCCTTTCGGCGATCGGTCTGGAAAAGGAGACGGGGATCGGGCGCACGCCCATCCGCGAGTCCTTTGTGCGTCTGCGCGAGCAGGAGCTGGTGGAAACGCGCCCTAAAAGCGGTACCTATGTCTCAAAGATCAACATGGAACGTGCCGAGAACGCCTGCTTTTTGCGCGAAAAGCTCGAGAGAAGTGTGCTGATCAAATGCTGCTCGGCTGCTACGCTCGAGCAAAAGCGCCGGCTCGAGCAGATTCTCGCCGAGTCCGAGTCGCTTGACCATAGCGAGACACGCCGCTTCTTTGACCTAGACAACCTGTTCCACGAGACGTGCTTTGAGATTGCCGGCCGCCACATGCTGTGGGATTGGATGAAGAGCATCAACACGCATTTTGAGCGGTATAACTGGCTGCGCGCGGTGTCACAGGATCTGGATTGGGAGCCGATTCGTCGGCAACACCGCCGAATCCTCGAGGCCATTAAGGAAGGCGACACCGATGCGGCGAGCTATCTGGCGCAGACGCATCTGCATCTGATGCCCGAAGAGCAGGGCCCGGTTATCGCCTTGCATCCCGACTACTTTGAGCTGCCCAAAGACTCGTCCATCTAATCTATCCCCTCATAAGTTGCGGTGGAATAGGGATTGTTTTGCGGCCCAGGCGGCGCAAGCAGTCCCTATTTCACCGCAACTGCGTTGGGGCATGGTCGGGGCACAAAGATGCGGTGCCGTTTGGAGGAACAGACCGGAAGCAAGGGGGTCGATTCCTCCAGACGGCACCGCATTGGTGTTGGCGCTCTGGATTATGTTGGAGCAAAGATTCGGCCGAGGGAAATAAAGCGGCTCGGGGGCGTGTCGCTTCCGTCACGTTCTATCAGCATACAAGACGGTTTCGGTTCTTGTCCGTGACGGAAACGGCACGCTTCCGAGCCGCTTCAAAAATGGGGGTGCGGTCTAGGTCGCACCCCCACGATAGAGAGCTAGGTCTAGGCGCGGACCTTCTTGACGACGTCCATTGCCTCGCGAGCGATCTGCTCGACCTTGGAGAAGTCGCCGTCGGCGAACAGGGCCGGCTTGACCATCCAGGTGCCACCACAGGCGATGATGGCGGAGGAGCTCAGGTACTCCTCGACGTTAGCGGTGCTCACGCCGCCGGTGGGCATAAAGCGGTGACCGACAAACGGAGCAGCGAGGGCCTTGATGGTGTTGAGGCCGCCGTACTGGGCTGCCGGGAAGAACTTGGTGACCTTGAGGCCCAGGTTGACGGCAGCGGTGACCTCGGAGGGAGTCACGGCGCCGGGCAGCACGGGCAGGTCGATGTCGATGCAGTGCTTGACGACGTCCTCGTTGTAGCCCGGGGAGACGATGAACTTGGCGCCGGCGGCACGGGCCTGCTCAACCTGCTCGACGGTCAGGACGGTACCGGCGCCCACGCACATCTCGGGCTCGGCATCGGCCATAGCGGCGATGCACTCGGCAGCGCAAGCGGTGCGGAAGGTGACCTCAGCGGACTTCATGCCGGCGGCCATCAGGGCGTGAGCGAGCGGAGCGGCGTCCTCGACCTTGTCGAGCACGACGACCGGCACAATGCCCAGGGACTCAAGCGTGGTGTAGAACTGATCGAACATGATGTTCCTTTCGATGTGCGGCGCGCGGGTGCGCGTAATTGCTAAAGAAGATTGGCCATGAGCCGGTTCCGGATTGGTTATCGGAGGCACTGCTTGGGTCACAAGCAATTTCGGAACCGGCTACGAGGCCAGTCGTGAAGGAATGCCAGGCAGAGCCGGAATGGGACTAAGTGGTTCTATCTGGCCGGAGGAGTCGGGGAGCGGGCTGCAGGGGTATGGGTATGGAAAACTGCAGCCCGCGGAATGGGGAACGAATTAACGGGCGACGCGGGTGCCACCGTCGGCAGCGTTTGCCACGGCGGCGATCTCGTCGGCGGTCACCAGGTTGGAA
Source organism: uncultured Collinsella sp. (assembly GCA_934655755.1). Taxonomy (GTDB): domain Bacteria; phylum Actinomycetota; class Coriobacteriia; order Coriobacteriales; family Coriobacteriaceae; genus Collinsella. Next base: position 125,035 of record CAKUHA010000002.1, read on the forward strand.
TCGCCCTTGATGGTGAGCTTGAGAATCGAGGCCGCGATAGCGTAGTTGACGGCGTCCTGCGGGTCGAAGTCGTTGATGAGGGCATGGACGAGGCCGGCGTTGAAAGCGTCGCCGGCGGCAACGCCCTCGAGCACGTGCACGTCGTGAGCAGGGGAGAACCAGTGCTCGCCGCTCTCGGCGTCATAGAGCATGCCCATCCAGATGGAGCGTTCGACGCAGGAGATGTTGCGGACGACCGAGGCGACCTTCTTGCAGCCGTACTCGGCGCAGATCTGACGGGCCATCTCGACGTAGGTGTCGCGCTCCTCGATGCCGTGGGCAAGGGAGCCGGAGACGCAGGTCATCCCGAGGCCGGCAGGTGCGTCCTCGTCGTTGGCGATGCAGATGTCGACGAGCGGCAGGAGCTCCTTCATGGTTGCCTGCGACTTCTCGGGCGACCACATCTTGCCGCGGTAGTTAACGTCGCACACGGTGGTGATGCCCTTGGCGCGGCAAGCGGTGAGGGCATCCTTGCAGGCAGCGGCCATCTCGTCGGAGACAGCGGGCGTCACGCCAGAGAAGTAGAAGACGTCGATGCCCTTGAGGATCTCGTCCCAGTCAAAGACGTCGCGCTTGGCCATGTTGATGGCCGAGTACTTGCGGTCGTAGACGCAGCCGTTGCCGCGCTGCGAGGCGCCGACCTCAAACACGTAGGAGCCAAGACGGTCGCCCTGACGCACGACGCGCGTGGTGTCGACGTCGTAGACCTTCAGCGAGCGCAGAGCGCACTCGCCCAGGCGGTTGGCCGGAACGACGGAAACGTAAGCGGCCTTATCGCCCTGGTAGGACAGGGAAAGCGCGGTGTTGGCCTCGGCGCCGCCGTAGCGGACGTCGAACTCGGTGGCCTGCTCAATACGCAGGTGATCTTTGGGCGAGAGCCTCATCATGATCTCGCCGAAGGTAAGAACCGTTTTACCCATGGTCGCGTAGCTCCTTCTTGACTGTGCGTACACCTTTGATATGGCGTTGGCACGGAGGTGCCAAGACGGTAGGGTGCATCTTTGCACCTCCGTGCCAACGCTTACCGAAATCGGTTTACGAAATCGGTTTCGTTTCGAGTTGTAGTATACTCACCTACAACGTTTTGCAAGCGAGATTTTTAAAAAAATGCCTAAAATGGCTAAGATTGCCGACACATGGGAAACGGGGTGCGCCATGGCGCAGATGAGAATCAAAGACATTGCCGCCGAGGCGGGCGTGAGCCCGGCCACCGTTTCGCGCTACCTCAACAACCGTCCCGGTCAGATGACCGAGGAGACCCGTGCCCGCATCGCCGAGGTCATCGAGCGCACCGGTTACCGTCCCCGTGCCGCTGCGCGCAACCTTCGCAGCTCGCGCACCAACCTCATCGGCGTGATTCTGGCCGATATTGCCAACCCGTTTTCGAGCGCCATGCTCGAGGGTCTTTCCGCTAGCGCCGCTGCGCGCGGCTGCTCGCTTATGACGGCCATCAGCGGCAACGACCCTGCCAAGGAGGCCGAGTCGCTCACCAGGCTCATCGACGCGGGTGTGGACGGCTTGGTCGTCAACACCTGCGGCGGCAACGATGGGGCGATCGCCGCGGCTGCGGGACGCCTGCCGGTCGTGCTGCTCGACCGCGACATCGAGGACGGCGGCATCGACCTGGTCACGTCTAACAACCGCGAGCTCGTCGCCGGCCTGGTCGACGCCCTGGCTGCCGCGGGTAGCGAGCGCCTGTGCCTGCTCACCGAGGCAAGTGATGACAGCCCCGTCCGTCGTGAGCGTGCCGAGGCCTTTACCGACGAGCTCTCGCGCCGCGGTCTTGCCGGCGAGGTCGTCACGCTGGCCGACGGTGGCGCCGAGGGCATTAGTCGCCTGGACGAGACCATCCGCGATTACGCGGGTAAAAAGCTTGGCCTTATCGCCGTCAACGGCTTGGTCTTCTTGCGCCTGACCGAGGCGCTGGCCCAGCTTGGCCCCTCGCTGCCGGCGGGCCTTAAGATCGCGACGTTCGACGACTACCCCTGGAACCACGTGCTCTTTGGCGGCGTGACCACGGCCGCGCAGGACACCCTGGCCATCGCCGAGCGCGTGGTCGAGCGCCTATCCGAGCGTATCGACATCGTCACCACCACGGTAGGCGAGGCCGCAAGGCTTGCGCCCAAGCACATCGAGATCCCCGGCCACATCGAGTCCCGAGCCTCCACTTCGCGCTAAGCCACCGACCCGCACTCGCCAGCCCTCGCACGTTTTTTGAACGCCTGACACGCTTTAACCCTGCGGAAACATTTTTCTGCGATAGTATCTGCGATATAGAACAGTCGAAACCCGCCTGAAAGAAAGGGGAGCGACATGAACCAGCAGAACATCGATTACGTACTCCGCTCTGTAGAGCAGCGTGATATCCGCTTTGTGCGTCTGTGGTTTGTCGACATTCTCGGTCGCCTCAAGAACTTTGCCATCAGCCCCGAGGACCTCGAGGTCGCTTTTGAGGAGGGCATTGGCTTTGACGGCTCGGCCATCGAGGGCTTTGCCACGCCCGAGGAAGCCGATATGCTCGCGTTCCCCGATGCCTCGACCTTCCAGATCCTGCCGTGGCGCCCGAGCCACAACGGTGTCGCCCGCGTGTTCTGCGACGTGTGCACCCCCGATCGCAAGCCTTTCGCTGGCGACCCGCGCGATGCCCTGCGCCGCATGTTCCACAAGGCCGAGAAGGCCGGTTACCTGCTCAACGTGGGCGCCGAGCTGGAGTATTACTATTTCCCCGACGAGCACACGCCCGAGCCGCTCGACAACGTGGGCTACTTTGACCTTTCGGTGAGCGACGCCGCCCGCGACCTGCGCCGCAACACGGTCCTTACGCTCGAGAAGATGTCCGTGCCCGTGGAGTACACCTTCCACGCCGCCGGCCGCTCGCAGCACGGCATGAGCCTGCGCCACGCCGAGGCCCTGAGCATGTCCGACGCCATCACCACGGCCAAGCTCATCATTAAGCAGCAGGCCTACGAGAGCGGCTGCCACGCCTCCTTTATGCCCAAGCCGCTGGCGGGCGAGGACGGCAGCGCCATGTTCCTGCACCAGTCGCTGTTCGACCACGACGGCAACAACGTCTTTTGGGGCGAGGACGACGAGAAGTATCACCTCTCCGATATCGCCAAGCACTACATGGCCGGCATTCTGGCACACGCGCGCGAGATCAGCGCTATCACTAACCCCACGGTCAACTCGTACAAGCGCATCACCACGGGCGGCGATTCCGTGCCGCAGTACGCCACGTGGGGCCTGCGCAACCGCGCGAGCATGGTCCGCATTCCGGTCTACAAGCCCGGCAAGCAGCTGTCCACGCGCATCGAGCTTCGTAGCCCCGACCCCATGGCCAACCCGTACCTGGTCAACGCCGTCACGCTGGCGGCTGGTCTGGACGGCATCGAGCGCAAGCTGGAACTCCCGCCCGAGGCAACGGCCGAGACGCTCAAGCTTACCGACCGTCAGATGGTCGAGGCCGGCTACACGCCGCTGCCGCGCTCGCTCAAAGAGGCGCTCGACGTGTTTGAGGACTCGCAGTTTATGAAGGATGCCCTCGGCGAGCACATCCACAGCTTCTTCCTCAAAAAGAAGCGCGACGAGTGGCATAAGTTTGAGTCTACGATCACCGAGTGGGAGATCAAGCACTACCTGGCGAACTCCTAATCGCGCTGGCTTGTTCCAGTACGATTGAGCTCATTTCTTTGGAGGCCGATATGTCCGAAAAGAGTGCCCTGTTCATGGCGCGCACGACGCGCTTCCACGAGTTTGCCCGCAGCTTGACGACCACCCTGGGTGTCGAGGTGAGCCTGGCCACCCCCGATTCGCCGACTGCAGCGCACGACTTTGACCTGCTGATCCTCGATTCCGATGGCATCCGCAGCGACCGCATCGATCAGATTGCCAAGTGGCTCGAAGATCGCGGCGGCGTTCCCATGCTGGTGATCGTCGACGACGAGGCGCTCGGCACCCTGCGCCTGCCGAATCACGCGCATGCCGACTTCGTATGCCCCACGGCGACGCCCAACGAACTCAAGGCTCGTGCGCAGCGCCTCATGGGCGAGGAGGAGACCGTCGCCGCCGATGACGTGCTCAACATCGATAACCTCGAGATCAACTTGGCCACCTACCAGGTGACGCTCGATAACGAGCCCATCGACCTGACGCTGATGGAGTACTCGCTGCTGAGCTTTTTGGCGACGCATCCCAACCGCGCTTACAGCCGCGAAGTGCTGCTACACCGCGTGTGGGGCTTTGAGTACTGCGGCGGCACGCGCACCGTCGACGTGCACATCCGACGCATCCGCTCCAAGGTGGGCCCGCAGATCGCGGCGCACATCACCACCGTCCGCGGCGTGGGCTATCTGTTTAAGGACTAGCAAGTAAATAGAGGGCAATGTGAGGGTACCGGAGATTTCTCCAGTACCCTTTTCTCGTTTAGGGCGATAAGAAGACCTTTTACCGATTAAAAGTGTGTCAGTAAAAACAATATCAAACGTATACCACTATCTAGCGAATATCATTTAGTTACCGTATCTCCCTACTACACGGATGGAGGAAGAAATGCGTTATTCGAGAAAGGTGATTGTCGGATTCATAGTGTTGCTTGCCGCCCTGATGTCTCCAAGGTTGGTTTTTGGAGACGACGACTTGGTCCGTGTCACACCGCAAATAGCTGTGGAGCAAGCGCAGGCTTTCTTTGATGATGTATCGGATGAACCGGTGACCGCTTGTGACCCAGTAAAAATGGTAAATTCCGATGGAGATTCAATCGGGTATATCGTTCGTGCGAAGCGGGATGACGTTAACTATGGCTACGTCGTATTTGATTCAGAGCGATCTTGGTGGATCAGCGAATACTGCTTGGCTCCGAACGCTCTTTTACCTATCGAGAGTGCAAGCGAAGAAATTGCACTCCTCGCATCCTCGGATAACGTCGTTGCGTTAAAGATTGACGAGCTAACTGTTGGCGTTGCCGACTTAGATAAAAACATTGTTTTAGACGCAAGTGGAAAAAAAGTACCAAATAAATTGTCCTCGGGAGGCAATCGCAGCGGATCGCCGGAACATTTCGAAGACGTTTTTGTATCTGCCAAGGATTTGTATAAACAGGGATATGTCGTTGATGCGAGCAAAACGGTTTCGGGAATAATAACGCCAACGCAAACAGAAGTTATCAAAGAAACGGGGACTTATGCTTGCGCTGTTTCGGCAATGTTTGCAGTTAGCAGTCACTATGTGACTTTGAACCGCCTTAAATTGTCCGATTTATACTCGGAGCTTTGGAGGCTGTCGGGGACATGGGAAGAAGAAGAAAAGAAATATGATCAAGCGACTGGTCTGTACTTTACTCAAGGCAAGACTTCTCCTGACAAACCCGCTCCGGCCTTAAAGGAGTTTTGTGCAAGACGAGGCAAGGAGCTTGAGACGTCATTCGTTTGGTATCCGTCATGGGATTCCTTTAGGGTGAATACCGACTCGGGGAATCTGAGTATTTTCTCTGGAAGGCTCCGGTCAAATGGCAGCGGGCACGCAATGGCAGTTGTGGGCTACGTGGCAATGCATAACACATACTCGAATGCCAAGAAGTACCTGCTTGTTGTTTGGAATGGATGGACAAACCAGCTACAGTTTCTTCCATATGACGTATCAATTTACACGTCTCACGATGGCACATATTGCAAGGGTTGATTGTACTCGTGAACGGCGACAAGTTCATTCGAAGGGCAATGCTCCTATTGGTGCTTTCCTTTGCTTTGCTCACCGCAGCGAGCTTCTTTCTGTTAAGGGCGACTAATGGGGGAGAAAACGACACGGTTGTTGCAGTCGAGGTGCGCGCTCTATCGGATGTTCATAACGGGCAATTTGAGGCGCTTATGCCAAGTGGTTGCCGTAAGAGAATCGATATGCGCCGTAAGTCAAGTTCCGGATATGTCTCAGGGTTGAAAGCAGGTGATAAATGGATTCTAGTTTTTGTGGAAGATAAGGAACTTGACGGGACTGTTCTGTATCCCCATTCAGCTGAGAAAGTCAAATCAAGTAGACAGGGGGAATGAAGAATGATTGATAGAAAGCAGTTCTTAGGTCTGATGGCGGGGGCTCCTATTTTGATGCGAGCCGGGATGGCAGAAGCCGTGGAGTTGCCGGACGCTCAGAAGCGATTGACGCTCGTGGTCGACACAGTGGTCAGAGATGAAAATGGCAATGAAAAAACGCGAACAAGAAGCAGAGAGACTATTTTCACGCCAGAGAGCAAAACTGTGTCTGCCGACGCTATGGCCGGTGATGTCATAACAATCCAGAGGGAATCAGATGAAACGTTGCCGCTGCTTGCCAAGATTGAGCTCACAGTCGCTTATTATAACGATAAAACAGAAATTGAGATTCGTTCCGGAAAGTACTCGATAGTCCAAATCGATCCGCTTGTGATGTATGCAAACGCTTGGTACGCGCTCATGCAGAAGGATAAATACGTGATGAATAACTTCACGGAAAGCGAAGCATCATATGAAACGGGGTGGGGGCCAACGCCATACGACGCGGAGAAAGATAAGTGGACGTGCGGATCAGGCATGGGCGCGACGATTACGGACTTCATTAACGATTCAACATATAGCTTTGCTATCGACTGTTATATCGAATAGACATGACGGCATAGAACGAATTGGCCTATAAGCATGTCATTACTTAAGCAAAGCTGAAATCTTGGCATCTAGTGCTCGGGACTGCCCAGCTTGGGGTACAACTCAACGTGAACAATGATGGCCCGCCACATGTTTGGCGGGCCTTTGGTTATTTGACGAAAGGATCGCAGCTATGAGCGAGTACGATTCCCAGCGTCCCCAGGATGCGGGCAACGCCGGCGAGACCCAGCAGCAGCCGCGCGTGCAGGTGGAGTCGACGCCTGCCAGTGGAAACAACATTCCCTATGTGCAGGCCTACGACACGCAGACCGGCCAGCCGCTGGGTGGCCAGCAGGTCGTGAACAAGCACACGGTGGTCAAGACCAAGACCAAAAAGTTGCCGATCTTCATTACGGCGCTCGCCGGTTGTGCCTGCGGAGCCCTGCTGGTCATCGCGCTTATCATGAGCGGCACGCTCGATATCGGCGGCGGCAAGAATGCCGTGACGGCGGGCGCTTCGGGCTCGTCGGCGCAAAAGATCACCATCGACTCCGAGGACACCACGCTGGCCGAGGCCGTTTCCGCCAAGGCGCTGCCCTCCGTAGTTTCCATCACCGCCACTTCGAGTGGCAGCCAGGGCAACACGCTTTCGCAGTCCGCTGACGAGTCGGACAGCTCGGGCAGCGTCGGCTCGGGCGTGGTGCTCGATACCGAGGGCCATATCCTCACCAACAACCACGTGGTCGACGGTTACGACCAGTACGTGGTGACCATGGACGACGGCACCACCTACGAGGCTGAGTTCGTGGGCAACGATGCCTCGAGTGACCTCGCCGTCATTAAGCTCAAGGACGCCGACTCTTCCAAGCTTACCCCGATCGAGATCGGCGACTCCTCCAAGCTCAACGTGGGCGAGTGGGTCATGGCGATCGGCTCACCGTTCGGCAATGAGCAGTCCGTCTCCACCGGTATCGTGTCGGCGCTCTATCGCTCCACGGCCATGAGCTCTACCAGCGGCAACACCATTTATGCCAACATGATCCAGACCGATGCCGCCATCAACCCGGGCAACTCCGGCGGCGCGCTCGTCAACGACAACGGCGAGCTCGTGGGTATCAACTCACTCATCGAGAGCTACTCGGGTTCCAGCTCGGGCGTTGGCTTTGCCATTCCGGTCAACTATGCCAAGAACATCGCCGACCAGATCATCGACGGCAAGACGCCGGTTCATCCGTACCTGGGCGCCACGCTCTCGAGCGTCAACGCGCTCAACGCCCGCACCAACAAGCTGAGCACCGATAGCGGCGCGTATGTGGCGAGCGTTGTGGAGGACGGTCCTGCAGCCAAGGCCGGTATCCAGGAAGGCGACGTCATCACTAAGCTGGGCGACGACGAGATTACGAGTGCCGACGGCCTGATCATCGCGCTGCGCAGCCACGAGGTGGGCGAGAAGGTCGAGATCACGCTCGTGCGCGGCAAGGAAGAGAAGAAGGTCACTGTTGAGCTGGGCTCCGACGAGGAACTGCAGAACCAGCAGCAGGACGACAGTTCGACCGACACCGGCAACGGCGGTATCACCGACGAGCAACTGCGCCAGTACCTAGAGGAGCTGCTGGGCCAGCAGGGCCAGGGCCAAGGCTACGGCCAGGGTTACTAGCGAGCCGCATCACGCATATCGAAGCCAGAGGGGGCTGTCCCGCCAAGCGCAGGACAGCCCCCTCTTTCCATAATGATCTCCCAGGGACGGAGGAAAACGGATCACTTTGAGCTGGCGAGGAGCTCGGTTCGGAATGGTCTGGACAGTTAGTTCAGATACGTATAAATCTGGGGCAGTCTGGAATGCGTTTCGAGCTGTTTTGGGATGGAAATGAGGTTCGGATGGGTGCTCGGAAGGAGAAATAAGCCGATCGGGCCGCTCCGAGACGACCAAATGGGTTGAAATGGCGCCATTTGAGCTCGATTCGGTTCGCAGATTTATACGTATCTGAACTAACTGTCCACCCCGGTTTGCCGGCTGCCGATTCGGTGCGGTTTGAAAGGGCTATTCGGCCCCGTCGTGACCGGTGGTACTCTTGTATCCGTTTGAAATCGAGCGAAGGAGTGCCGCTATGGAGCAATCGAGCCTGTTTGGTGACGGCGTGGACATCGATACCGAAGCGCCCGCGAGCGCGGGTGCCGCCGCACCGACCGACGCCCGCGCCCAGGCGGCAGCGCGCGCGGCAGAGCTGCGCCACGAGCTCGACTACCATGCCTACCGCTACTACATGCTCGATGCGCCCGAGATCACGGACGCTGCCTTCGACAAAATGCTCGTTGAGCTGCAAGAAATCGAGGCAACCTATCCCGATCTGGTGACGCCCGACAGCTATACCCAGCGCGTGGGCGGCTACGTGAGCGAGCAGTTTACGCCGGTCACGCACATGGCGCGCATGTATTCCATGGACGACGCCATGGATCTGGACGAGCTTGACGCATGGCTCCAACGCACCGAGGATGCGCTCGGTGCCGGCAGCGTCACCTATACCTGTGAGCTCAAGATCGACGGCCTGGGCGTGGCACTTACCTACCAGAACGGCACCTTCGTGCGCGCGGCTACGCGCGGCGACGGCACCACGGGCGAGGATGTGTCGCTCAACGTGCGCACCATCAAGGACGTGCCCATGCACCTGTCCGAGCCGGCGCTCGCCCACATGGGCGTCGACCGCGAGCGCGCTATCGAGGTCCGCGGCGAGGTCTACATGCCCAAGGGCAGCTTTGTGCGCCTGAACGACGAGGCCGATGCCGAGGGCCGCGATCCCTTCGCCAACCCGCGCAACGCCGCCGCCGGATCCTTGCGTCAGAAGGATCCTAAGGTCACGGCGCGCCGCGATCTCGCCACCTTTATCTACGCCATCGCCGATACCGACCCGTTGCACGTCCATAGTCAGCGCGAGTTTCTCGACTGGCTGCGTAGCGCCGGCTTTAGCGTCAATCCTAACGTGGCCCGCTGCGCCACGCCGGCCGAAGTCCACGAGTTCTGCGCCCAGGCGCTCGAGCATCGCGGCGATCTGGACTACGACATCGACGGCGTGGTCGTAAAGGTCGACAGCTTCCAGCAGCAGCTCGACCTGGGCTTTACCGCTCGCGCGCCGCGCTGGGCCATCGCCTTTAAGTTTCCGCCCGAGGAAAAGCAGACCATCCTGCGCGAGATTCGCATCCAGGTTGGCCGCACCGGCGTGCTCACGCCGGTCGCGGAGTTCAATCCGGTGACGGTCGCCGGCTCCACCATCGCGCGCGCCACGCTGCACAACATCGACGAGATCCGTCGCAAAAACGTGCGCGAGGGTGACACTATCATCGTGCACAAGGCAGGCGACGTAATCCCCGAGGTCGTGGGCCCGGTGCTCGACAAGCGTCCGGCCGATTCGGTCGACTGGCACATGCCCGAGGTCTGCCCCGTGTGCGGCAGCCCCGTGGTCCACGAGGACGGCGAGGTCGCCTACCGCTGCGTCTCCATCGACTGCCCTGCGCAGCTCAAGGAGCGCTTGCTCCATTGGGTCAGCCGCGGCTGCATGGACGTCGACGGCCTGGGCGACGAGATCGTCGACAAGATGATCGCCGCCGGCCTGATCCACGATGTTGCGGACTTCTACCAGCTCACGGTCGATGACATCGCCGGCCTGGACACGGGCCGTGTGTATGCGAGCTCCAACAGCAAAAAGGGCGTTAAGAAGGGCGATCCCATTCCGGTGGGTCTCAAGACGGCCGAGAAGATCATCGCCGAGCTTAACAAGTCCAAGAGTCAGCCGCTCGGGCGCGTGCTGTTTGCCCTGGGTATCCGCCACGTGGGCAAAAGTGTGGGCGAGGTCATCGCCGAGCGATTCCTGTCGATCGACAAGCTCATCCTTGCGAGCGAAGAGGACATCGCCGAGTGCGAGGGCATCGGTCCTAAGATCGCGGCGAGCGTTAAGCAGTTCCTGGCCGTGCCCGAGAACCTTGCCGTGCTGGAACGCCTGCGTCAGGCGGGCCTGTCGCTCGAGGTTGACTTGGGCGCCGCACATGCGCAGGCCGCAGCCGATGCCGGCGTAGCGGGCGAGCTCGCCGATGCGCAGCCGCTCGCGGGTCTGACGTTTGTCCTGACCGGCACGCTCGTAAACCGCACGCGCGACGAGGCGGGCGCTGCACTCAAGGTGCTCGGCGCTAAGGTTTCGGGCAGCGTGTCGAAGAAGACGAGCTACCTGGTCGCCGGTCCCAAGGCGGGCTCCAAGCTCACCAAGGCCGAGCAGCTGGGTGTGCCCGTGCTGGATGAGGACGCGCTCGAGCAGATCCTCGCTACCGGTCAGGTGCCCCAGGTTTAAGGCATCGATAGACAAATTGAAGAACCGCCCGGAAAGTTCGACTCTTTCCGGGCGGTTTTATTAGGAGACCGTAACAGGCACCGTGATCTGCGTTACGTAGGTCGCCGGGTCGTCGCTGATGATGTCGTCGATGAGGGCAATCTCGCGTGAGGGGCCGGCGGGGGACAGGTCGCGCTCGTGCATGTAGTCGAGCAGGCGCTCGTAGCGCGGGACTGCCTGCCCGTGCGTGCCGCGGAAGCTAATGGTCAAACAGCGCGCGGCAGGACGTACCTCGACATCGCCCAGGTAGTCATCCGTGTCATCGAGCAGCAGAAAGACCTCGTCGTAACCATCAAAGTCGCCGGCGTCCAGGCGTTCGGGCGCGATGCCCACACCCAGATTGCCAAGGAATACGAAGGTCTCGTGCTGTCCTTTTTGCAACTGGCGAATCTGCCACTCCAGCGCATAGGCATCGGTGGGGTTGACGTGTTCGCGCAGCACGGCGCAACGAAGTTCGGGCGCGTTGACCTCGTAGATGGTATCGAGCTCAGCATCCAATGCGCCTCGCAACAAGGCAAGCCGGTTGTCGATCTTGCGTGAGACGCGTTCCAGCTCACGGCGTTTACGTTCGATAAGCTCCTGCTGCTGGGCGAGTTGGCGCTGCATGAGGTCCACGTCGCGCGTGGTCACAAATTCGCGAATCTGAGCCAACGGCAAATCGAGAACGCGCAGGTGGCTGATGGTGTTGAGGGTAGAAAGCTGCCGCGCGCCGTAGTAGCGGTAGCCACTTGCCGCATCGACATACGCCGGCTCCAGCAAGCCCATCTGCTCGTAGTGCCGCAGCGTGCCAACGTTCAGGTTAAACAGGCGCGCGACCTCGCCAATGCGGAGCAGGCCCTCGGTATACTCAGCGTGCGTGTCAGTCACAGGACCGCTCCTTTCGATAGGGGGTAGGGCGCCAGACTCGTGCCGTCCCGCTACGCCACCAACTTGTCAAAAGCACCGCGGCGGTTGAGCACCGTAAACGCCACCACGCAAATGGCTGCCGACAGAATCGACCCGCACGGCGAGGCGATGCCCATAGGAAACAGCGTGTCGGAATAGGCGTTCGACAGCAGCCATGCGCCGGGTACGCGAATGAGCACCACGGCCAGCACGTTGTGCGCAAAGCCGATGTAGCTCTTGCCATACGCAGCGAAAAAGCCGCTAAAGCAAATGTGGATGCCGGCAAAGATCGCGTCGAAAATATAGCTGCGCATATAGCCGGTACCGGCCGCGACTACTGCGGCGTCCTTGGCAAAAAAGCCGATAAACGCCGGCGCCACCAGCCACATCAGCACCGTGATCAGGCAGCCGTACACGACCGAGATGGTCATGGCATCCTTGAGCACCTGACGCGCGCGGTCACCCTTGCCTGCGCCGGCGTTTTGCGCCGTGAGCGCGCTGACGGTGGCGCCCATGGAGCTCGGCACAATGAACAAAAAGCTGATCATCTTCTCGACCAGGCCCACGGCGGCGGCGTCGACCAGCCCGCGGTGGTTGGCGATAACGGTAATGAACATAAATGCCACCTGGATGCAGCCGTCCTGTACGGCCACGGGCACGCCAATCTTAAGGATGCTGCCGAGCACCTCGGGCTGGGGGCGCAAATCGCTGCGCTTGACGTGGATGTTTGTGCGGCGGCTCTTGAGCCATACGAGTGCGAGGGCAACGCTTGCCGTCTGCGCGATCACCGTGCCGAGTGCCGCGCCCACGGGACCGAGCCCCATGTGGCCAATAAACAGAAAGTCGAGCGCGATGTTGATAATGCATGCCACGCCGATCACGTACATGGGCGAGCGTGAATCGCCCAGGCCGCGAAAGATGGCCGAGAGGATGTTGTATGCGGCGATGCATGGAATGCCGATAAAGCAGATGCGCAGGTAGGCGGCAGTGCCCTCGACCGCTTCGGCCGGCGTGCCGATGAGCGCCACGATCTGCGGGCACAGTGCGAGCAAGAGCGCGGCCAGCACCACCGAGACGCCCATAAAGAGCGTGATGGTGTTGCCGATGGCGGCCTCGGCGCGGTCAAAGCGGCGCGAACCCACGGCGTGGCCGACGATGACGGTTGTTCCCATGGCCAGGCCCACGAGCGTCACGGTAATGATATAGAGCGTCTGCGCGCCATTGCCCACGGCAGTGATGCCGGCGGCGCCGCTAAACTGCCCGATAAAGTACAGGTCGGCCATGCCGTAGAGCATCTGCAAAAAGTACGAGAGCATATAGGGCAGGGCGAAGACCGCGATGGTCTTAAGGACATTGCCGCGTGTGAGGTCGTGTTCCATGGGCGGGCACTTTCTGGCTTGGTTCGTTTGCGTACCAGTGTAGTGAAAACCCTACAACGATTGTAGAGTCAAGGTTTATGTTGGCGATGGGGCGAAAAAAATCGCGCCTTCAATCATTTCCATTTGAATACGGGCACGCGCCGCGCGGGCTTAGCGCCTGCGCCGGCCTTGTAGAAATCGATTTCGGAACACTTGACACTATCGCCCGGCGCGCAATAATACGTGCGTTTGCGAACAACGTTTGATGGGGGATGAACCTGCGTGCGCAATCTCAAAATACTGTTTTCCTACCTGGGGGAATACCGTCGCGATGCCATTCTCGGTGTGATGTTCGTCTCGGTTGAGACCGCGCTCGAGCTGTTTATCCCGGTCATCATGGCAAACATTATCGATGTGGGCGTGCCCGCAGGTGACGTCAACTACATGCTGTTGCAAGGCGCGTGCATGCTGGTGTGCGCGGCGTTTTCGCTGGTATTGGGCCTGGGCTATGCCCGCACGTCCGCTCGCGTGGCCTCGGGCCTGGGTGCCAACCTGCGCGAGGCCGAGTATCGCAAGATTCAGACGCTCGCCTTTGGCAACCTGGATAACTACGACGCCAGCTCGCTTGTCACCCGCATGACCACCGACATTACCGTTATCCAAAACGCCATCGGCAACGGCTTTCGTCCCATGGTGCGCGGACCGGTGACGCTCATCGTCGGCCTGGTCTATGCCCTGGTGCTGTCGCGCCCGCTCGCCACGGTCTTCGCGATTATCCTGCCTGTGCTGGCGATTGTGCTGGGCGTCATCACCTACCGCGTGAGCCCGCTCTACCGCCAGCTGCAGACCTCGATGGACCACCTCAACGGCGTGGTGCAGGAGGACCTCACCGCCGTGCGCGCCGTCAAGGCGTATGTGCGCGCCGAGCACGAGGAGGCTAAGTTCGATACCGTCAATACCGAGCTCGCACACACGGCGACAAAGACCTTCGGCAATGCCGTGCTCAACCTGCCGGTGTTTCAGCTATCGATGTACGTGGCCGCCATCTCCATCCTGTGGATCGGCGGGCGCATGATTATCGCCGGCGAGCTGGGCGTGGGCTCACTCACAGGCTTTATGAGCTACGTGCTGCTGATCATGAACTCGCTCATGATGATTTCCAACGTGTTTTTGCTGCTCACGCGCGCGCTCGCCAGCGTGGAGCGCATTTCGCGCGTGATTGACGAGCAATCGCTTATCCAGGCACCTGCGGCAGACGCGGCGGTGCGTGAGGTCGCCGACGGAAGCGTTGAGTTCCACGACGTGTCGTTTAAGTACCGCGCGGATGCTGCCGAGGACGTGCTCGAGCATATCGACCTTCGTATTGAGCCGGGCTCCACGGTGGGCGTGCTTGGCGGCACGGGTTCGGGCAAGAGCTCGCTCGTGCAGCTCATCGCGCGCCTGTACGACGCGACCGAGGGCGCCGTGCTCGTGGGCGGGCGTGACGTGCGCGACTACGACCTGGCCGCCCTGCGCGACGCCGTGGGCATTGTGCTGCAAAAGAACGTGCTGTTTACGGGCACCGTGCGCGAAAACTTGCAGTGGGGCGCACCCGATGCCACCGACGAGGAACTGCTGCGTGCCTGCCGCGCGGCGTGTGTGGACGAGTTCCTGGACCGCATCGGCGGGCTGGACGGCGAGTTGGGCCAGGGCGGCGCCGGCGTTTCGGGCGGGCAGAAGCAGCGCCTGTGCATCGCGCGCACGCTGCTCAAGCATCCGCGCGTGCTCATTTTTGACGACTCGACCAGCGCGGTCGATATGGCGACCGACGCCAAGATCCGCGAGCACATCGCGCAGATTCCCGATACGACTGTGATCATCATCGCCCAGCGCATCGCGAGCGTGATGGATGCCGATCGCATTGTGGTTCTGGACGACGGCCGTGTCCATGGTGTGGGCACGCACGAGGAGCTGCTGGCGGGTGACAACATCTACCAGGAGATTTACGCCTCGCAGATGGAGTTCGCGGGGGATGCGGACGATGCCGGCGACGCTGACGGCGCGGATGATCCGTTTTCCTCCGTCGCGTGGGGATCGCTTCAGGCTCAGAAAGGAGGTGAGCGCCATGCCTAAGACATCAGCTCAGGCCCGTCCGGCCAATCTGGGGCAGACGCTCCGCCGCTTGCTCAGCTACATGGGCCACGCCAAGTTCTCGCTGCTCGCGGTGGGTGTGCTCGCCTCTATCGCCGCCATCGCGAGCCTTGCCGGCACCTACATGGTGCGCCCCATCGTCAACGGCCTGGCCACGGGTGGAGAGGAGCTGCTTACCAAGCAGGTTCTCTTTACGGCCGCCATCTACGCCGCGGGCGTGCTGTCGGCCCTGGGCTATTCGCAAATCATGGTGCGTGCGGCCCAGCGCGTGGTGTCCGACATCCGCCGCGACCTGTTCGCGCACATTCAGACGCTGCCGCTCAGCTATTTCGACAGCACGCGCTCGGGCGACATCATGAGCTTCTTCACCAACGATGTCGACACGGTCTCCGAGGCGCTCAACAACAGCTTTGCCAACGTGATTCAGGCGACCATCCAGGTGATCGGCACCACGGCCATGCTCATCATCCTCAACTGGCAGCTCACGATTATCACGCTTGTGTGCGACGCGGCCATTGTGCTGTACGCGCGCTATTCGGGTATTCGCTCCAAGCGCTTCTTCGCTGCCCAGCAGGCGTCGCTCGGCGACTTGGACGGATATGTCGAGGAGATGGTCTCGGGCCAAAAGGTCATCAAGGTCTTTAACCACGAGCAGGCCAACGTGGCAGGTTTTGACGCGCGCAACCAGGAGCTGCGCCGCACCGGTGGCGCCGCGCAGGCCTACGCCAACTCGATGGTTCCCATGACCGTGGTGATCGGATATGCCAACTATGCGATCGTTGCGGTGGCGGGCGGCATGCTCTGCATCAATGGTCTGGCCGACGTGGGCGCGCTCGCGAGCTACCTGGTCTTTGTACGCCAGGCGGCTATGCCCATCAACCAGTTTACGCAGCTGGGAAACTTCTTGCTCAACGCGCTGGCCGGTGCCGAGCGCCTGTTTGCCGCAATGG
Organism: uncultured Collinsella sp.; assembly: GCA_934655755.1. GTDB lineage: Bacteria > Actinomycetota > Coriobacteriia > Coriobacteriales > Coriobacteriaceae > Collinsella. The sequence continues at coordinate 141,381 of CAKUHA010000002.1, forward strand.
ACTTGCAGCCCGAGGTGGACGAGGGTTGCGTGGAGCTGGTGCAGACGGGTGAGTCCGCGTGGGCGTGGAAGATTCCCGAGGGCCGTGGCGTGGGCACGTACGGACATCTGCACGACGTGGCCTCGGTCGACGATGCGGGCCGTGCGGTGGCGGCCGACGGCACCGAGCTTGTTACCGGCCTCGTGCCGCTTGCCGGCGACGTGCGCTTCCATGCCGTGGACTTTTCCTACGTGCCGGGCACACGCGTGCTTACGGACCTCAACCTGTTTGCCAAGCCGGGACAGAAGATCGCTTTCGTGGGCTCGACGGGTGCCGGAAAGACGACCATTACCAACCTCATCAACCGCTTCTACGAGGTCGATGACGGCGAGATCACGTACGACGGCATCGACGTCAAGCATATCGCCAAGGCCAGCCTGCGCGGGTCGCTCGGCATTGTGCTGCAGGATACGCACCTGTTTAGCGGCACCATTGCGCAGAATATCCGCTTTGGCAAGCTCGACGCGACCGACGAGGAGGTGCGCGCCGCCGCCGAGGCCGCCTGCGCTGACTCGTTTATCCGCCGCCTGCCGCAAGGTTACGACACGCCGGTCACGGCCGATGGTGCCAACCTGTCGCAGGGCCAGCGCCAGCTGCTCGCCATCGCGCGCGTGGCCGTGGCCGACCCGCCGGTACTCATCCTGGACGAGGCCACGAGTTCCATCGACACGCGCACCGAAAAGCTCATCGAGCGCGGTATGGACCGCATCATGCGCGGGCGCACCACATTTATGATCGCGCACCGCCTGTCCACTGTTCGCGACGCCGACGCAATCATGGTCCTCGAGCACGGCCGCATCATCGAACGCGGCACCCACGAGGAGCTCCTCGCCCAGCACGGCGAATACTGGCAGCTAGCGCACGGCTTAAAGGAGCTGGATTAACCCGTTTGAGCACGGTGCTTTGGCCCTCCATGCTCCTTACTCCGCTTCAAACCGTCCCAACATTCGACGTTTTTCTCGATTTTGAGAAAAAGCATCGAATGTTGGGACGGTTTTTCTGTCATCCGATCGGGTGGAATCGCTAACTTGCATGTAAAGGTGTGCGAATCCGCGAGCAGGGGAATAAGGTTGGTTATCCGACCCATTGGAGGGCTCATGGACCTGCCGATCGTCCTGTCCCATAAGACTGCCTGGCTGTACCACAATGTGGCGCGCCCGTCCGAGTCGCTCTCACGAGCAAGCAGCCTATACGATGAGGACTCGATTGCCAGCGAGGCGCAGTCGACCGCGGACCTGCCCAAACTGGGGTTAGATGCCAAGGGGCTGAGAATATCTACGGCGGTCGAGATCGTTGCCGACTATCTGGCCTCACTTGGCATCCCGCATGAGGAGCTCGATCGTATCGACACGCTGGTCAGCTTCGATTTTGAACGCTCTCGGCCGGCGGGTCTCCGACGCCACGTGTTTGGGGCGCCCATACCTTCGGATCATCTTATCGAGGTGGCAGAGGGCCTCTTGGTGGTTGACGAGGCCATGTGTTTTGTCCAGGCGGGCTCGTGGATGTGTGAACCCGAACAGCTGGAATATGGGTATGAAATCTGCGCCCGATACCATTTGAATCAATTGTCGTCAGGCGATTATATCGAGATGGGGCGGAGGTATACCGTTGCCGACTTGATCGCTTATTGCGATGAGAACCGATCTCGTCAGGGGGCTACACGTGCGGCTGCCGTGCTCAAGCGCGTGCACGATGGTGCGCGGTCGCCCATGGAGACGGCCACCGCGATCATGGTCGTCGCGAAGCGTTCCCAAGGCGGGCTCGGGTACACCAGGGTCGAGCTCAACCATCGGGTCGATGTTCCCAGCGAGTTCAAGTATCTCGCTAAGGCCGGGTATTTCGAGATTGACGTATATGCGCCTGCGAGTGGTACGGGGATTGAATACAACGGCTCGGATCATCTTGATAAACAGCGCAGCGCGTCGGATGCGGAGCGTATGACCGTGCTGAGCGCGCTGGGCTTTAAGATGATCGTTCTCACCGGGACCCAGTTTGCCAACCGGCTGCAATTGCACCGGGCGATGAACGCCATTGCGCTCGCTATGGGCCTCAAGTGCGACCGAAGTGAGATGTTCCAGAAACGGCAGAATGACCTGCGGGAATTCGTGATTCGGCACTGGAATGGTGGCCTCTAGGGGCGGCTAGCTCGTCTTCCGAGCCCTGCGGACACCTAAACCGTCCCAACATTCGACGTTTTTTGCCAATATCGGGAAAAGCATCGAATGTTGGGACGGTTTGAATGCTGAGGATGGGCTCGGGAAGCCCTTCTTGCTCGAATGGCATGCCCTGTCGTACGCGTGTCGGCCTGGTTCCCGTGTGCGGTACTATATTCCCTGAAGAATAATGGCCTGCGCGAGGGGAGGATTGCGTGGACGAGCGCCTGCAACATGACGGTTTTGGCCGCGATATCAACTACCTGCGCATTGCCGTTACTGACAAGTGCAATTTCCGCTGCATCTACTGTATGCCCGCCGACGGCGTGGCGCCGCGCGCACACGATGAGCTGCTCAGTGCCGAGGAAATCGCCCGTTTTGTGCGCCTGGTGGCGGGGGAGGGTATTCGCCGCGTGCGCCTGACGGGTGGCGAGCCGCTGGTCAGCCGCCGTATTATCCCGCTCATTCGCGACATCCGCGCGATCCCGCAGATCGAGGACATCTCGCTCACCACCAACGGCGCCCTGCTGCCCAAGCTGGCGCCGCAGCTCAAAGACGCCGGGCTCGACCGCGTCAACATTTCGCTCGACACGCTCGACCCCACGCTCTTTGGAAAGATTACGCGTCTGGGCCGGCTTGAGCAGACCATGGCCGGCATCGATACGGCGCTTGCTTGGGGCTTTGAGCCGGTTAAGGTCAACTGCGTGGTCGTCCGCCGTCTCAACCAGGACGTGGCGGCCCTCGCGCGGCTCACGGTCGATCGCCCCATTCACTTGCGTTTTATCGAATACATGCCCATCGGCGACGAGCACACGAGCTCGCATTGTGCCGTGGACCCGCATGCGCCCACGCTCAATCCCGAGCTGTGGGACGCGAGCGACACCGTGCCGAGCGACGAGTTGCGGGCGCGCATCAATGCCGGGGCCGCCGCGGCTGGCCTGGGTGAGCTTGAGCCGCTCGACATCAACGACGCTCCCGCCGGTGCCGGCCCCGCGCGCTACTGGCGCTTTCCGGGCGCGGTGGGTACAGTCGGCTTCATTAGTGCCATGTCGAACCATTTTTGCGCGAGCTGCAACCGTCTGCGCCTGACGGCCGACGGCAACGTGCGCCCCTGCCTGTTCAGCGATGCCGAGTATTCGGTTCGCGAGGCGCTGCGCCGTGGTGATGATATGCAGGTACTTTCGATTTGGCGCGATGCCGTGGCCCACAAACCGCAGGAACACGCGATAATTGAGGGCACGCAACGATTTATGTCCCAAATCGGAGGATGATCATATGGCCAAGAGCAGGTACGCCGATGCCACCAAGGCCGCTCGCAGGGCCGCGATGTCTGCCCACAAAGCCACGTCTGCCAGCAAAGACGCCGCGACCGCGGGCGTGCAACCGACCGCCAGCGATAGCGTCGTCGACTCTGCCCGCGACGCACGTCGCGACGAGTTGACGCACGTGGACGCCAAGGGCGAGGTGCGCATGGTCGATGTATCCGACAAGGCCGAGACGCACCGCATCGCCATCGCCGAGGGTACCATCCTCATGCATCCCGAGACACAGGCCATGGTGCTGCAGGACCGCGCCAAAAAGGGAGACGTGCTTGCCTGCGCGCGCGTGGCGGGCATCATGGCCATCAAGCGCACGAGCGACATCATTCCCATGTGCCATCCGCTGCTCATCACCAAGAGCAAGTGCGATATCGAGCCCATCGCTCCGGCGGGAACGCCGGCCGACGAGACGCCCGAGGGCTGGGCGCCGGCGCGTCCGGACGGGCAGGTCGGTTTTCACGTGCTGGTCACGGCAGGCGTGACGGGCAAGACGGGCATCGAGATGGAGGCGCTGACCGGCGCGAGTGCCGCATGCTTGACCATCTACGACATGTGCAAGGCCGTCGATCGCGGCATGGGGATCGTCGACGTGCGTCTGCTGCACAAGGAGGGTGGCCGTTCGGGCGTGTGGGATCGCGCTGAACGCCAGGCTGCTGCCGAGGCAACCGCTGCCGATGGTGCCGCGCCTGCGAGCGCATCCGCCCCGGCCGTGCCCGCAGCCCCCACCCCGGCTGCCCCAGCAATCGCGTTTATCGGCTACCAGAACTCGGGCAAGACCACACTTGTCGAGAAGGTCATCGCTGAGCTCACCCGCCGCGGCCTGCGCGTGGGCTCGCTCAAGCATCATGGACATCACGGTTTCGATATCGATGTGCCCGCCAAGGACACTTGGCGCCATCACCAGGCTGGATCCAAACACGTGGGCCTCATTTGCGCCACGCGCTGGGCGGAGTACGCCGACACGCGCGAGGAGGACGAGATGCCCGCGCGCGAGCTGCTGTCGCGCTACGACGATGTCGATGTGGTGATTATCGAGGGCTATAAGACCGAGGGCTTCGACAATATCGTGGTCGCGCGCTCCGGCGTGGATCGTCTGCGCGGCAAGAGCTCGCTCGACCTGGTCGACGGCCGTACGCTGGCCCTTGCCTGCAACGAGGCTCTGGCGCGTCAGGCCTTCGACGCCGGCTTCGCGACCCGAGCCATCAACATCAACGACGCCCGAGCCATCTGTGACCTTATCCAAGACCATCTTCAGGCTTGACGCTGCGCCGGCCCCAAGCACCCCATCTCGCCCCTCAAGCCGTCGCTCGCGTACCAAAGTACGCGTCGCTCCTCTTTCGGGGCGACCTGGGGCACTTGGAACCGGCTCGCTGCGCTGCCATAACAGAAACCTACCAAAAAGGGACAGGTTTATTTTGGCAGGTTTTATCTGGGCAAACGTCACTTCCACCACAAAGGGGCCAGGCACCTTTGTGGTGGTTTTTGCTTTGGTAGATCTTTGGGACATGCCTTAAAATCTACCAAGTAGTTCATCCGGGCGAAGACGGAGAGAAGGGGCCCGATGCGTCCTTAACGTTGCATACAGAAAGATTGAGTCGATGGTCGGCGGTCAATGCCCGCGGCCCGTATTCGTATGTAACAAGGAGCGCCCATGTCCCTATCTCTAATCTCAAAATCCCAACCGTCGTTGTCCGCGCAGGCAAAGTGCCTGGTGGCAATGCGGTTTCTGATCTACACCGGCTTCCAGACCAGCTACTTTATCGGCGTCATCGGAACGCTTGCCTATGCGGACGGCGCCTCGGTCGTCGCGACGTCGCTGGCCGTCCTGTTTATGAACGTCTTCGTGATCCTGGGGTCCTTTGCGGGCGGCGCGGTGCTCGACGCCTGGGGCCCGCGCCGCCATTTTATGCTGAGCATGGTCGGCACGCTGGCAACGGGTGCGGCGATCATCGCCTTTGGCAGCGCGACCGGAACAGTTCTTGCCGGCACAGTACTCTTGGGCTTTGTGATGGGGTTCGCCCAGCCCATCGCCACGTCCTATCCGGCCTACCTCACCGACGACCCTGTCGAGCTCAAAGACATCAATTCCGCCATCACCATGTTCTCCAACGTGAGCATTATCGTCGGCCCCACGCTGGGCGGCTTTGTTGCGGCGGCAGCATCGTCACGCGCGGTGTTCGTGCTCATGGTGCTCTTTACTGTGCTGGCGCTTATCGTCGGCTGGGGGTTTAAGCCGAGGGAAGGCCGCATCGCCGGGCGCGCGGCCCAAAGCTCCAACCCCAGTGCGTCCGCCCGTGCCACCTTCGCGGCCAGCATCAAGACGGTCTTCACCAACAGCGTCCTCGCGCTACTTTTCTGCATCATCTTCCTCTCGAACTTTGGCTACGGCGCCTTCGATCCGCTGGAGTCGTTCTTCTATCGCGATATCCTGCACGTCGGCGTCGAACGGATGGGCTGGCTCTCGTCGGCCTGCGGCGTGGGCGCGGTGCTGGGCGCCGTGCTCGCGCTCCGCATGCCGCCGCGCTTCGTCAGCCTCAAAACGCTGCTCGTGGCGCTTATGTCCGTGGGTCTGGGAAGCCTGCTTTACGTGGGCACGCCGTACGTGGGCGTGGCCCTCATCGGCCAGATCGCCCTTGGCGTTGCCTGGGGCGTCGTCAACCCGCTCCATAACACCATCGTGCAAACGACGGCTCCGCTCGAGCAACTCGGCCGTGTTAACTCGGTCATGGGCTTTGGCAACATGTTCGCCGGCGTGGCCCCGCTGGCGATTGCTCCGTGGCTGGCAGCAACATTTGGCGTGCAGCAGACGCTCGTAGGGGCGGGCCTGGTCGTAACGGCGGTCCCCGCGGCGCTGCTGCTGTTTGGACGCAAGAAATTTGATCGTGCTGCGGAACGGTAAGAAACCGTCACAACATTCGATGAAAATCGCGATTTTGCCGAAAAACGTCGAATGTTGTGATGGATTGTGCTGAGACCCGAGCACCACAGGCCACCACAAAGGGGCCGGGCACCTTTGTAGCGGTCGGGCCCCAACGACCCGTGCATTGGTATACCATGTACGCCACTCTCGATTACGCCCCACACCGCCACGCTACCCAGAAAGGCCCTCATGGACGCCACATTCAGCCACATCAAAGCCGTGTTCTGCGATATCGACGGCACGCTGCTCACAAGCGAGCACACGGTGTCCCCGCGCACCGTGGCCGCGATCCGCGCCCTGCGCGAGCGCGGCGTGCTCTTTGGCCTGTGCACCGGGCGCGACGCCCACGCGACCGAGGCCATGTACGAGCTCTGGGGCATCGACGGCTTGGTGGACGTGATGGTGGGCTGTGGCGGAGCCGAGGTCATCGACCGCGCGCACGGCATCAACGAGCTGAGCTACCCGCTGCCGGGTGAAACCATCGCGCGCATCTGCGAGCACATGGCGGACCTTCCGGCAACGCCCGTCTGCCCCCGAGACGGCGTGTTCTACGTGCCCGAGAGCAATGCGTGCGTGGAGCACCTGTCGCGCGTCGACTGTGTGCCCTATAAAGTGGTCGATTTTGCCGAGTTCTTGCGCGAGCCGCAGCCCAAGGTGATGTTTACCATGGCGCCCGAGGTAATGCCGCAGGTCATCGAGCGCGCATCGACGTTTGCCGACGACACCGTCAAGGCGGCCGCCCTGCAAACCACGCAGCGCCTCTACGAGTTCATGGATCCGCGCGTGTCCAAGACGCGCGGTCTTGTGCGCGTGGCGGAGCTCAACAACATGGAGCTCCAGAACATCTGCGTGTTTGGCGATGCGGACAACGACACCTGCATGGTGGCCGACGCCGGCGTGGGCGTGGCCATGGCAAACGGCAGCGTCGCCACCCGTGCCGCCGCCGACTTTGTAACCGCGAGCAACGACGAAGACGGCATCGCGATCTTTATCGAGGAACATCTGCTGTAGCACTGGGGGAGAACCACCACGAAGGGGACCGGCACCTTTATGGTGGCCTCAGGCAATTTTGGCGAAATGATGCCTAAAATCTGCGCGAAAATTCAAATATGGTTGTCTGAACATCACGCTTCTAACCACCGATGGGTTAAAGATATTCTCATCAGTTTGGTAGGGTATTCTTCCCGGTTGATGACCTACCGCTCACGGTCGATTTTCGACCGTTCACAGGATGTTTGCTCTTGAGCAAAATGTTGTGCAAATAAATAAAATGCTATTAAAAAACTGATAACTAACTTAATTACCAGTAGAAACAGATATTTCAGAGCGAATAAACGAAGGCAAATCTGAATAATTGTCAAGAGAATTGAGAACTTGCTACAAAAATGTCGGTTTTGCTGCTCAGATGTTTAAACAATAGTTACAATAGTATTACTAAGCGAGCGCAATTACAGATTGCGCAGATACGTTTGATAGTGAAAGAGCAAGATCGCGGTCTCTTGGGGAGGAGACATCGATGAAAGCGAATTCAGAAAAAACTAAGCAGAGTAAAAAAGCGACGCGCCGTGTACTGGCAGGCGTTTTGTGCGGAGCCTCCGTGTTGAGCCTGGTACTGTCGCTCGTCATGCCTCCGATCTCGCAGGCCATTGCCAATGGCACTCAGGAGGTTGCTGCCGAGGAGGTTGCTGCGGACGAGGGCGCTTTAAGCAAGGACGCCTGTGCGGACAATTCCACGGGCAAAGACGCTGAAAACCGGAAAAGTGACGGCGCTGAGGGTGGCGAGGGAGAAGACGCTGCTGCGGCGGATCCGGCTGCCGATGACACGGGAGCCGAGAGCGCTGCGCAACCCGCGGATGATGGTGCTGACGACGAGAACTCAATCGCGCTTGCTGACGTGAACGTCAACGGTGATATCGGGCTACAGGGTGATGTTACTGACAGGTTTACCACCGGCGGAAGCTATTGCCTGACAAGTGACGCTTGGTCGACCAAGCCAATCAAAATCGAAAAAGACACTAAGATTGATCTTGCGGGTCATAAGCTTTATTACCGCGTTGGTAATAACGACACGTTCATTACGGTAGCGAGCGGTGCGCTTACCATTGAGGATTCTGTAAAGCCAAGCGATATAACTTCTACTGATAATGAAAATAATCCTGGCCGGGCTGCAGCCATGACATGGGATACCAACAACAACGGCACTCTTACTTACTATGTAACAACAAGCATGCCTAGCGAAGGCGGATTTGGCACCACCGAGACTACAACTAAGCATGTCGTCAGCGGTTTCGGTGCAATTGTCGGTGCGTCCGAAGGCGGATCGGTTCAACAAGTCATTTCTGTTGAGGACGGCGGTACGCTTAACCTCAACGGAGGCATGATCACAACGCCTTGTACCCTGGGCAACAGCGGTCACGTTATTCTCTCTCAGGGCGCTGTCAATATTTCTGGTGGTTACGTCACCAACGGCAACGGCGGTGGTTGGGGCGGCGGCCTATGTGTGACGGGTGCAAATGCTAAGCTCAACATGACCAACGGTGTAATCGCGGCAAACAAGGCAGCCTCTGGCGGCGGCATCTATGCTGACCAGGGTGCCACGTTGAATCTCTCCGGTGGTGTTATCTCTGGCAACGCTACGTATGGAAATACCATCAACAATGGTGACGACACCAACGCCGGTGGCTACGGTGGCGGTGTTTATACCAAGGGCGCAAACGTTACCATTAGCGGCTCTGCCTGTATAACAAACAACCGAGTCAACGATCGCGTCACTGATAACCTTTACAACAATGGCGTGCTCGGTGGCGGCGGCATTGCATGCACACACGGCGGCACACTAACTATGACGGATGGCTCCGTTACTGCCAATTACTCCCATGAGGCCGGCGGCGGAATCTACGCTGGCTTTTGGAACCAGTGGATTAAGTTCAAAATGACGGGCGGCATTATTGCAGGCAATATGTCCGAAAATGCCGAGGGCGGTGGTCTCCGTATTTCCACCGGTACTACCGGCGATATTGGGACTGAGCCGGGCACGTCCAACAAGATTTACATCACCAACAACAAGACCATGACGGGCAGCACTAACGGTCGCGGGGGCGACTGGGGCGGCGGCGGCATCTTTATCCAGCAGGGCGGCAAGCTCAATATCGTACAGACGTTGATTACCAACAATGAGGCCGGCGGCTGGGGTGGCGGCGTTGGTGCTTGCCCTACGGGCGAGACGATTGTCTCTCACTCAAATGGTGCTGCAATCTACAACAATGCGGATCACGGTGAGCACTTCTCTGCCGGTGGTCATGATAAGGATTTGGACCAAAATACTCATTACATTAGTGATCCCTTCGAAAATCACGGCCATAGGGATTTCTTCTTGGTACGCAATAATGACAGCCAAAATACGGTTGCAGTCGTTCTTGGCAAGATGCTCGGCGGCGAATCGGCTGGTTGGCAGGGCACTTGCGACAGAATTCCGATTACCATCGACCCAAATGGCGGCGCCGAGGCCAAGTATATGTTCGGTCTTCAGGCTAATCCTTCCTCAGATGCAGTAAATAAAGCGAAAGCAGCGGCTACGACCATCATCAGTGGCAACTACTCATACACCCACGGCGGCGGCATCATGACCAACGGCGATCTTGTCGTTGGCAAGGTCGAGGCTTTGAACGTGTATCCTGCAATCAAAGTCAAGGCAAATAAAGTCCTTAAGAAGGACGGCAGCACGCAAAGCCTCTCGGGTCATGGCTATCAGTTTAAGCTGTTGGGTAAAGCTGTCGGTTCAGACAGGGAACCATACTGGAATGAGAATGGCACGCTCAACGCAAGCGGATGCGAGGCGACGCCTGAGGTTACCGTTAATGACGAGGGAGAGATTGTCATTGATACGGCTGCGAACTTCCAATCGGGCAATTACGACCTCTATCTTGTCGAAGTTCCTGTCGATGAAAAAGGCACTACATTCGATCAGACCATCTATAAAATTCACGTAAGCGTAAGCGCTAATCCAGTTACGACCACTCTTATGGGAATTAAAATCAATCGCTATGTGGTCGATACGGGTGCTTCCAAAGTCTCCGTCAAAAAGAGAGGCGACACGGGCTTCACCCCGTATGACTTCTATAACTGGAATGTGGATCCGGCTGACAGTGCCGTTTCGACCGTAACGATCGGCAACGACTCCAACCCTGCGTTTACGAACGAACTTGCGCCCTACCAGACCTCAGGCACTTGGACGCCTCAGGTGACCAAGAAGGTCGACGGCGGCGAGATGAAGAGGTTTAAGTTCGAGCTGTATACCAAGAATTCTGACGCGGAGAAATCTTTTAAGCCCATATATAAATATACTACTGCTGGGTCGAAAAACCTTCAGACAGTAGATTTCGGATCGGTACAAATCGGCCCACTAGGCGTTAATGAGCTCGATAACAATAGGCAGGCGCAGTTCACCTACTACATCTGTGAATGCGCCGCCAGCGAGGCCGATGGCACCAAACACGAAGGTTATAAGAACGACACCAAGACTTTCAAGGTCGTGGTGACGGCAAAGGATGACGGCAAAGGACATCTGACCTGCACGCCGACCTACTACGAGGTCGACGCCAACGGCGAACGCAAGACCGATGACCCCACCTTCACCAACACCTACTCCACCTCTTTGCCCCTTTCTGGTATGTCGGGCGTCACTCTGACGTACCTTGCCGGCGCGGCGGTGCTTTGCGCTGCTGCGGCCTGGATGCACATTCGTCGCAAGGCGAATGCGAAGGGAGGCGAGCGTCGTGAATAAGAAAGTTTGCTCCTTCCCGATCTTGTTTGCGCTGCTTGCCCTCCTGATTGGCACCTGCGCGGTTGTGTTCCCCGCATCCGCGCAGGCCGCGCCGACCTCGACCGGTTCCATCACGGTGAGCGGCACCGTGGCGAGCAGCTACGACGCCTATCAGATCTTTAGCGCCAACGTCGTCGACGGCGACAGCGACGCAAAGATCGCCACCGACCTCGCCTGGGCAAACGACGCCGCGCGCGATGCCGTGTTGCCTGTGCTGCACAGCGCCGGTATGCCCAATTCCCAGACCACCGCGCAGGAAGCTGCCGAGTGGCTCAACACCGATTCCCACCTTACGAGCGCGCTGAGCGCACAGCTCGCTCGTTCCCTCCAGAGCTCTGGCGCCGAGCCCGTGGCCCTTAACGCGGGCACGGCGGCCGAGCTGCCCTGTGGCTACTGGCTCATCGTCGCCAAAGACGACGCCATCTCCCAGAACGAGGCCGGCACCGCGCCGATCATGGCGCTGGTGGGCGGCAGCGCCGTCACCGTCAAGCCCAAGGCGGCGACCCCCAAGGTCGCCAAGCACGTGCTGGAGGACAGCACGGCTGCCTGGGGCAAGGCCGCCGACGCCACGGTCGCCGACGACCTGTACTGGCGCCTCTCCGCCACGGTCCCGGCGGGCCTCACCGCCTACGACACCTACGCGGTGCAGTTCGTCGACACCATGAGCGCGGGGCTCGACTCCTCCAAGGTCGCCGCGAGCATGCACGTGTACGTGGCGGCGGGCGCGGACGGCGGCTTCGACGCCGTCCCGACCGGCAAGGACGGACGCGCCGGCACCGAGTCCGCCAAGGGCTGGACCGACATCACGGCCCAGTGCGTCACCAAGGTGGCCGCGGACGGAACCTTCACCGTGCGCACCGGAGACCTGATCGCCGCGCTCGGTGGGGCCGACGCCTTCGCCGCGGGCGCCCGCGTGGTCGCCGTGTACAACGCGCCGCTCACCAGCGGCTGCAACCACGGCATCGCCAAGGGGAACCCCAACGAGGTCTATCTGCGCTACCCGCGCTCTCCCTTTGCCGACCAGTCCGGCGACGCCGGCTTCACCCACACGCCGAGCGATGACGCGACGGCCTACACCTGGGATCTCGCGCTCACCAAGCGCGGCAGCGATGGCGACAAGCCGCTGCCTGGGGCGGTTCTGAGCATCACCGACGACCGCGGTCGCACGCTGGCGGCTGATGGCACGTGGGATGCGGAGGGCAAGGCTACCGTCACCACGGGCGAGGACGGCCGCGTGACCGTCTCGGGCGTGGACTCGGGCAAGCTGGAGGTCCGCGAGCTCAAGGCGCCCAAGGGTTACACCGCTTTTGAGGGCACGCGCTCCGTGACGGTCAAGGCCGAGGGCCTGGACGTCGACCAGGTGGCCGCCGCCAAGCCCAAGCTCACCATCACCGCCGAGTCGCCCCTGCGCGCCGACAACGCGGACGGGTCGACGGGCAGCCTGGAGGCGTCGCTCATCAACACGCCCACCGGCACGCCCCCTAGCACTATCACCGGAGGCTTTATGCCCTCGACAGGCGATATGGCAATGTACGCCGCGGCCGCCGTGGCGGTCGCCGGAGCCGTGCTCATCGTGGCCGCGCTCCTGGTCAAGGGGGGAAGTGGCAGCCATAAAGAGTAGCTGGCAGCCCCACCGAGAGCGGGGCGAGACATAACGAAGCAGATGCTAAGACACAGACAGATGGTTTTAGATCAAATGGACTTCAAGCAGAAAGCAGAGGAAAAGAAGATGAGCATGAGCAAGAACATCGCACGCCTGGCAGTAACGGCCGGCCTCACGGCAGCGCTGAGCTTTGGTGGAGTGATGGCCCCGGTGACGATGGCGTTTGCGGCTGATGGTGACAACACCATCACCATCACACAGAACGCAAACAACGGAAACACCAAGTTCAAGGCGTATCAGATCTTTAAGGCCGGCGTCGTGGACGAGGATGGGCAAAAGATTGTGTCCAACGTCGACTGGGCGAGTGGACAAGCGAAGACTGCCGTTCTCGGTGTCCTTACGGCTGAATCCGTGCCGGGCATCAATTCCGAGTCGACCCCGCAGGAGGTCGCCGACTACCTTTCTACGATCACGTATTCCACGGTCGTGAAGAAGGATGATCTTCTCAATAAGATTGCTCTGGCCGTCGAAAAGAACGTGCCTGCGGACGGCGATGCTTTTGCTGCGGGCAGGGCTTTTGAGCCTAAGAATGCTGATAATACTCCCAACACGGGCTATTACCTCTTCCTGACCGATGACACCGGCATTGGCCAGTTGACCGAGAACAAGAAAAACACTGGTACTTCCCCGATTTTTGCTGTTGTTGGCGGTCATCCCGTGGTCGTTGCCGAGAAGACCAGCATTCCTACAGTCAACAAGGAAGTTCGTGAGGGCACGACATGGGGAAAGGCGAGTGACTCGTATATTGGCGAGGAGGTTGAATATAAACTGACCGGCTCCGTCGCGAGCAACATCGACACCTTCACCAAGTACGAATATTCGTTCCAGGATCATCTTTCTGTTGGACTGGAGGCTATCAAGGACTCCGTTAAGGTGACAATTAACGATAAAGTTATCCAGCCTGCAGATGGCTACACGGTAGGCCTTGACGAGACTAAGGACGCTTCTGGGAACCTCACTGGCGGTCATGACCTGACGATTTCCTTCTCTGATCTTAAGGCTGCTGCAACAGCCGCAGGCGTGACGCTTACGGGCGACTCTAAGGTCGTTGTGACCTATAAGGCAAAACTGACCGATAAGGCGGAATATAAAGGCACTGGTAACACCAATGAGGTCAAGCTTGTCTACTCCAATAATCCCATGACTGAGGACACGGGCACATCTGAGTCGGACAAAGTTGCTGACTACGTCTTTGGCCTCGATGTTACCAAGACTGCTTCGGATGATTCGCAAAAGAAGCTCGTTGCCGGCTTTAAGGTCAAAATGACCAAGGAGGGTACCACTCCTGTTACTGGCGATAAATGGCTGACGGAGACTGGTGGATTCACTAGCGATTCAGGCAAAGCTGGAGTGTTTAGGACTAAAGAGACTGACAGCAAGGTCTTTATCCCTGGTCTTGTTGCAGGTGAGTACGAGATTACGGAGTGTGAGACGCCCGCGGGTTATAACTCCATAAGCTTTACCATTACGGTGACGCCTACATACAATGAGACGACCGGCGAACTGACAGGACTCAACGTAACCCCCAGCTCTGATATGGTCACTTCTGAGCTCGATGGAAACGTTACCTCGACCAGGATTCCCATCACCATCGAGAACAAGAAGGGCTCTGGCCTCCCGCTGACCGGTCTTAACGGTGTGACCTTCACTTGGATCGCTGGTGGCGCGGTACTGTGCATCGGCGTGGCGCACCTCATCCGCAGCCGTAAGCAGGCTGAGGAGTCCGAGCAGGAGTAACGCTCGCTCACCCATCCCTTTGGCAGGTGGGATGTGATGGCCATGAGACTTGCGGACACTTTTCTCGTCCATCGACGTTCTTGCTTTGCCATTCTATTTTCGGGGCAGACTCCGCACTGGAGTTTGCCCCGTTCTTTTTGGACAACACAGGCAGCCTCCACCGTCCGGTGCGGACTCATCCGTCATCGCGTTTTTTGACTCGTATGAGGTTCGGTTTAAGGTCCGTAGGCGCACGCGCGGTGCGGACGGTGGAAGGCATTTGCGCCGCAACAAGCGCAAATAAGAATGCCCGGGGGTCGGATCCCGGGCATTTAACAAAAGCTGAAAACTAGGCCGCCCGCGCTCACGTTCATTTACGCGGGATGCGTCGTTTCCTGTAGCTATTGTATCCCGAATCACCCGCTGATCCGGGATATTCTAAAAACTCAAATACGCCGGACAATCCATCGGCCAGGTTCCGCTGGGCGATGGATTGTGTGTAACTATCGAACAAATGTTTGCAAATAGTGCGTTTACCAGCTGTAGGTGCGTGCGCTCGCGGTAAAATACCCTTGCGACGCATCCCGTGCGCGGGCGGCCGACGACTCGATCGGAGGTCCCCAAATGCTGAAATTCCTTAACGCGCTCGCCGCCCTCGCGACGGTGGGCACGTTCGTCATCGCGTTTCTAGACTCGTATGAGGTTCGGTTTAAGGTCCGTAGGCGCTCGCGCGGTGCGGACGGTGGAAGGCATTTGCGCCGCAACAAGCGCAAATAAGAATGCCCGGGGGTCGGATCCCGGGCATTTAACAAAAGCTGAAAACTAGGCCGCCCGCGCTCACGTTCATTTACGCGGGATGCGTCGTTTCCTGTAGCTATTGTATCCCGAATCGCTTCGCCGATTCGGGACATTTTGAAAACTCAAATACGGCCTATGCCCGACTATTCCCGACCGGATAATGCAGTCTGGCTGCGTTGTCCGAGGTAGGGACTCGCTAATCGGCTATTATTTGTTTAGACAACATGAGCTGTAAAGGAGTGACCGGCGATGGTGCAGGGCGCCAAACACATGAAGGGCGATAACGCCGCGGCCAGCGGCGGCTCAAGCCCACAACCCAAGTCTAAGGGTGGTAAGCGCCGTCGCAAGCGGTTGCCGCGCTGGGCCGACCGGCTCATCACCATCGTCATCATCCTTATTGGCGTGGGCCTTATGACCTGGCCGTGGATTTTGGACCGGCTCGAGGCCTCGGGCGTGTTCAACCAGATCAGCACCGTGTCCAGCACCGTGGACGCGCTCTCCGAAGAGGAACGCGAGCGCATTCTACTGCAGGCGCGCTCCTTTAACGAGCAACTTGCCGGCGAGGCCACCGAGCTTCCCGCCGACCAGATCGAGCCCTACGATCGGCAGCTCATCTTTGACCGCGACCCCATGATGAGTTGGGTCGAGATCCCCTCCATCGACGTGAGTATGCCCATCTACCACGGCACGAGCGAGGAAGTCCTTATGGCGGGCGTCGGCCACCTGGAGGGCACGAGCCTGCCGGTGGGCGGCAGCTCGACGCATTGCGTGCTCACCGCGCACTCGGGCATGCGCAACCTGAGCATGTTCGACGACATCCATTCGCTGGAGCCCGGCGACCTGGTACTGCTGCACACCATGAACAAGACGCTCGCCTACAAGATGGTGGACTCCGAGGTCGTGCTGCCCGAGGAGATGGAGTCGCTGACCATCGAGCCCGGCGCCGATAAGGTGACGCTCGTCACCTGCACGCCCTACGGCGTGAACGACCATCGCCTGCTGGTGCATTGCGTGCGCACCAAGTACAACAAGAAGGACGTCGACAAGCAAAAGTCGCTTGCCGGCCGCCACTGGGGCAAGCGCGAGTTCGCCGTGCTCATCGTGGTCGTGGCCATCCTGCTGTTGCTGCTGGACATCGTGGTCCACGCGATCCGCAAACGCCGCAAGGCCAAGGCCTCGGCATAGCCATTGTTCTGAACCACCACAATGGGGACAGGCACCTTTGTGGTGGTCGGGGCTTCCAAACCGTCCCAACATTCGATGAAAATCGCGATTTTGCCGAAAAACGTCAAATGTTGGGACGGTTTTTGTTGTGGGCGGGACGGTTTTCGCCGCAGATCCGTCGGGTCGCGCCCTGCCGTCCCGCCGTCCTCGTTACGTTTTCGCTGCATTTGGGTAAAGCGCCTGCTCCAAGCCGGCGTTGCCCTGTATACTAGAGCGGTTTAACTGTTATGCGGAAGGGAGCGCCTATGGCACTCAGCGAGAAAGACGTGCGCGGCATCGCCGAGTACGCAAAGATCGCACTGACCGATGACGAGCTCGCCCAGATGACGTCCTACATGAACGACGCCGTCCAGATGCTCGAGCCCGTCTTACAATATGACTTGCCCGACGTGGAGCCCACGTTCCATCCCATCGGAAGCCTGTCGAACGTGATGGGCGACGACCTGCGTGAGCCCGAGCGCGACCTGCCGCTCGACGTTGCGCTCGAGAACGCCGGCAGCGCGCGCGACCGTTACTTCCGCGTGCCGTCCATTTTGGGAGAGGGGGAGAGCGAGTAATGGCGCAGAGCTTCGATTCCCTTACCGCCGCCCAGATCGCCGCGGGCGTTGCCACCGGCGACTTTACCGCTACCGAGGTGGCCCAGGCCTCCCTTGCCGCTATCGAGGCGCGCGAGGGCGGGGTCCAGGCGTTCCTGCAGGTGTCGCCCGAGCTCGCGCTCGAGGCCGCCGCACGCGTGGATGCCGACCGTGCCGCCGGAAAGCCGCTGCCCCCGCTCGCGGGCGTGCCGCTGGCCATCAAGGACAACATGAACCTCGTGGGCACGCGCACCACCTGCGCTTCCCGCATGCTCGAGAACTACCAGAGCGTCTACACCGCCACCTGCGTCCAGCGCATGCTCGACGCCGGCTGCCTGCCCATGGGCAAAGCCAACATGGACGAGTTCGCCTTTGGTAGCTCTACCGAGAGCTCTGCCTTCCATCGCACCAATAACCCTTGGGATACCGAGCGCGTGCCCGGCGGCTCCTCGGGCGGCTCCGCTGCCGCCGTCGCCGCGGGCGAGGTCGCGCTCTCACTGGGCTCGGACACCGGCGGCTCCATCCGCCAGCCGGCGGCGCTCTGCGGCGTGGTGGGCCTTAAGCCCACGTATGGCGCCGTGAGCCGCTACGGCGTGGTGGCCTTTGGCTCGTCGCTCGACCAGGTTGGCCCCTTTGGCCGCACGGTCGAGGACGTCGCGCTGGCCATGAACGCGCTAACCGGTGCGGGCCACGATCCGTACGACTGCACCAGCCAGGACTGCACCGTCGACTTCACCGAGCACCTCAACGACAGCATCGAGGGCAAGCGCGTGGGCATCATCCCGCAGTTTATGGAGGCCGAGGGCCTGACGCCCGAGGTCAAGGCCGCTGTTCAGCATGCCGCCCAGGAGCTGCAGAACCAGGGTGCCGAGCTGGTCGAGGTCGACCTGCCGCATCTGGACGCCGCCATCGCCGCCTACTACGTCATCGGCCCGGCCGAGGCGTTCTCCAACCTGGCCCGCTTCGACGGCATTCGCTATGGCTACCAGGAGGAGGGCTGCGCCAACCTGTCCGACCAGAGCTCGCTCTCGCGCGCCCACGGCTTTGGTGCCGAGGCCAAGCGCCGTCAGATGCTCGGCGCCTACCTGCTGAGCTCGGGCGTATACGACAAGTACTACTACGCCGCGCAGAAGGCCCGCACGCTTATCACGCAGGACTACGACGCCGCATATGCCAAGGTGGACACCATCCTGATGCCCGCCTCGCCGCGCACGGCCTTTAAGTTTGGCGAGATCAGTGACCCCACGCAGATGTACCTCTCCGACCTGTACACCATCTCACTCAACATCTGCGGCAACGGTGGTATCTCGGTGCCGCTGGGCCTGGGCGAGGACACTCAGCTTCCCGTTTCTGCCCAGCTGGTGGGACCTGCCTTTAAGGACCGTCAGCTGCTCACGTTTGCCCGCGCCCTGGAGCGCGGCTTTGCCGATGCCGCCACGGGTGCGCCCGCGCTTTCCGTCGCGCCCGATTTTGCCGGGAAGGGAGGCGAGCTGTAATGAAGGAGCTTTCCGAGGTCCTGCAGGATTGGGAGGCCGTGATCGGCCTGGAGATCCATACCGAGCTCACCGCACTCGACACCAAGATGTTCTGCAACTGCAAGCTCAGCCACGATGACGAGCCCAACGCCAACGTGTGCCCGGTGTGCCTGGGCCTGCCCGGCGCCCTGCCGGTGCCCAACAAACGTGCCATCGAGAGCATCGTCAAGGCCGGTCTCGCCACCAACTGCGAGATTCAGCGCCACTCGATGTTCTACCGCAAGCACTATTTCTATCCCGATATGGCCAAGAACTTCCAGACCACGCAGGGTCCGGTCGCCTTTGCCATGTACGGCCATCTGGACCTGGACGTGACCGGTCGCGGTGCTGCCGAGCGCCCCGACTGCGCGTTTGGCGAGGCCGAGGCCCAGAGCCTGGCGAGCGCTTCGGCCAATGCCGAGGGCCTGTCCACGTCCATGTCCTCGACCATGCGCGAAGGCAACCAGCGCGCCGGTCACCTGGCCAGCTACGACGCGTCCAACCTGCAGATGCCCGAGCGTCGCGAGGACGGTTCGTACACAGTGCCCATTCGCATCCTGCGCATTCACATGGAGGAGGATGCCGCCAAGATGGTGCACGTGGGCGGTGCCGAGGGCCGCATTACCGCCGCGGCCGAGTCGCTCGTCGACTACAACCGCTGCGGCACGCCGCTGATCGAGCTCGTCACCGAGCCCGACCTGCGCACGCCCGAGGAGGCCCGCCTGTTTATGGAGAAGCTCCGTCGCATCTTTGTGACGCTGGGCATTTCCGACTGCTCCATGGAGAAGGGCTCCATGCGCTGCGACGGCAACGTGTCGCTGCGTCGCCGCGGCGAGACCAAGCTGGGCACCAAGACCGAGCTCAAGAACCTCAACTCGTTCAAGAGCCTGCACGACGGCCTCGCCTACGAGATCTGCCGCCAGGCCGAGGTGCTCGAGGAGGGCGGCATCATCTATCAGGAGACCCGCCACTGGGAGCCCAGCCGCAAGCGTACCGTGGTCATGCGCGTGAAGGAGACGGCCGACGACTATCGCCTGTTCCCTGATCCCGACCTGGCGCCGTTCGACCTGGACGACGAGTTCATCGACCGCTGCCGTGGCGAGATTCCCGAGCTGCCCGATGCCAAGCGCGCCCGCTTTGAGGCCGACTTTGGTATTAAGACGGCAGACGCCGAGCAGATTGCCGGCGACCCCGAGTTTGCCGAGTTCTTTGAGGCCGCCGCTGCCGGTATGGCCGGCAAGGAGGTCCAGACGGTCGCAAACCTGTTGGTCAACGAGATGATCGCCTATCTTAAGGGCGCGGGCGTGTCGCTTGCCGAGTCCGGCATTGCACCGGCTCAGGTGGCGGCTCTTGCTAAGCTGCTGGCGACCGACGCCATCAGCTCCAACCAGGCGCACGAGGTCTTTGAGGCCATGGCCCAGACCGGCGACGACCCTAACAAGATCGTCGACGAGCGCGGCATGCGCCAGGTGAGCGATGCCGGCGCGCTGCAGCCGATCGTGGACGAGGTGCTGGCAAACTGCGCCGAGCAGGCGCAACAGTACCGCGACGGCAACCAGAAGGTCATCGGCTTTTTGGTGGGCCAGTGCATGAAGGCGAGCCGCGGCAAGGGCAACCCGAAGCTCTTCAACGAGTTGCTGAGAACGTCGCTCTCGTAAGCGGGAACCCGGGAGCCCCGGCAGGGCGGGTGCTTCCTCAAAATTTCGAACAGTCCTGCGCAAGACGAAGGCCACATTAAGTGGCCTTCTTTGCGTGCGGAACTCATTTTGAGCAAGCACCCGCCCTGCCGGGGCTCCCGGGTTCTGCAACGACTCGGCCGTTCGGGTCAGGTGGGCTGATGGGAAAGATGGCGGCGGAGACGCTTTTCGCGTCTCCGCCTTTTTGGATGTGACAAAGGGACTGTCCCTTTGTCACATTTGGGAGCGCCAGGTGGTGGGGGTGGTGTTGGTGTATTGCTTGAAGGCTTGGGTGAAGGCGGCTTGTTGGGGGTAGCCTAGTCGCTCTGCCACCTGCGCTATGGTGAGTGAGCTGTCGGCCAAAAGGTCCTTTGCTCGCTCCATGCGGCGCCTTCGAATGTAAGCGCCCAGGGACTCGCCGGTTTGGGTTTTAAAAGTGGCACATAGTTTGGAACGGCTCGTGTAAAGCCGCTCGGCCACCTCGTTCACGCTCACGCGCTTGCCCTTGTCGAGTGCGCTCTCGACCATCGCTGCCGCTTCGTTGGCAAGGCTTACACTAACGCGCGTATCCGCTGCTCGTTGTGCCTGCTTGTGGGCTGCGCGCGAGCAGGCGAGCTCGGCGACCATGGTCTCAACAATGCCTCGCATATAGACGTGCCCGCCTACAGCGCGGGCACGGTCCTCGTTAATCCGGCGCAGCGTGTGGCAGATGGCGGACGTCGCCTCTTCGTGCCACGGCTCGGCAAACGCCTCGAAGACTCCCGCGAACTCGCTCGGATAGCGGCTCTCCAACTCGTCAAAATAGCCGGGCAAAAAGAGCACCGAGCGCGAGTGGTAGAGCTGCCCTGCAAACAGCGGGCTCAGCTCCTCGCCGCAGTTATCTTGAATAAAACTGCAAATCGCGTTGTTCGGCCACGGTCCGCGCAGCGGCTTAAGGTTCGCAGGCGTTATGCCGGCCTCGGGCATGCATGCGAGCGTGGACGCACTGATCTCGCTCACGCAGGCATACGGCTCGGGCGTGTACTCGACTAGGTGCATGTCGCGGGTCGGAGTAATGAAATGCTCCATGACGATGCAGCTGGGGGAGAGGGGCATGATCCATGCGCGGCCGTGCGCCCGGTCGTTTGCCACCTCGCCGGTAAAGACGGCGCCCTTGCCGGTAAGCTCCAGGCCAAACTGCTCAAACTGCGGTGCGTAGAGCTCGGTTATGTCGGTCGCTGCCCGCCGTATTTGCAAAAGCGTCCCTTTCCTTTGCAGAAACGTCCACGCCTGGCTTGATTGTGAGCCATGGCGAACACATCAATGATAAGTTCATTACGGTTAACTCTCAAGCCGTCAGAAGGGAATCTCATGGCAAAGGGATCAAAAAGGGAAGGTGGTGGCATCGGCGATTTGCTCGCGTATGCCGGTGACCGCAAATTCCTAACGTATTTGGGCATGGCGCTCTCGGCGCTCTCTCAGCTGCTGAGTTTTGGCCCGTACGTGTGCATCTGGCTTGTCGCGCGCGACCTTATCGCCGTGGCGCCCAACTGGAGCGAAGCCGGCGATATCGCGATGTATGGCTGGTGGGCCGTGGGCTTTGCCCTGGCGAGCATCGTAGTCTATTTCGCGGGACTCATGTGCACGCATCTGTCCGCGTTTCGCTGCGCGTCCAATATCCGCAAGGCTACGAGCGAGCATCTGCTTAAGCTGCCACTCGGCTACTTTGACACGCATGCCACCGGCGAGCTGCGCCGCATCGTAGACGGGTGCGCCGCCTCTACCGAAACGCTGCTCGCGCACATGCTGCCCGACATCGCCGGCGCCGCCGCCATGGTCGTGGGCCTGCTCGTGCTGCTTTTCGCCCTCGATTGGCGTTTGGGCGCGGCGTGCCTTATCTCAGTCGTTATTTCGCTTGGCGCCATGGCCACCATGATGAGCGGCAAAGGCGCCGAGTTTATGAAGGCCTACATGGGCGCGCTGGTCAAAATGAACAAGACTGGTACCGAATACGTGCGTGGCATCCCCGTGGTCAAGGTGTTTCAGCAGACGGTCTACTCCTTTAAGGCGTTCCACGATGCGATTGCCGAGTACGCGCACATGGCGCAAAGCTACGCGGGTACGTTCTGCCGCGGTCCGCAGGTGCTCAACCTTACGGCGCTCAACGGCCTCGTGGCGTTCGTGTTGCCTGTGGCGCTGCTACTGGCACCGGGCGAGACAGACTTCGCACGTTTTATGACTAACTTCACCTTTTACGCGATCTTTTCTGCCGTAGTGCCGACGGCCATGACCAAGCTCATGTTTGTGGGCGAGGCGTCCCAGATGAGTGCCGATTCACTGGCCCGCATCCGGAGCATTATGGAGTCGCAGCAGCTTCCCGTGCCCGCCCAGCCCAAGCACCCTGCCGGCGGCGACGTACGTTTTGACGACGTGAGCTTTACGTACGAGGGCGCCGAGGCGCCTGCCGTCGATCATGTGAGCTTTAGCGTTTCCGCTGGTAGCACCCTCGCGCTGGTGGGCCCCTCGGGTGGCGGTAAGTCGACCTGTGCGAGCCTGATCCCGCGTTTTTGGGATGTTACTGCAGGCCGCGTGCTCGTGGGCGGTGTGGACGTTTGCGACATGGATCCGCACGAGCTTATGGACCAGGTCGCCTTTGTGTTCCAGACCAACCAGCTGTTCCGGCAGACGCTTGCTGACAACGTGCGCGCTTCCAAGCCCGCGGCCACCGACGACGAGGTCCGCGCGGCTCTCTCCGCGGCCCAGTGCGATGACATCGTGGCCAAGCTTCCACAAGGCATTAACACCATGCTCGGCGCGGGCGGGGCGTATCTTTCGGGCGGCGAGGTCCAGCGCGTGGCGCTTGCCCGCGCCATCCTCAAGGACGCGCCCATCGTGGTGCTCGACGAGGCCACAGCCTTTGCCGACCCCGAAAACGAGGCGCTCATCCAGCGTGCCTTTAGCAAACTGGCGGCGGGCCGCACGGTCATTATGATTGCGCACCGGCTTTCGACCGTGGTGGGTGCCGACCAAATTGTGGTGCTCAATCAGGGCAGCGTGCAGGAGTCGGGTAGCCATGCCGAGCTTTTGGCGGCGGGCGGCCTGTACGCCAAGATGTGGGCCGACTACGAGCAGGCCGCAAGCTGGAAGATTGCCGCTGCGACCACAGATGTCGCCGCTGCGAAGGGAGGCGAGGCCTAAATGTTCGCCTCATTTCAAAAGAAGTATTTCCTGTCCGACAAAGGCATCGCCGGCGTTAAGCGCGGCATATTCTGGACCACGCTCACCAATCTCATTACCATGGCCGGTATGGGTTTTCTGTTCTTGGTCATGGCCGGCTTTGTCGAACATCTCACCAGTGGGGCCGATTTGCCGGACGCACTGCCTATCGTGGACGGGCTCGTCATCTTCTTCGTGCTGCTCTTTGCCTCTAACTGGCAGCAGTACTACTACACCTACTGCATTTTTTACGAGGAATGCGGCAACCAGCGCATGGATATTGCCGAGCGCCTGCGCAAGCTGCCGCTGTCGTTTTTTGGCCGTCGTGACCTGGCCGATTTAACCGAGACCATCATGGGTGACGCCCAGGCCATGGAGCACGCCTACAGCCACGTGCTCGGAGAGCTTTGGGGCGCCATCATCGCGAGCGCCATCGTGTTCGTGGCGTCGCTGTTCTTTTGCTGGCAGCTGGCGATTGCGGCGTTTTGGAGCGTTCCCGTGGCCTTTGCCGTGCTGTATTTGACGCGCGGCCCCATGGTCCCGGTGTTCGACCGTGTTCGCGCCGAGAAGGTCAAAGTCACTGAGGCGATCCAAGAGACGCTCGATTGTGTGCGCGAGATCCGCGCTACCAACCAGGAGGCCTTTTATCTTGAGGGACTCGGCGCCGTGATTGATGCCGAAGAGCGCGAAACCACTAAGGGAGAACTCGTTAACGGGCTTTTGGTCAACTCCGCCTTTGTCATTTTGCGTTTGGGGATCGCTTCCACGTTGGTAACAGGTGCCGCGATGGTCGCCGCCGGCCAGGTCGACTTTTTGGTGATGTTTGCCTTCCTGCTTATGGTGAGCCGCATCTATGCGCCTTTTGACCAGGCGTTGATGCTGGTGTCCGAGCTGTTTGCCGCCGAGTCTTCGGCCAAGCGCATGCGTTCAATCATGGAAGAGCCCGTGGCGCAGGGCGACGAGAAGTTTGAACCTGTGGGCCACGACGTGGTGTTCGACCACGTGGCGTTTGGTTATGGTGCGGGCGAGGACGGCCGCGCCGGCGAGAAAGTTCTTACCGATGTGAGCTTTACCGCTAAGGAAGGCGAGGTCACGGCACTGGTTGGCCCTTCGGGGTCGGGCAAGTCCACGGTGAGTCGCCTGGCCGCACGCTTTTGGGATGCTACCGCGGGCAAGGTTTCTGTGGGCGGCGTGGACGTTGCGGGCGTGGACCCCGAGGTACTGCTGCGCGACTACGCCATTGTGTTCCAGGACGTGCTGCTCTTTGACGACACGGTGATGGGCAACATTCGCCTGGGCCGTCGCGATGCTACCGACGAAGAAGTCCTTGCTGCCGCGCATGCCGCAAACTGCGACGAGTTCGTAAGCCGTATGCCGCAAGGCTACGACACCATGATCGGCGAGAACGGCTCCAAGCTATCCGGCGGCGAGCGTCAGCGTATCTCCATCGCCCGTGCGTTGCTCAAGGATGCGCCGATCGTGCTGTTGGACGAGGCAACGGCGAGCTTGGATGTAGAGAACGAGACCGTGGTGCAGCAGGCACTTTCTCGCCTGCTCGCCGGCAAAACGGTCATCGTGATCGCTCATCGCATGCGCACGGTTGAAAATGCCGACAAGATCGTCGTGCTCAAGGACGGCGTGGTTGCCGAGCAGGGCACTCCGGCACAGCTCAAGGCAGCGGGCGGAGAATTCGCCCGCATGGTCGCACTGCAAAAGGAAGCAGCAACCTGGCAGCTGTAGGAATGTGACAAAGGGACAGTCCCTCTGTCACACTTCATTGTATATGATGAAAATGTAACAAAACTGCCCTAAAACTTCCGTAAATGTGATAAATATCACGTTTTACCCAGGGTAAAATGTGAGAAATCTCACATTTACGGAAGTTTTTTTTGCGGGAGGTCGGTCATGCAGCGGGATATCATCGCCAAGCTTAATGCTTGGAAGGCGTCGGAGTATCGTAAGCCGCTCATCCTTAAAGGAGCGCGTCAGGTTGGAAAGACGTGGGCGCTCAAGGAGTTCGGCCGCGCCTCGTATCGCAACTGCGTATACCTGACGCTGGAGGAGCCATCTCCCGGGGTTCAAAGCGAATATGCGCAGTTTTTCGAGGGCACGCGTGATCCTCGGCGCATTATTTCAAATCTATCCTTGGCGTTTGGCCAGCCCATCGATCCTGGCGAGACGCTGCTTATTGTTGACGAGATCCAGGACTGCCCCTCTGCAGTTGGTGCTCTCAAGTATTTTTGCGATGAGGCCCCCGAATATCACGTTGCGTGCGCAGGGTCTTTGCTGGGTGTTCGCTTGTCCCGCGAGACGAGTGCCTTTCCGGTGGGAAAGGTCGAGTTCATGGAGATGCACCCCATGAGCTTTTCTGAGTTTTTAAAGGCCGAAGGCGCCTCAAACTATGATGCGTATCTTGGCGGTCTGGATCAGATCGAGGCGGTACCGGATTTCTTTCATGTCAGACTCGTCGAGCACCTTCGCCGCTATTTTGCATGCGGTGGCATGCCGGAAGCTCTTGGTCGGTGGGTCGAAACGGGTGACATTGCTCAGGTTGATAAAGTGTTATCCGACCTCTTGGATTCCTATGAGCGTGATTTTGCCAAGCACGGTGGTCGTGCACAGTTCGCTAAGCTTTCGCAAATTTGGAACTCAATTCCAACGCAGCTGGCGCGCGAGAATAAAAAGTTTGTTTGGGGTGCGGTTCGCGAGGGGGCTCGTGCCCGCGAATATGAGGACGCTCTGGAATGGCTCGCCGATGCCGGTCTGATCACGTCGGCGCGACTTAATACCGGCGGCGGAATACCGCTCTCGGCCTACGATGATCTCAAGGCCTTTAAGGTCTACTGCCTTGATGTTGGCTTGCTGCGCCGTATGGCAAAGCTCGATGCTTCGGCATTCGCCATCTCGGACGCGATTTTTTCTGAGTTCAAAGGCTCGTTTGCCGAGAACTATGTGCTTCAGGCGTTGCTCCCGCAGCTGGATGCCGCTCCGCGCTATTGGACTAACGAGAAACCAAGGCACGAGGTCGATTTTTTGATCCAAGTTGGAAACAATATTGTTCCCGTTGAGGTCAAATCGGGGGAGGTCATTCATTCCAAGAGTCTGAAATACTATGCCGACAAACATGCGGAGACGACCCCGTTGAGAGTCCGTTACTCCCTTAAGAACCTGAGGCTTGACGATGGGGTGCTCAATATTCCGCTGTATTTGGCCGACCGATCCGTCCCTCTTATCAAGAAAGCGCTCGCAGCATGACAAAGGGGCTGTCCCTTTGTCATGCTGCGGGGCAGTGCGGATCGTTGTCTAATACTTTTCCTAGAAGTGAACGACCTTATTTGGACCCACGAAGCATCGACACATTTTGGAGGTTGTTTCCTGCGGTTTTGTCGAGTTTTTCCTGCGGTTTTGCTGCCGAAAAATGCGGATGCTTCGGGGGTCTGATTTCACTCGTTCACTTCGCAGAAAAGTATTAGACCTCGATCTATGGGGCGGAGGAGGAGCATTCTCTGATGCCACGGATGCTTTTCGCGACGAGTGGTTTGCCGGAAGCCGGAGATTTCCTGACCTTAAATTTCCAAAAAGTTAGTTATGGCTGACCATAATTGTTGGATAAACTATTTTTCGATAGTGTGCTCGAGCAAGTTTGGTAACTCGGGTGCGGAGGCACCGTGCCGCAGTTGTTGCGGAAAAGGGAGAGACATCATGAAGAAGTCCACGTTCAACACCCTGCTTGTCGGTGGCGGTTTTCTGCTTGGCACGGCCGGCATCAAGCTGCTCACCAGCGCTCCGGTAAAGAACGCCTGCGTGCAGGGCATCGCGTGCGGCATGCGCATCAAGAATGGCTACCAGGACATGGTCGAGCAGGCCAAGGCCAATGTCGACGACATGGTTGCCGAGGCTGCCTACATCACCCAGAGCGAGGCTGACGCGGACAACGCGGCCGAGTAACGCTTCCAGGCACAAACTATGAGATTCTCGATTATTAGCGAGATCCCCGGCAGGACCCGCCTCCAGTTGGCGGGTCCTGTGCCAGAGAGTGATCTCGATGCGCTTCTAAAGCTCAGTGGCGAAATCGACGGCGTGCGCAAGGTGCGCATCTACGGCCGTATCGGCCAGATGGCGCTCGAATACGACGAGCCGTGCCGCGACGCCGTACTGGCCGCCGTCGGCGCGCTCGATGCCCAGGCTATCGCCGATGCCAAGTCGGGCTACGTGATGCAGCTCGAGCCGCGCAAGCACAAGCTTGTCATGGATCTGGCGACGCTTGTCGGCGCCCATTACGCACGCCGTTGGTTTTTGCCCACGCCGCTGCGTGCCGTCTTTGTCGTGGCCGGTTACATGGCCTTTTTGCGCGCAGCCCTCCGCGAGCTCGCGCAGCCGCGCCTGACCGTTCCCGTGCTCGACGCGTCGGCCATCGGCATCTCGTTCGTCAAGCGCGACGTCGACACCGCAGGTCAGACAATGTTCCTGCTCAACGTGGGCGAGCTGCTCGAGGACTACACGCGCGCCATGAGCGAAAACGAGCTCATCAACTCGCTGCTCGATGTACCCGACAAGGCGCAAAAGGTGGTCGGCGACACCGAGGTAAGCGTTGCTGCCACCGAGCTTGAGCCCGGCGATCTGGTCGCCGTGCGCACCGGTATGTCCATCTGCATTGACGGCGTGGTCGAGCAGGGGAGCGCTATGGTCAACCAGGCGACCCTGACCGGCGAGCCGCTTGCCGTCGAGCGTAGCGCAGGCGACGACGTGTTTGCCGGTACCGTCGTCGAGGACGGCAGCATCCTGGTGCGCGTGCGCGCCAACACGGCCCAGACCAAGCTGCGCTCGATCGTCTCGCTCGTTCAGACGGCCGACTCGCTCAAATCCGAGGGCCAGTCGCACATGGAGGACCTCGCCAACAAGATCGTCCCGTGGAACTTCCTGCTCGCGGGCCTGGTCGCGCTCACTACGCGCAGCCTCATTAAGACCTCTGCGGCGCTGATGGTCGACTATTCGTGCGCGCTCAAGCTCACGGGTTCCGTCGCCGTCATGACTGCCATGAGCGATGCCGCCAAGATGGGCGTCATGGTCAAGGGCGCCAAGTACTTTGAGTCGTTTGCCAAGGCCGACACCATTGTTTTTGACAAGACCGGCACGCTGACCGAGGCCCAGCCGCGCCTGGCCTGCGTGCTCACGACCGACGGCTGGAGCGAGGACGAGGTTCTGCGCCTTTCCGCCTGCCTGGAGGAGCATTTTCCGCATCCGGTGGCGCGCGCCGTCGTCAACGCAGCGGGCGAGCGCGGGCTCGAGCATCGCGAGCGCCATGCCGCCGTCGAGTACATCGTGGCGCACGGCATTGCCTCGTCCATCGAGGGGCGTCGCGCAATTATCGGCTCGGCGCACTTTGTGTTTGAAGACGAGGGCGCGCAGCTCGAGTCCGACATCAAGGAGCGCATCGAGTCCCAGATGCAGGGCCTTTCGCCGCTCTACCTGGCAGTCGATGGCACGGTCGTGGGCGTGCTCGGCATCGAGGACCCACTCAAGCCCGGGGTGCGCGAAGCCATTGCCGACCTGCACGCGCTGGGCGTCAAGCACGTCGTTATGCTCACAGGCGACTCTGAGCGAACGGCAGAGCGCATCGCGCGCGAGGCGGGCGTCGACGAGTTTAAGGCCGAGCTGCTGCCCGAGGACAAGTACGCCTATGTGGAGCAGATCAAGCGCGAGGGGCGCCACGTTGCCATGGTGGGCGACGGCGTCAACGACTCGCCGGCGCTGGGTCTGGCCGACGTGGGCCTGGCCATGGGCGGCGGAAGCGACATCGCCAAAGAGGTCGCCGACATCATCCTGGCCGATACGGACCTCGCGGCGATCGTGCGCTTGCGCCGCATGAGCCAGGGACTCATCGACCGTCTGACGAGTTCGTATTCCAAGGTGATGCTCACCAACTCGGCGCTGCTGGCGCTCGGCATTACCGGCGCGATTACCCCGCAGGCGTCGTCGCTGCTGCACAACGGATCGACGATCGCGTACAGCCTGGGCAACGCGAAAGCGTATCTGCGGTAGCGTTTTTCGATTGAGCCTATGGCCTGTACCCTGGCGGCAACCACAGCCGCCAGGGTACAGGCCTTCTTTTGTTTGACGATAGGCTAGCAAGGATATAAGCTAGTGCTAGCATGGCTAGCATTTGTCGGAAGTGAGGTTGAGATGGGTGCTGTTAGCGGTATGGCGCAAGTGAATGTTCGCGTGGATCGCCAGGTCAAGGACCGTGCCGAGGAGGCGCTGCGGCTTTCGGGCGGGTCGCTGTCCGAGCTCATCAAAAAGGTTGTGGCCAAGGTCGCGCAGGGCGGCGGTCAGTGCGAGGAAGTGCTCGCGGCCGTCGACGACCGGCAGCAGTCCGTCGCGCCCGATACGCCGTTCGCCGTATCATGGGCGGTGGCGGATCAGCTTTACGCGGACCTGGGTCTCGATACATCGGCTGCATCCGATGATCGCGATTGGGACACAATCTATTCCGAAGCCATGGACGAGCACTATCGTAAAAAGGGGATGATCCTGTGAGCGGGACATCTCTCAAGATCATGGTGGATGCCAACGTATGGGTCGATTCGTTTTGCGCCGATCATGTAGAGTCGCTTGCCGCGCGGGCTTTTATCGGGCAGGCCGTGGAGGCGGACGCGTCGCTGTTCTTCCCCGTGCACATCGCCAAGGACGTGCTGTACGTTGTCCAGCACGAATTAAAGCGCAGCGTTCTTGCCAACGGGGGAGCGCTCGACGAGGCGTCTGCCCGTGCGATTGGCGATGCGGCGTTGGCGTTTGTTCGGAA
The DNA here is from genome assembly GCA_934655755.1 of uncultured Collinsella sp. Taxonomy (GTDB): domain Bacteria; phylum Actinomycetota; class Coriobacteriia; order Coriobacteriales; family Coriobacteriaceae; genus Collinsella. Next base: position 171,797 of record CAKUHA010000002.1, read on the forward strand.
CATGACCGAAAACGCCACGGCCGTGGGTGCAGATGCGTCGGACCTTTGGCTGGCCGACAAATATTTAGCGCTCCATCGCGATTACGAGGACAACTTGGTGCTCGCCGCGTGCAAGCGCGCACAGGTCGATTACTTGGTGACCAACGATCGCAAGCTGCTTGAACATGCCGATATTGCGGCAAAAACGCCACGCCAAATGATGCCGATTCTGGCTTTGGCCGAACGTGGCGGGCGGGTATCCCGATAGCGCCTGGCTGTCTGCGTGGCCTTCGGAACGTTGGCGCTCCGAAGGCCACGCATCCTTTAATTACAAGAGCTCAGCCTTGATGACGGGAGCTTCGGCGAGCTTCTCGGCGGCCTTTTCGTCGGAATCGTTCAGTGCGGCCAGGCTGCGGTAGACCCACTCGTTGACCTGGGTGTTCTTGACGCCCGCGGTCTGCATAAGGGTTCCAACTTCGTGGATTGCTGCGAACAGGTCGGCCTTGGGACCCACGAGTTCAACAAAGAGATCGTGATGTGCGGTGACGCCGCGGTTCTCGCTCACGTGGTCGATAAAGCCCTTGACGGTCTCAAGCTGCTGGGTGAGGACCGCATCATCGTCGACGTCCAGCGCGACGAGTGCGTTCGACACCGTGAGGGCGGGATGTCCGCAGGGGACAAAGCCCTCGATGACATCCATGGCTTCGGTAATGGTTGAGCCCAGGCCTGCGAGGGCATTGACGAGCTGCTGTTTGGTATTCATAACGGTCCTTTCGATGAGTTGTTTTGCTCAGCGAAAATATACGTGACGCGATCGGTAGCAAAAGTGCGAAGTGCAGCGCACATTGGGGTCTTCACAGCTCGTGCATAGAACAGCTGTCCGCTTTCAGAACGTGGTAAGATAACACTTCACAAGCGGGGTTCGCCCCGCGTGTTCCTTGAAAAGTCGACGGGTGTTGGGTGCTTGCGTGCCCAATGCCATCCAGACTTTCCCGACATTCGGGGGCGACTGGTTTCGACACGATAGCTCTGAGAGAGGAAGCAAGCCGAGGTCTCCTCGCCTCGTTAAACAGGGGTACCGTCAAATTGAATTGACAACAACTCTTCTTTTGAGCCTATGGCTCTCGCTGCTTAATTTATAGCGGCGCGTCAACCCGGTGATTTCCCCGACACCGGCGCGACGTCATTTTAGGGGAATGCTCCTGCGCACGTAATCGGTATGGCGCAGGCTAAGACCGAACCGGTTAGGACGCCGCGAGCGTGTCGCTGCGCGCAAAGCGTCCGAGACGAAACCAGCGACTGAGCTTGGAGATGCCAATCAGGGGGCTTTCGTGGACCGGAGTTCGATTCTCCGCGCCTCCACCATAAGTAACAGGCAGGTAGATATTTGTATCTACCTGCCTTTTTATTTCTAGTCCGTACCGCGGAGAATCGAACTCTGCGCAGGGCGCGAGCGTTAAGCAAACGCGAAGCGTTTGTAGCGAGCGGGCGAGGACGCCGGCAGGCGGCCGAAGCCGGTGCGTATTTGCGAAGCAAATACGCGGATTCTCCGCGCAAGCTATCGACCCAAAACGGATGCGATGTCGATCAGGCTCCAGCTGCCCATGCCCCCGCTCCAACGCAAGCCCCACACCGCGGAGAATCGAACTCTGCGCAGGGCGCGGGCGTTAAGCAAACGCGGAGCGTTTGTAGCGAGCGGGCGAGGACGCCGGCAGGCGGCCGAAGCCGGTGCGTATTTGCGAAGCAAATACGCGGATTCTCCGCGCAAAGCCACGGCCCAAAACGGATGCGATGTTAATTGGATTCCAGCCAGGCATGCCTCTCGTTAGCGGAGTAGTCAATTTGGGACGGGGCTATTTTAGCTGCCCTTCGACTGTCGACGAGTTATTCGGGATCGGGATAAATATCGACTTGTTTATAGGGGTAGCTAAAATAGCCCCGTCCCAAATTGACTACTCCCGTTGACGCCCTCGCGGAAACCCTGTCCCAGAATCGTCCATCAAACTGGGATGGACTTTCCGCCCCGTTCCTCAACTCCAAAAACTAGTGCACCCTCCATTCCAAAACTGGGTAGAAGAGAGCCAAAACGCAATCGCAGGAGGTCAACATGACTGCAGAAGATAAGGCGAAAAACGCCGGCAAGGTCGCGCTCGTTCTGGAGGGCGGCAGCTTCCGCGGGCAATTTACCGCAGGCGTGCTCGACGTCCTCATGGAGGCCGGTGTCGAGATTCCGGCGGTGTACGGCGTATCGGCCGGCGCTCTCAACGGCGTGAACTACAAGTCGCACCAGATCGGCCGCGTTAACCGCATCAACCTGGCCTTCTGCAATGACAACCGCTACATGGGCGCCGCGTCGTTTGCGTCCACGGGCTCTATCGTCGGCTACGACTTTATCTTCAACGACGTGCAGGACCGCCTGGATCCCTTCGATAACGAGACCTTCGACGCGAGTCCCATCGAAATGTATGCCGTCGCGACGGACATGCTGTTTGGCACCGCTGCCTACCTGCCCGTCAAAAACGCCATGCTCGATATCGACTACGTGCGCGCCTCGACCTCGTTGCCGCTGGTGACGCCGCCGGTCGAGATCGACGGTCACAAGTACGTCGATGGCGGCGTGGCCGATTCGGTGCCCGTTGAGCACGTGCTGGAGGACGCCGGATACGATCGCGCGATTGTCGTGCTCACGCAGGACCGCTCGTACGAAAAGGGGCCCTACGAGTTTATGCCGGCCGCGCGTGCGCGCTATGGCGACTACCCCTATCTGCTCGAGGCCATCGAGACGCGCCACGACCGGTACAACGTCCAGCGCATGCACCTGTGGAAGTATGAGCGCGAGGGCCGTGCGCTGATCGTGGCTCCGCAAAAGCCGGTCGAGGTCGGTCATGTGGAGCATGACACGGCCAAGCTGCTCGATCTGTATATCCAGGGCCGCCGGGAGGCAAGGCGCCTGCTCGTGGAAATTCAGGAGTTCGTCGAGCGCTGAGGCAGCCGACCCGCAAAAATCGATAACAGATAGGGGCCTAGAGGACCATTCGCTCGTCGAGGGATCTCTAGGCCCCGTTCCGTGGAAACACCGGGCGTGGACGACATGTGCAGAAACTCTGGTCGGAGCCAAAATACCTGTTGACTCGGGCGGCGAGCGGGGTAATATGGACGGGTTACTTGCAGAGCCCCGTGAATCTCTGTAACAACACGTACTGTACATGGAGGAGTCTAAGTGATTTCGAAATCGACTCACTACGCCAAGCAGGGCGAGGTCCAGCGCAACTGGGTTCTCGTCGACGCCGATGGTGCTGTCCTGGGCCGTCTTGCCACCCAGATCGCAATGATCCTGCGCGGTAAGAACAAGCCCCAGTTCACGCCCAACAGCGACTGCGGTGACTTCGTTGTCGTCATCAACGCCGATAAGGTCCAGCTTACCGGTAACAAGGCCGACACGAAGACCTATTATCGCCACAGCGGCTACAACGGCGGCCTCAAGGCTGAGAGCTTCCGCCAGGCTATGGAGAAGCACCCGGAGAAGGTCATCGAGCGCGCCGTTCGCGGTATGCTGCCCAAGACCACCCTCGGCCGTGCCCAGATGACCAAGCTTAAGGTCTACGCTGGTGCCGAGCATCCGCACGCTGCCCAGAACCCCACGAAGATTGAGCTGGAGGCTTAAAGATGGCTGAGAACACCGTTGTCTACCAGGGTACCGGCCGTCGTAAGAACGCCGTCGCCCGCGTCCGTCTCGTCCCCGGCACCGGCAAGGTGACTGTCAACAAGCGTGACGCCGAGCAGTATTTCGGCCGTCATCAGCTCGTTGAGAACGCCCTTGCTCCCTTCAAGGTGACCGACACCGCCGGTCAGTTCGACGTTATCGCTCTGTGCGATGGCGGCGGCATCTCCGGTCAGTCCGGCGCTCTGCGCCTGGGCATCGCCCGCGCTCTTCTGAACGCTGGCGACTACCGTGCTGACCTCAAGAAGGCCGGTTTCCTTACGCGCGATGCTCGCGTGGTCGAGCGCAAGAAGTACGGCCTCAAGAAGGCCCGCCGCGCTCCCCAGTTCTCCAAGCGCTAAGGTTTTATCTCCTTTCGAGATACAATGTACAAGCGGGGCCTGCCGATTGCTCGGCGGGTCCCGCTTTTCTTTTTCGACTAGGGTGGGCGGCTGTGTTTTGCCCACTTGGGAAGGAGCAATCCTATGCCCCAGAACATCTTCGGTACCGACGGCGTCCGCGGCGTCGCCAATGCCGATCTTTCGTGCGACCTCGCGTTTCGCCTGGGCCGCGCGGCGACCAAGTTCCTTGGTCCGGACATCTGCATCGGTCGCGACACGCGTCTTTCGGGCACCATGCTCGAGAGCGCTCTGACCGCCGGTATCATGGCCGAGGGCGGCCGTCCGCACTGCTGCGGCGTTATCCCCACGCCGGCTGTGGCACTGCTCACCGTTCAGAACGAGCTTGACGGCGGCATCGTCATCTCTGCTTCGCACAATCCGCCGGAGTTCAACGGCATCAAGTTCTTTAGCCGCAAGGGCATGAAGCTTCCCGACGCGGTCGAGGAAGAGATCAGCGCATGGGTCATGTCCGAGGAGGCCATGGCTGCCGACACGCTGCCGACCGGTGCCGGTGTGGGCCACATCATCAAGATGAAGGATGCCCGCAAGGCCTATGTCGATCATGCCATCAGCACGCTCGACGGCCTTAAGCTCGATGGCCTGGTTGTTGCCGTCGACTGCGGCCACGGTGCTTCCTGCCAGACCACGCCCGCCGCGCTGCAGCGCCTGGGCGCCACGGTCCATGCCATCAACACCGATTACTGTGGCACTGACATTAACGTTGAGTGCGGCTCCACGCACCTTGAGCCCCTGCGCGAGCTCGTGCTGCGCACCCACGCCGATATCGGCCTGGCCCACGACGGCGACGCCGATCGCGTGCTGTTCGTGGACAGCGAGGGCAACGAGATCGATGGCGACTACATTCTTGCCATCTGCGGCTCCGACCTGGCCGCTCGCGGCAAGCTCGCCAACTCCGAGATCGTCTCGACCGTTATGTGCAACCTGGGTTTCTCCATCGCCATGAAGGAGCAGGGCTTCGAGATGGTTCAGACCGCCGTGGGCGACCGTTATGTTCTTGAGCGCATGCTCGAGGACGGCGCCGTCATCGGCGGCGAACAGTCCGGCCACATCATCTTCCTGGAGCACAACACCACCGGTGACGGCCTGGTGACGGCTCTGCAGCTGCTGGCCGTGCTCAAGCGCACCGGTCGTACCCTCACCGATCTTGCCGGCATCATGAAGAAGTACCCGCAGGTACTCGTCAACGTGCATTCCGACAACAAGGCTGGTCTGGACGATTGCCAGCCCATTTGGGACGCCGTTGCTGCTGCCGAGAAGGAGCTTGACGGCCGCGGCCGCATTCTGGTGCGCCCGAGCGGTACCGAGCCGCTGGTGCGCGTGATGGCCGAGGCCGAGACGCACGAGCTGACCCAGCGCGTTGTTGACGACATCGTCGAGGTTGTCAAGCGCGAACTTCCCTAATGGTCAAAAACGGGTGCCAAGTGGTAAACTGTTAAAGCTATTTTGGTTGGTTGGTATGTCCGAGGGGGAGCATGTTCACTAAAGTCCTAAGGTCTTTTGGTATGCGTGGTCGAGTCCTTACGCTGGATGCTCCCATCTCGGGCGACGTCATTCCGTTGTCCGAGGTCAATGACCAGACATTCGCCACCGGCCTTTTGGGTCAGGGCGTGGCGATTCAGCCTACCGGCACGCGTGTGATTGCGCCGGCAGACGCCAAGGTCGAGGCCATTTTTCCCACGGGTCATGCCGTTGCGCTCAACACGGTCGATGGCTTGGACGTGCTCATCCACGTTGGTTTGGACACTGTTCAGCTTGAGGGCAAGCATTTTAGCGTGCATGCACAGGTGGGCGATGTCGTCCGTAAGGGTGATGTGCTCATCGAGTTCGATCGCGAGGCAATTGCTGCCGAGGGCTACGATGTGACGGTCCCCATCTTGGTGTGCAACTCTGTTGAGTTCTCGAGCATCAAGGGCTCCGTTGGCGAGCATGTCGAGGAGATGGACCAGCTCATCGTCGCTCGCGAGCGCTAGTCGCTCCGCTTTGCCTTTAGCCTACAATTCAAACACGTTTATGGAGGGCGCCCTTGAAAGAGGGCGCCCTCCGTGGCAAGATGGGATTTGTCCGAAGCTAAACAGCTTTGGGTCACCGTGGACGGGCAGGGGCCTCGACGCGGGTAGACACGAGACACATACATTACGCGACCTCGCCCTGGTGGCCGCACACGTTGGTTGCGGCCGACGCGGGCCGCGGGCAAGCGCTTGTAAGGGGAGCCTTGCCTCTCTTGTACGAGAAAGGACGCGTAATGAAGATCATTAAAGCTAAAGACTACGAGGATATGAGCCGCAAGGCCGCCAATATCATCTCGGCTCAGGTTATCCTCAAGCCCGATTGCGTGCTGGGTCTTGCCACCGGCTCCACCCCGATTGGCGCCTACAAGCAGCTCGCCGCTTGGTACAAGAAGGGCGACGTCGACTTTGCCGAGGTCAGCACCTACAACCTCGACGAGTATCGTGGCCTTTCGCACGACGATCCCCAGAGCTACCACTACTTTATGCGTGAGAACTTCTTCGATCACATTAACATCGACCTGAACAACACGCATGTGCCCGATGGCTCCAATCCCGACGCTGCCGCTGCCTGCTCTGAGTACGACGAGATCGTCGCTGCCGCCGGTTACCCCGATTTGCAGCTGCTCGGCATCGGTAACAACGGTCACATCGGCTTCAACGAGCCCGATGACCACTTCTCCAAGGGTACGCACTGTGTCGACCTTACCGAGAGCACTATTCAGGCCAACAGCCGCCTGTTTGACAGCATCGACGACGTGCCTCGTCAGGCCTACACCATGGGCACTCAGACCATCATGTATGCCCGCATGATCCTGGTTGTCGCCAATGGCGAGGCCAAGGCCCAGGCCGTGCATGACATGTGCTTTGGTCCGGTTACCCCCGAGTGCCCTGCCTCGATCCTGCAGCTGCACACCAACTGCGTTGTCGTTGCCGACGAGGCCGCCCTTTCGCTCTGCGAGTAGCGAAAGCCTATCACCTCGACATAGCTTTGCCGAAGGCCTCCGCTTTGCGGGGGCCTTTTTGCTGAGTGCACGCCGTGTGCTTGACGAAAACCTTGCCGCGAACTTGACGGGTGCGTCTGGTGCAGCATGATTCATTCCATAACAGATACTATGCATAAATGCTATGAAAAGGTCGCAGACGGTAGCTGGCGTTAGGTGAGTTGCGCAACACAATTGAACAGCGCTCATTTGAGGTACACTGCCAAAGGATGGGACAAGCTGGCAAGCGCATTGACCTGCGCAAAGACTGATTGGTTGGGGGATAAGTTTCAATCGGACCACGCTGAACAAAAACTTGCCATTTGCGTACCAGCAAACATCCTAAACCGTAGCATCGCTCTATTCATCTAGCGATACATATGGTCTAGCGTTACGGTGTCCATGTGGTCGAGTTGAGGAGCGGGCATGGTTAACGATTTGGGCAATACGGGCGACCTCGAGCTTATGCCGCTGGGCAGTAGCTATATGGTACGGCGCGATCGCTTGATGAACGAACTTATCGCCAAGGGCCGAAAGGCCGGCATCGTAGTCCTCTACGCGCCTGATGGCTTTGGGAAAACCTCGGTGCTGCTGCAGTATACCCAAGAGGTTAAAAGCGATCCGACGCGAGGTCCCGTGCGGATCATCGAGGCAGACCGCGCCATTGGGCGCGAGGTGTTTATGCAGCTCGAGGTCGTTACCGAAGAGCTTAAGGACAAACCGCACTCCCTGATTGCAATCGATAACGTGCCTAACCTCAGCCAGAGCGAGACCGAGGAGCTGATCGACCGAATCCGAAGCCTGCGTGCTATGGGGGTTGGGGTCTTTATGAGCTGCCGTCCTTCGAATCGCCAGCTGATTCATGGACTGGGCGATTCGATTAAAGTCAACGCGCAGATGCTCAAGGTGCATGCCTATGAGTATTCGGCGTGGGCATCGGCGTTTTCGATTAGCACATCGCTCGACTTCTATCAGCTTACGCAGGGCGTGCCCGAGCTCGTCTCGGCGCTGCAGACGGGGCTGTACGGCCAGGGGGACGTCGCCCAGCTGCTCGAAAACGAGATCGTCAACGTATACGGCGCGGCACTTGCCGACTTGGCATCCCTCGACAACAACACGCTGTTTAACGTTGCGGGCCTTATGGTCTTAATGGGCGAAGGCAATATCGCAGAGCTCGAGGCGTGCGGCGTGCGTCTATCGATGGTTGACCAGTCGTATCTGGTGCGCGATTATCCCATCTTTGGCATTGACCCGGTCGACCGAAGTTTTGCCTGCTTGGGAACGGAAGACAATGCGCGGCTCAGGCTGCGCAAGCTGATCGCCGAGATCAGCCCCGAACTTATACGACGCGCTGCTCGCATTTTAATCAAGGCGAGCCGATGCGACTTGGCGATGAACCTGGCAGATGCCTTCTTAGATCGGAATGTCGTGCTCGAGCTTGCCGGGCAGTATGGGGTCGACCTTGCCTTGACTGGACATGGGGCGGACGTTTGCCGCGCGGCGCTGGGGGCAATGAATGCCGATGGATTGTCATACGAGCCGACGCTGCCTGAAGCGCTCGGCGTGTATCTGTCGGCGGTGACCATTTCCAACGCCAAGTTGGCCCGATGCATGGCGGCTGTTATCGAGCGGGCTGGCGAGCGCGCCGCGCAAGAGATTGACCCGCTCGCCTGGAGAGTGGCCCAGGCGCTTACCATCGTTTGCTACGGGCAAAGCGGGCTGGGGCTCCCCACGACGCTTTCGTTTCCGGACCGCGCGTCATCGTGCGACGTACTCGACATGTTGTCGGCGCATATCGAGGTAAAGCGCCGCTTGGCCGAGCATGCGGATGTGGGCGATGCGTTTGATGGAATCGGGGAGCACGGGGCGTACGATTGCGAGCTGGATATCGCCGGCTTATTTATACGGGCAGACCGGATGCTGGTGGAGCTGTTTGACGGCTCGTTCGCAGGAACCGATGCACGCGATGACGAGCTTGCCCTAATGGTCGAGGCGCTCGACATTCATAGCCTGAGGGCGCTGACGATTTGGGTGCGCATGGTGCTGGCTGCACGCCGCCTGCTTGCCGGCTTGCCGGTAACCGACGAAGCGGCGTTTAGCGAGATCGACCGTTTTGCCGTGCGCGTGCGCGATAATCGGCTTCAGCTCTTTGGGCTTTTGCTCGAAGGATGGCAGTCGATGGCCGAGGGACACCCTGTCAACGCAAAGTTCCGTGCCGTTCAGGTGCTCAAGCTTGTTGACGAAACGGTGACGTATATGCGAGATAACGCGCTGCTGCTGGAGCGCGTGGCATTTTTGCGAAACACATCGATGGTTACGGTGCGCGAGGAGGCGGAGCTGCTCGATATTAGCCAGACGCAGGTTCGCGGTTCGGAAGCGTGGACGGTGGCGCTGCACCTGGCCTCTGCGGGCCGTGACAGCGATTTGGCGGCGTGGATGTCCATGAACCGCCCGGGCATGCTGGAGCCGTCGTATCGACTCTTTGCACGCCTTGCCATGCATTGTCTGGGCGAGTCTGGCGCAAGGATCCGCAAGAAGCTCCCGGTGCGTGAGCTTTCGAGATACACGCTGCGCGATGATTTGGACGAAGCGCACGAGCGGCTGTTTCAGGTCGAAGAGGTCGAGGCCGTCGATGCGATCGAGCATATCGAGATCCGCATGTTCGGGGCGTTTCGCGCCGAGCGCGACGGGTTTCCCATCACCGATAAGATGTGGCGTCGCAAGAAAGCGGCGACGCTTGCGGAGCGTCTCGCGCTGAGCATGGACGCGCTGGTCGATCGCGAGACCCTGGCCATGGAGCTGTGGCCCCATGCAGAGTTCAACCGTGCCCGCAACAACTTGTATTCGACGATATCACGCCTGCGCTCGGCCTTGGGTCCGACGCCAGACGGCAAGTCGTGTGTGCTGATCCAAAACGAGTGCATTGGGCTCAATGGCGACTACGTTAAGACCGACGTGCGGCTGTTTGAGCAGATGGCCCGCGAAATCTTGGGAAATCGTGGGGGAGCACGCGGGCCTCATCTGGTGGAGCTGTGTCTAAAGGTCGAGCAGCTCTATGCCGGTCCGCTCTATATTCCCAATGGCTGCAATCCAACGTACTTTGTGCGCATGCGTCGCATTATGCAATCCAAGTTTATCGACAGCATGATTCGCGGGGCGAACGAGGCGCTGGAAGAAAACGACCTGCAGTCGGCGATATGGTTGGTCGAGGCAGGGCTTCGCCAGGAGACGGCGCGTGAGGATATGGTTCGCTGCGCCATGCGCGTCTATAACGCCGCGGGTCGCCGTCGCGACATCATCGATTTGTACAGTGGACATGTCCATCATCTAAAAGAGCAGATTGCGGGCGTGCCCGAGCCCGAGACGCGGCGTCTATACGAGCGATTGGTCGAAGGCAGGCTTAAGCGCATGGCCGTTGTGCGATAAAAAAGGGGGCGTCCAGGTAACCCGGACGCCCCGTAGGCATACGATGTGTGAGTGCTTAGACGAGCTTGATCTTCTCGATGTCCTTGCGCGAGGACTCGCGATACAGCGAGAACTTGCGGCCGATAACCTGGACGACCTCGGCATGGCAGCGATCGGCGAGCTCCTCGGCGGCCTCGCGGGCAGAAAGGCTGGAGCCATCGAGCACGGAACACTTAACAAGCTCGTGCTTCTCCAGGTAGGCGACCGTCTGCTCGACGGTGCCCTCGTTGACGTCGGACTTGCCGATGATGATGGCGGGGTTGAGGTGATGGGCCATGCTGCGAAGCTGCTTGACCTGGGCTCCTGTCAGTGCCATGGGTTCTCGCTTTCTATGTATGGGGCGCCCCGCGATGGGGCCTTAATCTACGTGAGCTGTCCCACGATAGCGCAGGAACGGCGCGGTGTGGGGCGCGTTTGCCCAGTTCAAAAAGAATGCGGATGCCGAGTGAGTGACCGGTGCGGGCTGCAGACGGTTTATAGATGGGCTACGGACGACTCGCGGAGACCGGCTCCCAGGCAATAAACGCCCAGCGAACCTTACGGACGTGGTCGAGCATAAAGCGTCCCTGCGGCACGCCCTTAGACCCCGGCTCGCCAGCATGGGGGTTCTCAATCATATGCTGGGCAATGTAATCGCGTAGACGGTCGACCTTATCCTCGTTACCATGCTCGAGCATGCGGGAGAAGTCCGCCACACCCGCCTCGAGGCTATCGAAGGTGTCGCGACGAGGCGATTCAAAATACGTAACCTGCGGCAGGGCACCCATCTGAATGAGGATATTAAAGGCATACACAAAGCCATTACTGCAGGTAACCGAGGCACCGATGGCGTTCATCAGATGCAGGTCATAGCGTGGGCTAGAGTTAGCGACCATCGTGACAGCACAACGCCGACGAGCCGTACGGTCAAGCTTGGCAAGTGCGCCTTTTAGGTTGGTCGTGGTGACAGAGCGACTGGCAAAGGCAACATCTACCGCTTTCGCGACCGGTCCAACCAAGTCCCAATCATCATCCCAGGCAAGCTCAAGCGGCGTAATCTGGTCCTCAAGCCCGTAATACTCAATACCAGCATCAAGGGTGCCCAGCATAGCGGGAGAGAAATCAGCAGCAATCACAGGATGCCCAGCCTGCGCAAGCGGAATAGCAATCGACCCAGCCCCACACCCCATATCAAGCACCGACTCACCAGGCTGGAGTGCCAGCAGCTTCATAAAATCGCGAGCATACGGAGCAGTCTCAAGCGGCCGAAAATGCCGAGCCCTCTTGTCCCACTCAAAAGAGTCATCAGCCCGATGCCGAGCGGCCTGCAGACGCATCCATTCAGCATTCCAGTCAGTAGAAAGAAGCTCAGAACGAATCAAATCATCAGCCACGGGCCATCTCCCTCACAACAAAAAAGCGACTCCTCCCAAAAGAAGAGCCGCAACCAGCATATATCAGAAAGAACCGTTCCAACGCCAAACCACCGCATCAGCCAGGATGGGCAGAAGCGAAGCGACTGCCAAAGGGACAGAACCCAACCGAGGTCCCGATGTGCGGGAGCCCCGGGGAGGGCAAATATATAAGGTCGATCGCGAGTTCCGCACGAGCCGGAGAGCACTTAATGTGCTCTCCGTGCGAGCCAGGACTGTCCGAGCAGGCGACCTTATATGTCTGCCGCCCGGCGGCGGGGCTCCTCGCCCGTATTCCCAGCTAGTTCTTCAGCGAGTTTAGCGGCGCCGGGAATCGACCACCGCGATGGGCAAGCACGGTGCCGGCGTTGGGGTTCACCGGCATGATGGGTGCACGGCCGAACAGGCCGCCGTACTCGACGCAGTCGCCCACGCCCTTGCCGATGGCGGGAATCACACGGACGGCCGTGGTCTTGTTGTTGATGACGCCGATGGCCATCTCGTCGGCGATAATGCCGGCGATGGTCTCGACCGGGGTGTCGCCGGGGATGGCGATCATGTCAAGGCCGACGGAGCACACGCAGGTCATGGCCTCAAGCTTCTCGAGCGAAAGTGCACCGGCCTCGACGGCGGCGATCATGCCGGCGTCTTCGGACACGGGGATAAAGGCGCCCGAGAGGCCGCCGACGCTGGAGCTGGCCATGACGCCGCCCTTCTTGACGGCATCGTTGAGCATGGCGAGTGCACAGGTCGTGCCCGGGCCACCGCAGGTGCCCACGCCGATGATCTCGAGGATGCGGGCAACGGAGTCGCCGATGGCGGGCGTGGGGGCCAGCGACAGATCGACGATGCCCTTCTCGACACCCAGGCGATGGGCGGCCTCGCGGCTCATGAGCTCGCCGGCACGGGTGATCTTAAAGGCGGTCTGCTTGATCTTCTCGGCGACTTCCATCATCGAGGCGGAGTCGGGGAGTGTCTCCAGAGCCGCGGCCATAACGCCAGGGCCCGAGACACCAACGTTGATGGCGGCGTCGGCCTCGCCGCCGCCGTGGACGGCGCCCGCCATAAACGGGGAGTCTTCGACCATATTGGCAAAGCAAACAAACTTGGAAGCGCCGACGGAGTCCTGGTCGGCCGTGAGCTTGGCGGCGTCGATGATGGTCTGCGCGGCCATGAGTACGGCGTCCATGTTGATGCCGGCACGCAGGCTGGCAACGTTGACGCTGGAGCAGACGCGGCTCGTGGTGGCGAGCGCCTGCGGAATGGACTGGATAACGCGGCGGTCGGCGTCGCCGATGCCCTTCTGGACGAGCGCGGAGAAGCCGCCCAGGTAGTCGATGCCGAGGGTCTCGGCCGCGCGGTCGAGGGCATGCGCGATGGGGGTGAGGTCCTCATCCTTGCAGCAAGCGGCGATCTGCGCCACCGGGGTGACGGAAACGCGCTTATTGACGATGGGGATACCGTACTCGCGCTCGAGGTTCTCGGCGGTCTCGACCAGGTGCTCAGCCGTGTGCGTCACGTGGTCGTAAATCTTCGTGCACATGCGGTCGAGGTTCTCGTCACCGCAACCCATGAGCGAAACACCCATGGTGATGGTCCTGATGTCGAGGTTCTGCTCCTCAACCATGCCGCGGGTTTCCGCGATTTCTGCAGGCGTGATCGCCATCCTTGCGCTCCTATCTGCCAAAACGAGCATAGTCCCCTCTATTCTAACGTGCCGCACGCGCCAAGTGGCACATGCGGCACGTTTTGGTGTGGGGTTGTTTCCGTTGTGTTACCGGCCAAAGACCTCTTCGGCGATGCGCGCACTCTCGGCGGCGTCCTTGGCGTAGTAGTCCGCGCCGATTTGCTTGGCGTATTCGGGGGTGAGCACGGCGCCGCCCACGATGATCTTGACGCCCGGCACCTCGGCATGGAGCAGCTTGATGGTCTCCTCCATGGCAACGACCGTGGTGGTCATAAGCGCCGAGAGGCCGACGAGTTTGATATCGCGCTCTTTGACGGTCTTGAGCACTTCCTGCGGATCGACGTCGCGGCCCAGGTCAAAGACGGTATAGCCGTAGTTGTCGAGCAGCATCTTGACGATGTTCTTGCCAATGTCGTGGATGTCGCCCTTGACGGTGGCGACGCAGATTTTGCCCTTGTCGGCAATCTCGCCGGCGGGCATCAGGCGCTTGATGGTATCGAAGCCCACGCGTGCTGCTTCTGCCGAGGCCATGAGCTGCGGCAAGAAGAACTTGCCCTGGTCAAAGAGGACGCCCACCTCGTCGAGGGCGGGAATAAAGTGGTTATTGATAAGGTCCATGGCGTCGTGGTCGGCCAACAGGCGCTCGGTCTCGGCCGCGATTTCGCCCTTACGGCCCGAGATGACCATGTGACGGATGGGGTCGTCGTCGGCGCTGGCGCTGGTTCCTGCGGCAGGCGCGGCATCGCTCGATGCTGCCTGAGCGGCTGTCGGGTTGGCGGCAATCTTGTACGGGTCGGTCCAGCCGGCGTAGCGCTCGATATATCCGGTCGAGCCCTCGTCCTCAACGCTCAGCACGCGATAGCTGTAGACGGTGTCCATAAAGCGCTTGGAGCCCGGGTTCATGATGGGGGCGTCCAGGCCCGCGCCAAAGGCGGCGGCCAAGAAGACCGAGCCCAGCAGCGGGCGGGCAGGCAGGCCAAAGCTGATGTTCGATACGCCGAGCGCGCATTTGACGCCCAGGCGCTCCTTGCACAGAGACATGGCGCGCAGAATCTGCTCGGCCTGGCGCTGGTTGGTCGAGGCGGTCATGACCAGGCAGTCGATGAGGATGCGGTCCGGGCCGATGCCGTAGCGGGCGGCCTCCGCCACGATGCGCTCGGCGATGGCGAAGCGGGCCTCGGCGGTATCGGGGATGCCGCCCTCGTCGAGCGTGAGGCCGACGACGTTGGTGCCGTAGTGAGCGACCAGCGGGAAGATCTCGTCCATGATCTGCTGCTTGCCGTTGACCGAGTTGATGATGGGCTTGCCGGCGTAGCGGCGCACGGCGGCCTCGACGGCGGCGGGGTCGGTGGAGTCGATCTGTAGCGGCAGGAGCGTGGAGCCCTGGAGTTGCTCGGTTGCCTGCTGGATGATCTTGACCTCGTCGATCTCGGGCAGGCCCACGTTGACATCCAAGATGTCGGCGCCCTGCTCCTGCTGGCTGATGCCCTGGCTCACGACGTAATCCAGGTCGCCGTCGCGCAGGGCCTGCTGCAGGCGCTTTTTGCCGGTGGGGTTGATACGCTCGCCGATGACGGCGATCTTGTGGCCGTCGCAGGGAAGGTCCACAACCGTCTGGGCGCTCGTGACCGACATACTGGGCTTGCGGTGACGGACGCTGGGCGTGTGGTTATCGATGAGGGTGCGAAGTGCCGCCATGTGCGTGGGCGTGGTGCCGCAGCAACCGCCCACGACACTCACTCCGTCCTCGATCATGCCAGCGACGGCCTCGGCGTATTCGGGTGCCTGGATGTCAAAGACGGTGTTGCCGTCGTCGTCCACGCGGGGCAGTCCCGCGTTTGCCTGCACCATGACAGGCTTGTCGGTGACGGTGAGCATGCGCGCGGCGAGTCCGCGGAGCTCGGCCGGGCCCTGACTGCAGTTGATGCCCAGGACGTCGGCGCCGATAGCGTCGAGGGTGATGGCGGCGACCTCGGGGCTCGTGCCCAAGAAGGTGCGGCCGTCTTCCTCAAAGGTCATGGTGGCAAAGACGGGCAGGTCGGAGTTCTCGCGGCAGGCGAGGACCGCCGCCTTGATCTCGGCCAGGTCGGTCATGGTCTCGATAATAAAGAGGTCAACGCCCGCAGCGACGCCGGCGCGTACCTCCTCGGCAAAGAGATCGTAGGCCTCGTCAAAGCTAAGGGTGCCCAGGGGGCGCAGCAGCGCGCCGATGGGGCCGATATCGCCGGCGACGTAGCGGGCGCCGGCCTCGCGGGCGCAGGTGACGGCCGCGGCAAAGACATCGGCCACGGTGGCGGCGCCATCGAGCTTGTGGGCGTTGGCGCCAAAGGTGTTGGCGGTGATCACGTCGCAGCCAGCCTCGACGTATTGGTGCTGGATGTCGGTAATGACCTGGGGCTCTTCAAAGTTGAGCAGCTCGGGCAGGGCGCCTGCCTTCATGCCGGCAGCCTGCAACATGGTACCCATGCCGCCGTCAAATAGTAGGTGCCCCGTGCCCTTGATGGCGGCACGCAGACGATCGTCTTTGATGCGCAGGTCGTCGATGGTGCGCGTCTTGTACGCGGCGCCGTTACGGCGGGCAGCATCAACAGGCGCCGCCAGCGCAGCGCCGTCAGAATCATGAGTGATAAGTATGTTTGAGCTATTCGCCATGTGCGTCCATTTCGTCTAGAGCCCACTGAGGGATTTCTATTTGAAGGGATTTGTCGGGCTCGATGTCCTCGATTCGTTTGTTGTAGTAGGCAAGGAGTCGTGCAACATTTAATCGAATTAGGCTTCGCTTGTAGAACGATAATTCTTCAATATTGATGCCAATAAACGATTCGAGCGCGATAACCTGTACGCTATCGCCGAGCCCCTCACTTTCGAACAGTCCGTAAGCGAAGGAAACTTTATTGCGGGGGACAACAACGATGGGCCGAATGCCATTTCGAATGTTATCTCGGCATCGATCGGTCAATTTGGCCATCGGCGATACAGTTACATGAAATGCAGCATCATTGATTTGGAAATCGCCAGAACGATCAGTCTGCTGGTCGGCAGCGTTTGAGTTGTCCTTTCCGATTTCTATGGTTGGAAATAACATCTCAAGTTTTGCACCTACCAGGTGCTGTGCGACCGTGCCTGTTGGTTTATCGGATCGCAGGCTTGCTTCGGCCAGGATATCTTCGACAATGGCAGAAATTGGTTTTTGAAGATCGATTTCGACTTTGATTCTCTGCCGGTTGAAGAAGTCGATCTGGATACGCTCAACGAAGAAGTTGGCGATTGCATTCGCAGCTTCAAGACGAGCGTCTTCACAAGTGTCGCTGGGCAGGGTAGAGTTGATGATCGCGGCAAGCTCAAGCGCCATTGGAAGCGTGCCGCGTGAGGTCCTGCCGCCTTCTGATGCGAAGGCGCGCGTTTCCCTATGTCTGGCTAAAACTGTTTTTATGCATGCCCCACTTAGGCCTCGTACTTGGCTCCCCTTGTCCGATTGCACGTAATCGTTGGTGAGCGGGAAACGGTTTTGCAACAGCTCGCTTATGCCTATGCCAACCGCCATGACGTTGCGGTTGACATTGCCTCGCTTGTTTCGCTTAGATTCGTACCAGAGCTCAATGGCATTCAAGACGTTTTTATTGGGCTCGCTCAAGGAGTAATTTGCCATTTCCATCATCGCTCACTCCGTTCCTTGAAGACATTAACGCGGGCTTGACTGCATTTTTTATAAGCCAGGTGACAACTGGCACGGCAACTGCATCGCCGAATGCATAACGAATCTGAGCATCCGAGAAGCCGCTAAATTGATATGAGCCGGCGCCTTGGAGACGAGCATATTCAGTTCCAGTCATCCAGCGAACTTTTAACTTTCCGTTTTCGCATATAACGACTGCCTGTCTTGATGAGCCGCCGCGAGCCGTTCTTAGACATCCGGCAATTTCCTCTTCGCGGATTTCCCAGCGTACAACGCCCGACCGCGTGCGACGATAAGCAGTGCGAACAATTTTTGCACTGGCATTTAAGAAACGCTGAAGGCGATCTTCTTGATGTGGTGCAAGTGAATCGGTAAATGCTTGCACTTGGTTCTTGTCCCACCAACGCTTGTCGTCCTCGGGAATATTTTCAACTACCGTTGCGAGGCCTGTCATGCGAAGTGGGCTCGGCTCGTTTAGGTGAGAGATGTGTGTAATGAGCGAAGGGTCGGAGTGAATCCAGGAGACCTTTTCAGGTCGAAGCGAGGAATCGAGTCGGCTGTTGGGAAGGGGATTTTTTAATCCGACGACAAACATGCGGGGGCGAGACTGGGGAAGCCAGTGCCGTGCGTCAATAAAATAGGCATCGCATGAATAGCCCAATCGATTAAATTCCTGGCAAACGAGTCTAAAGTCATCACTGTTATTAGACGTCGCAAGGCCGATGACGTTTTCGAGAACAATTGCCCGCGGGGCGCGATCGCCCATTCCTTCGATGGCCTTAATAAAGCCAAAGAACGCACTAGACTCTTTGCCAGAGATAAGCCCCTCCCGGTTCCCCGCGAGAGATAGGTTTGTGCAAGGGCTTGATGCCCATGCGATGTCGGCTTGGGGTATCAGGTCGGGATCGAGTGTGTGGACATCCTGCTCGACTAGATGTTCATCGCCCCAACGCTGGCTGTACATGGCGCATTTAGTATGGTCTATGTCGTTTGCCCAGATTGTTTTGATTCCGGCTTTTGCCATGCCGGCACGAGCCAGGCCAATGCCTGAAAAAAACTCAAGCGCGGTAAGTTGTGGCGAGAACTGCAGAATGTTGTGCATGTACTGGCTTTCAGATAGTTGTTATTTGGCCTCTTATGGTACTTGTTTGTGAGGACATCTGCTTACGGACGGATGCGATTCCCTCGATATCGAGCCATCAATTGACATTTTACTCAGAATACGAATAGCAGGTGGTGTGGGCGGCGCGGAAGCGGCAGTGTTCGCGCATGCGGCAGATATTGCAGGTGGGGCGACTCTGGGCGTCGTGGACTTCGCCGTCGAACAGGCCAATCACCGCGGTCACGCTCTTGGTGGGCATAAGCAGGCTGGTGGGGGTGACGGTAAGTCCAATGAGGCGCGTGGCGTTGAGTGCATCCACGATCGAGCGCTGGGCAGAGAGCGGGCAGTCGCCGTAGCCGGGGCTAAAGCGCCAGTTGCCGGCGAGCCCGTGTGCGGCAGCCGCAGCCTTGACCTGCTGGTCCATTTGCTCAACAGCGGCCTCCACGTAGGCGGAGCACGCGGCGTCGAGCACGGCGCCTTCCAAGGGCTGCTGGGCTCCGGTGGTCCGCAGGCGGCGCTCGGCAGCCATACCGAGGGTGCAGGCCATGAGCGCTGCCAGGCGGGCGTCCTTAAGATGCCGGTAGATATCGCGACCTCGCAGCTCAACATTGGTGCCAACCAAGCGAATGCAGGGCTCGCCTTGCTCGTCGACACCCGTGGCATCGACGGCAAACACGCGGCGCACGCCACGGGGCTCGATATCCAGCTCTAGGCGCTCGACCACAAGTTCAATACGTTGTGACAGCTCGGGCTCAATCTGCTGGCCGCCGTAGCCCAGATAGCGAAGCATCTCGGCGCGGTCGACGCGGGGGTGGTGGGCAGCATCGACACGATAAAGCGCCGGCGACGCAAGGTCAGCCGGCACTTCGACAGCGGTTGTATCGATGTGCGGTTTTTCCATTACCCCAGGCGCTCCATAATGGTCGCGGCGATTGCAGGACGGTTCATAGTGTACAGGTGCAGACCGTCGGCGCCGTGTTCCTTGAGGTCGCAAAGCTGGCGGGCGGCATAATCCACACCGGCAGCCTGCAGGCTCTCGGGGTCGTTTTCGTACTTGGCGAGGATCTTGATGACGGGGGAGGGCAGCGATGCGCCGCACATAAAGACCATGCGGCTGATCTGCGACTTGCCCATAAACGGCATGATGCCCGCGGTGATGGGCACAGTGATGCCTGCCTTGTCGGCGAGCTCGCGGAAGCGGTAGAAGCACTCGTTGTCAAAGAAGAGCTGTGTCACAAAGAAGCTTGCGCCGGCGTCTTGCTTTTCCTTGAGGTGCTCGACCGAGAGATTAAGATCCTCGCAGGCAATGTGGCCCTCGGGGTAGGCTGCGGCGCCCACGCAAAAGCCGGCGTCGACGAGCTCGGGGATGAGGTCGCGAGCATAGGCGTAGTCGGAGGCGGGCTTGTCGTCCTCGGTCGCGCCGGCGGGCAAGTCGCCGCGCAGCGCGAGGATGTTCTCGACGCCGGCGGAGCGGTACTCGTCGATCTTGGCGGCGATGTCGGCGTGGGTGCGGCCCACACAGGTGAGGTGTGCCACCGAGGGCGTATCGAATTCACTCGAAATCATGTGCGCGATGGGGGCGGTGGTGGCGCCGTTGCCCGAGCCGCCGGCGGAACAAGTGACCGAGACAAAGCTCGGCGAAAGCTTGCACAGGTTGCCCGCCACTTCGCGAGCCGTATCGAAAGTAAGCTCACCCTTGGGCGGGAACATCTCAAACGAAACGGGCGTGGTGCCCTGGGATGCTGCCTGCTTAAAAACCTCGTCGACGCGCATATCGTGCTCCTTTAGATATTTAGTGCGATGTGTTGTAAGGATTCTACAGCACCACTGTGCCACGGTGGAGTTTTACTCGCTATTTAGGGATACCAATCGAAGATGCCTTGCTATCGGCATTGCCTATAACGGGCCAGCAAATTTGGGACGGGGCTATATAGACTGGTATCCGATGTAAAATACCAGTCATTTTAGCCCCGTCCCAAATTGACTACTCTAAAATCATGCGGGTAGGTCTGCAATTTATACAGTTCGTTGGCTGTTAAGGGTGGTAATAATCCTGCGATGCGGTAACCTCATTGATTGGTTTCGTGACCGCAACATAACGGTAATGTTGCGGAAACACGGCGAGTCTAATCTAAGGCTCGTTCGTTAGTAATCAACACCGCATCTCACGCGGTGCCGATACGAAGGGAGTTCCGTATGGCCGAACTTACTGACCGCTTCGGGACCATGGTGTTCTCTGAGGAAGTCATGAAAGACTACCTCCCCAAGGACATTTGGAAGCGCCTCGCTGCAACCCTCGAGGACGGTGAGCCGCTCGACCTGGACGTGGCTAACGCCGTCGCCCACGCCATGAAGGTCTGGGCCATCTCCAAGGGCGCTACGCACTACGCCCACTGGTTCCAGCCGCTTTCGGGCATCACTTCCGAGAAGCACGACAGCTTCCTGGAGCCCAACCACAACGGCACCGCCATTACCAAGTTTACGGGCAAGAACCTCATCCAGGGCGAGCCGGACGCCTCCAGCTTCCCCAACGGCGGCCTGCGCGCCACCTTCGAGGCCCGTGGCTACACCGCTTGGGATCCCACCAGCCCCGCCTTTATTAAGGACGAGGTCCTGTGCATCCCCACCGCCTTCTGCTCCTACACGGGCGAGGCTCTGGACAAGAAAACCCCGCTGCTGCGCTCCATGACCGCGCTCGATCGCGAGGCCAAGCGCGTCCTGGCCCTCTTTGGCAAGACCCCCAAGAAGGTCGTGCCCTCCGTCGGCGACGAGCAGGAGTACTTCCTGATCAAGAAGGACGCCTACCGTAAGCGCAAGGACCTGGTCATCACCGGCCGCACCCTCTTTGGCGCCAACCCCTGCAAGGGCCAGGAGCTCGAGGAGCACTACTTTGGTGCTATCCGCCCCACCGTCTCGGCCTACATGAAGGACCTGGACGAGGAGCTTTGGGCGCTCGGCATTCCCGCCAAGACCAAGCACAACGAGGTCGCTCCCTGCCAGCACGAGCTCGCGCCGGTCTATGAGGAGGTCAACGAGGCCATCGACCAGAACCTGGTCATGATGGAGAAGATGAAGCTCATCGCCTCTCGCCACGACCTGGTCTGCCTGCTGCACGAGAAGCCCTTCGACGGCATCAACGGCTCCGGTAAGCACAACAACTGGTCTATCGGCACCGAGTCCGAGAACCTGCTCGATCCGGGCGACACCCCGCTCGACAACCTGCAGTTCATCGTCTTCCTCACCGCGGTGATCGAGTCCGTCGATAACTACCAGGAGCTCCTGCGTGCTTCTGTCGCCTCGGCCGGCAACGACCACCGTCTGGGCGCCAACGAGGCTCCTCCGGCGATCGTCTCCATCTTCCTGGGCGACCAGCTCACCGAGGTTGTCGAGAAGATCATCGACGGCAAGGCCTCCGTCCACGCCACCCACGGCGTGCTCGATCTGGGCGCCGATGCCCTGCCCAAGCTCATGCAGGACAACACCGACCGTAACCGCACCTCTCCGTTCGCCTTCACCGGCAACAAGTTCGAGTTCCGTGCCTGCGGCTCCGAGCAGAATGTCTCCGACCCCAACATGGTCCTGGACGCTGCCGTTGCCAAGTCGCTCAAGGCTTTCGCCGACGCGCTTGAGGGTACGCCCGAGGACAAGTTCCAGGACGCCGCGCTCGAGTACTGCAAGAAGGTCCTGACCGACCACCAGCGCATCCTCTTCTCCGGCGACGGCTATTCCGACGAGTGGCCCATCGAGGCCGAGAAGCGCGGCCTTGCCAACAACAAGACCACCGCGGACGCTCTGCCCGCCTTTGTCTCCGAGAAGGCTCTTGCCCTGTTCGATGAGATGGGTGTTCTGACCAAGGCCGAGGCTCAGTGCCGCTACGACTGCAAGCTCGAGAAGTACAACAAGCTCATGAACATCGAGGCCACCACGATGATTCGCGAGGCACGTCGTACCTATCGCCCGGTCATCACCGCCTATGCCACCAAGGTCGCTAAGGGCCTCGAGGCCATTCGCGCCGCCGGTGCCGAGGCCGCCATGCAGTGCGAGCAGAACACGCTCAACAAGCTCTGCAACGGCATCACCACCATTAACGACTCCATCAAGGCTCTTGACGCCGTGCATCAGAAGGCCGAAGCCCTCGATGGCCAGGAGCAGGCCAACGTGTACGCTCACGAGGTTGCTCCCGCCATGGCTACGCTGCGCGCCGCCGTGGACGCTATGGAGGAGATCGTGGCCGCCGACTACTGGCCGGTCCCGACCTACGACGACATCCTGTTCTACGTGTAGAGCGTAACTGACATATCGTTACGGTATTGAGCCGGGGTCCGCATCGCGCGGACCCCGGCTTTTTTTGCACACGGGTCTTGGAATGATGCCGGGATCCGCACCCTGTCGGGTTCGAATCCCGGTATTGAGGCAGAAAAAAGCCCGTTACCGCGAGGGTAACGGGCTTCAGCTTCAGATGGTGCCCCCAGCGGGATTCGAACCCGCGATATCCACCTTGAAAGGGTGGCGTCCTTGGCCGCTAGACGATGGGGACAGCGGGAAAGAGTATAGCAGACTTTTTTGCCGGCGCGTATATCGTTGGCAAACTGGAAAACCACCACACAGGAGCCGACTTTCTATCCCGATCTTCAAATATCTCAATCTGTAACATTTGGGCTGATAAATCGGCTCTATCTGTTACAGATCGAGACAAAAGGCAGGCGTCGGGACGAACATCTCGTTCTGTAACAGTAAGACGACTTTTAACGGTCTAGATGTTACAGATTGAGACAAACCGTTGGAACGGGCCCCAACCACCACAAAGGTGCCTGTCCCCTTTGTGGTGGTTGGGGCGTTAGGGGAGGAGCTTCATGGCGGCGTCGTGGGCGGCGTGCTCGTAGGCGTCGTCGAGGGGTTTGAGCGGCAACAGGGCGGCGGCCTGTGCGTCGCCACGGCGTTCGAGGGCGTGGGCGATCAGCCAGTCGGCGAGTTCGGGGTTCTTGGGCAGCGCCGGGCCATGCAGGTACGTGCCGATGACGCCCTTGTAGATCAGACCCTCAAAGCCATCGTCGCCGTTGTTGCCGGTGCCCGTGACGACGGACGTTCCGAGCGGCGTGGCGTCGGCGTCCAAAAGCGTGCGGCCACCGTGGTTCTCGAATCCCACAAAGGGCTCGGGTGCCAGATCGGTTTTGACGGCTACGTTGCCGATCAGGCGGTCGGAGCCGCGTACGGTTTCGGCGGCAATGACCCCCAGACCCTCGATGCGATCTTCGCCCATATAGTACGAACGGCCGAGCAGCTGATAGCCGCCACAGATGGCAAGCAGCGAGCCGCCATCCTCAACATAGGCTGCGACCTTGTCTTTTTGGGCGAGCAGCTCGTGCGCCACGGCTAGCTGGTCGCGGTCGGAGCCGCCACCCATCATGACGATATCGGCATCGGTCAAATCAAGCATTTCGCCCATACGGACCTCGTCTACACGCGCGGGAATGCCACGCCAGGCGCAGCGGCGCTCGAGGGCAATGACGTTGCCGCCGTCGGCATAGAGGTTGAGGGCATCGGGGTACAGGTAGACGATACGCAGGGGGCGCGAAAGCTCGACCGGCGCAATATCGGTGGGGACAGCGCTACCATCGGCACGCGTTACGGCGTGGGAGACAATCGAGCTTGCATCGTCGTCTTTAAGCTCGTCGAGCTCCTTGACCAGCGGCGGGAAGGCCGTGTAGTTGGCGACGGCGTAGAAAGTGTCGCCGGCAGCCTCGTCTGCCACGGCGCCAATTGCCTGCGCGACGTCCGAGATAATGGCGGCGTCGATACCGGCGTACTTGAGGCGCACCTGCATATCGTGTGCACGCGTGCCGCCGGCAAAGGCGATAAGCCCTGGAGTATCGGCAATGCGCTCGAAGTCGACGTCGTAGATCCACGAAACATCGTGGCCGTCAGCGCTGTTGTCGTTCAGGAAGAAAGCGCAGAGTCTGCCGCCCGCCGTCTTAATGGACTGGATCTGGCGATCGAAGCCCACGGGATTTTTGGCCAAGTTTGCCTCGACGGTGCGACCGGCAATATCCCAGCGGCCCATGCGTCCGCCGGCGGGGACGTAGGCATCGAGCGTGGGCTGCAAGTGCGCCGTATCCACGCCTAACTCATGTGCGGCAAAGAAGGCGGCGGCAACGTTGTAGACCATGTACAGGCCGTTGTAGCGCGTGGTGATATGCACGGCGGGCGCGTTGGCCTCGGGTCCAAAGGTCAGGTCAAAGCCGTAGCCGTCGCAGCCGAGCTCCACGCCCGTCACGCGACGGAGCAGCGCGGGACGACTCCAACCGCACGAAGGACAATGATAGGCGCCAAGCTGTCCGTACTGCACGTAGTCGTACTCCAACGGGGCGTTGCACTGCGAGCAAAAGCGCGAGTCGCTAATGCGGTCAGACTCGGTGTTGGTGGCGCCATCGATGCCAAAGGCAATACTCGCGTTGGGAATGCGCGCGGCGATCGAGGCGCACAGCGGGTCATCGGCGTTATAGATGAGCATCGTTGTCGGCGAGAGTTCCAGCGCATGGGCGATGACGTCCTGAGTATGGTCGATCTCGCCGTAGCGGTCCAACTGGTCGCGGAACAGGTTGAGCAGCACAAAGTACGTTGGTTTGAGCTTGGGCAGAACGCGTACGGTGTAGAGCTCGTCGCACTCAAAGACGCCCACGCGCTTGCCGCTGCCGGCGCGCTTAAGTCCGCTGCGTGCCTCGAGCAGCGCACCCACCACGCCCGGCTCCATATTGTTGCCGGCGCGGTTGCACACCACGGTGGCACCGCTGGCGGCAACGGCGTCGGCGATCAGGTTGGAGGTCGTGGTCTTGCCGTTGGTGCCGGTGATCACCACGCTGCGGTCGACGAGGCCCGCGAGGTCGCTCAGCAGCTCGGGGTTAATCTTCATAGCGATGCGGCCGGGAAGCACGCCGCCCTGGCGCTTAAGGACGGAGCGCAGCCCCCAGCGAGCGATATCGCTCGAGGTGCAGGCGAGAGATGAGCGGAGGTTCATAAAACCGTTCCTAACGTTAATGACATGGTCGGGGCGAGCGCGTCGCTAAAAGCCGTAGCGGCGCGCAAATTCCTGGGCAAGCTGCGAAACGTCTTCGCAGGCGTTGGCCCAGGGGGCAAAGTCGGGGGTGTCAGAGATGATGCCGTCGGCTTCCCAAACCGCCTGATGCGAAAGGTCCCAAGGGTCGCGCGGCTCGGGGCGGCAGGGAAGATACGGCGTCTGGTACACCGGGTTCAGCAAAAAGAACGCGCCGCCTTCGCAGCGGTTTGCGAACTCGCGCAGTGCGCGCGCCGCCGGGCGCATCTTGTTCGTTTTGAACAACAGAATCGTGCGGGCGAGCAGGTACCAGGGGGAGTTCTCGAGCGCATCGGCTCCCATCTGCTCCTCGAGCTGGTGGGCCAGGGCAAAAAAGCCGTCCTGGTCTTCCAAGCGGGCGAGGGCAAGCAGCACGGTACCGGCGGCTCGGGTGGGATAGCCCTCTGCCTTAAGAACGCGGCGGGCATAGTTGGCGGCGGCGCGGTAGCGGGCGCTTGCCATACATAGCTGCGAGATGGCTTCGAGTGTGTGGAGCCACCCGATAAGGGCCGGCTCGCTCACGGTAAGATCGGCTGCCG
Organism: uncultured Collinsella sp.; assembly: GCA_934655755.1. Taxonomy (GTDB): domain Bacteria; phylum Actinomycetota; class Coriobacteriia; order Coriobacteriales; family Coriobacteriaceae; genus Collinsella. The sequence goes on from CAKUHA010000002.1 coordinate 197,837, forward strand.
TGACGCCGTCTGCCAGCACGTTGTTGGCCCAGTAATGCGGGGCCTCCATGTCAAATCCAGGCACGCTTTGCTGCAGGTAATCGGCCGTGCTCGCTTCGAGCTTCATCAGGTCGCCCAGGCACGCATCGACCGGCGTGTCCGCCAAAATGATGGCGAGCAGCTGGGCGTCGACGGCCAGCGCATCGACGCGAACGATCTTGAGCAGCTCATCGCGCATGTCGTCGAACAGGCGATTGCGCGTCTGCTCGAACTCCTCGTCGCTGCCCATGTCCTCGATACGGCGAAGCTCATCGAGCAAATGACGATGAACGCCGGCATAGGACAGCAACGCTTGGGCATGCTCGGTCTGCGCATACTTTTGAGGGTTTGCGCTTATGTCAGTATGGACAAGCTCGCGTGCTGCATCGGTGAGCTCGGGGTGCGATGCCAAGTAGGTGCGCTCCAGGTAGGCAGGGATGTAGACGCTCGGATCCATTAGAGGTCCCCTCCCTTAAACGGCAGGCCCTGCTCGGCCGCGCGCAGGATACGCTCGTCGATCTGGGAGCGCACGATGTCGTTGGTGGCGACCCAGGCGGCAAAGCTGGCGTTGTCGGGGGCGCCCAGGCCCTCCTGCAGCACCGGCGTCGCCTCGGACAGGGCAAGAACGAGCTCGTCGGTGGAGCCTGCACCCACGTTGACGCGGGCATAGATGCCATCGGGAAACTCAGTTTGGAAGTAGAGCGCCTCGGCCGCGTGCGGGCACGAGCGCGTCAGGATGCGCAGGTAATGCTCGGCACCCTCGTAGTCCAGCTCGCGCCAGGCAGCGCTCATCAGCGCGATGAGCGTCCACGGGTCCAAGTCGCGTTCTGCATCCTTGGGACGACGGCGCAGCGGCGTGTTGGCGAGATAGGGGACGGAGTGGGCAGAGCGAAAGCGCTTGAGCTCCTCAGCGGGGTATTCGAGCTTTGCCATGGCGAGCATTGCGGTGTGGCGGACGCCGGCAGGATCGTTGGGGGCAAAGTCGAGGCTGCGGTTTGCGGCTTCGAGCGACATGCGGTAGCGGCCGCTAATGAGCGCGCGCGATGCCAAGGCGGCAAGCCAGCGCAGATAGGGACGGCGGGTCAGGTCGCCTGCGGCCTCGCGCTCGTAGGGGTCCTGCGCCGAGGCAATCTTGAGCGCCAGATCGTGCTCCACCTCGTCGCACTTGGACACCAGATACTGCACGTATTCCTCGTTGGATTCGGCGGTGAGCGCCGTCAGCATGCGCTGGGCATCCCAGTTAGCCGGATCGAGCGCGGCTGCCTCGCGGAGCATGTTCTCGGCTGCGGCTTCTTCTTGCTCTGCCTGGGCGTCGTCGGGGATAAAGGGGATGCGGTAGTCGACAGCCTCGACCACCTTGGCAATGAGGTGCCCGGCGCGGTCGTGGTCGTGCACGATGAGCGGCGCGGGGTCGCGGGTGAATTGCTCCATCAGACGCTCGACGGCGGGGCCGTCGGTGAGCGGGATATTGTCGCGGCGCAAGGCCTCAAGAACGAGGCGATGGCAATCCTCTTGAATGGGGTCGAATGCCATGGGGCCTCCTTTGCTGCGGTTAGGGTTCAAATGTCTCTATATAAGGTTCTAGTTTACCCGCATGTGGAGCGCCGAGGACGTCACGCTGCGACATGCACTGTTGCACCACGAAGGCGGCTGTCACACAGGCGTCTGCGCGCTGACTATGCGACTGGTATCACGGTGCCGTAAACGGTCGATTTTGGGCGGCGAACGGCGTGCGTTTTGGAGGCAGGCAGCGGCGGAAAATGCGTATAGCCAACTCTGATAAAACGTTTGCCCAGCTTGGGACAATAAACGCAATGCAAGAGTTTTCTGGGATAGAAAAAACGTTTCATCATTGGTAGCTTTGGATGAATATCTGACCAACCAGAACGGTAAAATAATGCATGTCCGAGCGTTGAGACGTTTAGACATCGCGTGTCGCCATCGCCGGCGGCGCGCAAATACGGTCCTGACGGAGCCAATCGGGTGCTCCGTTATATACACAAGTCTAAGAGGGGCTTGTTTAGGAGGCACAGTATGGGACGTTTTACCAATCCTCGCGATCTGTACTTTGGTGAGGGCGCTCGCCACGAGGTGAAGAACCTCAAGGGCAAGAAGGCCATCATCGTTTCTGGCGGCAGCTCCATGCGCCGCGGCGGGTTCCTGCAGGACGTCGAGGCCGACCTCAAAGAGGCCGGCATGGAGGTCAAGCTGTTCGAGGGCGTCGAGTCCGACCCGTCCATCGAGACGGTCATGAAGGGCGCCGAGGCCATGCGCGAGTTCGAGCCCGACTGGATTATCGCCATCGGCGGCGGCTCGCCCATCGATGCCGCTAAGGCCATGTGGGTCTTCTACGAGTATCCCGAGGAGTCCTTCGACAACATCATCCAGCCGTTCAGCTTCCCCGAGCTGCGCCAGAAGGCTCATTTCTGCGCCATCTCCTCGACCTCCGGCACCGCTACCGAGGTCACCGCGTTCTCCGTCATTACCGACTACGCCAAGGGCATCAAGTACCCGCTGGCCGACTTCAACATCACCCCTGATGTCGCCATCGTCGACCCCGAGCTCACCTACACCATGCCCGCCAAGCTGTGCGCTCACACCGGCATGGATGCTCTGACCCACTGCATGGAGGCCTACGTTTCTACCTTCGCCTCTATGTTCACCGACGCCAACGCTCTGCACGGCATCCGCGAGATCGTCGAGTGGCTGCCCAAGTCCTATGCTGGCGACCATGAGGCCCGTCAGCACATGCACGAGGCTCAGTGCATCGCCGGTATCGCCTTCTCCTCGGGCCTGCTCGGCATCGTTCACTCCATGGCTCACAAGACCGGTGCCGCCTTTGAGAACGGCCACATCATCCACGGTGCTGCTAACGCCATGTACCTGGGCAAGGTCATCCAGTGGAACTCCAAGGACCCGCGTGCTGCCGAGCGTTACGCTTACGTGGCCAAGGAGATCCTGCATCTTCCCGGCGAGACCAACGAGGAACTCATCGCTGCGCTCGTCCAGAAGATTCGCGACCTCAACGACCAGCTCAACATTCCGCAGTCCATCAAGGATTACGCGAATGGTGGCGTGAAGGTCGACGCCGAGAACCCGCAGATGGTTTCCGAGGAGGAGTTCCTCGCCAAGCTGCCCGAGATCGCCGCGAACGCCGAGACCGATGCCTGCACGCCGGAGAACCCGCGTGAGACCAAGGCTGCCGACTTCGAGAAGATCCTCAAGGCCTGCTACTACGACACCGACATCGATTTCTAATCGACTCTTGTTATCGTAACGAGGGGCTCCGCACGTATCCGTACGGAGCCCCTTTCTTTTTAATTATTAGAGAATGGGATAAAAATGGCTGCAATCTTCAATAGCCCCAGCAAGTACATCCAGGGCCCGGACGAGCTGGCCAAGCTCGGCTCCTATGTCGAGCCGCTCGGCGCTAAGGCCCTCGTCATCGTGACGCCTTCGGGCAAGAAGCGCGTCGGTGCCAAGATCGAGGGCGGCTTTGCCGAGGCTAAGGCCGAGCTGCTGTTTGAGGACTTTAACGGCGAGTGCTCCAAGGGCGAGGTCGATCGTCTGGTTGCGCTCGCTCGCGACAACGGCTGCGACATCATCGTTGGCGTCGGTGGCGGCAAGATCCTCGACACCGCGAAAGCCGTTGCCTACTACCTGGAGTCTCCGGTCATCATTTGCCCCACCATCGCTTCGACCGATGCCCCGTGCTCGGCGCTCTCGGTGCTCTACACCGATGACGGCCAGTTCGACAAGTACCTGTTCCTTAAGGCGAACCCCAATATCGTCCTTATGGACACCACGGTCATCGCCGCAAGCCCGGTGCGCCTGACGGTGGCGGGCATGGGCGATGCGCTCGCAACCTACTTTGAGGCCCAGGCGACGCATGATGCCGACGGTGGCACCTGCGCTGGCGGCAAGGGCGGCATGGCCGGTCTGGCGCTCGCCAAGCTCTGCTACGAGACGCTTATGGCCGATGGCGTCAAGGCCAAGGTCGCGCTGGAGAAGGGTGCGCTCACGCCTGCCGTCGAGCATATCATCGAGGCCAATACGCTGCTTTCGGGCATTGGCTTTGAGAGCTCGGGCCTTGCTGCTGCTCATGCCATCCACAATGGCCTGACGATGCTGCCCGAGTGCCACGGCATGTACCACGGCGAGAAGGTCGCCTTTGGCACCATCGTCCAGCTGGTACTCGAGGATGCTCCGACTGAGAAACTCGAGGAAGTCTTGGGCTTCTGCATTGAGCTGGGCCTGCCGGTCACGATGAAGGAACTTGGCGTTGCCGAGCTTACGCGCGAGCAGGCCATGATCGTTGCCGAGGCCGCCTGTGCACCCGAGGACACCATGTGCAACATGCCGTTTGAGGTGACGCCCGAGATGGTCGCAAACGCCATTCTGGGCGCCGACGCACTGGGCCACTACTACCTCATGGATGAGTAAATCAAGCTAAGGAAGGGGCAAAGCCAACAGATGGCTTTGCCCCTTTTGCTATGGTGCAAAGAGGTCAGGTTACTTTGCACCAATCGTTGTTTGATGAAGGGCGGATTCTCGTATGGCGCTTCCTATGGTTTATGGCGGTCCCGGCCGGTATGTTCAGGGGCCGGGCGAACTTTCGCGTCAGGGCAGGTATTTGTCATGGTTGGGCTGCGCTGCCTATGTCTTGTTTGACCAGGGCACCGAGGATCGGCTGTGCAGGCAGATCGTCGATGGATTTCTGAACGAAGATCTAAGCGAGCCGTTCTTTAAGATTTATAACGGTCCGTGTACGGAAGAGGCCGTTGTCGGAATGGCTCAGGAAGCCCAGGCCGAGTATTGCGACATGGTGGTGGGCATTGGCGGCGGCAAGATGCTCGATATCGCCAAGGCAGTAGCGTTTTATGCCGAGCTGCCGTTGTGTGTATGCCCCACGGCGGCTTCGATGGACGGCCCGTGCAGTGCGATTTCGGTGCTGTATCACGAGGATGGGTCGTTCGACCGCTACTTGATACTCGACAAAAATCCCGATCTGGTCGTGGTCGATACCAACGTGGTTGCGGCAGCACCACTGCGGATGACGGTCGCTGGTATGGGCGATGCGCTGGCAACGTACTTTGAGGCGCGTTCGTGCGCCGCGGCGCACGGCACCAACGAGCACGGTGGCGCGCCAGGGCACTTGGCCCTGGTTGCGGCTCGTGCCTGCTATGACACACTTATGGAGTGCGGTATCGCTGCCAAGCGGGATCTCAAAAAGGGGCGTACATCGCCAGCGGTTGAACGCCTGATCGAGTGCAATATTCTGCTCTCGGGCGTCGGCTTTGAGAGCGGTGGCTTGGCGTTGGCACATGCCATCGCCAACGGTCTGACGATTCTGCCCGAGTGCAAGGCCATGCATGGTGAGGCTGTGGCATTTGGCCTGGCGGTGCAGCTGCGCCTGGAGCGTGCGCCCGAGTTTGATCAGGTGCTCGAGTTTTGCCAACGCGTTGGTCTGCCGACGACGCTCGAGGAGCTGGGCCTTGGCGAGATTTCCGATGCCGACCTGCAGAGTGTTGCGGACGCAACTTTTAAGAACGAGCGCAATATGGCCAACGAGCAGGCCAAGGTGACCAAACAAAAGCTCGTGCAGCTCATGCGCGAGGCATAGCTTGGCACTTGATTGGCCTTGTGCAATCGAGGCGGCGATAGACCATAGGCTATTTGCCGCAAAGATGCGCCGCATGGAATTTGCCCGAGGCGTGGGCCGATGGCGTATCATTATCACTTGCTTGTTTGCACTGCTCAGGGAGGGGCCGCGCATGGCGCAGGAACACGATCTGTTTGATGACATTATCGAGATCAGCAAGGGCTTGGATTTCTTTAAAGACCCGCTTGGCGGCGTGACCGACGCGCTCGATCCGTCGGCACCGCAGTGGAACCCTGCCGACTACAAGGAGCGCCCGCGCGGAAACACCATTCCGTGCCTGGCCTGCAAAAACGAGAAGAGCGGCTGCACCGCGTGCATGGACGTGTGCCCGGTCAACGCCATCGAGGTCGAGGAAGACGCTATCGAGATTCTCGACACCTGCCGCAAATGCGGCCTGTGCGCCGCCGCTTGCCCGACCGAGGCGATTATCTCGCCGCGCCTGGCGCCCAAAAACCTCTACGACGATATTGTCTCGGCGGCCACGAGCCACGAGACCGCCTATGTTACCTGCACGCGCGCCCTTAAGCGCATGCCGCGCGAGAACGAGGTCGTCGTCGCCTGCGTAGGCGATATTACGGCCGAGACCTGGTTCTCGGTACTTGCCGACTATCCCAACGTGAGCGTGTACCTGCCGCTGGGCGTTTGCGATAAGTGCCGCAACACCGGTGGCGAGGACATTCTGGGCGAGGCTATCGCTACTGCCGAGGAGTGGGCCGGTACGGGCATGGGCTTGGAGGTCGACCCCAAGAGCCTCAAGTGCCATAAGCGCCGCGAGTACGAGCGCAAAGAGTACATGGAAAAGATCGCCCGCACCACAGGCTTGACCGTGACCAAGCTCAACCCGGCAACGGCGGCACTGGCATCGGTGACGCAGAAGCTGAAGGCTCATCGTCACCAGATTACCCAGCTTGAGCGCACGCTCAACACCATGTGCGGCACCACGACGACCAAGCGCCGCCGTACGCTGACGCACGGGCGCCAGCTGGTGCTCTCGACGCTGCAGAATCACCCCGAGCTTGCCCAGAATATGCAGGTGGCAACACCGGAGTGCGATTTTGATAAGTGCACGTCGTGCGGCGAGTGCGTCAACGTGTGCCCCACGTTTGCCTGCGATCTGGTGGGAAGCGGCCGCTTTGCGCTGGAGTCCACGTACTGCCTGGGCTGCGGCGCCTGCGTCAAGGTTTGCCCCGAGCATGCGCTCAAGCTCGTTGAGCACGATGCGTCCAACCTGGTCGTCGTCGATCCCGAAGCCGAGGAAAAGGCCGCCCAGAAGGCCAAGGCTCACGAAGAGGCCGAGAAGGTCAAGGCAGAGGCAAAGGCGAAGCTCGACAAGATGCTCGACCAAGTGGAGAAGCTCGCAGACTAGCTAGCGACCGAATCTCTGCTTCATTTGCGCCGCCGTGGTGTCTGGGTTCGCCCGGATGCTGCGGCGGCGCTATACTTATGCAGTTTGAAATACTTGTACCAAAAGGAGCTGTCGTGTCCCTTTCCATCGGTATCGTGGGCCTGCCCAACGTAGGCAAGTCGACGCTGTTCACCGCGCTCACCAAAAAGACCGGCCTTGCCGCCAACTACCCGTTCGCCACGATCGACCCCAATGTGGGCATCGTCGACGTGCCCGATAGCCGCCTGCAAAAGCTTGCCGACATCGTCAACCCGGGCCGTATCGTGCCGGCAACGGTCGAGTTCGTCGACATTGCAGGCCTGGTGAAGGGCGCCAACGAGGGCGAGGGCCTGGGCAACCAGTTCTTGGCCAACATCCGCGAGACCGACGCCATCTGCGAGGTCGTGCGCTACTTTAAGGATCCCAACGTCATGCGCGAGGTTGGCCGCACGGGCGAGTTCGTCGACCCTGCCGGCGATGCCGATACCATCATGACCGAGCTCATCCTGGCCGATATGGGCACGCTCGAGAAGCAGCTGCCCAAGCTCGAGAAGGAGGCCAAGCGCGACAAGGAGCTCATGCCCAAGTTCGAGGTCGCTAAGCGTCTGCTTGCCTGGCTCAACGAGGGCAAGCGTGCCGCGTCCATGGAAATGACCGATGAGGAGCGCATTGCCGCCAAGGGACTGTTCCTGCTTACCATGAAGCCCATCCTGTATGTGGCCAACGTGGACGAGGACATGCTCAACGACGACCTGGCGTCCATCGACGGCGTCAAGCCGCTGCCCATTTGCGCCAAGATCGAGGCTGAGCTTTCCGAGCTCGATCCCGAGGACGCGGCCGACTACCTGGAGAGCCTGGGCCTGGAGCAGCCCGGCCTGGACGTGCTTGCTCAGGCTGCCTACAAGCTGCTTGGTCTGCAGTCGTTCTTTACGGCTGGCGAGATGGAGGTCAAGGCCTGGACGGTTCGCCAGGGCGCGACCGCCCCGCAGGCCGCCGGCGTCATCCACACCGACTTTGAGCGTGGCTTTATTAAGGCCGAGGTCATTGGCTATGACGACTACATCGAGCTCGGCGGTGAGCAGGGCGCCAAGGCCGCCGGCAAGCTGCGTATTGAGGGCAAGGACTATGTCATGGCCGATGGCGACGTCGTGCACTTCCGCTTTAACGTGTAAGGGCGACGCATATGTTTAAATACGGCAAAAAAGCTGGCTACATGGGCATTGCGCTGCTCGTACTTGCGGTGATTCCGTTGGTGGTCGCAGCGTTTGTGATCCCCAACATTGGTCCTGAGGTGGCAACGAAGTTTAACGCAGCCGGCGAGGTGACGCGCTGGGGCAAGAGCTACGAGCTGCTGGCACTGCCGGTGCTCAACCTACTGCTGAGCGTGGCGACGTACTTTACGGCAGGACGCCAGGCTAAAAACAATGATGACTCCGCTGCCATGGCACGCATCGTGTGCGAGCGCTACCTGCGCAACGGTTGCATCACGGGTGTATTCCTCAACGTGATCAACGTTTACTTTATGTACTCGGCGATTACCGGAACGGGCTTTGGCTTTGGTTTCTAGCTTGTTCTTTTAGGCAACGAGCCTGCACGCATATTCAATGGCTGCTGCGAGGCCGCCGCTCGATCGTGGTTTAAAGACCATGTCGGCGGCGGCCTCGTTTTCGTATCCGGCGCCGCGAAGGGCGAGTGCGATACCGGCTTCTAAAAGGAGCGGCAGGCCGTGTTGGCTGGTTGCGATTACGGCAGCCTGATTGAGCGAGCAGCTGTGCGCTTGGCATTGGATGGCAAGTTCACCTTGCGCCGGGCAAGGGACCAGAACGGCGGCGACGCGACTTGATAGCAATGCAAATGCTGTGCGCTCATCGGGTGAAAGGCATTCGGCTTCAACGACGACGAGCTTGGGCGGTGCGCTGTTTGTGCGAAGCGTAGTTCGGTGCATGCGGACCGAAGAACCCGACATAGAAAACTCCTGTGTATTCGGCAAAACGTAAACTATAGTTTACGTTTATGTTCGGCCCCATTTCAAACTCGTCTGCATGGACGAACGTGCGAAACAGATTCTTGGCAGGCGGGTCGAAGAGACACGCAGAGACCTCGGTATCTCCAAGGTTGATTTTTGTGTGGCGACAGGAATCAGCCGACCCTACCTCGACCGAATCGAAGATGGGACGGCAAATTTCACGCTCAAGGTTCTATTTAAGATCGCGCCCGCACTCGGCATGACGGTATCTGAGCTTCTCGAGGGTATTGAATAGAGGACGCCTATTGACCGGTGGTTACGCCATCGGGATGCGGTCGTGGTTGACTTGGCTGTAGAACAGGCGCTGGATCTCGGCGGCATCGCGTGACTGGCCGAGTGCCCACATGGTCTTGGCCACGAGCGTCTCGGTGGTCATGTCGTCGCCGCGCAGAATGCCCGGATGATCGGCGTAAGCACGGCCGACCTCATAAACGCCCAGATCGAGGCCCTCTTCGGGGACCTGCGTGGTCATAACGACAGTGCGGCCCGAATCGACCCAGCGGAAAATTGCCTCTTGGAATGACTCGCCCGACTCACCAAACTCGGGGATACCGCCAATGCCAAAGGTCTCCAAAATCACGGCGTCGTAGCTATCGGCAAGGGCGTCGAGGATGCCCGGATTTACGCCGGGCGTGAGCTTAAGGACAAACACGCGCGGGTCGATGCTGTCGTAGAAACGCACCGGGTTTTCGCCCTGATGCGTGCCGTGAAGCCCGTTGCGCACGATGCGGTCATTGCGGATATAGGCGATGGGCGGATAGTTGACGCTAATGAACGCGTTAAAGCTCATGGTGCGCTGTTTGCGGGCGCGCGTGCCGGCAATGGCTACGCCGCCAAACACGATCGAGACGTCGTGCGAGTGCTCGTCGAGCGCATAGAGCAGGCTCTGGTACAGGTTGAGCTTGGCGTCGGTAAAGGGATTGCCCATGGGCTTTTGCGAGCCGGTGAGCACGATGGGCTTGGGGCTGTCCTGAATCAGGTAGGAAAGCGCTGCCGCGGTATAGCTCATGGTGTCGGTGCCGTGCAGAATCACGAAGCCGTCGTGGTCGGCATAACCCTCGACGACGACGTCGCGGATACGCATCCAGTCACTGGGGCGCATATTTGTGCTGTCGATGTTCATGGGCTGCATGACGTCGAGCTCGCAGAGGCCCGAGATCTCGGGGACGCTCTGGGCGAGCTCCTCACCGGTCAGGGCGGGGGAGAGGCCGTTGCCGTCCTCGGTCGATGCGATGGTGCCGCCCGTGGCGATGAGAAGGATGCGCTTCATGCTGGTATTCCTATCGTATTTGCCGCCGCAGAGGCGGAGTCGTTCGGCAGTATTGTGGCACAGGGCGACGAATGTTCAAACGTATTACATCATCTGTAACGTTTGGTAACACTTCAATTGCTGTCAAATAGGGTCCAGGTCGTGCGTTTGCCGTGCGCTGATGGCTGCGAGGGACGAGAAACCCCATATAACGTGTACACTATGGAGGTTATTTTCGTTCATTCACGCGGGTGGGCACCGGCTCCCCGCCAACAAGAGGGGGAACCATGGATCAAAAGGCTTCCGCAAAGGTCCTCGTACTCGACTTTGGTGCGCAGTACGGTCAGCTCATTGCCCGTCGCGTCCGCGACCTCAACGTGTATTCCGAGATCGTCCCCTGCGACATCTCGGCCGATGAGATTCGCGAGATGAACGCCTCTGCGCTCATCCTTTCCGGCGGCCCGGCCTCCGTGTATGCCGAGGACGCTCCGTCCATCGATCCTGCCATCTTTGACCTGGGCCTTCCCGTCCTGGGCTTTTGCTACGGCCATCAGATCACGGCCGTGACGCTCGGCGGCAAGGTCGGCCACTCCGAGGTGGGCGAGTACGGCCGCGCCACCATCACGCGCACGGCAGGCGCCAAGCTCTTTAACTCCACGCCCATGGAGCAGACCGTGTGGATGAGCCATCGCGACGCCGTCTCCGAGGTGCCCGAGGGCTTTACCGTTACCGCCAGCACCGATGTGTGCCCGGTTGCCGCCATGGAGTGCGTCGAGCGCAAGATCTTCACCACGCAGTTCCACCCCGAGGTCAAGCACTCCGAGTACGGTCAGCAGCTGCTGAGCAACTTCCTGTTTGAGATCTGCGGCCTGGAGCCTAACTGGAGCATGGACAACCTGGTCGAGACCATGACGGCCGAGTTTCGCGAGAAGGTCGGCGACGACCGCGTGATTCTGGCTCTGTCCGGCGGCGTTGACTCCTCCGTCGTGGCTGCGCTGGGCGCACGCGCCGTGGGCAAGCAGATGACCTGCGTGTTCATCAACCACGGTCTGTTGCGCAAGGGCGAGCCCGAGCAGGTGGAGGAGGTCTTCACCAAGCAGTTCGATGTCGACTTTATCCACGTCCACGCCGAGGACCGTTATGCCGAGCTTCTGGCCGGTGTGACCGAGCCCGAGGAGAAGCGCCGCATCATCGGCGCGCAGTTCTGGAAAGAGTTCTTCGCCGTGGCGCAGCAGCTCGAGACCGATGGCAAGCCGGTCAAGTACCTGGCTCAGGGCACCATCTACCCCGACATCATCGAGTCCGGCGCTCGCAAGACGGGCGGCAAGACGGCCACCATCAAGAGCCACCACAACCTGATCCCGTTCCCCGAGGGCGTGCACTTCGACCTTATTGAGCCGCTCGACCACTTCTTTAAGGACGAGGTCCGCGCACTTGGTCTGGCGCTGGGCCTGCCGGGCCACATCGTGTTCCGCCAGCCTTTCCCGGGCCCGGGTCTTGCCATCCGCATCATTGGTGCGGTCGACAAGGAGAAGCTCGAAATCCTCAAGAACGCCGACGCCATCGTGCGCGAGGAGCTCGACGCCTACAACCAGCGTCTGTTTGAGCAGACCGGCGAGCGCAACTCCGAGCACAGCTGCTGGCAGTACTTTGCGGTCCTGCCCGACATTAAGTCCGTCGGTGTTATGGGCGACGAGCGCACCTACCAGCGCCCGATCATCCTGCGCGCCGTTGAGTCCAGCGACGCCATGACCGCCGACTGGGCCAAGCTGCCCTACGACGTCCTGGCCCGCATCTCCGGCCGCATCGTGGCCGAGGTCCCCGGTGCCAACCGCGTGTGCTACGACATTACGTCCAAGCCGCCCGCGACCATCGAGTGGGAATAGCTGATATTCGCTGATTCCAAGCCCCTGACCTGCGAATACGGGTCGGGGGCTTTTCTTTTGACAACCTCGGGGCAACCTATGTGCGGTTATCGCTCGGATACCCAGCGTTTTCAATGCCGCCGCTTTCAATGCCCCGTAGTCCACCAGAACAACGTAGGGGTGTTGGAAGGGGCGGTGTTGTAAACGCGGCTCGGGTATGGTTTTGTCTGGGTCAGGTTCGGCTCTTGGAAAAAGTCAAAAAAATTCGGCTTTAACTGTTGCCCTAAGTAGTTCAACCCATTATTATTCTTTTTGACATAAGGGCATTAGCTGATGCCCCGAACGAAAGGAGTAATAATGTCATCCACATCTGTAACCCGTTCCGTCAAATTTCGCCGTGAAGTGAGCTACACGTCTTTGTATGTTTTTACGCTTGCCGCCGCCCCAATCACTGAAACCCTCGATACCCTGAGTATCGCAACGGCTGTCGAGTATGCCCTCGACCGTATGCGTAACGTATTCTCTGTTGTCGATTGGTTCGAGCTTTCTAAAGATAAATATCGAGCAATTCTTGGTATTCCCGAATGGCTCCCAACGAACGCCCGTTTCGCCACTTCGCTTACGCTTTCCTCGCAGGTCGATAGTTCTCTTTCCGATTTCGTTTCTGCTATTGCCCCTGATTTCACTGCCTTGAAAAAACGCGCCCCTTATCGCCCTTTCGCTATAGCCCTGCTTTTCCGCGCGGTTATCGCTGATGAACTGGGCAAGCTGCCATACAAGGTTGCCGATGATGCCGAGTTATCCGAGGACGCTCCCGCCGCCTTTGACCCGTCTGAACTTCTCTCGGGTAGTGTGTGCCGCGTTCCGTCCGAGACTGCCCGCAAAAAGCATATGACCTTCGCCCGCATCGACCCTTCGATATTCGACCAGTCCGACCTTTTTCCTAATGGCGCGGTAGATGCCGAGGGTTATGACGATAGCGAGATGTTCTAATGCGTCCCGATGTAGACATAACGGTTGCCCGCCAATGGGGTTTCGCTGACACGGGACGTGAGCGTTTGTCGGGTGAACGTGAAGCGTTCCCCGCCGAATTTGATGCAGATATAGAACCCGGTTGGGAGATGTTCGCCCTCTCTTTTCGCCGTTCAGAAAGAACGTTCCGCGGTTTACCGCCTGTCTTGGTCGGGCGCACCGTTCATTTCCTTCATAAGCCTAAGAAGCGTAGGGGTGTGTTCGTTCGTGAGGGCGGGTGCGTTAGGCTTGCCTTTGTAGACTTACCGGGAGAACTGCTTGGCTCACCAGTGCGAGTGCTGCACCTTCGTAAATGGCTGCTCCTGCTGCCTTTGCTCCTTGCCGCTACGCTCCTGTGCCTAACGCTCGCGCTCTGCGGTTCTGGCTCTAGCTCGCCCGACTTCCTATCGGGAATGACTGGTACTGCTGGTGCCGTCCAAAAGCCCGTCATATCGGTAGACTACGCCGCGTATGATGCCACGGTCGATAGCGTCTGGAAAGCCGATACCCTGACTCAAGATTTTCGTCTTTCGCTCCCTGCGACCTGCAAGTACGCCAAGGGCAAGACGGGCGGGAACCCCATTTTGAGTAGTCCTAGCATCTGGGTGGATATAGACGGGAATAACCAGTTTTCCAACAACGAATGTGTTTATAACGCCCCTGATAAAACGGGGTACGGTGCCTTTATTCGCCCTGGGTGTGAGGTAAACCGTATCAAGCTCACGCAGTCCGTCCCAGCTGGCACCTATAGCGCCCGCACCGTGTGGCGCTCGGTACTCGCGTCTGATGGAAAAACGCCCGCTAGCTCGACCTCGTTTGATTTCAACCTGACCGTTGAGTAGGTGATACCGCTTTCGATCAGTTCCATTAGTTCCGAAAGCGTGTCATAGAAAGGTTCCCGCGATAGGCGCGGGAACGTAACCCCTCCCGAAAGGAGACTGTCATGTTAAACCCCAAGACCGCCGTAAAGCTCATGCCCGCGCTCGCGCTCGCAGCTGTTATCGGTTCCCCGCTCTCGGCTTTTGCCGCACCCGCCGTCACCCTCGGCGCTGATAACGCTGTCGAAAGCTCCGAGCAGGGTACCGCGACCGCCAACGTCCCCGTCACCCTCACGGCTGACGGCACTTGGAAGGACAAGGGCGGTACCGACCATGACATGGGCAAGTATGTCGTTACCGTCCCGACCTCGATTTCCGTTACTGGTATCGGTGCTGGCTCTAACACCATCAGCGCCAAATATAAGGTCAATGTCGCTGGCATCATCGGCAACGGTAAGAAGGTCACGGCTCGTGCCCAGACCGACCGTCACCAAGCGCCGTATATGCTGACCGTCACGCAGGGCAAGACCGAGTTTACCGCCAAGGATATTGCCAACGGCACGAACGATACCAAGGGCGTGCTGCATATCAACGGCTCCGATTCCGAGGATACCCTTAGCACCCAGCAGGACGTTTGGTACTCCGATTCCGTCACTGGCAACGTTACGTATAACTTCGCTATCGCCTAGAAAGGACTATCTATCATGGCTTATAAGCTCGATTTGAACGGACACCGTTTCTTCCTCGCGGGCAACTCGATTGCTTACGAGTACGACCGCGCCACTAATCAGCGCACCGATACCATCAGTGGTACCCGCTTCGATGTGGTTGACCTCATGAACGGCTACGAGCACCTTAACGTGCTGGTCGAGGGCGCTCCCGCGCTCCTGTTCGACCCCGATAATGACGAGATTCCCACGGGTACCGAGGTGGTCTTTACCAACCTCAACGCCCGCCCCTATGTCGGTCGTAACGGTCGTATCGCCGTCACCGCGTCCGCTGATGCCTGCCGACTGGCTAACCAGCCGCGCGGCAAGGAGTAACGACCCCCTGACCGCTGCCGATTCCAGCTGCCGCCCTGCGTCTCAAAACGCCAATCCCGAGTGCGGGGCGGCTCTCTTTCAACTGAACCCGTTTACGATTAAGGAGCCGTTACTATGGCTTATTTTATCGAACTCGTTAAAGGAATAATCGCCAAAGCCCGTTTTAGCGCCGATTCGTGGCAGGACTTCCGCGACCGTCACCCCGCCATAGCCCGCGACCTCGGCGCTTTCGTCCTCGTTCTCCTGTTCGCCCTCGTTATTTGGGTGCTGTCGGCTGCTTCGGGCAACCCCTCCCCGTTCGGATACTAGGGG
Organism: uncultured Collinsella sp.; assembly: GCA_934655755.1. Taxonomy (GTDB): domain Bacteria; phylum Actinomycetota; class Coriobacteriia; order Coriobacteriales; family Coriobacteriaceae; genus Collinsella. Next base: position 213,225 of record CAKUHA010000002.1, read on the forward strand.
GTGTGCCATGCCCAGACCCCTGCGCGTGTTCTTCGTCTCGGTGGCGGTGCTGTACGCCCTCGTCCTAGGCTGGCTCGTTTTCGAGACTGCCCGTATCGCCGCCGCCGTCCCCCCAGCCCTGCCGCCCTTCGAGTGCTGCACCCCGTACCTTCGGGGTAGCGCCGCCGTCCCGCTCAACGCCAAGGAGTTCGATAGGTTCGACCTTTCAGACGGCTCGGCGCTCTCCCTGCGTCTGGTGCCGTCCGATGGTGCCACCCCCGCCCTGCTCTTTGCCGTCCTTTCCTCGCCCGATGCCGCCACGCTCACCGTCAACTCGGCTTCACTCGGTTCCCGTTCCGTTCTGGGGTCGTTCGCGGGTCACGGTGCCGAGGTCGGCTATGACGGCTCTACCGCCGCCCTCTGGACTTGCTTTGAGGTGGTGCCGCCCCTGCGTGACGGCTCGCCGCTCTCCGTCTCCGTGACCGCCGTGAACTCTGACGGCTCTCGTTCCGTTTTCTCTCGTAAGGGGGTTCTCTCCCATGCTCTCTGATTCCCTGCGTTCCCTGCCCGCTTTCGATCATTTCCGAAAGCGTCTCGATGCCCGCGATACCGAGCTGTTGCGCAAGGGCGTTGACGTGTCCCTTACCTCGCCTGCGCCCTCTGGTTCGTTCAAGGCTGTTTTCGTCCTCTTCTCGGCTGGGCTGTCTTTCGTGTTCGGCTTCAACCTGCTCATGCTCTGCGAGCGCTCGCTTTTCACCCTGCCGCTGCTGCTCCCCGCCGTGGCGCTGCTGGCGCTCTCGCTCTGGCTCGTCCTGTATGTCGCGCTGTTCGGCTCCCGCTTCGTGCCGTGCGGCTCGACCGTCCGCAACCTCGAACGGTTCCTCTATGCGAACAAGCTCTACGTCTCGCATGAGGACACGTTGTCGAACGGCACCAAGCGCGAGCGTATAGATTCCTCGCTCCGTCTCCGCGTCCTCGTGAGCGGCAATATGCTGACCGTCCGAGCCTTTGACGATGGCAACGGCTATACCTCCAAGCTCTCCAAACTTGAGGATATGGGGCTTTGCTCCGTGATAGGTCGCCCGCTCGATTCCAAGTCGGCTGGCGTTGGCGCTACCGATTACGTTTTCCGTCTGCGCGATGATGTGCGCTTGCAGGCTGTTCCCCGCCTGCTCGCCGCCGAGCCTACGGGGGCGCTCGATTCCGTCCCGCTCACTGGCGAGCTGTCGTGGAACTTCGCCCACCTGCCCCATATGCTCATAGCTGGCGGCACTGGCGGCGGCAAGTCTACCTTCCTCTACTACCTCATAGCCGAGTTTATGCGGCTGGGCAATTCCAACGGCTTTGCGGGTGAGGTCTATATCTGTGACCCCAAGAACGCCGAGCTGGCTTCGCTCTCGCATGTCATAGGCTCCGACCGCGTTGGCGTATCCCCCGCCCAGATTGCCAAGGTGGTGCGCCTTTGCCGCGAGGAAATGGATAGGCGCTACGAGTATATGCAGGACCCCGAGCGTTTCCGTTTCGGTGCCAACGCCTTTACCTATGGTCTGAACCCCGTGTTCCTGATATTTGACGAGGTGGCGGCGTTCAAGGCTGCGGCTGACAAAAAGACCTTTACCGAGGTCTGGGACAACCTGACCCAGCTGGTGTTGAAAGCCCGCGCCGCCAACGTGTTCGTTATCCTCGCCATGCAGCAGCCCCGCGCCGATACCATATCGACCGACATACGCGACAACTTGGGCGCTCGCGTGTCCCTGGGTTCGCTCTCGGACGAGGGCTACCGTATGACCTTCGGCGGCTCATTCGACTTCCTGCCCATCGAGGAACGCGGCACGGGCTATATCATGCTCGACGGCTGGGACGCTCCAAGACCTTTTAAAGCCCCGTTTGCGGACTACTCGGAGGTCGATTACCCGAAAGAGCTGAAACGGCTTTATATCGCCGCTCAACGCCGTAACGGGGTATCTGCGGACAACGCCGAGAAGGAAGAAAGCGCCGAAAGTGTGACGGATTAGGAAGTAAAGCCCCTGCCGCTGGGCGAACGCTCGGGGCGGGAAAGGGGGCGGCGGGCGCGGAGCGCCCAGCCGAGCGGAGCGACCCCCCGCCCCGAGCGGGCGCACGGCGGCCTACTTTACTTGATATATATGTCAACATCTGTCCGCGGAAGTTCGCCCGTTTTGGGCGGTTCCCGCTGGTTGGAACCAGTTTTTTCGCGGATGTGCGGAAGGTGGTATATACCAGTTGGCGCTCGAATGGGTAAAGACCATCGAGACGCCCACAACGATTGAGGTTTGGGAATACTCGGCTCCCGCTGGGCGCATGAACCCAGAAGCCCGCACTGACGATGATTCAGAAGATGAAAGCGAACGTGAACGCAACCGCGATGCAGCCGCATACTACGATGCCGCGAAACGGCGGCAAAGGCACTACAGGGGCGTTCGTTGGGAGATAGCCCGCCTTATCGACTGCAATTTCGATGATTCGACCAAGTTTCTAACGCTCACGTTCGCCGATAACGTAACCGATATTAAATATTGCAACCGTGAGTTTCGCAAGTTTATCAAGCGCCTTAACCGCCGAGTGTATGGAACGGATAAGACGAAAGTGCGCTATCTGGCTGTCTGGGAAGCCCAGAAGCGCGGCGCTATCCACTACCACGTTGTCCTGTTCGGTATGCCGTATATCAGGCTCTCCGAGCTTCGCGAGGTGTGGGGGCACGGTTTCGTCAAGATAAACCGCATTGACGTTGATCAACGCTACAACGTTGGTCGCTATATCTCCAAGTATTTCAGCAAGGACGTTGACGAGGGTTCCTACAAGCAGAAGAAGTTCTTTCGCTCACAGAACCTTATTCAGCCCGTGGAAGAGCGTTTCACCACGCTCGAACCTCTTTCGTTCGAGGGCTATACGGTGGCTTTCACGAAGGAATACGACCAATTGATACCAGACCTTTACGGTGAGGGCGGGGGATACGCCCCGCGTAAGGTTCGGTACACGAAGATAGGGAAGGACTGGTAGCCTATGACTGGCTGTCCGATGGTCGATAAGACCGATTTAATCGCGTTGGGCTTCACGCCCTCTAAGTCTGCCGACATAATCCGAGCCGCCAAGCGGCGCATGGTTTCCAAGGGGTTCGGGTTTTACGGCTCCCGCAAGGTGGGGCGCGTCCCTGCCGCCGCCGTTGCCGAGATAATCGGCGTTGACCCTGTGGGGGTGCATGATGCCCAAGTTGAGTAACGTCTACTGCGATGCCGTGTTCTCGGCTCCTTCGGACGGATAATCTCCACGCCCTCGGTTGGTTCTCAAAAGATTTTAAAAAACTCGGCTTTAACTGTTGCCCTAATTAGTTCAACCCATTATTATTCTTTTTGACATAAGGGCATTAGTTGATGCCCAGAACGAAAGGAGTAATCATGTCTGTATCGCAGTACCCCGTCCCAGATGGAATCAGAAACTTCAAGCGCGGAGTCTTCGTTGATGATATGGGCGGTCGCGTATTTATCGAATGCTTTCAGTTCGGTCAAGTCATTGTCGCTCTGGCACATGGCGACCGCTTAGTTAAATTGGAGGTCAAGACCGTTGAGCTGGAAGGTCAAGCGCTCCCCGCGAACCTTCTCGGCTATGGCAGGATAGACGGCTGCTGCTGTTGGTGTTCCCTGTTACTCGACCATAACCTGTATCTAGGCAAGAGCCCGAGCGAGCTTAATCTGACGTTTGAGGGCTTGGCGATAGTGTTAGATGATGAGGACGAGTAGCACGTAGCTCTCAGCCCCTGACCTGCGAATACGGGTTGGGGGCTTTTGTTTTTAGCAACAGATAGGGAAGGACTGGTAGCTTATGTCTAGCTGCCCGATGGTCGATAAGACCGATATTATCGGCGTTGACCCTGTGGGGGTGCGCCATGCCCAAGGTAAGTAACGTCTACCGCGATAACCGCAACGGCTCATGGCGTTTCGTGGCGAACCTCGGCACCGATGCCGAGGGTAAGCGCGTGCGCCACTGGGGGTGTGGCTACAAGACCCAGAAGGACGCGAAAGCCGCCTACGATGCGTATATGGCTGACTTCTCCAAGACCGCCGTAAAGGTCAACTCGACAATGAGTTTCGGCGAGTTCTTCCGCACGTACTGGGTTCCAGACTACAAGGCTCGAACCCGCGAAAGCACGTTCGCCGAGCGTTCCCAGATGTCGCGAAAGCATTTCGCGCGGTGGGATCGCTGTCGGCTGCGCGATATTGACGCGCCCGCGCTCAAACGTTGGCAGAATGAGCTGGTTTCGGGGTACTCGCCCGCGTATGCGCGTCTCGTCTACGGGTATTTCGCTATGGTTCTGGACATGGCGGTTAAAATCGGGCTGTTGCAGCGCAACCCCGCCCGCACTGTCGGCAACGTCCCGAAAGCCCGCAGGGAAGTCGATTTCTGGACGCGTGACGAGTTCGAGCGGGTGGCGGCTACGTTCGACACGTCCGACTATTACGGTCTTTTCGGCTTCACGTGCCTTTGGCTGCTCTACATGACGGGGCTTCGGCTGGGTGAAGCCCAAGCCCTGCGCTGGTCGGCTATCGACTTCGGGGCGGCAACCCTGTCGGTGGGCTGCTCGATGTACTACCGCAACGCCCGCGACTGGAAGATTACGCCGCCCAAGACCAAGGCGGGCAAGCGCGTTATAGCGCTCGATTCGCTCACGGTGGAATATCTCGAACGTTGGCATGACGAGCAGCGGCGCAACGTCTCTACCGAGTTCGTTTTGTCTTGGGGCGGTGACCCGCTCACCAAGCACACCGTTAGGCATATCATCGAGCGCCATGCGCCTATGGCTGGCGTTCACCGTATCCGTGTCCATGCTCTGCGGCACTCTCACGCCGCTCTATTGATTGCTTTAGGCGAAAATGCCTTGGCTATCCGCGATAGGCTAGGTCATGAGGACGTGCAAACTACTTTGGGAACCTACGGGCATTTATACGCCGATGCTGATAAGGGCGTTGCCGCCCGTCTTGATGCCGCTTTCTCGGCACCCTCGGGCGGGCAACCGCTGGGCAACCCTTCCAGCCCGAGCGACCCGCCCGAACCCGAGGGGAACGGCACCGACCCAGTCTAAAACCGCAGGTCGAGCGCTATCGAACTGTGTTTCGTTATGGAGTGGGAATAGAACAGACGTTCGATTCTGTGTTATAATATCCTGCAATGGGCGCGGCCTCTTCCGAAGCCGCGCCCATTGCTATATTTGATCGGATATCGACGGAAACCCAAGCTCAGGGAGGTTTGTTGCGATGACATACGATTTCAAGAAGGAGTTCAGGGAGCTCTACAGGCCGTCCGGCAAGCCGAGCGTCGTAACCGTTCCGCCTATGAGCTACGTCGCCGTGCGGGGCAAGGGCGACCCCAATGCCGAAGGCGGCGAGTACCAGAACGCGTTGCCGCTGCTCTACGGCGTCGCCTATACCATCAAGATGTCGAAGAAGGGCCCGTGAGAGATCGAAGGCTATTTCGACTTCGTCGTGCCTCCGCTCGAGGGCTTCTGGTGGCAAGACCGCACCGATGGCGAGGTCGATTATGCGCGGAAGGATGACTTCAACTTCATCTCGTGCATCCGCCTGCCCGATTTCGTCACTCGCGAGGACTTCGACTGGGCCGTCTCGGAAGCCGCTGCCAAGAAGAAGCTGGACTTCTCGGCGGTCGAGCTGCTGAGGGTCGACGAGGGTCTTTGCGTTCAGTGCATGCATGCCGGGCCTTACGACGACGAGCCGGCGACCATAGACGGCATGCGCACATTTGCAGCGGAACGGGGTTACGCCCCCGACTTCTCCGAAGCCCGTCAGCATCACGAGATCTACCTCTCCGACCCGCGCAAGTGCGCGCCGGAGAAGCTCAAGACCGTGATCCGTCATCCCATAAAGTTGATTTAGCGAAGCGAGTGACGCCGCGCGCTCCGGCTTTTGGGGTTTAGCAATTGCCGGTCCATGTTAATCGGGCAGGCTGCCCAGCCTCCCGGCGAAAACTTGCGCGGATCGTGGCATATTGCCTTCTCGGTTTCGAAACTTTCAAATAATTAGAGTTTCGAAACCGAGAAGGAGCGAATGATGACTTGGGTAGACCGCAATGCATACATGGAGCGGCTTTGGGCACTCGAAGGCACCCGAAACATCAAAGTGATCACGGGGATGCGCCGCTCCGGCAAGTCCGAGCTTATGAAGGCGTTCTCCGCCTCTGTTGCTCAGAAGGATCCGTCCGCCAACAACATCTACATTGACCTGCTGGATCTCGACAACGAGCCGTTGCTCGAGTGCCACGGTAAGCGCCATAACTGCCGCGTAGGGTACCCGAGCACGTCGGCCAGCAGGTCGAGGACGTATTCCAGGTATTCTGCGCTTGACGCCATGCGATGCCCCTCCCTTAATTGACCCAGGTATCACCCGTCTCCTATAGCGATTGAATATAAAAATAGGGCAGAGTCGCTTGCGCAAGTCCGCCCCTAAAACCGTGAAGGTTTTGCTATCTGCAGGCTATTCTACCAACCCGAGCGATTCTGTCAACCTGCGAAGGAACTCGAGCGCGGAGCGAGCTGCGGCGTCGGGCCCCTTGTCGGGCAGCGCCTCGGTTTCGCCGTCGGCCCTGGCGAAGATCTCGGCGAGCTCGGATGCGGCGCGCGAGCGCGAGGAGCCCTCGGGTACCAAGCCGGAGTGCGCCACGAGCACGGTCGCGACCTCCTGCATGGCCGTATTCCCCATCCACTTCCTCCTGGTCGCCTTGGGAATTCCCACGGCGGCGACCCTTCGGGAGACGCCGCTGGACGCCGAGCCCCGGGCGGCGCCCCTCTCGGCGAAGCAGTTGATCAGGCACGAGCCGTGCGCGGCGCAGTTGCGGACGGACTTCACGCGCTTGAGGTCGTAGTGGGAGGCCTCGAGGCGCCTGTCGCCCCATCGCCTGGCGCAGAAGCGCACGAAGTCGATGAGGGTGCCGAACGAGGTGAGCTCAAGGAAGGCCCAGGCAGGCATGTCGCCGGAGTACTTCGCGTAGAGGCTCGAGCTGTAGGGGCTGCGGCCGCTCATCTTGAGCTCGCGCAGGCGGTACTCCCTGTTTGCAGTGGTAAGCGATGCCATGTAGTCGGCCACGATGGCGTAGCCGTCCTCTCCGCGGTCCTCCATCTCGCGAAGCAGTGTCACCTTCTGGAAGTGCTCGATGTCGAGCGTCATGCCGAGCAGGGCGTGGCGCAACTCCTGGTCGAGCGCCGCGAGCAGGCGCAGCTGGCCGAAGTCGAGGTCTACGTAGCGGCCGTCGCGCGGGCCTCCCTCGTATTTCGAGAAGAGTTTGCGGTAGGATGCGAGCTTGAAGAAGTTGCACTTGTCGCGCAGGTGGTCCGCGGCCTCTTCCTCGGAACACAGCTCGAAGGCTACGCCCTTCTGCTTGAGGTGCTCTATCTGCTGCTCGATCGTGAGGATCGGCTTCCTATCGTGGGGTTCGGCCATGCTCGGTCTCCTGTCATAAAAAGTATTGCCTATTTTACCAGCATGTTCTCGACATTCGGTGGAGGCCTCATCGTCGACTCATGAGCAAGCCGCCTGATACGACTCCCTTTCCCTGCCAGCAGCGCAGTCGCCTGACCTGCGGCTTTGGAATCGCGTTGGAAGCCGCCCGCGACCAATCATTTGCAGTTGTTGCGAGTGGCTTGCGCGTGATGCTGCGGTTGAGTTTCAGAAACGGGCGATTCCGCCCAATCGGGCACCCGAATCACGGCCGGAAGCTCCTTTGGGACAAAAACAAAAACTCAAAGCCCTGAGTTTGAAAAAAGTTTTTGAAGTTGTCCCAACTATTGTCCCCGAAGCCGACGAAACGCGACATCGCGTCATTCGGAGGCACGCGTTCCGTGTCGATGCCGAAAACTGGGTGCAACTGGAATGACGGGACGGCAGAACCGACGCCATCGAGTGGGAGTAGGACGACAGGGTTCTGACCTGCGATTTTGAGTGCCGCACTATGCCGCTGAGTTTCGTTTCGTACGAGAGTCATGACAAAGCCACCAGCGACGGAGATGAGTAAAAGCGATTAAAGAGCCTCCGTTCCCTGCGTTGGGACGGAGGCTCTTTCTTTGCCGTTTTACTCCCTTGTCTCCGTTCGGGGATTATTTCTTGCTCATTTAGGGCTATTCGCGCTGAAAGATTTTGACTAGCTTGGTGTCCTTTATTTCGTAGACAATGTCTGCGACGTTCTCGACCAGCCTCTTATCGTGGGAGACGAACACTATCGTTCCGGCATAGGCGCTCATCATCTGCTCGAGGGCTTCGGCGCTCTTGATGTCCAGGTAATTTCCAGGCTCGTCCATGAGCAAGATGTTGTATCTGCCCAGCAGCATCTTCGCGAGTAGCAGCTTGATGACTTCGCCTCCCGAGAGAACGCCAACGTCCTTTGTCAGGTCGCGCGGTCCGATTCCCATAGAGGCGAGGATGCCTCGAATTTCGGTCATGCTGTACTCGCAACCATTCTGCATGAACGAGATCACAGACTGGCGGGCGTCGAACTTGTAACCTGTCTGTTCGAAGTAGCCGATCTCTGCTTTGGGAGAGATGTTGATACCGTCGGCGCGTCGAACGATTGCCTTCAGCAGGCTGGTCTTTCCTGTGCCGTTGCCACCGGTGATGGCCACTTTGGCACCGAGCGGTATCTCGAATTTCGCGTGGTCATAGAGCACGCAGTTGCCGAAGCTCAAGCTGAAATCATCTGCCGAGATGGGAAATTTGCTGTGCAGTTCCAGGGCCTTGCTCTGGCGGAAGCGCACGGCGCGAATGCTATCTGGGGCCTCGATCCCTTCGAGCGCTTCGAGGCGCTTCTCCATGTTCTTAGCTGCCTGATGCATTTTCTTCTGCTTGGTGCCGGTTGTTTTCTGATGCCCCAAGCGACCTGCATACTCGTTGCTTTTTTTCGCACCCTTCCGCTTGGCGTCGACCTGCCGTGCTTTTTTCCGCTGTTTTTCGATGGCGGCTTCGAGGCGATCGCGCTCGCGCATCGCCTCTTCGTATCGAGTCGCCTGAGCTTTGCGCTCTTCTTCTTTCTGTCGCAGATAGTCGGAGTAGTCACCCCAGAATTCGGAAATACCGCCGTCTTTGAGCTCCCAGATCTTGTCTACCACCTGGTCGAGAAAATGACGGTCATGGCTCACGATGAGCAGGGCCCCATCAAATGCCTTGAGTTGTCCGACGAGAAGGCGGATGCCGTCTTGGTCGAGGTGGCTCGTAGGCTCGTCGGCGAAGATCGCGCTTGCATGCTGGGAGAGCGCAGAGGCAATCTTGGCGCGTGTTTCCTCCCCGCCGCTCATCGTCTCCTGCGCCACTTCGGCGACGTTGAGACGGGAGAGCATCTCGCCGTTGTCCTGAGCCGCATCAAGGTCGAGTTCGTCGAGCTGGCCGATGAGGGCAATGCTGCCGAAGCGCCTGACGTCGGCGTCCGCAATGGTTAGATTGCCGCTCAGGATTTTTAGCAGGCTGGTTTTGCCTGCACCGTTGTCTCCTACCAAGCCGATGCGATCGTAGGGGTAGATTTCCAATTCTTCGATGTCCAGAATATCGCGGCCGGCATATTCCAAAAAGATGTCTTTAGCTTTGACTATGAGTTCCATAAGTTGAACCACCTTTTGTGTATTGTCGTTTTCTGGAAGCGCAGCCATGCCAATAAAGAATCGTTCACGTCGATTTTTCGCCTTTGCCCGATTGCCGGCGTGAGCGTTTTGGCCTTGCACAAGCCGGCAAATCCGAAAATGATAGTTGGCGGCGAATAAGGAGCGCGATGTGGGATGTCGGCGCAATACCTCGTCGTCGCAAGGGCTTGAAGGCTGACGCGCGAACCGATGGCTGCCGCCTCTTTTTTCGAATGCTTAGGCTATTGAATCTGCCCGGAATCTTTTTTCCCCACGTTTCGGACGCTTGGAGCGAGAAGCATCGCCAACGCAAGCAGTGTCATGGTCGCTCCAGAACCGACGGACCACAACGGAGCTCCGAGCAGGTCCGCAAAAACGGAGGGGGCTGCGAGGCCCATGGGCATGGCCCACGCCATAATGGTTCCATAGAGACCAAAAACGCGGCCTAGGTACTCAGGAGGTATCTGCTCCTGCATAAGGGCAGCCTGGGTTCCCGCGTACAGCGGGGAGCATGCGCCCATAAGAAAGCTCGCCGGTAGGAAAGCGGCGAACAGCGACGGGCCGAGCAATCCGGATGCGATTGCGACGACGCCGAAGCCGGCGATCGCGGCGACCATGGTGAGCGACCTATTGCGGAACCCTCCCGTGGCCGCCAAAATGCCGGACCCAGCCAGCATGCCTGCGGAGAAAAGGACCTCCACCAAAGCAGCATCCCCCGTGCTACCGCCAAAATGTCCCAAGGTCATTATTGGGAACAATGCCGCGAGTGGGGAGAACGCGAAAGCGAAGACGAACCCGCACCAAAGAAGGGCGAACAGTCCCCTGTATCCCCTGATCAGCTTGTAGCCGTCCGAAATCTCAGAGAAAAGTTCTCGAACTTTATTGGAAAAGGACGAGCTGCGGTCGGCTTCGTCGAGTCCTCCTGCGTCTATCTGAGCGGCGAGGACAGCTAGAGAAGCGAAAAGCGCCCCCAGCACGTCGAGGGCAATCATGGCGGTAATGCCCGCCACAGGATAAATCACTGCCGCGAGCGCGGCGCCAAGAATGTATCCGGCGGACTGAATCGCTTGCATCACTCCCGATAGGCGAACGAGATGCTCTGGCGGGGCGAGATGGGGCGTGAGGGATTGGGAGGCCGGCGTGTAGAACGAAGTGCCAGCTGCGCGGAGAAACAGGGCGATGAGTATTGACCGCGCAGGTAAGCTGCCGGCCAACGAGGCAATCGCCAAGGCGGCGCCCACCGCGGCAACGAAGAGGTCGGCGCCGATGAGAACACGTTTCAAAGGCAGTCTGTCGACAACGGCGCCCGCAAGGACTCCGAACAAAGCAATCGGCAGAAAGCCTGCTAACGATGCCAGGGAGAGGAGGGAAGATGATTCTGTCGTGAGGGCGATATGCCAAATGAGACCCATTTGGAGAATCGAGCTCGTCAATGTCGACACGAGCTCCCCGCCCCATACGAAACAAATCTTAAATTGCCATGAATGGCACAGCGAAACAGACCTGCGCCGAGAGGTTTCAAACATCATGGTTATGTCCAATCGTGGAATGGCGTGCAAAACAGCGCGACGCCATAACAGCGCCGCTTTTTAGGCGCTCATCCACGTGCGGAAAAGACCAACCACGACACCCCTCCTTCGCTGACTCAGTTCGGCAAACCACGCAATTTTAAGGAGGCTGAAGCTCGTTTGTCAAGGATTGCCTGTCGGCAAGGACAATCCTTTCTGGCCATTCGATCCCTTTTGTATCTTTGGTTGCATAGGTGACCCGCCAGGGCTATTACGCGTGGAAGAGGCGCCTGCCGAGCTGGCCGATGAGGCGCTGAAGATGGCCCTGGTCAGGCGAAACGATCCCAAGGGATGCGTACATCATTCGGATAGTAAGAATGTTGCCAGCAGGTTTTGCGGCAACCGCAAAGGAGCCGTATCCTGCAGCTGGAATCACGTTGCAGCATCCTGACCCGCATTCCGATTGGCGGACTGCCCGCTTCGGCATCCTGACCAGCACAGCGATCGAGCCTTGTCATTCCTTGGATATACCGGTTGCTCGGGGCGGTCCCGACGGAGGCCCTCGCCTCCCCGGTCCGTGACCCAAGAAGGGCAAGCATGCTGATCTGCATGGCTGGTTCCTCCTTTATGTAGACGACCATGCAAAGAAGGGACAACCGAGGAGGCAGGTTACTGATGCGGGCTCCCGCACGCCCATGACTACCCGACGGGCTGTTTTTCATCTCCGATGCCCGCATTGCAGCATGAACGAATGTGCCTCGACATCTCTGCTGGCATGGTACGACTGGGATCGCACCTCGACGCATCCTTGCGCATACTGCCTTCCAGGTTTCGAAACCGGGAAGGAGAGTGTATGTGAGCGACGATATCGGCGCCGATTCGACGCTCGAGAGGGAGATTGCGCCGATTCTATCCATCGGGGATGCATTCCCGAAGATTCTCATCACTCGCACGAGGCATGAGCCCCATACCCGGGAGGGCGTGCTCGTGCTGAATTTCGCGAGGTGGCTGCTTGGCGGGTAGGGTTCTGAACGTCGCATTGGGATATCGCGCGACAGGGCACGCAGGGCTGTTTGTGCCCGCACGGGAAACGCCGTCGCCATGCGGGCGGCCTGTCGTGTCCGATTAGCCTTTTGCTAAACAGGCTTACGCCAACTCATGGGCAAGCCACCTGAGACTATTCACTTTGCTTATCGTTGACAAAGACCTGTGGCCTGCGGTTTTGTGAACGGCTCGTAAGCCACCCGCGTCGACTCACTTACAGTTGAAGCTGGTGGCTTGCAGGCTCAAAGGCGGTTGAGTTTCAAAACGGGCGTTTTCGGCGATATCGAGCCTCCAAAGGCGGCTCTCCGTGCCCCTTGGGACAAAAATAAAAACTCAATACTCTGAGTTTGAAAATGGTTTTTGAAGTTGTCCCAGCTTTTGTCCCCGAAGCCGATGAAACGCGACGTCGCGTCATTCAGCGGCACTCACTTCGAGATGCCGCCGAAAACTGGGTGCAACTGGAGTGACGAGACGGCAAAACTATAACCACCGAGTGGGAATAGAACAGACGTTCGATTCTGTGTTATAATATCCTGCAATGGGCGCGGCTTCGGAAGAGGCCGCGCCCATTGCTATACGGGCCTTACGATGACGAGCTGACGATCATAGGCGCCATGCGTGCATTTGCGGCGGAACGGGGATATGCGCCCGACTTCTCCGAATCCCGCCTCTGTCACGAGATTTACCTCTCCGACCCGCGCAAGTACGCGCCGGAGAAGCTCAAGACCGTGATTCGCCATCCCATCAAGCCGATTTAGCGAAACGAGCGCCGCCGTGCGGTCCGGCTTTTGGGGTTTATCAATTGGTAGTCCGCGTCGATCGAGCAAGCTGCCCTGCCTCCCGGCAGGTGCGTAATCCCCTTGGTCGATCCGTCTCGAGGTGCGCTCTTTGCTCATCTTGTGGCGTGGAGTTACGATACTCCTAAAAGTGTAACCAGATTCGAGTTTTAGGAGCAGCTTTTGAAGGGTAGCAGACTCAGGAACCGCGATAGATACCTCGAGGAGGCGATGCTCTTCTGTGACACCGACCTCATCAAGGTGATCACGGGCGTGCGCAGGTGCGGCAAGTCGAGCCTTCTCGATCTAATTAGGATAACCATCGAGTCTGAAGGAGTCGCTGGCCGCGGCTTTGTGAGCGTCAACCTGGAAAGCAAGGGTACGGGCATCAAGACGGAGGACCAGCTTTATGATTACGTTCGCGGGCGCCTGTCGGACAAGGGTCGCACCTACGTTTTCATAGACGAGCCCCAGAGAATCGATGGCTGGCAGGATGCGGTCAACGCAATGAGGGTCGACTTCGATTGCGACATCTACCTCACGGGCTCGAATGCGTATCTTCTCTCGAGCGAGCTGGCCACCTATCTCTCCGGGCGCTACGTAGAGGTAAAGATGCTGCCCCTGTCCTTCTCCGAGTTCGCCGACTTCTGCGAAATCGAGTTCGTACCGGGAACTTCGGTGGCTCTCACTCCCGAGGGGAATCCCGTTCTCTTCGACGACATGCTTATTCGTTACCTTGAGTACGGGGGCATGCCAGCCATCGCATCCCTCTCGACGACCCAGGCGCAGCACTCGGCGTACATGTCCGGCGTCTACGAAGCCATCGCCGAGCGTGATATTGTCAACCGTGAGCGCGGGAAGGGCAAAAGTGCGGTGACTGACCCTTCCCTGCTGCGCCATGTGGCCGAATTCCTGGCGGACAACATCGGCAACGAGTGCTCGTCGAGTCGAATCGCCGGCGCGTTAACTTCTGCGGGGCCGAAGACCACGAACAAGACCGTTTCCTCGTATGTGGGTGCGCTTGAGGAGGCCTTCCTGTTCTATCGTGCCACGCGTTACGATTTGCACGGCAAGGCGCTCCTCAAGACGAACCCAAAGGAGTACATCGTCGACACCGGCTTCAGGACCTGGATGGCCGGCTATAGGGTCACGGATACTGGCCGCCTGTTCGAGAACGCCGTGTATCTCCAGCTGCTCTACGAAGGATGGAGCGTGCATGTGGGCAAGCTCTATGGCAAGGAAGTCGACTTCGTCGCGACGAAGGACGGGCGCGTGCTCTACGTGCAGGCGACTGACGAGATGTTCGCAAGCGAGACCAGGGAGCGAGAGATCGCCCCTCTGAAGTCGATACGAGACAACCACGAGAAGATCGTGGTCGTGAGGCAGGGTTCCTACGACACAGATATCGACGGCATCCGCATCGTGAGCGCGAGGGACTTTTTCCTCTAGGGCCATGCGATTCATCGCGAGGCAGTTAGGTCAAGTGAGAAACATGCATGAAATCGGTTTGCTGACGATCTAAAACAGTAAGGAGAAGCTTGGACAATCGCAAAATCGAGCAGAACGCGGTCAATGCTGTCAAGCAGGCTTTCGGCGATGTCGCTTGCGTCTATGCGTATATAGATGAGAACGACAAGACCGAATGCACCGACGGGCACCTGCAAGTCTACTCGTCTTCTTCCTTCACGATTGAGACCGTTGAAGGCCAGTTGCCGCTTCAGGTCAAGGGGACCACTTCGAAAAGAAAATCGGACCGACCTAAGCGGCAAGTTCGAGTTTCAGACCTCAAGCACTATCTCAACATTGCTGGAGGCTGCATCTATTTTTACGTCTACTGTGGAAGCGAGGCTCGTTCAGCGGAGGTTTTCTACAGACTTTTGCTTCCCTATGACCTAAAGAAGATTCTGGCCGATATTCCGGAGCAACAAGAGCGCATCTCTTTGCGTTTCGACCGGCTTCCATCAGACGCGGCGGAATTGACGCGGCTTGTCAGAAGGGCGGTCAAGGACAGAACAAAGCAGCGAGCAGTCGCTGGCATCGCCCCCAAGACAATCGAGGAATTTAAGGACGCCGGCCTTTGCTTTGATGAGTGCGAGTTTGGAATCGAGCTGTTTGAGGGCGAGTCGCCCGCAAGCTTGGCTCCATACAGGAACGGGCTGTATATCTACGGGAAGAGCCCCTGGGGAGAGCTGTATCCCTTGAATAAGCTTGAAAACATAGTTGGCGTCGCGATTGGGTCTCGGCATGACGTCAGCTCTGGTGATGTTTCCCTAAATGCGGTGGTCATGGCCGGAGAAAATGAGAATGGCGAGCACGTTTTCTTCAGGGGTTTCGACATATGCGTCTCCACCAACACAATCACCCTCAGCGAGACCGGAACTCTTGTCGAGCGCATGGAAGAGTTGGCCCTTATGCGCGCATTGATGCAAACCGGTACGCTTTCCATAGACGGAAGCGGCTTTGCTCGCGGGTGCAAGTTGAGCGGAGGCGACCTCGACGCCCTTGAGAGTCGATTGCAGTCGCTGGAGATTATCAAGCGGGTTGTCGACGCTCTTCATTACAAGCCAGAGCTCGACATCAGTGCGTTGACCACTCAGGATTTAAGAAACATCGAGACAATTTACAAGGGATTGGTTGAGAACGCACCCCTCCACTACAAGGATCGGCAAAACGGATTCGGATATATCAATCTGGGGAACCATCCGATTAAGCTCGTGTTTTACCAAGTATCTGAAGATATGTACCGAATGGTCGATGGGCTTCGACTGGATGACCTGACGGTCTCGGTGTTCTTCCGGGGCGAGGGGGATGCCCCCGTAGTCGTCGCGCCTCTGTTCGTCCAAACGATGCAGGACTATATGAGGCTTGCCAATATCGATGCCGAGGTGTTTGCCGCTACGTTGAAGCAGTATCCAGTCACCGAAGTTAGCTCTGCCTACGTCAACGACAAGATGCTTGAAATGCTATCAGCCTACGATCAAGATGCGTGCTGTAAGGAAGAGTTGTTGAAATGCTGCGAGATGACCGTAGACGCCCTGGAAGCTTTTGCGGATCGAGAGGCAACCCTGATAAATCGATATCAAATTGCCGCTCGAAAGCGAGATCTTACTAGCGAGGAGAAATCTGAGTTAATGGCAATCCAGCTGAATTCAGATAGCGCGCTGTCGAAAGCATGCGCAGCAGCCTTGCGCGGAGACTCGGACATGGCCTCTGCGCTCAGAGCGTCACTTGACGAAGAGGCACGAACGACGCTCGGCTCATGGCCGATCGGCCGTTTCTTCGCATAAGACCGCATAGACTTTTTGAGGCATCGAAATGAAGCTACTCGTCGAATCGATTAGAAATGCGGTTGAGAAAGACTGCCTTATCCCAGCCCTTATGTCTTCCCTTACCATTCCCGACGCCATGGGGCAGCTTCTTTATCCCAATCTCGTCCTTCATAACGGGAAGAGAGCGGCGGGGCGGCAGTATGTGAAGTGGTTTGATGACTGGGCGGCAAACGACTTCCTGTTTTCGGGAGACCCCTCGAACGAAGGTGAAACGATTCCAGGTCAAATCTTTAATGGGAAGATGTGCTGGAAGCTCCGGTGCTCCCTGTTGCATTCAGGCGACTACGATGTGTCGGTCGATGCTCCCGAGAAAGACGAGAGCTTCGACTACGACTACAAGTTCGAGCTTGTCCTCCACGGGTGCAACGCCCTCTGCTCTTCCTGGCCGTCGCCCAAGAGCGGGATGCGTGCGACTAAGAGCGTGACGTTCCGCGTTGATGCGGCGTCGCTCGCGAGCTCGCTGTGCAACGCCGCGGAGGCCTGTCTTAAAGAAACGGGCGAAACGGTCAGTTACCCCAATCTGGAGTTATTCGACGTGGCTGCATGGGCGGATAGATTCAATACTCGCTGAGCCATCTCGTCAAACTCCTTGTGTGCCAAACGTTGGTGTTAGCGCTCCGGAAAAGGGGCGTGGCCAGCGCCTAGAATCTTCAGCTACCACGCTGAGACGATAGGAGATGGCCACATGGACACTATGGCGCACGAGGCGCCCGCGACGCCGTTGTTTGCGTTTCGCTATCGCTGCTCGAAGCGTGTCGCTTGGGGCCCTGGCCGGAGGAGAGACGACCGCTCCCTGCGAGACTGCGGAACCACCTATATCCGCTTGCTGCGGGCCTGTTTGAGCCAGTTTCTCTTGAAAGAGCCGATACCGCCGAAGAACTTGTTGTACGTCTCGCCGTCCTCCTTTGCCTCGTATTTGACCAAAGCGAGTTCGATGGTGCAGAGGTAATCCGCAACTTGCTCGAGGCGGTAGTCGGTCATCGAGGTTTTGCGGCGCCGGACGACTCCTTTTGAGAGGACCTTGCCCACTGAGCGGTCGAGTGCTTGCTTGACGATATCCTGGCCGTTGTCGTAATAAACCTTCACATCGTCGAAGGATTGGAAGAAGTCCAAGTTTTCAATCATGGCGGAGGAGATATCGCGTGCCCGGCCGCGGGCGGCTCCCGGGGCGCTCGCCGTCATCATCTCCTGCCGCTCCTCGACTCGATGTAGGCGGCCACGGACGCCCTCGACACCAGGAGCTTCCTGCCGAGCCTGTACGAGTCAATCTCTCCCGACCAGATGAGGCCGTATGCCTTGCTGCGGCTCGCCCCCATGTACTCCTGCATCTCGATCACTGTCATCCATTCGTCGCGGCCTTGGCTTTCCTCGGGCGCGGCGCATTCGGCTGTGCGTGCCATGGTTCCTTCAATCATTTCGCGCGATGCGCCTGCGCGGTCCCGTGTGCGTTTTCGTCTGCGCGACGATTGAATCGCCTGATGGCGATTGACGCGCACGTCGGGAGCGGAGACGGGTCGAGATGGGTCGAGCTGGTCGGGCCTCCACGAAACGGCCATGAGCCGCGTGGCTTAGCTGCCAGCCAAGTCCCCGAAAAGTAAAAGGCGCCCATGCGGGCGCCTGTCTAGCGGCTGGAGTTGTTCGGTTGTGGTCGGAACGCTCGTCTTCCGCGGTGCTATCGTCCGGGGTCCGGCATCTGTCGTTCGCCTCTTCTGTCGTGTTTGATGTTGCGTGTTCTGCGAGCGACCTTGCGCGGGCCTGACGGCCCGTTGCCCCAGGTACACCCGGATAAATGGTACCCATCCGTTGGGACATGGGCACCGCGGGAGGGGCGTCTGGGCAAACTAGAACGGACGAGCAGGCATCGGTTTGTCAATCAGTGTGCTTTCTTGCGCAACGCTACAACTGGTTTTCGTTGTTTGAGCTGATAGTTTGCTTGCGCTCACCATGGCAACCAAATGAAAGTGGTAATGATCAATACTTGATTTGACCGGATAGCATAGCGATGGTTCTCTAAGTAGCCAAGACGATGGGATAATGTCCAGTATTAACTTAGATGGGAGGACGTCTTTTGACTGATGCGTTGATGAAAGCGTTCTCTACGTATCAGTCGATTGGTGCCACCCACATGAACGAAATGAAGAGATTGTTTGTCGGGCATAGGGAATCGATAGGTTGGCGCATAGATGATCGTAGTAGACGGACGAACCGATAGAGAAAAACTTTTCGAGCTATTAAAATCTGGCGGTGAATGCAGCGAGCTCGATTTTAAGGAGACGCTAGATTTTTCCAAGAAGATCGATGAGCTCGATTTTGTAAAAGACGCTGTTTCGATGTGCAACCGTTATCCCGGTGGTTACATCGTCATTGGGGTGGACGATGATGGAAATCCATCGGCTAGAACTGAAGATACCAACTGGACGCAATTTGATGGCGCGGTCTTAACAGACAAAATAAGAAAATATGTTCAGGCGCCTTTGACCGCCATCTCCCAATTACATGAGGTTGATGGACACACATACTGTTTGGTTTGCCTGTTAAGCCTCGAAGACGGGCTTCTCGTTCCTTTTTCAAAGCTCGGACAAACAGTAGATGGCAAAGGTCGTCAAATTGTCGTGTTTCGCGAGGGCGAAATAGTTAGGCGCGACGGAGCTCAGAATCGGCCCATTGAGTATGCACAGTGGGCAGAAATATTGAAGCAGCACGATGCTTGCGTGAGGAAAGACGAGAGCAAACGAATGGATACTCTCGTGGACAATATAATCGCCGTTCTTGGAGAGAAGGGCAAAACGCCGCCTCTCGTCTATGGCATGGATGAAGAAGCGCTTGTGCACTCGCTCGAAGCTTGCTTCGAGCAAAAGGAGAATGAGAAGCTTTCTCGCTTCATTTTTCAGGTCGCTGCAGAGTTTCAAGATGATGCAGATGCGATCAACGGCCTTGCCGGCATCGGGGCCTATGCCCTTAGCTATTGCAACGACGCGATATTTGAGAAGGCGGCGGATGCTCTCTACGACTGCTACGCCGCAATTGATGATAGTAAGGCGGATTCTGCCTCAAAAAGCCTAGCTGTGGCGGTTGCTTGTTACGAATTGGGCGCACAGCTGGTTCGCATGAAAAGATGGGACCTAATTGCCCCCTTCGTCAACCGTCAATCTCCATCTCCCTCGGACTTCATATATGCATCCTGGATACGAGACTGCCAGGTTAGGGCTGTGAACGCCGGGCTTTTCAACGAAGCCGGCTCGGGGATGATGATCACAGTTGCCTTAGACAACGCCACGAATCACCCAATTGTGGCACCGGATTGCGGACTAAATATGGGCAGTGACGCTTCGGCGCATGAGAGATACCTTGATCTCCTATGCTCCTTTGACTTCCTTTACTGCTTATGCGTATTTGTTGCAGGGGTGGGCACTGGTCTCGCATATCCCGCCTGTTGCTTCTATTCCGAAAAGCGTATCTCTAATGTTGCCTCGCAAATCCTGGGAGGTGATCCAAAGGCACGAAGAGAGCTCCTCCCCGACGATGATGATGACAAGATTGCCATGTGTCTAAGGGAGCTTTATCGGCTTGCGAGCAATGAATCGCTTCAGAAGGATAGTAAATTTTACTGGGGATTCGATCCTTCTCGTGTGCTAAGGAAGTTCTTGCAGGATCATCCCGAGCAATCAGATGAGCAGCCTCCCGACATGTTCAGCTACAACAATCCTGATAGAGACCCTAATAACACGAGGCATTGAGGTCCTTCGTGTGGGAGGTGTTCGGATAAAGTTGATAATCAAGGATCGAATCCGGGATGCTGTCCGATTGGTCGTGCACGACGACGAGCGTACAATAGGTGAATACCAACAAGAACCCGCCCTCCATGCCAACTCCGCCACCTGACGTGATGGGCGATCCGATTGCTCTTCCGGATTGCCTTGAGAAGAATGCTGACGGAATCGCCGAGCAGGACTCTAAGGGGATTGCATTTCTTCATGTTGTTCCTATTGGCAAACCCCGCCCCCAGTTGGAAGTCATCTTAGACATATCAGCCTTGGAGACGGTGTTGTGACTCATATCGGCCAGTCTTAGCTCGACGGAGTCGGCGTCTACGTTAGTGCCGAGTTCGGGAGCGCATTGAGGTCATTCGCATTTCCTCACGCATTTGAAAGTAGAACCGTTGAACTCTTGGGTGAATAAGCCGCCTGCGACGATTCTTTCGGTCATCGCTCTTGCACATCCCTTCTGATCTGCGGGAACGTAAGACGGTAAAGCCACTGGCTACGATTCACGTCGCTAAGAGGGAGGCCGAATGCGGTCTCCCTCGTTTTTCTCGTACCTTATCGTGTATGCCGTGATGCTTGAGCAAATTGGATACACGCAAGCCAACGGCACTATCTACCTGCATGAACGAGACGAAAATGCTGTCCTGCTCCATCGGGAGAACAGTGGCGTCGTATTGATGGGGTCGAGCGCCAGGCCGACGGGGGCCTCTTGCTTCGGGAACAAAACGCCAAAAGAATGCGCTCATAGTGGACTCATGCGGTTTCGGGTGCACTCACGTGCGGCTTCACGAGGACGTTTCGCGAGATAGAGCTGCTGGCGATGATTACTTTCGGTTGGAGCTCTTCCCGCGGCCTGCGGGCAATATTCCAGAGCTCGCGAACCGTTGACGGGGTTGAAAACCACCCGGTGCCGTCCTGCCCGGATCTCTCTCGGCGTCTTCGGCCTTTCTAATCCCATGGTTGGGCCGAAAGGTGGATCGTACTCCGGATCTCGGGGTACAGCGCCGCGTTCAGGTCGTGTTGCCGCCTGTGGCTTTCGCTCGGGACGGGCGGTCACCCACGACCGCGCGCGGGGACCGGAGAATCTTCACGATGGTAGTTGACGCCTAATACCTTGCATCGTATGGTGTGTATAGCACAGTATATGACGAGAGGAGGTGTGCGGATGGAGGCCCAGATGAAGCGCGGCTTCCTGGAGGCCTGCGTGCTCGCGGCCATTTCCGGCGAGGAGTCCTATGGCTACCAGATCGTGAAGGACGTGCCGGCGAGCATGGGGCTCACGGAGTCGACGCTCTACCCGCTGCTCAAGCGCCTGGAGAAGGCCGGATACATCACGGCGCGCTCCGCCGAGCACAACGGGCGGCTGCGCCGGTACTACCGCATCACGGACGCCGGGCGTGCGCGCATCGAGGAGTTCCTGGCCGAGTGGCCGTCCGTACGGGAGATCTACACATACGTTGAGGAGGCGCACTATGACGCGCGATGAGTTCCTGGGCCGGCTGGGTAAGCTTCTCTCCTGTCTTCCGGCCGAGCAGGTGGAGGAGACCAAGGCGTTCTACGCGGAGGCCATTGCCGATCGCATGGAGGACGGCATGAGCGAGGAGGAGACCGTGGCCGACATGGGCATCCCTGGCGAGGTTGCCAAGGTCATGCTCGACGACCTACCCGCCGTGCCGCGCGCGATTGCGATGACGCGCCGGCGCAGCACCGCGCTACTGTGGGTGCTGACCATCGCGGGCTCCCCGGTGTGGGTGCCGCTGCTCGTTGCCTTCACCGCCGTGGCCGTCATGGTCTACGTCTGTATCTGGGTGCTGGCGCTTTGCGTGTGGGTCATCGCCGCAGCCCTCGGCGCCGTGGGCGCGGCGTCGCTCGCGCTCGCGGCGGCGGGCGTGGCCGTTGGCCACGCGCCCTACGCGATCGCGATGCTGGGCTGCGGACTCGCCTTCGTCGGTGCGGCTCTCCTCGTGGGCGCGGGTGCCTGGGAGGCATCCAAACAGATCGCGCGCCTCTCGGCGCTCTGGGCGAGGAAGGCCGTCTCGCCCTTCTGGAAGGGCAAGGGCGAGAAGGGCGACACTGCCGCGTACCTCGCGGCGTAGAAAGGAACGAGTACTATGACCAGCGCGAAGAAGATCTACCTCGCCGTGGCGGGCGGGCTTGTTGCCGTGGGCGTCGTCCTCGCGGGCATTGGCTTTATCGCCTCGGGCTTCGACCCGGCCGTATTCACGACCCAAATCGACACGCGCGACAGCACCATTGTGCTCGGCGGCGTCGAGGCGGACGACTCCGAGAGCATCCCGTTCATCAGCCAGCTCGCCAATCTGGGCGAGATCGACACTTCCGACGTTGCGGACCCCGCCGCGCCCTAGGCGCAGCGAGCCCGGGCGCTCCGTCCGCCAAGCTGCGTAGGCCGGCGAAACCCGAACCTGGATTGGCTACACTGATATGGACAGTTCCGGGAAGGGCGCGAGAGACGGGACTCTGGGGAGATCTCCGAGGAGGAGTACCTCGACTGGAGGCGCGGGATCAGCGGAACATGAACCTAATCTCTGCCTCTCTTGCTTTTTCTGATTTGTCGAGAAGCCGATATTTGGGGGGGCATTTTGGATAGCGAACAGTTCAAACAAGAAGCTGAGAGAATAGAACAAAGATTGAGTGCCTTGAGAGTCGCCGAGCGCAATGCAGTGATTCCCTTCATGAACGGAGACTTTACCCAATGGGATCTATATCTGGCATCCTCCTCTGAGTATGCGATGAGACTGATAGACGGATTCATCTCCATGCTCGAGTTGAGGAATCTTGTTTGCGTCGCCCAGCTTCTTCGCGCGCAGGTTGGAGTCTGCCTGCGGACATTCGCGTTATTCGCCGCGGAAGACCAGGATGACTTTCTCAAACAGGTGTTTCAAGGTGTGCCTGTGAACAAGCTGAAAGATTTCTCGGGTGAGAAGATGTCCGATGGAAGACTTCAAGACTTACTCGAGAAGTCCGATCCAAAGGTAAAAGGCGTATACAAGGCGACATCTGGATTTGTCCACTTTTCCACTGATATTCTGCCGAGCATGGGTGTACCTGGGGAGGGCTATGAGGTCGAGTTTAATTTTGGAGCCGAGCCAAACGAGAGAAACAATGCGCCTCTCGTGGAATGTGGCAAGGCGTTTTGCCACTATGTCGACCTGCATCTCCAGATGCTCCATAAGGTGATTGCTTCGGATGAATGGTATGCCGATCGATTCCGTATCGATTCCGATGGTCCTGAAGACGAAGCCTCGACAAGCGAGAAGGTTTAGGCCGAACGCATTGACGCTGCCTTGACAGCATCCCGATAAAACAACGAATGGGAGGTTCCCTGCGAAATGTGCGCCTCTATATATTCTCGCTAGGAAGCCCCCGACCGATAAGTCGTCGTTGAGTTCAATTTGAGTTCAGCTTGGGTACCCAAAAATCGCCCAACTCTGATAAAAGGGGAGATGACGGTACACCACGTAGACGAGAGGCTATGGAAGTGCGCGATTTGATTGTTGAGTGGGAATAAGGTTTAAGACACCAATTTCTGCAAAATCGAAAAAAATAGGTGCCTTAACTGACGATTATCGTCCTCTCTGATAAGCTAAGTAGAGGAGGCAATTTCTATGAAACTGTATCATCGCGAACAGTACTTGAAAAAGATTCGACCGTTCTACGACGACGACCTGATCAAGGTGATCACGGGTATCCGCCGCTGCGGCAAATCGTGCCTCATGTCGACGATTGCCGAAGAACTGAGAAACCGTGGTGTCGAAGACAAGGACATCATCTACCTCGACCTCGACAAGCGCGGCAACCGCTCAATTAAGACGCCTGATCAGCTGGAGGGAAAAATCGAGTCGCTTCTGGCTGACAACGACTTCAAATACCTCTTCATCGATGAGGTGCAGAACGTCCGAGACTACGAGGAGGTCGTGAACGCCTATAACTCGGATGGCGGCTTCTCGATTTTCATCACAGGCTCCAACTCGTATCTGCTGTCTGGCGAGCTGATGACCAAGCTCACGGGCCGATACGTGGAGTTCGAGATGTTCACCCTGTCCTTTTCCGAGTTTCTCGATATGAAGAGGTTCATGGGCAAAGAGGTCGGTGACGCGCGAATCGAGTTTGACGAATATCTACGGTATGGAGGGTTTCCCCGGTCCCTGGAATACGATGACCCCGAGGCGAAGGCTCGCTACATCGAGGATGTCGTAGGGCAGATCGTCGACAAGGACATCAGGTCTCGCAACAAGATCCGGAACATTGATACGTTCAACCGTGTCATGACCTATGTCATCAACAACTACGGTGCACCGACGAGCCTCACCAGCCTCCACGACTATTTCACCAAGACGGAGCGTATCGCCGTCGAGCGGCGGACGATCGCTGCCTATATCCAGATGCTCGTCGATGCCAAGGTGCTCTACAGATGCGAGAGATTCGACCTTAAGTCCCGCAAATCGTTGCGCGGCGAGGAGAAGTACTACCTTGCGGATCCGGGCATCTATTTTGCGCGCAACGTCGATGTTCGGTTGAACTACGGGCCCTCGCTGGAAAACGCCTTATACATCTATCTACGCTCGAGGGGATATAAGCTATCCGTAGGCCGCATCGGGAAGCTGGAGTGCGACTTCATCGCCCGCAGACGCAATGCCTATGCTTATATCCAGGTCTCGATGACAATCGCCGATAGGGACGTGGAGGAGCGGGAGTACAGGCCGTTCGGCCACATCAGGGATGGGTATCCGCGCTACCTTTTCACGCTTGATCCCCTGCTACAGGAGAGAGACGGTGTCAGGCATCTGAACATGGTGTCGTTTATGAAAGATGACGGCGATCTAATTTGAGTAGCGGCTGGATTCCTTGGCTTCCCGGTGCGTAGGTAGCGTGAGTATCAAATGAGAGCTTTTTCCTCACGAAGAATCGGCAGGCCGAGAACTCGTATTGAAATTAACGAGCTTTCGACCAGTGGCTCCTGTTGCCGAGTGGGAATAGCGGGAACTGGCTTCTGAACTCGCGTTTTGGTGCTGCTGAGTACCGCCTGATACTGTTTCGGCATCGCCGCAGGACAAAGCCACCAGTGAAATAGTGGGAATAACAGCCCTCGAACCCTTTGGTTCGAGGGCTTTCTTTTTGCATTCCTACCTGGGAAAACGACCTGATTATCCCCGTCTGTCCCTACTCGGCGGTACAGCGGAGCACTCGGCGGTACGGGAATAATGGGGCCCTGCGGGAGTAATTCACAATTCGGGTCTCCCGGGTGCCGATTCGGATCGGCCGAAACTAAGTCGAAGCTGCGAGCTGGATTTAAGCCTTCCTCAATTGCATTTGCCCAGGTCAACAAACGGGAATATAAAACGATAAGTTATCAGCCTGTATAGGCATCATCTGCCGAGTTCTTGAAATTCTGCTTTTCCAGCCATTGCTTTTCTTCTTCGTTTTCCGGAATATCGATCCGCTCGATTTTGAAGATAACGGGGCGCGTGCCGTCGTTGCAGCAGGCGATCATCATTCTGTCGTCATTCGTCCACTTGCGCATGATGGAGCCGCCCTGCAAAGCCGCATAAACGTATCGGCTGATGGCGTCCCATGCCTCTCCGCAGAATTTTCCATTCATTAGATGGTAAAAATCATCCTGTTCCGGAGTTCTTTTTAAGAGAAACGTATCCCCGGCTTTGAAACAGGGACACGGGCCGGATTGCGGATCAGCCAAATACTTCTCCTGTAATTCCGGGAACACCTTTGTCTCCAATACCGTTATTTTGCATTCGTGGTTCATATGATTGGCTCCTTTATGTCTAACATCTTCCGTCTGTTGAATTATCGCCCATTAAAGGCGGCGGATCCGATGACAAGCGGGCAGCCAACAGGAACGGCGACTTCACAGGTCGTGGATCAAGGACACGTTCAAATATGCAAACAAAGCCATCTGCTACTATTCTTTCGGCCATTACTTTCTCGCATCCCATCTGACCTGCGACAACAGACTGGGGGCTTTTCGTTTGGCAACCTCGGGGCAACCTTTGCGGTTCCGTGTCCCTTGAAATGTCTATGCTTGCATTGATGCAACCTTTGCGACAATGCACCCCGACATCGCTGTTGGCATGGCGCGACTGGGATTCGCTCCTCGATACATCCTTGTGTATATTGCCGTCTCGGTTTCGAAACTTTAAAATTATTCGAGTTTCGAAACCGGGAAAGAGACCACGAACGAAAGACGTGATCTGCGGGCGATTGAATAACTCCATCCGTTTTGGTTACAACAAAATGTGTGCTGCGAGCCTGCGGTGCGAAGGAGGGAGATTCTTATGAATATCGTTGTATTGAGTGGTAGCCCACGCAAGGGCGCCAATACCGACACCATGGTCGAGGCGTTTGCCGAGACCGCGCGTGAGGGTGGCCATACGGTCGAGGTCGTCCGCGTTGCCAGTAAAAAGATCGCTGGTTGCCTTGGATGCCAGTTCTGCTTTGTCCATGACGGTGCCTGCGTGCAGAAGGACGACATGGCCGGCGTGATTGAGTTGCTGAAAGACGCCGACATGGTTGTCTTCGCTTCGCCTATCTACTGGTTCGATATCACCGCGCAGGAGAAAACTGCCATCGACCGCCTGTATGCCTTTGGCGCCACGGGCTTCCCGTTCACCAAGACGGCTCTTTTGCTCGATAGCCACAGCGAGGGCGTCTATGACGCGGCAATCGCCATGTACAAGTCCACATGCGCATACTGCAAGTGGGAGGACCAGGGTATTGTCACCATCAGCGGTATGACCGAGCGCGACAGCATGGTCACCTCGCCCAAACTCGAAGAGGTTCGCGAGCTCGCCCGTAAGCTGGCCTAAGGGCAAGAAGAACGCATGGCAATCAGCACGAGCGGAAATGCTTGCTGCCCTTACCAAGAGGATTGCTGATTGCCATGTGTTGGTGTCCTGCGGGCAATTCCGGCGTGCTAAAACGCCTTCTCGCTCAAGAATTCCCTGAATGCGGGGATGTCAAAGCCCACGAGGCCACGCCCGCGCTCTCCGATAACGCCGTCTTCGAGGAGGCGGCGTTTGTATTGGCTCGCGTAGTTGCTGGCGAAACCCATGCGCTTAGCTATCTCCGAAACCCTGCTGTGGCCAGAATTGAGCAGAAGGCTGGGAGTGAAAATCGGGAGTTCTATTCCCTATTTTGACCGGTTTGCGTTTGTGCGAGATAATGGACTCCGTAATAGGAGGCGATTCTATGTACATCGAGCGCGAAATTGAACAGACGATAGATTCGATGTTGAGGCAGGGGAAAGTTGTCCTGGTGACCGGAGCGCGCCAAGTTGGGAAGACGACGGTTCTCAAGCAGCATCTCGGCGACCGATTCGACTATGTTTCGATGGAGAACCCGCGGGATTATCTTCTTGCAAAAGAGGATGCTGCTCTGTTTTTCGAGTCTCATGATCTGCCGATCATCATCGATGAGATTCAGCGCGTGCCTGAGCTTTTTTCTCCAGTGAAGTGGGTTGTCGATCAATCAGAGGAGAAGGGCCGAATCGTCCTCACGGGATCTCAGACATATCACCTCATGAAAGGGGTGAGCGAATCTTTGGCGGGGAGGATTAGAATCTTGGAGATGCCCTCTCTAAGCTTGCGAGAGCTCGTTGGCGGTCCCCAGAGTCCTCGTCCGTATATCCCCAAAAGGATTTCCTTGGTCGCAAAGCTGTCTTCGGGAAATATTTGGGACATTATTCATAGGGGTTCGATGCCGGAACTGCAAGACCCAAATATCGATTGGGATTCCTACTATTCCGACTACGTTGCCGCATATCTCGAACGCGATGTTCGCGATCTTATAAACGTGAAGGATGAGGCGAAGTTTTACAGCTTTATGGTCGCGTGCGCAGCGAGAACGGGGCAACTGTTAAATGCCACCGATATTGGAAACACCGTTGACGTTGACCGTAAGACGGTGAAGGCTTGGCTCTCGGTTTTGCAGGCGTCGAACATCGTTCGGATTGTCGAGCCCTTCTGGCCCAACGTCGATAAGCGTCTGACCAAGACCCCTAAGATATTCTTTATGGATACAGGCCTTGTTTGTCATCTAACGAGATGGATAACGCCGGAGCAATTGCGCAACGGGGCCGCGGCGGGGCATATATTTGAGACGTTCGTAGTCTCGGAAATTTTGAAGAGCTTTATGAACGCGGGGAAGAGCCTTCGTGACGTATGGTTCTACCGGGATCAAAAGAAGCGCGAAATCGATTTGCTCATCCAAGAGGGTCATATCTTACATCCCGTCGAGGTGAAGATGTCTGCTACGGTGGGTAGAGACGCGGTGAAGAACTTTTCCTGTATTGAAAGTCTGTCTGGCTATGAGATCGGGTTTGGGCACGTTGTCTGCCAAACTTCTGATCCATATCTCATTACCAAGGATGTCCAGGCAGTTCCCGTGTGGAGCATATGATTTGTGTGGCGGCGGAACTTTGCTTGAGTCATCGACGCCATTTCTTTTGCATCTTTTGCTGCCCTTTGCAACTTTTGCTAATTTTTGCAAGTTTTGCTAATGACTGGCCAAAGGGAGTCGAAGCATTGATGCTGACATTTTTTAACGCAGAAAAATAATCGAAAAGCAATTATTCTGCGTTAAAATATTGCTAGACAGTAGTTCATGAGGAAAGGACGCTCATGCGCCGGAAAGCAGACAGGCTCCTTAAGGAATGGCGAGACAAAATCGATAGGAAACCTCTGTTGGTCAAGGGCGTTCGCCAGTGCGGCAAGACCTATCTGCTCAGAACATATGCACGGGATCTTTTCGAGTCGGTCGTCTATATCAATCTCGAGAATGACCGATCGGCTCGGGCTGACTTTTCGGGCGGTCTCGATCCTCATTCGATTGTGCGTGCGATTGAGGCCCGCACGGGACAGCGCATCGTACCGGGTAAAACCCTGCTATTCATTGACGAAGTCCAGGCATGCGAGGAAGCGCTTACTTCCCTTAAGTACTTTTGCGAAGATGCCCCCGAGTACTATGTCGCGGCTGCCGGGTCGCTCCTTGGGGTTGCTATTAATCATCAGTCGTATTCGTTTCCCGTTGGAAAGACCGATTTGATCGAGATGGCTCCGCTCGATTTCGAAGAGTTTCTTTGGGCGATGGGGCACGACCGGCTGGCTGACGAGATTCGTTCGTCATTCGAATCGATGGACCCTCTTGCTCCGAGCCTTCACGACAAAGCGCTGGGGCTCTATCGACAGTATCTTGTTATTGGCGGAATGCCTGAGGCTGTCCAAACGTATGCTGAGGTCCAGTCGGTCATCGATGTCGCCGAAAAGCATCGGATTATCCTCGACGGCTACTCTGCCGACACCAATAAATACGCTGATGAGCGTTTGAGTGCAAAGACGCGTGCGTGCTTCGATTCCATCCCGCAGCAGCTTGCCAAAGAGAATCGTAAATTTCAATACAAGGTGGTGCGCTCGGGAGGCAACGCGTCTCTATTTGGAGACGCCCTCGATTGGCTTGTATTGTCAGGCACCGTGAAGCGTTGCAGCCTGGTTGGGCAGATTGAAAGTCCTCTAGAGGCGTTCGTTAACCCTTCGTCTTTTAAAATCTATCAGGCGGATACGGGGCTGCTTGTCTCCAAGGCAGGTGCTCAGCGAGCCGACATTCTCGCTGGAATCGGTGGCACATTCATGGGTGCGCTTACCGAAAACTACGTTGCCCAACAACTTTCAGCCATTGGCTATCCACTGCATTATTGGGCTCGAGATAATCGTGCGGAAATTGACTTTGTAGTAGAGAAACAGGGATGCCTGTCTGCGATTGAAGTCAAGGCGGGGGAGAACACGAGATCTCGCAGCCTGTCCTCACTTAAAAAGACCCATCCGGGCGTGCGCCTTATCAGGCTTTCGACTAAGCCCTTTGGAATGAACGATGGGCTTACGTCTGTTCCACTTTATGCGGCATTTTGTCTATAAGGGAGAGCTCCTATAACGCAAGAGGCCCGGAGCGCAGGATTGCTGCGCTCCGGGCCTCGTCGTCATGCGAGTTTATGGCGAATCGACTGCCGTTGTCTTAGTCAAACAGGCTCGGCATGTCGTTTTCCTTCATGAGGGCACCGGCGGAGGGCAGGCTCTGCGCGGTGAACTTTTCGGCCGAGACGCCGGCGCCGAGGATGTCCTCGGTCGTGCCGACGGTGGTGACCGAGCGGCCCTTCTTGGCCGTGAATGCCTGGACGCCCTGAGTGTTGGTGGTCGTCTTGGTCTTGAGCAGCGAGGTGTTGAAGTTCATCAGGCGGTAGTCGCTCGAGACCAGCGCGATGTCGCGATCTTCCTTGAGCACCTGGGCATACAGCAGCTTGCTGCCGCCGTAGATGGCGTTCTTGAGGCGCTTGCGGTTGGTCTTGGTGACATATCCGGAAAGCGCAACGCGCACCACACGACCGTTCTCAAAGACGAATAGCACGTCGGCCTTGTAGTCCTCGGGGTCGATGACCCAGATCACACTCTCGTCGGGCTCCATCTCAAGATCGGTCGGCAGGTACGAGCCCAGCTGGGCGGACTTGGTGTCCTCAAACTGCGCGACCTTGCACTTGTACACCTGGCTCTTGTTGGTAAAGACCAGCAGCTCGTGCGTGTTGGAGGACGGGAACTCAATAAAGGGCTTGTCGCCGTCTTTGTACTTGAGCGTAGCGGCCTTCTTGAGCACGCGGTCGGTCATCTTTTTGAGGTAGCCATCGCGCGAGAGCATGATGGTAACGGGGTACTCCTCGACCTCGGGCTCCAGGCTCACTTCGATAACCTCATGGGGCTCAATCCTGCCCGTGCGGCGCGGCATCACGTACTTCTTGTTGACCGCGGCCAGCTCGTCGCTGATGACCTTCTTGATGTTCTCCTCGCTGGAGAGAATCTCCTCAAGCTCGGCAATCTCGCCCTCGAGCTTGGCGATGTCCTTGGTGCGGTTGAGGATGTACTCCTCGTTGATGTTGCGGAGCTTAAGTTCGGCAACAAACTCGGCCTGGGTCTCATCGATGTCGAAACCCTTCATAAGGTTGGGCACGACCTCAGCCTCGAGCTTGGTGCCACGGATGATAGCGATGGCCTTGTCGATGTCGAGCAGAATCGCCTCAAGGCCGTGCAACAGGTGCAGACGCTCGGACTTTTTGCCCAGGTCAAAGTTGATGCGGCGGCGCGTGGACTGAATGCGCCACGCGACCCACTCGTGCAGGATCTGGCGAACGCCCATAACGCGGGGGTAGCCGTCGACCAGCACGTTAAAGTTGCACGAGAACGAATCTTGCAGCGTGGTCGAGCGGTAGAGCTTCGCCATGAGCTTATCGGGATCGACGCCGCGCTTAAGGTCGATAGCGATGCGCAGGCCCGAAAGGTCGGTTTCGTCACGGATGTCGGCGATTTCCTTGACTTTGCCCTCTTTGGAGAGCTTGACGATGCGCTCGATGATGACATCGGTCTTGGTGGTGTAGGGGATCTCGTACACCTCGATGATGCGCTCTTCGGGAATCCAGCGCCAGCGGGAGCGAATCTGGAAGCTGCCAAGGCCGGTCTCGATAATCTTTTCCATCTCCTCGCGGCGATAGATAATCTCGCCGCCGGTCGAGAAGTCGGGCATGGGCATATATTCAAGCAGGTCGCAGTCGGGATCCTGCAGGTAGTGCATGGTGGCGGTGCAGACCTCGTTGAGGTTGAAACCGCAGATGTCGGACGCCATGGCGACGCCGATGCCCTTATTGGCCGAGACAAGGATGTTGGGGAACGTGGTGGGCAGCAGGCGCGGCTCCTTCATGGCACCGTCGTAGCTGTCAACGAAGTCGACCGGGTCCTTGTCGATGTCCTTGAAGATCTCGGCACTGATGGGGGAGAGCTTGGCCTCGGTGTAACGCGAGGCGGCGTAGCTCAGGTCGCCCGAATAGTACTTGCCAAAGTTGCCCTTCGACTCCACGAAGGGGGCAAGCAGCGCTTCGTTGCCCGTCGCCAGGCGCACCATCGTTTCGTAGATCGCGGCATCGCCGTGCGGGTTGAGCTTCATGGTCTGGCCGACGATGTTGGCGCTCTTCTGGCGCTCGCCCTTGAGCAGGCCCATCTTGTACATGGTGTAGAGCAGCTTGCGGTGCGAGGGCTTAAAGCCGTCGATTTCGGGGAACGCACGCGAGACGTTGACGCTCATGGCGTAGGGCATGTAGTTGACCTCGAGCGTCTGCGTGATCGGCTGGTCGGTGACCTCGGAGTGCAGGCCGATGACGTTCTCGGCGTTGACCTGCTTTTTCTTTGGCTGGTTCTTCGTCTTCTTCTTTGCCACGATTTCCTCTTGAACTTCTTATGGGCCGTCGTTATCGATGTGCTGCTATTGCAGGTCCAGCTGATCCAGGTATTCCTTGCCGTGCTCGGAGATATGGCGCTTACGGCCCGCCTCGTCGTTGCCCAGCAACAGGTTGAACATGGTTTCCATCTTGGTGACGTCCTCGGGCTCCACCTTGATCAGGCGGCGCGTCTCGGGGTTCATAGTGGTGAGCCACATCATGTCCGGATCGTTCTCACCAAGACCCTTGGAGCGGTTGATGGAACACTTCTGGTCGCCGATCTCTTTGAGGATGCCGTTCTTCTCGAGCTCGGTGTAGGCAAAGTAGGTCTTTTCTTTGCAGTTGATCTCGTAGAGCGGCGACTCGGCGATATACACGTAACCCTCGTCGATGAGCGTGGGCACCAGGCGATAGAGCATGGTGAGCACGAGCGTGCGGATGTGATAACCGTCGACGTCGGCGTCCGTACAGATGATGACCTTGTTCCAGTTGAGGTTGTCCAGGTCAAAGGCGCCCAGATTCTTGATGCGCTTGTCCTTGATCTCCACACCGCAGCCCAGCACGCGCATGAGGTCCATGATGATGTCGGACTTAAAGATGCGCGGGTAGTCCTCCTTCAGGCAGTTGAGGATCTTACCGCGGACGGGCATAACACCCTGGAACTCGGCATCGCGCGAGGTGCGAATGGCGCCTGCTGCCGAGTCGCCCTCTACGATGTAGATCTCGCGGCGGCTCTTGTCCTTGGAGCGGCAGTCGATGAATTTCTGCACGCGGTTGGCCATGTCGGTCTTCTGCTGCAGGTTGGTCTTGATGCTCTGGCGGGTCTTCTCGGCGTTCTCGCGCGAGCGCTTGTTGATGAGCACCTGCTCCAGAATCTTATTGGCGGCGTCTTTGTTCTCGATTAAGTAGGTCGAGAGGCGCTCCTTAAAGAAGGCGGTCATGGCCTGCTGGATAAAGCGGTTATTGATGGCCTTCTTAGTCTGGTTTTCGTAAGACGTCTGGGTGGAGAAGCAGTTGGTTACCAGCACCAGGCAGTCCTGGACGTCCTGCCACTTAATGCCGCTCTCGTTTTTGTTGTACTTACCCTGTTGCTTGATGTAAGCGTCGATGGCGCTGGTCAGAGCGCTGCGGGCGGCCTTCTCGGGCGAACCGCCGTTCTCGAGCCACGATGAGTTGTGGTAGTACTCCTGCATCATGAAGGTGCGCGAGAAGCACATGCACGCGGTGATCTTTACGTTGTAGTCGGGCAGGTCCTCGCGGTCGCGACCGCGACGGTCGGCCTCGATAAAGAAAGGCTCGGTGAGGTAGTCGGTACCGACCTTCTCGAGCACGTAGTCCTCAATGCCCTTGGGATAGCAAAAATCCTCTTCGGTAAATTCGCCGTCGTCGCCCTCAATACGCAGGCGGAAGGTCACGTTGGCGTTGACCACGGCCTGGCGGCGCATGGTCTCGCGATACCAATCGTGGGAAATGCTGATGGAGGTAAAGACCTCAAGATCGGGGCGCCACTTGATGGTGGTGCCGGTGCGGTTCTCGTCGCTGGGCTCAATCTCGAGTGCCTTCTTCTTGGCGCCGACGACTTTGCCCTTCTTAAAGTGCAGGGAGTATTTGTTGCCGTCGCGCCAAACCGTGACGTCCATGTACTCGGAAGCGTACTGGGTCGCGCAGGAGCCCAGGCCGTTGGTGCCGAGCGAGAAGTCGTAGTCGCCGCCCTGGTTGTTGTTGTACTTGCCGCCGGCGTAGAGCTCGCAGAAGACGAGCTCCCAGTTAAAGCGCTTCTCGGAAGGGTTCCAGTCGAGTGGGCAGCCGCGGCCGTTGTCCTCTACCTGAATGGAACCATCGCGAAAGGCGGTAAGGGTGATGAGCTTGCCGTAGCCCTGGCGCGCCTCGTCAACGGCGTTGGACAGGATCTCGAAGGCAGCATGCGCGCAGCCATCGAGTCCGTCCGAGCCAAAGATGACGGCGGGGCGCAGGCGTACGCGTTCCTCGTCCTTGAGCTGGCGGATACTGTCGTTACCATAGTTTGCGGTGTTTTTTGCCATACTCGCTCTCTCGATGCTCCTTTGCTGCGTTTTAGTCATATAGATAGTCAAGGTAGCATAGCCCAGCCCACAGACGATTCCACCCAACACGAAATCCATCGAACAACCGTTCGAACTTAGACTGAAAAGAGCTCGCTCGCACAAAACCGAGTCGGCTCTGTTCGAGTAAGTTTGAAGGCGGCTGGAGGCGCCCTACCTTGTTTGCGAATGGATCGAATCGAACATTGGGACAAGCGTCTCGTTTTATGGGCCACGGGCGTGCGTGTGCGAGTTCCTTTGGCCCATAAGGAACGCTGGCGGGTCGTTATTTGGGCCGTGGGTCTCTTCGCCGGCGCCGCGTTTCGTCATACGCTCATAGTGGAAGCCGATGCCACGGAGTCGACTTGCGACTCGGGCAATGGATGAGCTGCAAGCCGAAAGGAGCGGTGAGAACGATGAGGCCCATGACAAAGAAACTGCTGTTAGGAATTCCCACTGTGACGCTTTCGGCCGTGCTGGCTTGTACGGTGGCAGGCTGCGGCAGTAGCGCTCCGAGCGGTTCGGCTGGCAGCTCGGGCGGGAGCGCACCTGTGCAGGAGAAGTCCAAGAAGGCCAAGGCCTATGAGTCGCAGACGGTCGAGGTGGCAGGCATTACCTATGAGTCGGTGGCTCACGGTACGTTCTATCGCGGTGATGCCAAGAAGCAGGACGGCTTTTACCTGCACATCAAGATTACCAACAACAACACAAAGAACAGAACGTTCAGTTCCTTTAACGTGCATGCTGCCCAGGGCGATCTTGAGGCAGGCGACCCGTTGTTTACTTCCGGCAAGGCGGCCGTGCTCGACTACGTTGCAAGCGAGGCTCCCGATGAGCTTCACGAGGGCATCGATCTTTCCAAGAGGCAAGATATCGGTCCGGGCGAGACCGTTGAGTATGTCTACTTCTGGGCGCCCAAGACGGCGTACTACGGGCCCATCACTGTCGAGTTCGTAGACGCTTACGCCCCCGCCAAGAATCATGAGGCTATGCACTTCGACACCACGGGATGCGAGACCAAGGAGTTCAAGGCGGCCGGCGGCGTGGCCGATTCTGGCGAGAAGGCAGATTTAACGGGCATCGATTGCGCATCGTACAGTATCGAGGCCGCCGATGGGTACACGCTGGATTCGTCCAACGAAGAGCACGAAAAGGCGGACTTCTTCCACGACGAGACTGGAGGACGCCTGCACATCAGCATCTTCCCGCGCTCGCCGGAGGAAGAGATTGCAAGCCTAGAGCAGGTCTATGAAGGCAAGGAGACGACAACCGACCAGGTCGAGTACAACGGCATAACGTGGCTGCGCTTTACCGGTCCCGACAACGGCCATACGCTGTTTGCGACGGCTCCCGCAACGGGCGAGACCGTCCGCGTGTCGATTGGCTGGAAGATCGACTGGGATGCTGCCGTGCCCATGATGGAGGCGCTGAAGCTCAAGTAACGGATTGCGATTCCCACGTCAGGCGACTCAGGGCTGGCTCCGAGTTATCGGGGCCAGCCCTTTTTGGTGCTCGATGAGCAGGGCCAGCGCCTCGCGCAGCTTCGGGTACAGCTGGGCACCCTGCATGCAATGACAGACATGATTTTCATAATGACAGATATAGTTGACATTGGTTGATAGATGCAATATATTTCTGTCATGTTGCAACGGATATCTGTCCATTACTTCGGAAGGAACTCCATGCCGGGCAAAAAGAACCTACGCATGAAGGCGGCGCGTGCGGCGGCTGGCCTTTCGCAAGCTGACTTGGCCGGGGCCGTGGGCGTTACGCGCCAAACCATCGGCCTGATTGAGGCGGGCGGCTATAACCCCACGCTCAACTTGTGCGTGGCAATTTGCAAAGCGCTGCGCGTCACGTTGAACGACTTGTTTTGGGAAGACGAGACCGACGTCGACCCTAACGCTCTTTAGGAGTCGCTATGAAATTTGAAGATTTAAAGCTCGTGCAAAAGTGGCGCGAATATGCCGGTCCAAAGGATGAACGTCTGGAGGCTGAGAACGCGAAGATCTACAAGATTGGTTTCGTGCTGCTTTCGTTTGGCATGCTGATGATCTTTTTCTACCAGTTTATAGCTCGACAGGTTGCGTGGGTTCACAGCGACGCCAGTGAAATGCCGCATGGCTTTGCAACGCCGTTCGAGGCAGCCATGTATGTGTGGCTCGTTCTCGTGATGTTGATTTGTGCAGGACTGCAAACGCGGAAGGGCTATGTCGATACCAATCGTTTTGGGCAAACCGAGCATCTTCCTGTTGGATATTTCCTGCTTGTCAGCGGTCTTAGCGGCGCCGCGTTCGCGCTTGTTATTGCCGCAATGCGCTGTATCGCTGAGGCGCAGATCGTACCGCTCGAAAGCGTCTTTTGGTTGGCAAACCTGGCCACGGGCGTGTTCTGTGGTGCGACGATTTTCGCGGCCACATTTGCTGTCCTGTGCGCGACGTTTTTCACGGCGAAAAAACGCCGCGCCAAGATCGAGGCAGAGCTCGACGACGCCGGCGACATCTAATGCGTAAGGGGCTGACTCTGGGTTATCAGAGCCAGCCCCTTTTGTGTTCGACGAACAAGCTCAGCGTCGCTCACGAAAGCGCTGAGAGTTAGCAAGACCCATCCGTATCGGCTTCATCGTCGCTCCTACGCTCGAGTGCGGTGCGGCGGGCGCTGTAGGCGACGAGGCCGGCTCCGGCTGCGGCGAGTGCTGCTGCGGCTGCGGTCAGGGGGACGTTGCTGTCGCCCGTGCCAGCGAGCATGCCTGATTTACCGGAGCGCTTGTTATCGTCGTGACCCTTGCCGCTGCCAGAGCCGCTTCCGCCGGAGCTGCCTCCCGTGCCAGAACCGCCGCTGCTCGAGCCGCCATCGCTGTCCACGGTCATCGGGGCGTCGTAGAGCCCCGCCGTATCCGCGTTGCTGCTTACGCCCACCAGCACCTCTGCGCGTTCGCATGCCGCGTCGGGAATGTGGAGCTCGTGCAGTACGGCGCCCAGCGTGGAGTTTGCGCCCGGTCGAATCTCTTCGAGCGTTACGGGGTCGAGCGCCACCAGGTCACGCGCCTTTGCGTAGAGCGTGACGCGTTTGCCCACCTCGTCGCTCCAGCTCTCCGGGATGGCAAAGTTCATGCGGAACTGTGCCGTGCAGCCCGGTGCCAGCACGGCGTTGCCGTTGTCGGCTACCAGCGGGTGCGTGGCAAAGCGCTCGCCCAGTGTCTCGAGCGTGTACTTCACATGCGCTATGTCGTTGGCCGATGCATCCTCGGCAAGCTCCGGGTCGTAGATCGATGCCATGCGTGCGTTTGCGCCGAATCCGATGGATGCGCTGGAGAACGCTTGGTTGGAGCCCTCTCGGTACAGATCGACTGTTCCTGCGGTCAGCAGCGTGTTGCCGTCGTTTCGCACCGTTACCGTAAACGACTCGCTTGCCGCTCCGGGTACCACAGCGCCCAGGTTGGCTATCGCGCCCAGTGGCGTGGCGCACGCCACCAGGGGCACTTCGATGCCGTGAAGTTCTGCCTTGCTTTGCTCGGCGCTCACGATGTGCGTGGCAAGCGCCGAGAGCATGCCGCCCGAGGTCAAAAACGTCGTTATCTGATCAATGGGGTGCTCCAGCTCGCAGAGCACGAACGGCTCCGTGAACAGATCGTCGATCAGGGTGCTGGCGAAGATGCGGAAATGCTTGCCCATTACCGCCACCGGCTCGCCTTCTTCGTCGTAGGTTTGCCCCACTTTGCCGTCGGTGTTCTCGACGTATAGCACGCACCTGCCGTTGTTGCTCATGCTAAACGACGCCGGGCCGCAGCCAGCTGCGCCCATGGGTGTCGTTGCAAATGCCGTCGCGCCTCGCGTCCAGGTAACATGCTGCAGCTGCTCGTCGACGGTTGCCAAAAAGCCCGTATGCTGCGGCCACGGTACCACGCGCGGCACCGAGGCATCTGGCGACATAACGCCCCAACCCGCGATAGACTGACCGATCACGGCGTACGATGCGCAGCCACAACCGTTTGCAGTCTCGTATGCAACGGGCACCACCATTTTGCCGTTGATATTCTCGGGCGCGCCCAGCTCGATGCTCGACGGTGCCTGAGAAAAGCGGAGGACCTGACGGAACGTGAGGCTGTCGCCCAAATCATCCGACCACAGGGTAAAGCACTCGAGCGCGACCTCTGCCTCGCTGCCGAGTGCCTTCTCTGCGGTGGCTCCGCGGCGGTGGAGATAGGCGCCCGACAGGCGTCCGTCGACAAGTGTCTTGCCCACCGTGATGCGTGGACATTGCAGGCAATGGTAACCATCCTCCTGAAGGCGGCCACGCGAGATGCTGCGCCACGATGTGTGCGATATCACGCGAACTCCGTCGTTGCTTATGCGCAGGCGCACAACGGACAGTATGCCGGATGTGCTCGCCGTATCGAAACGGGTACCGTCGCCATCGGGGCGCTCGCCCGAGACCAACAGCACGTAGGCGTTCTGGTTTCCCTTCCCGTCTGTATATTCCACCACGTCGAAGTCGTAATCGAATATGCCGTTGCGCTCCACGTCGCCCTCGCCAAACCCAAGGGGGAAGTCGACCGGCATAGGTGCGGACCACGCGCCGTTTGCCTTCGTGTGTACCACCAGACGCGAACGGCCATCCTCGCCGTAGCGAACCGAAGCGATGCGGAACAGGCATTCCACGCCGGCGATCTCCGCAAACTTCATGTGGGCTTCGCTGAGTACGCCGGTGAAGAGTACGTTGTCGCTCGAGGGCTTTATGCCGCCGCGTTCGTCCTCCGACACGCCGGCAGAATTGGCGTTCGGGTCCGCAATGGCGTCCCTCGCCTGCCTGATGTAGGCGTACCCATACATCGGCGCGGCATTTTCGTCATCTTCCATCAGGGCGTGGACGAAATGCTCGACCTGTCCCGTGTCATCGCTCTCTGCATCCGCGTCGAGCTCAATGCGCGTGACCGCTTGCTCCCAATCGCGCACGACCGGCGCGACGTTTACGGCGGTGGCTGCAACTTCGGCGCATGCGAGCAGCTCGGCATTGGTGACGATGGTGGCTGACGCGATAAACTGCGGCACATCACCTGCCTCGGCATTGCCGGTCGCGCCAAAGCAGGCATCCGGCGTATAAGGCGCATCTCCATCCAAGGCCAGCTCAGAGCGCTGGAGTACATACTGGTCGCCGTTGTTGACCGACATGTTCCACGAATCGAGAAGTGTGGGCCACGACCCCGACCAGGCCTTGGTGGTCCACTTGAACATGATGAACTGGAGTATCACGTCGACATCGACGTCGGCACCCACGCGCAGCCGCGGAAGCTGGTGGCCGTCCGCCTTCTCGTACCCAATGAACAGTGTGAGGGATGCGGCACCGCGCACGGCGGACGAAGCGACGCCTGCAACGCCGGCTCCAAAGGTGACGGCAAGCCCGATCTGGATGGTGAATGATCCCGACGTATTGGAATAGTCGAGCGAAATGTTTTTGAAGAACGCCGCGCCGCCGCCGTGCGTGTGGGCGCCTACAGCGAGCGCCAGCTTTGCCAGCACCCAAGGATTGACGTTTAGGAAAAACGGCACCGGGCCCAAGGTGAACTGCTCGGTCCAGTTGAGGTCGGTTTTTACTTGGAAGAGGGCCTTAATATTGCCAAACGCCGGATCGTTGTTATCGCCCCAAGTTTTGCCTACCCAGTCGTAGGCGAGCGATCCGTACACCTGTGTTGCGATATCCATCGTGAACAGCAGCGTGCAATGGTGACGAAGGAGCTTGGTGTTTCTTGGATCGGTGCCCGAACCGGCACTCATACTCTTGTACTGATTCCACTTCCCCTCCATCTCGTCGAGGTAGCGGTTTGCCTGCTTGGCGCCCGACTCGCGCGGCGACTTCTTCCAGTATTCCGGATCCGGATTGCCCGAATCGTTCATGTAGCTGACTGGTTTGTATCCGCCGCCAAACAACACGTACCCGGCAAACGAGAAATCGAAGAGAATCGGAAACGTGGGTATCCAGCAGGTGAACTTGTTGCCGCCGATGCCGGGAAATGCCGCAGGGAAATCAAACGGAGTGACCTCTTGATCCATGGTGGTGGGGACGATGGTCGTCGAGCCCGATTCCGCCTTGGAAGCCGGTGCGGTGGCAACGGCCATGGGGGAGGAGAGCGTGTAGGTTTTGCCCTGATAGTCGAGCGCAAAGCGCAGCTTGCACCCTTCTTCCAGAAGGCCCGACGCCGCATCGAGGAACTTGTCTTCGAGCGTGAACATCGCCAGATTATCCGCACCCGTTGCACTGGCCTTGACCTGGCCAATCTGCGTGACGGTTTCGGATGAGCTGCCCGCGGCAGGCATCACTTTGTTGATGCGCAGCGTCGCCTGCCCGCCCAGCGGCAGGTGGGCCTGTACAGTGAAGGCGTGCGTGTCGGGCTGCGCATTCGCTGCATCGTCTTTGGGCGTCGCCATGAATGTGGCGTCGGCGTACTGGATGTCCCACTCGTCGAACGTAAGCTGGCGAAAGTACGGCTCACCATCGGAGAGCGGACGCGTGGGAGCGGTAATGGCGGTACCGCCCTGGATGCGCGCGAGGGGGATCTCGACATCGCGGTAGCCCGGCATGCTGATGGAGATGCCGCCGTTGAAGTCATACGCGTCGAGAAGCGTTGCCTCGTCCACGTAGCCTTCCGAAAGCGGGGCAACCTCAAAGATGGCCGTGCCTTCGTCATCGGTGGTGGCGGTGAGCTGCTTGCCTGCGGCATAGCGCGACGTTAGTGTGACCTGGGCACCCGTGATGGGCGTATTCTTGTTGGCGACGTCGACCACGACCACGCCGAACATGGTGCGCGAGAGAACGAGCACCTTGAAGGGGTCTTCTTCGTCGGCATAGGCTTCGGTGGGCGCGAACGGCAATATGAAGGCGTTTGCGCTTCCCGGCACGTGCGGCAACATAATGCTCGCTAGCGAGGACGCTCCGGCAACAAGTAACGAACGGCGATCAAGCATCTTGGGCTCCCATCCCGCAAATATCGGTGGAAATAATCAAATTTTGCGAGAAAGAGCCCTGCGGCGGTAGTGCCGTTCGAGGGCCAAAATGTCCAATTTGAGCATGCGAAAACGGGCAGTGCTGGAACGCGTTCGATACGCTTGGTAGCTTGGCTGCTAGCGCAGCATATGTGCGACCAACTCGGCGCGAGTTCCGATGCCAAGCTTTGCATACACGCCGGATAGGCGGTTTTTGACGGTGCCCGGCGATACTCCCATATGGCGTGCGATTTCGGCGTTGGTCCACCCACGACAGGCGAGCATGGCCATGGTGAATTCCGTGGTCGTTAGATCGTCGGCCACGTCCTCGCCTGAATCGGGGTTGTGGATGCGCCGCCAGCCGTAGCTGAAGCGGTACGTGATCTCGATGATGCGAGCGAAATCGTCGGGGTATTGCGATTTTAAGCATGCCTCGATAAGCCCCTGCAAAAGGCCGTGGTGCTCGCCGATGAGCTCGATAAGGCCGTCGGGGCGCGCAATGTCCCAAGCGGTTCCGAAATGCGTCCTTGCAGCGTCGACGTCTTTGAGACTCATGCATGCCATGGAAGCTGCCAGGTGCAGGAACAGTTCCGAGATGGGATAGCTTCCCTGTTTCATAATTAGGGCGTTTTCCGCCATGCCCAGACTGCGGCCGTATTCTCCGCGCAGATACAAGGCGTGCGCCATCACGTAGCTGGCGAACAGGCGCAGGCCTTCGGGCAGATGCGCCGCAAGTGGATAAAACTCTTCGGCGGAATACGGGGAAGGCAAGTGCAGCAGGACGCTCGCGGCGGAGGCGAACAGGATATGCATGGCGTGGACGGCGGGCGATTCCTCGTCAGCCGGCGTGTCGAGGATGCCCGCAAGGCAACGGCGGGCATCGGCGATACGGTTGAGCGACAGGCTGGCATATCCGCAGATAAAGCATGCGGAATAGCGCAGTGCGGGGTCGGTGGCGTCAAGATAGGGGTGCGCTGTCTCGGCGGCGAGGGTGGCCTGTCCGCGAAAGTACAGCGCTTCTGCCGTGGCGATGGTGCGTGAATCGGGGTCGGAAATGCTTGCAACCGCAGCGTCAATCTGCCCCGGCACAAAGGCGGTGCACATCAACGGCATGGGAACGCATGGGTAGCCATCGCAGTCCATTTTCCATCTCCCAACAGCTGGCAACACTAGCAGCAATTGTACTCCTGTTGCTCGGGACTGGAATTTGTGGGTATCGCCTACGATTATGCGGAACGTATAAAGGAAGAGTCTATTGGTGATGCTCCCGAAGTGGTTATCGAAACCTAGCTGACCTTGGGATATAGAAAAACTACCGCCCCTGCAAAAAGCTCCATGGGAGCGATGAGAAATGGGCCTCGTTCTGCATATAATGAGGTCATATGACGGTGCGTTTGCATATACGCAACGCATTTCCATCGAACCGAAAAGGAGCTCTGCATGGATCCCAACAAGCGTCCCGACGACATGGTGCGTATCACCACTCCCGAACTTGCCCAGGCGTTCATCGATGAGCAGGTCACCGCAATCCGTGAGCAGATCGGT
Source organism: uncultured Collinsella sp. (assembly GCA_934655755.1). GTDB lineage: Bacteria > Actinomycetota > Coriobacteriia > Coriobacteriales > Coriobacteriaceae > Collinsella. Next base: position 256,118 of record CAKUHA010000002.1, read on the forward strand.
GACAAGAAGGTCCTGCTGGCCCTTTCCGGCGGCGTTGACAGCTCAGTTGTCGCGGCGTTGCTCATTAAGGCCATCGGCAAGCAGCTTATCTGCGTGCATGTGAACCACGGCCTCATGCGCAAGGGCGAGAGCGAGCAGGTTGTCGACGTCTTTAAGAACCAGATGGATGCCAACCTGGTCTACGTGGACGCTTCCGATCGCTTCCTGGACAAGCTCGTGGATGTTGAGGAACCCGAGGCCAAGCGCAAGATTATCGGCGCCGAGTTCATTCGCGTGTTCGAGGAGGAGGCCCGCAAGGTGGGCGACGAGGTCAGCTTCCTCGCCCAGGGCACCATCTATCCCGACATTCTGGAGTCCCAGGACGGTGTAAAGGCTCATCACAACGTGGGCGGCTTGCCCGAGGACCTGCAGTTTGAGCTCTGCGAGCCCGTCAAGCTGCTGTACAAGGACGAGGTCCGCGTTGTCGGTCGCGAGCTCGGCCTGCCCGAGAACATGGTCGAGCGCCAGCCGTTCCCCGGCCCCGGCCTGGGCGTTCGCTGCCTGGGTGCCATCACCCGCGACCGTCTTGAGGCGCTGCGCGAGGCAGATGCCATCGTGCGCGAGGAAATCGACAATGCCGGTCTGACCATTTGGCAGTACTTTGTCGTCGTGCCCGATTTCCGCGCTACCGGCGTGCGCGAGGGCAAGCGCGCCTACGATTGGCCCTGCATCATCCGTTGCATCAACACCGTTGACGTCATGACCGCCGAGGTGCCCGAGCTCGACTGGGCGCTGCTCAAGCGCATTACCGCCCGCGTCACCGCCGAGGTCCCCGGCATCTGCCGCGTCTGCTACGACCTGACCCCCAAGCCCGTCGGCACGGTGGAATGGGAGTAAGCTTCTACTCTTTTGGGCGAATTGCATTGACAGAGAGGGGTCCCGCGCAAACGTGTGCGGGACCCCTTTCGTTTTACTGTTCGGTTTACGCTGCGGTCCGTTTTGGAAGGGTCGTGAGCATGGTAGTCCCGTTCTTGGAACTCGCTTCGACCTCGACCGTGCCGTCGTGCAGCGCTGCAATCTCCCAAACAAGCGCTAGCCCGAGTCCTGCGCCGCCGTATGCCCTGCTGCGGGATTTATCCAGGCGAAAGAACGGCTGGAAGATGCTCTCACGGTACTGCTTGGGTATTCCCGGGCCCCGATCCTCGACTCGCAGGAACACGTGGCTGTCGTCGCCGCAGATGGAGACGTTGACAGTCGAGCTGGGGCGGCTGTAACGGATGGCATTTTCGACCAAGTTAAACACCAACCGATAGAGGAGCGTATCGCTTCCGATTATCAAAGCGCCTCCACTGCAATTGAGGACGATGTCTTTATGCTCGGCAAGTGGCGCAAGGTCGGTGAGGACTTCTTCGGACAAGGGGCCAAGTTCGACATGGTCCTCGCAAGGAACGCTGCGGAGCTCACTCATCTCGAGCAACACCTTGGTCATCCGCGACATCCGCTCAGTTTGTTCTTGTAGCAGGCCGAGTAGCTCGGCTGTTTCGGGTTGCAAACCGGAGTGCTCGGAGATGAATAGTTCAATCTGTGCCTGCATAAGGGCGAGCGGGGTGCGCAGCTCGTGTGCGGCGTTGCCGGTAAACTGACGCTGTGCAGAGAACCCTTCGCCAAGACGGGCGATCATGTCGTTGAATGAGGCGCTGCATCGCTGTAGCTCGGTGGGTACATCTTTGCTGAGCTTAATTTCGCTTAGGTTGTCAGGCTGCACGCGCTCAACCTGGGCTGCAAAAGCCCGTAGCGGTTTAAGTGCACGGCCGCTCACAAAGTATGCCAGCACGCCGCCAAGTAGCGTGACTCCAGCCGTGATGCACCAGGCTGTTGCGCTAAAAGATTCCTGTGCGTCGTTTACGACGATCGTGACCTCGTCATCGAGGGCTGTTTTTGTTGGGTCAAACGCCTGGGGCGAATCCACACCGGCAGCGTTAAAGGCCGAGATGTCGCTGCCGATGGCATCCATGTAGCGCATGCCCGTATAGCCGACCAAGCAGTTCGTTAGCACGCACGCCGCGCACGTTAGCAGTGCCGTCATGATCGTTATGCGCCATTGCAGCGAAAGCCTTTTCATTCGCTGTCCTCCATAACGTAGCCCTCTCCAATCCGATTGCGAATCGGGTCGTATCCCAAAGCACTGCGCAACTTTTTTCGGAGCGACGAGATGTGAACGCGGGTCGCGTTGCTAAAGCTGTTCACGGTGCTATCCCAGACGTGTTCGATAAGCTCCTCTTGGCTTACCGGTCGCCCCTGATTAAGCATCAAGTATTCCAGGATTCCCGTTTCCTTGCGTGTAAGAGATAGAGCCTCGCTGTCCACGGAAGCGATGCGCGCCTTGGTGTCAAAGCGGAGCTTTCCGCAGGTTAAAACTATGTCGCTTTGTGTAAAGCGTCTGAGGGTAAGGCTGCGAATCCTTGCCGCAAGCTCGTCCAGATGGAACGGCTTGGTGAGGTAATCGTTGGCGCCGGCATCGAGTCCGGCGACTTTATCGGATACTTCGCCACGCGCGGACAGAATCAGTACCTTAGTCTCGCAGTCAGTTTTCCTAAGTTCCCTGAGTACGGTCATGCCGTCGATACGGGGAAGGTTGAGGTCGAGTACCACGAGGTCGAAGGCCTCAACGTTCAGTAGGTCGAGCGCCTCCTGTCCGTCGTGACAGCAGTCGACGCTGTACGCCAAGTTTCGCAAACTGCGCGCGATTGCATCGCACAGCGCCCGCTCGTCCTCGACGATCAAAATTCGCATAACAGTCTCCTTGCACATTCCAAATCGCGCTTAACACGGATTTTATAGTCGATATGGTCCAATGGTCGCGTAACGAAAGGAGTGGTCAGGTTGTTCAAAGCGGTAAAACCCGTGGTACAGGTCGCTTTGTTGATCGTCGGAATTGCCATGGTGTGCTTTGGCGTTATGCGTGGCGAGGCGGATGCCGTGCTGGCCAAAGCGATTAGGCTGTGCTTGGAGTGTATCGGAATTGGATAAAAGAGAAAACACTGCGTCGCATGTTTTGGCCCGATTTCGCGGATTGATTCAGGCGGCGGCGACGCTCATCACCAACATTCACCTGCCAAACTTTGCCAAAGGCGGCATCTATCAGGGCGCGGGAAAAACAGTCTGCGTACCTGGGCTTAATTGCTATTCGTGCCCCGCGGCAACGGGTGCGTGCCCCATCGGGTCGTTCCAGTCGGTGGTAGGTTCATCCAAGTTCAACTTTTCTTACTATGTTACCGGTACGCTCATTTTGCTCGGTGTGCTGATGGGACGCTTTGTATGCGGCTTTCTGTGCCCGTTTGGCTGGCTGCAGGAGCTGCTTCATAAGATTCCCGGCAAAAAGCTTTCCACGAAAAAGCTTAAGCCGCTCACGTACATCAAATACGTTGTGCTGCTGTTTGCCGTGGTGCTGCTGCCCGTCTTGGTGGTTAACGACGTGGGCATGGGCGACCCACTCTTTTGCAAGTACATCTGTCCGCAGGGTGTGCTCGAGGGTGCCATTCCGCTGGCAATTGCCAACGCCGGCATTCGATCTGCGCTGGGGCAGCTCTTTACCTGGAAACTTGCCGTTCTCATTGCCGTGGTAGTGCTGAGCGTTTTGTTCTACCGCCCTTTCTGCAAATGGATTTGTCCACTCGGCGCATTCTATGCGCTCATGAATAGGGTGTCCTTGTTGGGGATTCAGGTTGACGCGTGCAAATGCGTCTCGTGCGGCAAGTGCTCAAAGGTTTGTCAGATGGACGTTGATGTGGTCCGCGCGCCCAATCATACCGAATGTATCCGGTGCGGAAAGTGCATCGGGGCCTGTCCCGTTGATGCCATCAGCTATCGCTATGGCCTGGATGTGTCGGCGGAAAAGCTTCCCTTGACCGCCGATAAAAAGTAAAACAAGCTTCGACAAAACGGAGGAATGACCATGAAGCTTTCTAAGATTGCGGCCCTGTTTATGGTGCCGGTGCTGGCTCTGTGTCTTGTGGCGTGTTCGGCGCCCGGTGGCAACGCGAGCGAATCTACGGGCTCCGATCCTAAGATCGCGGAGCTCATTGCGCAAGAGCCGGCCAACGCCGACGAGGCCGCCGAGCTGTATGCGAAGCTCATGCAGAAGGAGAACGATATCCTTTCGAGCGATAATGCGCTGTGGGAAAAGGTATTCAATGCAGCAAATAAAGAGTCGACAATGATTGAGGACGGCAGCAATTACGGCGATTTCCTGCTCAAGACCATCGACGGCGCCAAGGACGAGTTCACGGCGGATGAGCTTAAGACGCTCAAGGCTGGTGCGCAGCAGATCAAGGAGATCGAGGACAAGCTCGAGAGCTTGGAGAAGGAGTTTCCCGGATGCGGCAGCACGCCCGGCGAGGGGGAGAGCGTCGATGCCTCGACCGCAGGCATGACCAACGGCGAGAGCGGGGAGACGAAGTTCCCCAGCTTTAAGGGCAAAGACCTGGACGGCAACGATGTAAGCAGCGACGAGCTGTTCTCCAAAAACAAGGTGACCGTCATGAACTTTTGGTTTACCACCTGCAAGCCCTGCGTGGGCGAGCTGGGCGATCTGGAAGAGCTCAACAAAGAGCTCGCCGCAAAGGGCGGTCAGGTCGTGGGCGTTAATTCCTTTACGCTCGATGGCAACAAAGACGAGGTGGCAGACGCCAAGGACGTACTTTCCAAGAAGGGCGTGACGTACAAGAACATCTGGTTCAAGTCGGATAGCGAGGCCGGCAAGTTCACCTCCAACTTGTACTCGTTCCCGACCACCTACGTGATCGACCAGAACGGCAACATCGTTGGAGAGCCAATCATGGGCGGCATCAACTCCGCCGAGCAGCGAGAGGCGCTCAACAAGCTGATCGATCAGGCGCTTGCTAAGAGCGAGCAGTAAGTCCGAATGTGACAAAGGGACAGTCCCTTTGTCACACCGTCGATGTTATGTGCGGGATGGTGCGCCACGTGGCGTGCCATCCCGTTCGTTTTTTGGCGCGCTTCGTTACATTCCTCACTGGTGCCGGCAAAAAATGGGGATAGAGTAGGACAAACGCGTCGAATACGAACGGCGGGGGAGAGCGGGCAGGGTGCCTGCGCGGGAGAGGTTGCCGTCCATGCTGGAGCTCAAAGGAATTTGCAAAAGGTACACTACGCAGTCGTTTACGCAGGTGGCGCTCGACAACGTAAGCCTGTCTTTTCGCGATAACGAGTTCGTGGCCATTCTGGGTCCCTCGGGCTCGGGTAAAACTACGATGCTCAACGTTATTGGCGGACTCGACCACTTTGACTCGGGTGATCTGCTCATCGACGGCATTTCGACCAAGGACTTTCGCGATCGCGATTGGGATGCCTATCGCAACAACCGCATCGGCTTTGTGTTCCAGAGCTATAACCTCATTCCGCATCAGACTATTTTGGAAAACGTGGAGCTGGCGCTTACGCTCACGGGCGTGGGTCATGCCGAGCGCCGCCAGCGTGCGCGCGAGGCGTTGGAGAAAGTCGGCCTGGGCGAGCACATTAACAAGCGCCCGAGCCAGCTATCGGGCGGACAGATGCAGCGCGTGGCTATTGCCCGTGCCCTGATCAACGATCCCGAGATTGTGCTGGCTGACGAGCCGACCGGTGCTTTGGATTCAACGACATCCGTACAGGTCATGGATCTGCTCAAGGACGTTGCGCGCGACCGTCTGGTCATCATGGTCACGCACAATCCTGAGTTGGCGTACCAGTACGCCACGCGCATCGTCAACTTGGCGGACGGCAAGATCACCGACGATTCCGACCCCTTTGATGTAGTAAAGGCCGCACGTCGCGAGGCTAAGCCTACGCGCAAAACCTCGATGAGCTTTGTGACAGCGCTGGGGCTTTCTGCCCGAAACCTCATGACCAAAAAGGGTCGCACGGCCATGACGGCCTTTGCGGGCTCGATTGGCATTATCGGTATCGCGGCGATTCTGGCGCTGTCCAACGGCGTAAACGACTACATCAAAAAGGTCGAGGAGGATACGCTTTCGAGCTATCCGCTCACCATTTCCAAGCAGGATTACGACCTGTCGTCCATGATGGGCGGAGAGGGGGCCACGGACGTCGATGCGTCCAAGAACGAGGGTTCGTCCGACGACGGTGCCGACGGCAAGGCCCAGGGGACCGATAAGATCCCTGTGGTCACGGCCGTAAAGGATATGTTTGCGAGCGTTAAGTCCAACGACATGACGAGCTTTAAGGCATGGCTCGATGCCGGTGGCGACGGCATCGATAAAGAGGTCAATGCCATTCAGTACAGCTACGGCGTGACGCCAGTTGTGTATCGCGCGGGCAAGGGAGACGAGAAGCCCGTGCGCCTGGTGCCCAATGCGATGACCGAGGCTATGAGCGGCGGCGCGAGCTCGGCGGCGACGGTGAGTATGGACTCTATGGGCACTTCGGTCTTTAACGAGATGATTGACGACCAGAGCTTGCTCGACAGTCAGTATGACGTGGTCGCTGGCCATTGGCCTACGTCTGCCAACGAGGCGGTGATGGTGCTTTCGAGCCGCGGCACGGTGGGCGACTACACGCTCTACAGCATTGGCGCGCTGGATATCGATGAGCTCAACGACCTGGTCAACAGTGCCATGACGGCCGACGGCGAGGTCAAAACGCCGCAGGCCACTGCCGACTTTACGTACGAGGACGCGCTGTCAACGACGTTTAAGGTGCTGTCGCCGGTCGATGCGTATCGCAAAAACGAAGAGACCGGCATGTGGACTGACATGTCTGGCGACGCCGACTTTATGACGGCCAAGGTTGCCGACGGCATTGACGTGCGTATTGTGGGCGTGGTGCGACCTAACGAGACGGCCAATGCGAGTGCATTGTCTCCGGGCATTGCCTATACGCATGCACTGACTCGCCAGCTTATGGAGCGTGCCGCCGATTCGCAGATTGTGCAAGAGCAACTTGCCCATCCCGAGACGGATGTCTTTACGGGCAAGTCTTTCGATGAACTGCAGGGCGAGGCAAAACAGGGCGTGGATCTGGGCAGCATGTTCAGTGTGGACGAGGCGGCGCTCAAGAGCGCGTTCTCGTTTGATACGTCTGCACTCTCGGGTGCGGCTGGCGGTATGGACTTGTCGGGTATCGACTTATCCGGGCTGGACATTGACCTTTCGGGCGTTGGTAAGGACATCGACTTCAGCGACATCATGGCCAAAGCGCCAACCCCAGATTTCTCGGGCATCTTTGACGGTCTGGAACTCACACCCGAGCAAATGCAGCAGGTGGGAACACTAGCCAACCAGCTGTTTGAGGGCTTTATGCAGTCCGATCAGTTTAAGGCCCTGACGCCCGAGGACCTTAAGGACGCATCGAAGCTCGCCTCCGCGTTCTCGGCATATCTCGAAAACGATACCGCGGCGCAGCAGTGCTTGGCCCAGCTCAAGGCGCTGGGTGGCGACGCTCTTGCCGAGCGCCTGCAGCAAGCCATGACCGATTACGTGCAAAAGCAGCTGGCTCCTTACTTGCAGCAGGCTATGGACCAGGTAATGAAGACAATTAGCGACCAGATCGCGACGACCGTGTCGTCACAGCTCAAAGCGGGCGCGGCGGGACTCATGGCCCAGATGGCCACTCAGATGTCTTCGAGCTTCGCCAACTTGGCAAGCGCCATGCGTGTGGACGCCAGCGCCTTTGCCAATGCCATTCACTTCAACATGGATGCCGAGGACCTGAGCTCGCTCATGATGAGCTATGCCAAGGCGTCGCAGCTCACCTACGACAACAACCTGACCACGTTGGGTTACGCCGATGAGGCCGACCCCATCTCGGTCAAAATCTTCCCGCGCGACTTTGAGGCCAAGGAACGCGTGCTCGACCATATCGATGCGTACAACGAGCAGGTTAAGGCTGCCGGGCACGATGAACAGGCCATCTCGTATACCGACTACATGGGCATCATCATGGGCTCGGTGACCGATATCGTAAACACTATCAGCTTGGTGCTCATCGCGTTCGTGAGCATCAGCCTGGTCGTGAGCTCCATCATGATCGGTATCATCACCTACATCAGCGTGCTGGAGCGCAAAAAGGAGATCGGCATCCTGCGCGCGATTGGTGCATCGAAGCGCAACGTGGCAAACGTGTTCAATGCCGAGACCTTTATCGAAGGTCTTATCGCTGGTGTTTTTGCCATCGTTGTCGTGGTGCTCGTGAGCTTCCCGGTCAATGCTTGGGCTCTTGCGACCAAGCAAGTACCCAACCTGATGAGCCTTCCAGTGCAAGATGCACTGGTGCTCATCGCGATCTCGGTGGTGCTGACGGTCGTCGCCGGCCTGCTGCCAGCCCGCAGCGCATCCAAGAAAGACCCCGTGGAGGCCCTGCGCTCGGAATAATGTGACAGAGGGACAGTTTCTTTGGCACATTCATCTCCCTACACCTAGTTCGTTTTGCCCATCAGCGTGATGCGGATGGTTGGATGGGTGTACTCGTCAAACTCGTCCTCGGGATCCGTGTCAAACGAGTAATACGCTTTGATAGGGTCGTCACTCGTCCTGATAGAGATTCTCTCGTAGAGCGAGCCGTTCAAAAAAGCCTGCCTGAACTCTTCGGGGAGCTTCTGCGGTGCTAGGAGCTCGGGGCTTGCGGTCTTGACGTCTATGGTTTGGACGACAGAGGAAAGCTCGCCAAGGTCGAGCTCGATACGGGCGAGGTTGTCCTCGAGGCTCGCATCGGGGTCGACCTCTGCCGCGTAACTCACTTCCGTGAGCGTCCCCTTGTTGTCAAAATCCAGGTACGTATAGGTCTTCTGGGCATCGGAGTCGCCGTCGTGCAGATAGCCGCGGACGTGGTAGCCGTAATCTTGATATCGCTCGCAGGGGTCATCGGCGGACACGTACTCGCATGAGGGCTCGAGCGCCTTGCGAGCGATGGCGATCTGCTCGGCCGCGGCCGCGGCGTTTTCTTGCATCTCGATGTTTCCCTGCGCCAGCTGTGGGATATAGGCACCGCACACGATTGCGAGGGGTAGCGCCACAAGCGCGACGATCCACTTTTTTGCACGGGGGATGGGCACGCCACAGGCCTCTGCCATGGCCTTCGCGTTGGCAAAGCTCTCGGCAAGCACGTCTGCCGCGGTGGCGACGGCGCCTGCGGCAGCGGCGACTTCTGCCGCGCCGCCCAGGTTGCGTGCAGCCTCGTTGTCGCTGTTCTTGAGCAGGCGTGCGGCGGCCTGCGTGCCAACAACGCCTGCGATCTGTGCCGAGCGGTCTTTCTCGCTCTGCTCGACGGCGAGCCGGTACTGCATTTCCTTCCACTGCTTGCCACGCATGCCAAAGCGCGGGGCGAGAGCGCAATAACAGAATATGACGAGCTCGATGGCGGTGAGCACCAAGGCGGTCATCATGCCCGTCTCTTGGAAGCCTTCGTGATGGAAGACGATGTCGTCGATCATTTCGAAGGGAATAATCGATAAGGGCAGCACGAATGCCATGGCAAGCGCCGCTCCGGCAACCTTGGGGCAGATGCAGTATCGCTGGATGCGCTTACGTTCTTGTTCGGAGAGTGCTGCCATGGCTGGTCCTTGGTGTCGTGGCGGTCGTTGTGGCGCGATGCCGTCATATGTGACTTAGTATAGAGAATCCCGTCATCGGTGAGCGCAGGTCATACGGCAAAAGTGCCACGACTGCCCTGGTTTAGAGCGGGTGCTCCTGCGCCCACGCGATGATGCCGCCCGATACGTATGTGTGCCAAAATAAGCACTCGTATGATGATTTGCAATGTGACAAAGGGACTGTCCCTTTGTCACATTGAGTTGAGAGTGGATGTTGATGTATTTATCGCTGGCCCCTATGGAGGGGATTACCGGGCATGTGTTCCGTCGCGTGCATGCGGAGTGCTTCGGTGCGCTCGATTGTTATTACACGCCGTTTTTGCCGCCGCCACGGGTGGGCAACCGCTTTGGCGGTAAGGCGTTTAAAGAGGTCGATCCCGCCAATAACCAGGGGCTTAACGTGGTGCCTCAGCTGATGTCCAAAAACGCGGACGAGTTTGTGTGGGCGGCGCAGGTGTTCGCCGACATGGGTTACCGCGAGGTCAATCTCAACCTTGGCTGCCCCTCGGGCACGGTTGTCGCCAAGGGGAAGGGTTCGGGCTTTCTGCGCAACTTGGATGAGCTCGAGGTGTTCTTGAGCGACGTGTGCGAGCGCTCGCCATTGCCGGTGTCGGTCAAGACCAGGCTGGGACTGGAGAGCGACGATGAGTACGAGCGCGTGCTCGACCTCTATTGCCGCATGCCGCTGGCAGAGCTGATCGTGCATCCGCGCGTGCAAAAGGACCGCTATACGGGCTCGCCGCGCAAAGAGTTTTACGGTGAGACGCTGGAGCGGGCGCCGTTCCCGGTGGCCTATAACGGCGACATCTTTGATCTTGAGGACATGGATACGCTGGTGGAGGCCTATCCCGGGACGCGCCACGTAATGTTGGGGCGCGGCTTACTTGCGAACCCTGCGCTGGCTCGCATGGTTACCGGCGGTCCCGCTGCCACGGCAGCTGAACTGCAGCGCTTCCACGACATGTTGTTTGCGGCGTATGCAGAAGAGATTGGCGGCAACGCGGTCTTTCGCATGAAGGAGTGGTGGTTCTACGCCAAGTGCGCCTTCGCCGATCCCGCTACCGTTCACAAGATCGTGCGCAAGACCAAAAAGGTCGACGAATACCGCGCCGCCGTCGACCGCGTCTTTCGCGAGCAACCGCTCGCGCCCACAGCCCGCTTTTGCGGCTAACTAGTCATCGCTATCTGACGGCCTGGACGGCAAGTGCTTCTATTACGCGCTCGGCACCGGCGTCGATCAGAATGCTGCGATTGGCGATTTCTGTCGGAGCGACTGCCTCGCCAAGGTTGACGCATGCATACATGGCGCGCTCGTTTTTGGCTGTCATCTGCCAAAACGGATACTTGATGATGACGGGCGTGTTGCCGCCTACGCCGAGTTCCAAGAACAGAACGCGCATGTTGTTGTGGCGGCGCAGAAAATCCTGGTAGCGATCGGCGGCAGCGTACCACCCCTTGTCCTGGACAAACGTATCGTCGGAGCGCAAGTTCATCGTAAGCGGGGCGCCACAGTGGGGGCAGTGGGGCACGAATGCAGATGGAATTCGCAGATTCCGCTGGTCGGCGACCATATGGCGTACGAGCCCTTCGTTGTCCCATGTCTCCTGGCAGCAGGGCTTGCTGCACTGGAACAGGCCGTAGTCTCCTTGCGTATAAAAGAGCCGCTGCTTGTCAAAGCCGGCGCGCTGGAAACAATGGTCCACATTCGTGGTCAGCACAAAGTAGTCGCGCCCGCGCACTATGCTCAAGAGCTGTTCGTAGAGCGGCGTCGGTACGGGGTCATATCGGTTGCACATGATGTAGCGGCTCCAAAACGCCCAGTACTCCTCGAGCGAATCATAGGGATAGAAACCGCCGGAATACATATCGGTAAAGCCGTAGCGTGCAGCGAAGTCACCAAAGAGCTTCTCGAAACGCTTGCCCGAATAGGTGTATCCGGCGGCGGTCGAGAGCCCTGCTCCGGCACCGATTACCACGGCGTCAGATGCATCGAGTGCGACTCGGAGCTTATCGATTTGTTTGGAGAAGGCTGCGGTAGATTGCCTCGTCAGACGCGAGAAATACATTGAAGATCACCTTAAGGTTGGGGTCGTTATGGTCTAGATGATGACGAACGGTATCGATGGCCACGCGCGCGGCGGCATCTTGCGGATAACCAAACACACCCGTCGAGATGCAGCAGAATGCAAGCGTGCCGAGTCCTCGGCGTGTCGCTTCTTCCAGGCAGCTGGTGTAGCAACGGCGTAGCAGCAATTCCTCGCGCGGGCCAGGCTTATGGCTGGGCACGATGGGGCCGACGGTGTGGAAAACGTAGCTGCTGGGCAGGTTGAACGCCGGTGTGACCTTGACACGCGCCGTTGGTTCCTCGTGCCCCTGTTCGTCCATGAGGTTGGCGCACGCCAAACGCAGCTGCATGCCGGCGTAGGTGTGGATGGCGTTGTCGATGCAGCTATGCCCTGGCACAAAGCAGCCGAGCATTTGGCTGTTGGCTGCATTGACGATGGCATCGGTCTTAAGCAGCGTAATGTCGCCGCGCCAGATGGCAACGCGATCGCGGTAGGGGAGCGTGCTGGCATCGGTCGCTCCGCCGCGCTCAAGAAGGCGTTGCTGCAAGTAGGTGTCTTGTATGTCGAGCGTCTCGGCCGCAAGCGCCTCGGGCGGGCGTACGTTCATGAGGGCTCGAAGCAAATCGCGCTGCTCGCTGGCTCCGGCAGGTACAGCAATGCTGCGCCCGTCTGGTCGCTCATCGAGCAATGCCTTGATAAGCCAAACACGGCGCTCTGCCTGATTCATGGCCGACCTCCTGTTCGATTGAGATGGTTTCATTCGACAGTAGTGTGCGGCCTAACTCGTTTCTTCAAAAGAAGGCACAAAAAGGTAAGCGCCGTGGAGCGATATGCCCCACGGCGCTCAATTTGCAGAAGCCCGCCGCTGTTAGGAGTTTCGCACGAGCTGCTGATAGTCGGTACCCCATTCCACAAGGGAATCGATGATGGGCATAAGGCTGTGGCCCAGCTCGCTGAGTGCGTATTCGGTGCGGATGGGTGTCTCGGGGATGACGGTGCGCGTGATGAGGCCCGCGGCATCCATTTCCTTAAGGTTGGACGAGAGCACCTTTTGGCTAATGCCGGGGATAGCGCGATGCAGCGCGTTGAAGCCCATGGGATGGTCTATGAGCTGTTGGATGATATAGATCTTCCACTTGTTGCCAAAGAGTTGAAAACACGTGGCAACAGGGCAGGGAGGCAGTTCTTCTTTGGTAAGCATGGAGACTCCTCAATCGTGTGGACAGCTTTCATTATCGCAGCCGCTGTCGTTTGCGGCTACTACTTACCTTTTGGTAACTGGATAATAGATTGGTGCCTTCTTTTGGTCGTTGCGCGCTTTTTGCATGATGCATATAGACGCAAAGAGCGTCAAAAACTGGATGGCTTCGCCCGGCCATCCTCGACCGAAAGGAAATACCATGTCCGAGAATCTCGAGAACGTCGCCGCTTTCGCCTCCTGCGGTACTGCCGATCCTGCGCCCGCTTGCGGCTCCGCCGACCCCAAGGCCGCTCCCGCTTGCGGCTCCGCCGACCCCAAGGCCGCTCCTGCCTGCGGCTCTGCTGACCCGGCTGCTGCCCCTGCCTGCGGCTCCGCTGATCCGGCTGCTGCTCCTGCCTGCGGCACCGCTTGCGGCGCTGCCGACGCTCAGTAAGCAATCGCTAAGAAGGGACTCGTAATGGATGCTCAGACTTGCCTCAAAAAGATGCAGCTTGCCGGGACGCTCTCCCTGGCAACCGTGGACGAGAGTGGCGCGCCGCAAATTCGCTGCGTAAGCGCCGTCCATTACGAGCCCCGTGCTATCTACTTTCTCACGGCACGTGGCAAGGAGATGGCCCGTCAGCTTATGGCCGACGGGCGTGTCCAAACGCTCGTCCACACGCGATTTAACGAGATGATCCGCATGTCCGGCGTTGCCACCCCCGTTTCGGATTCCGAGCAAGTTCACTGGCGCGACGTGATTTACGCCGAGCAGCCGTATCTTGCTAACGTTTATCCCGGTGATACGCGCGAGATCAACATCATCTTTAAGGTTGAGAACATAGTGCTCGACTACTTTAACCTGGGAGTTCATCCCATCGAGCGCGCGGTCTTTACCTTGGACGAGAGCATGGCACCTGCGCCCGCCAAGGGCTTCTGCATCGATGCCGATGCGTGTATCGGTTGCGGCGCCTGCCTTGAGCACTGCCCGCAGAAGTGCATCGAGCCGGGAGACTCATATCGCATAGAGCCCGAGCACTGCCTGCATTGCGGTGCCTGTGTCGAGAATTGCCCCGTCGGCGCCGTTGCGCGCCTGTAGCCCAAATACCGTCATCAGCCTCAACATCGACCAAGGGAGTCCCACGATGCAAAAGCCTGCGTTTGCCTTCCAATGGCATATTACGGATGAATGCGATCAGCGCTGCAAACATTGCTATATCTTTGCCAACGGTGCCTGCGCCGGTTTTAAGCGCATGCCGTGGGAGCAAATGGTCCAGGTCGTCGATCAGGCCCAGGCGCTTTGCGAGCGTATCGGTCGTCAGCCGTACTTTTACGTTACGGGCGGCGACCCTATTCTTCATCCCGATTTTTGGCACCTGGCCGAGCTTTTGCACGAGCGCGGTTTTATGTGGTGCGTGATGGGCAATCCGTTCCATCTGACCGATGAGGTCTGCGCCCGCATGAAAGAGCTGGGGTGTCGCAAGTACCAGCTCTCGCTCGACGGACTCGAGAAGACGCACGACTACTTCCGCAAGCCTGGTTCGTTTGCCGAGACCCTGCGTGCGATCGGATGTCTTAAGCGCGCGGGTATCTGGGTTGCCGTCATGAACACGGTTTCGAGCATGAATGCTGCCGAGTTGCCGCAGCTCATCGATCTGGTGGCAAGCCTCGAGGTCGACGTGTTCGCCTTTGGTCGGTACTGCCCCACGTCGGGCCAAAAGCGTGACGAGTTCCATTTGGAACCGCTGGAGTATCGCGATGTGCTGCTGGCCGCGCAGGATCGCATGGAGTTCCATCAGGCGGCCGGCTGCAAAACGTTCTTCCAGCTCAAGGACCATCTGTGGACGCTGCTTTTGTGGGAGCAGGGTAAGTTCACCATTCCTGAGGATGCTAAGCCCGGCATGATCTATGACGGCTGCCACTGCGGTACGGGACACATGACGGTGCTGCCTACGGGCGATGTCTATGCATGTCGCCGCATGGAGAGCAAGGTGGGCAACGTTGCCGAAAACTCGCTGGAGGAGCTCTTCTTCTCTCCACAAATGGAAGCCAAACGCGATTTTAAGAAGTTCAAGAAATGCTCTAAATGTGAGCTCTTTGGCTGGTGCCGCGGCTGCCCCGCGGTGACCTATGGCTACACGGGCGATATGTACGACGCCGACCCCCAGTGCTGGAAAGAGATTGAGGAATAGGATTGTCGTCTAGTCATCGGGGAGGGGTCTTTAACGAGCAGTCATTTAAGAACGTTCCCAATGACTACCTAAAAAGTTGTACACCAGCATCCAAAGATGTCGAAAATGGTCGACTTTGGATGCTGGTGTACATGTTTTGGGCTGGCGGGGGAGTGGGGCCTAGGCAATCACTGCATCAAGTGTAATGAGTTCTCTGAGCCGCTCCGTGCGTGTTTGCCCATGGCGTTTGGCTTTTTCGTCAAACGCTTCAAGAACTGACTCGCCCACACGTGCTGATAAAACGACGCTCGGCTCATCAGAGATTGGCGGCCTTCCCAGCTTGATAGTGCGACCTTTCGGCCATTCATCTTTTTCGTACGCCTCTGCGGCTTTCTCAAGCTCTCCAGGGGCAAATCCCATCATCTTTTCGAGCTGCTTAGCATCCATTGTGCCTCCTATCGATTGGCATAATGTCGAGCGCTGGTTCGTGGTCTTTCTTTTTGTATACAGTTTCGTAGACAAAAATACAAGCAGATTATCGGGCCAATTACTTGTCTTGACTGGACTTTTCGATAGGTAATGAGCATCGATAGCTCTTTGCTTTGCAGCTTGGAATTTGAACGTTCGTTGAACTTCCGAAGAGGGCGCGATTTAAAACTATCGAGATTCTGACTAAGGGCCTTTACTGGTCTTCGATAGTGAGATCAACTTAATTCGCGACACAGTGTGTCGCGAATTGAAGTAGCCATTGGGGACGTATTAACGGCCAGTCATTTAAGAACGTCAAAATGCTGGATTTGTCATTTAGAGCCATTCTCCAACGACTATTTTGGAGGGCCGTGTTCAAAAAAGGGCAAATATGAGTACTGTTGCCATTATGGTTACATTTATATTGCTCAAAAAAGAGGTCACTGATGAGATTTAGTCCCATTAGAAGTATCTTTTATTGAACATATGGGGAGAAATACCGCCCTCTGTGGACGAGTGAACCGTTGAATAGTCCTTGAATTGATCAAAATCGCTGCTACTAAACAGGTAGCAGTACTCATATTTGCCATTTTTTGAACACGGCCCTCTCAGAAACTTTTCCGGAGGCGTCAGGCTGTCTCAAGCGGCTAGTCATTTTAGGACGTCCCCAATGACTAGGCTGCAAAAAGCTGTACACCAGCATCCAAAGATGTCGAAATATGTCGACTTTGGATGCTGGTGTACATGTTTGGGTCGTTAGCTTTGGCGTTAGACGTGCTAGAGCAGATTCTCTTGCGCCCATGCGATGATGTCGCTTGACTCGTAGAGCGGTTTGCCGTCAATGAACAGGCAGGGAACCTGGCGCTTTCCGCCGACGGCGATGAGCGTCTGCTCGGCATCGGGGTCGGTCGAGATGTTGCGCTCGGGGATGGTGACGCCGTTATCCGTCAGGAAGCGCTTCACCTTAATGCAATACGGGCATCCGGTCATAACGTACAGCACGAGCTCGTGATTAGTAGCCATAGGTCTCCAATCGGTTGGTATTTTGATTGAGATACCCAAAGCCGCTGCAATCTAAGCACGAGTCAGCGACGACTCGATGGCCTGGACCAGGAATGCTGTAGCTCCATCTCCGCAAGGCTTGTCGTAGTAGTCTACAAAGCGCTGGTCGGCAAGATAGCCGCGTGCGAGGCCCCGGTACGGTTCATCTTGGGGTTCGCTGCCCCAGTTGAGGCCAATCCAGCGACGGTGCATTACGACAAGCTTGCGAGCCTCGCTGCCTTCCGGTTCGCCATCGCCCATGGCAATCGAGAGCTGGCCCAAAATGGCACGTTCAAGCTCCTTCATGTCGTTCCATGTCTGAGGGTCCATGTCCAGCAGCGCGTCGTTTGCCGCATCGACGGCTTCATCGCCATAGTGAGCTCGAGCTTCGGCACCGTAGCGCTCCTCGTTTTCCTGAACGGTGCGCCAGCGCTCCAGTTGCGGCAGGACGGCGCCCATGAGTGAGACGGCTTCGTCGAGCGACATGCCGGTGTTTTGCGCCAGGCGTGGGGCACAATCCTCGATCATTGCCTCCATGGTGGTCTCGTAGGTGTACTTGCCGTGGTCGTAGCACCATTTGCAGTAATGATCGGTCGTGGCGCCCGTAGCGTCGGTGCCGCAGTCATCGGGCGTGAGCAGCATGCCGCAGCTCTCGCAGTAGTGTTCGGGCATTTCGAGCAGGTGAGACAGTGGCTCTCCGGTTACGGCGGCAATGAGCTTCATCATATCGATGCCCGGCGTGACCTCGCCGCGCTCCCAGCGGCTGACGGCTTGGCGCGTTACATAGAGCTTGGCGGCGAGCTGCTCTTGGGTGAGATTGTTGGCGCGCCGGACAGCGATGAGTTTTTCTGCAAAGGCCATGACGGCTCCTCTCTGCTGGTTGATGACTTAAGCATACGCGGCGGTAGGCACCCTTCCAAGCAACCGTTGGTTGCACGACGGGCGCCGCGGTGGGGGATTGCGCGCAGCGCCTCGTGCGCCCATGCCGTACAATGACCGGCATGGAACCTATTGCACACATACATACCGACCTGCCGCAGAAGTTCGGCATTCCGCGCAACAGCTTTTTGGCACCCCATCTACAGGGCCGTATTGTCTTTGAGCCGGAGTTTGCCTCTAACGCCGCGGTTGCAGGGCTCGAATCCTTCTCGCACTTATGGCTGCTTTGGCGTTTTGAAAATGGAACGCCCGGCGGCACGGCCAAAGACATTGCTGCCGATGCCAAAATACAGAACAAAGCCGGTACCAATGCCAAGTGGTCAAAGACCGTGCGTCCGCCACGCCTGGGCGGCGCCGAGCGCGTGGGCGTCTTTGCCACGCGTAGTCCGTTTCGCCCCAATCCTATCGGCCTCACCTGCGTAAAGCTTGACCGTGTTGAGCTCACCGATAACGGTCCCATCATCTATGTGTTGGGCGCCGACTTGCGCGACGGCACGCCCATCTATGACATCAAGCCCTACATTCCGTTTGCGGATTGTCATTCGGACGCGACGGGCGGCTGGATCGAGGACAACCCGTGGCAAGAGCTCGACGTCGAGTTTACACAAGCGCTGCAAGACAAGGTCCCGCCCACAAAGTTGCCCGGCCTGATCGAGATTCTTCGCCAAGATCCGCGCCGTGCTGGAAGCAAGCGCGAGCCCAATCGCGTCTACCACTTGGCCTACGCCGGGCTCGATATCTCGTTTACGGTCGACGGGACGCAGCTTTTCGTGACGGACGTCAGCAAGGCGCAAAACTAGCCACTGCGGCGTTTGCGCTCCTGCCAAATTCAACCCCAAAACCCGTGCCAAAGCCGTCCATCCTGGTGGACAATAACGCCTACCGAACCAATCCACTTTGCACGGGAGCCCAGCATGAAATACGACTTCACCTCGCTTATCGACCGCCACGGTATGGATGCCATCGCCGTTGACTCCTGGGGCGAGATCCCCGGTATGGCGCCAAACGCACCCGATGAGGGCTTCGGCCGCATCCCCATGTGGGTGGCGGATATGAACTTTGCTACGGTGCCGACGGTTCAGGAGCACATCATTCAGCGTGCCCAGCACCCTATGTTTGGCTACTTTGATCCGCGCGCCGAGTACTTCGATCGCATCATCGAATGGCAGAGCCGCCGCAATGACGTCGAGGGCCTGCTTCCCGAGCACATTGGCTATGAAAACGGCGTGCTGGGCGGCGTCGTGTCGACGCTTCGCGCCTATGTGCAGCCCGGTGATGCGGTGCTGGTCCACAGCCCCACCTACATCGGTTTTACCAAGTCCATCGAGGCCGCGGGCTACCGCATTGTCCATAGCCCGCTTAAGCTCGACGGCCAGGGCATATGGCGCATGGACTTTGAGGACATGGAGCACAAGCTCGAGCAAAATCACATCCATGCTGCCGTTTTCTGCTCGCCGCATAATCCCTGCGGCCGCGTATGGGAGCGCGACGAGATCGAGCGCGCCATGGACATCTATCGCCAGCACGATTGCGTGGTGATCTCGGACGAGATCTGGTCCGACATCATCCGTCCTGGGCACAAGCACATCCCGACGCAGTCGGTGAGCGAGGACGCCCGCATGCGCACGGTCGCCCTTTATGCGCCCAGCAAGACCTTCAACCTCGCGGGCCTAGTCGGCAGCTATCACATCATCTACAACGAGACGCTTCGCGACCGCGTGTGTGCCGTGTCCAACAAGACTCACTACAACGAGATGAACGTCCTCTCCATGCACGCGCTCATCGGTGCCTACCAGCCGCAGGGCTACGAGTGGGTGGACGAGCTCAACGAGGTCATCAAGGACAACGTTGACTACTTCTGCGATTACGTGGACGAGCATTTCGAAGGTGTGGCCTATTCGCGTCCGCAGGGCACGTACATGGTGTTCCTGGACTGCACGGAGTGGTGCCGCGAGCATGGCCGCGACATTCAGTGGCTGCTCGACGAGGGTGCGCGCGTGGGCGTGGGCTATCAAGACGGCCGTCCGTTCCATGGCCCCTGCCACATTCGCGTGAACTTGGCCCTGCCGCTTTCGCGCGTAAAGGAGGCGTGCGAACGCCTGGATCGTTACGTTTTTAATGCATAGCAAGCCGTAACGAACGGACGACATGCGCGGGGTCTTCTGGCTTGATTGTTATGCGGGGGTCTGATCCCAGCCCCCTACTTTTCGTGAATCTGCTTGCCGCAGAGATGCTCAATCGTAATTTCGTACAGCTGAACGCCCTTGATGTCCTTGGCGATTTCCTCCTCGACCTCTTCGGCGGTGGGGTAGTACTTGAGCGCGAGCTCGCGGACCTTGTCCTCGATAAATGCGGGGGTGTCATTCGCCAGGCGGCAACGGCCAAAGACAACGGTGCTCTGCACGTAGGGCGCCCAGTCGTCGTCCTTGTACCAGTCGTTGCCGTAGACGGTAAAACAGACCTTGTCGTCATGCTTGAGAGCGTCGACCTTGTGGCCCGCCTTGGCGCCGTGGAAGTAAATCTTGTCGTTCTCAGCGTCAAAGAAGTAGTTGACGGGAATGGCGTACGGGTAGCCATCGTCGCCGTTGACGGCAAAGACGCCGCGCTTGCAGGTGGCGAGCAGCTCGCGCGCCGCCTCGTCGGTAATGGCGCGCTTCTTTCGGCGTAGAGGCCTAAACATCGCGGGATTCCTTTCCAATCGGGCATGGTTCTTGGGGAGAGACTATAGCGAACTGGGGCCGTGCTGCTTGATGCGGGCGAGAATGTTTTTGAGTTTTTCAAAATCGAGCGGCTTGGGCAGATGGGCGTTCATGCCGGCGTCGCGTGCGGCCTTGGCGTCCTCGGCAAAAGCGTTGGCGGTCAGCGCGATGATGGGGATGTCGGCAGCGTCGGGCTTGCCGCTCAGACGAATCGCGCGCGTTGCCTCATAACCGTCCATACCGGGCATCATGATGTCCATGAGGATGGCGTCGAAGCTGCCGGCGGGATGCGACAGGTACAGGTCGACAACCTCGTTGCCGTTGGCCGCGCGGGTCACCACAACGTCCTCGGATTCCAGCAGCGCCTGGGCAATTTCGGCATTCAGGTCGTTGTCTTCGGCGAGCAGGACGTTCATGCCGGCGAGCGAGCAGCTGGGCGTTGCCTCGGCTGGCTTTATGTGGGCCCGAGGGTTCTTGTCGATATCGAGCGGAATCTGGACAGTGAACGTGCTGCCCACGCCGAGTTCGCTTGAAATCTCGATGGTGCCGCCCATCATGTCGATGAGCGATTTGACAATGGGCATGCCCATGCCGGTTCCCTGGAACTTGCTGCGGGCGTCGTCGCCCTCTTGGGCGAACGGCTCGTAGATATGCTTCAAAAACTCGGGCGTCATGCCAATGCCGGTGTCTTCGATGGTGAAGCAAAAGAGCGCGCGTGAGTCGTTGAGCGGTTTGACGTTGGACAAGAAGGTGACGGTGCCGCCATGCTTGTTGTATTTGATGCTGTTGTCGAGCAGGTTGATGATGATTCGGCGGATATGAGTGGGGCTGCCGATCATGCTCTGGTCGACAGCATAGGGCTCGCTGGCGTTGAGCAGCGTAATGCCGCGGTCCGATGCGCGGAGTTTGCACAGCACCAAGGCATCGTCACAGAGCTCCTTGAGGTTGAACGATTCGTGCTCGAGTGTCACTTTGCGCTCCTCGATCCTGCCCATTTCGAGGATGTCGTTGATGAGTGAAAGCAGGTGGTTGGCAGCGACACGCGCCTTGGCGCGGCTTTCGCGAGCGACCTTTATATCGCCCTCTTTCAATTCCTCAATCTCAATAAGGCCCAAGATGCCGTTGAGCGGTGTGCGGATGTCGTGGCTCATACGCGTGAGGAACGCGGTCTTGGCGACGTTGGCGGCGTCGGCTTTCCGCCGCTCTTTCCGCGCGCGTTGAAGCGACCAGACAAGGATGGCGATGCCGGTCAGCAAAATGCAGATGATAACGGTGGCAATGGCGGTGCGGTTGCGATAGAGGAATCGAAGTGTATCGGATTCTTGAGCCGAATACGATGTGGGGGAATAACTGTTCGCGGAGAGCGATTCGCCGGCATTGACGATACCCTTATTAATGATTCCTAGGAGTTGGGGATTGCCGCGCGAGATCAAGCACGATAGTTCTGCTGTGTCGGTGAGTTCCTTCGTTTCGAAATCCTCGATGTCGTAGGTGTCGCGGATGGTTTCCAAGCGCGTGCTGGGGACGATGATGCAACTGGCCTCTCCTTTATTGAGGGCTTTGAGCATCTCGCTGCCGCTTGGGTACTCGGTTACCGTCGCGTCGGGGAACAGGCTCTCGAGCTCAAAGCGGTTGACGATAGCGCTCTTTGTGCAAGCGATGTTCTTGAGGTCCTTGCTCAGGTCGTTGCTGCTGTGGATAGCGGTCAGGGAGACCGTTCCCGTCGAGTTTGACTGGATGACCCCCACCTGTTCGGCGAGCCAGTAGTCACGAAAGAATGGCAGGGCGACATCGATGGTGCCTTTTGAAAGGGCTTTGATCATTTGTTTGGTGTCTGCGATTGCGACTGTTTTAACGTTAATGCCAAACTTGTCGTGCAACGTCGTCGCGAGCGAGGCAAGCGACCCCTCCATTTCGCCATCGTCATTTTGCGTGCAGTAGGGGAGCTGGTTTGTAAGATAGCCGAGCGTGATGGTGTTGCCGTTTGCTTTGAGCCAGGAGGCCTCGGCGCTGTCAAGTGATGATGACCCGCTGTTTTGGGCCGAGTAATTTGCTTTGACCTCGTCATTGTAGCGGGGGTTGAATCGGGCGATTGCCGCCATGGCGGCATTGATATCGTCCATAAGGTCGGGGCGGCTTTTGGGGACGGCGAAATAGTAGTCGCTTGAGCCTACGTAGAACATGGGGGAGGCGCTAGGCGATGAGATCGTGTCGTTCATGATGATGGCGTCGACCTCGCCGTTTGCCAACGCATCGAAGAGACCGCCGCCACTGGCTATTTCTTTATAGGTGCAGGTAATGCCTTCGTCGGCAAGCCACTGCTGGCCGACGAAGGTCTGCATAACGCCGGGATTGCAGCCAATGGTGAGGCCCTGGAGCGCCTGGAGGTCGCCCGTAGCCAAGTCGTCTCGGTCGGGCCTGGCATAGATGTAGTAGCGCTCGGTGCCCTCGGGGTTCGATGAGAAAAGCAGCTTTTGGGCGCGTTCCTCGGAGTAGGAGATATTGGGCATGAGGTCGATCTCGCCCGCCTCGAGCTTGTCCATGAGCTCGGTGAACGTACCGGAGACATATTCGTATTTCCATCCGGGGGTGTAGTACGAGAGGGTTTGGAGGTATTCGTAACCCCAGCCCGAAAGGCGTTCGCCCGGCGTGCCTTCCTGGAAACCCTCGCTGCTGACGAGCCAGCCAACGCGTACCGTTTTGACCTGCTGCTCGGACTGGTCGGCAAGGGCCGGCACGGGTGCGGCGGCACTCAGCGCGGTAAGTGCGGTGAGCACGATGGCGAGGGTGCGATATATAGTTGAGCGAAGGACAGCGGCAGCTCTCACATGCAATCCTAACAAATCGAGGCAGTACCACGTAAGGATACCAGCTCAGGTGCCCCGTTTGACCCACCTGCCGTTAAACGGTCATCCAGCAGATGTAGTCGTTGGGGACGTTCTTAAACGACTAGTCATCGGGGACGTTCTTGAATGACTAGTCGTTTAAGAACGTCCCCAATGACTAGTTCCGTTTGCGAGGGAGGCGTGGGACAATACCGAGCGAATGTGATTGATTGCTCGCGGAAGGGGTCGCGATGAAAAAGCTGAGGACACTTGCCGATGTGTTGCGTCAGGCCGGCTTCGTGCGCATCACGGGCCTGTTCCTTCTCTTCTATCTGCTCTGCTCAACGGCTGTCTGGCTGTCCGAGCCCACGACCCTCACCTTTGGTGACGGGCTCTGGTTTAGCTTTGAGACCGTGTCGACCATCGGCTTTGGCGACATTCCGGCCGAGACGCCGGTTGCCCGCGCCATCACCGTCATCTTGAGCGTCATCAGCATCTTCTACATCGCTATGCTCACGGGTGTTGCGGTGAACTACTGCAACACGCTCATCAAGATGCGCCAAAAGGACACCATGGCGCGCTTTATGGACGACTTGGAGCATTTGGAAGAGCTCGACCGCGATGAGCTCGCCGACCTGTCGCGTCGCGTACGTGAGTACCGCCGTCGGCAGCGCTAGGGCAAGCGTATCGCGCAGCAAGGGGGATTGCATATGAACATCACGGTGTACCTGGGCGCGAGCGTCGGCAACGATCCGGCGTTTTTGCCTGCGGCACAAGAGCTCGGCGCTTGGATTGGCGCTAACGGTCACGCGCTGGTATACGGCGGATCCAAGTCGGGCCTGATGGGCGCGCTTGCCGACAGCGTGCTCGATGCCGGCGGGCGCGTGGCGGGTGTGGAACCGAGCTTTTTTATCGAGGCCGAGTTCCAGCACGACGGCATCGACGACCTCATCGTGACGAGCGATATGGCCGAGCGCAAGGCCAAGATGATCGAACTCGGTGACGCGTTTATTGCCTTTCCCGGCGGCACGGGTACGCTCGAGGAGATCGCCGAGATCATGTCTGCGGTGTCGCTGGGGCATCTCAACGCACCGTGCATCCTGTACAACCTGGACGGCTACTACAACGACCTGAAGGCTCTGCTCGGCCACATGATTGAAAAGGGATTGTCGAGTCCGCAGCGCCAGCGGGGGATTTACTTTGCCGAAGATTTGCACGAGATTGCCTCGATCATCAATGGTTAAGTTCTAGATTGGGTGCGCATTGCGCCCAATGGTGCCGTTTGGGGTGCAGATGGTTGGCTCGTCTGGGCAGCGCTCGCTCTACAATAAAACGTATTTCTATCGACTTTGACCACGGGAGGACCCGATGGATAACCTTGCCAAACCTAAAAACCGTGCGCTGTTCCTTATCAGCGTAGCCTTGACGGGCGCGCTCGCCGGCGCTGCGGTCTGGCTGTTCTTCTTTGCGATGGAGCATGGTATCGACTTCTTTTGGACCGAGGTCCCGCACATGCTGGGTGCTGCTTCGCCCGAGCTTGCCAGCGGTCCCTTCGGTTGCCTGCCGTATCCGTTTTTCGTTTGCCTGGCGGGCGGTCTACTCATCGGTCTGTACGAAAAGCTGACCGGCGCCAAGACCGACGACCTCAACCAGGTGATGGCCAAGGTCAAGCAAGACGGACGCTACCCGTACGATAGCCTGGGCAAGCTGTCGATTGCGGCATTACTGCCGCTGCTGTTTGGCGGAAGCATTGGTCCCGAGGCCGGCCTGACCGGCGTTATCGCGGGTCTATGCAGCTGGGTCGGCGACCGCATGCGTCGCTTTGGTGCCGAGTTTAGGGAGCTCACGCTGCTGGGCACCCAGGCTGCCCTGACAGCGCTCTTTACCGCACCCGTCTTTGGCTTTGTGGCACCGCTCGCCGGCAGCGCCGACGGCCAGGATGATTCGTCTGACGAGGTTACGATCAAGCTGCCCAAGGCGCAAAAAACCGTGGTCTACGGCATCGCCATTGCGGGCGGTTTGGGCACTTACCTGCTGCTCGGTCAGCTCATGGGCGGCGGCATGGGTATGCCGCGGTTCGAGGCTGCCGAGATGGGCAGCTTGGAACTGACGTGGCTCATTCCTCTGACGCTGGTCGGCACGGTCTGCGGTTGGCTGTTCTTTGTCTCGGAGCATGCAAGCGAGGCGTTGGCCCATGCCATTGGGGAGCGCCCCGTCGTCAAGGCCATGCTGGCTGGTCTGGTGCTCGCGGCTTGTGGCACGGTTCTGCCCTTCACCATGTTTGCCGGCGAGACGCAGGCAGATGTGCTCATGGAGACCTACCTCACCATCCCCGCCGGCGTCCTTATCGCGACCGGCCTGGTCAAGGCTATGCTGACGCCCGCCCTTATCAACCTGGGCTGGCGCGGCGGCCATTTCTTCCCCGTGATCTTCTCGGGCGTGAGCCTGGGCTACGGTTTCGCGCTGCTCACGGGTGCCGATCCGGTCTTTTGCGTCGCCGTCTGCACTGCCTCGACGATGGGCGCCGTTATGCGTCAGCCCGTCATGGTCGTGGGCCTGCTGCTTATGTGCTTCCCGCTCAAGGGCATCGTCGCCATGATTATCGCCGCCGTTATCGCCGCCGGCATTCCGCTGCCCAAGCCGCTGCGCAAGTAGCGGGCCGCCCGTTTGAGGCTGATTCATAATCCATTTTGAAAGAAGTCGCGCGAGGCCGTATGTCTTCGGTCTCGCGCGGCTGTTGTTTAGAGCTTCCTCAGCACGCTGGCGATGGTGTTGAGATACTCGAGTGCGCCCGCGTTAACGGCAGCGCGGTCGCCCGCTGCGTATTCATTGTCGCAAGCGAGCCAGTCTGCCCATGCCTCGTTGGTGCAGAGCATGGGTTGCATCGAGACTATCTCGACGCCGGGGGTCGGCTCGATCATGGCGCGCCACCAGGCTATGTCGTGCATATAGTCGAGCTGCTCGGGTGTCCAGGATTTGAGCAGACAATCGGGCAGATTGTCGTGGCAGTCGCGGACCATGCCGGGAATGCTCAGGTAAAGCATGCCCTCGCGCTTGACGTGGGGGAGCAGGCGCTCGCCCAGATAACGCGGGTCGCGACCGTAGTAGTTGTACGAGTCGATGCTCACGACCGCATCAAAAAAGTCATGCTCAAATGGCAGCCCTTGCGAGGCGTCCGCTTTAACAGGGTGAATGGTGTTGCGGGAAATACCGAGTGAATCGAAGAACACGCGGTTCTCGACGGGGTCGCTCCACAGATCGACGGCGTAGGTGTCAAACCCGTATTCGCGGGAAAGCAGGGCGCTGGTGATACCGGTGCCCGATCCAAGGTCGCAGACGCGGGCGCCGCGGGGGATACTTGCATCGCGAAGCAGCTCCTCACAGAGCTTGAGGGGATTCGGCCCCATGATTTTAGAGCGCACGAGTGCCGTATCGAAGCTGTTGGCTTTTGGGAAGGATTGAGATTCCTGGGATTGCATTGTTCTTTCCTATCAGGTGCAAATTGGCAAATGACGGAGGCGGAACGGCGCAACAAACCACGGCCGTTGGACGGCCGTTTTCATGGTTCTATGCGATTGACCGTTCCCTAAAGAACAATGACCAAAAAGACATCCCCTTGGATGATCGAGATTGGGCCAAGGCCCGTGACGCCTCTATTGTAAAACGTCACGGGCGTGCCGGGGACATGTCGTTTGTCATGTATTCGTATTCGCTGACGACCGATTGTGGCCTTGCGCGGCCGAGGCGCGTCTGGCTACAGGTCGCGTGCTCGATAGACCTTGGTGCTGACGGCGCAGCTGATCATGAATAGCACGAACGCCACGACGGCAATGCCCGCGCACAGGAAACTGATGACGGCGGGGTCGGGGTTCGCTCCGGCAAATGACATGAGCCAGTTGCTGATGGGATTGGAGGAGCTCAGCATTGCCATGGTGCCGCAGCCAAGCAGGGCAAACAGGCCGACGGACAGGCGCAGCGCCTCCATGTGTCCAAATCGGAAGAATATCGGCTGTGCCAAAAACACCATCATGAGGGAGATAAGCATCGACGCCGCCGAGGCTGTTGCGATTTCAAAGACCGTCTGGCCTGTCGAAGGGATGCCCATGTGGTCGAAGAACGGAAGGGCGAGGATGTTCAGAAGCGTAGCCGCGCATGCCATAACGGCCGAGAAGGCAATAATGCACAGGTAGCGTGCACAGACGATGTCTTTGCGCGAAAACGGCAGCGTTGCCCGATAGCGCTCCCAGCCGTTTTGGTTATCGTAGCCAGCTAGCGAGTTCATGATTATGATGGGCGACATGGCGCTGACTGCACAGGTGCCGGCGCTCATGCCGGAGTCGCCGTCCGTCGCGTTGGCAAGGGTCAGCACGACGAAGATGAACAGGCCGACGCCGGCGATGCTCGGGAGAAACGAGCGCATGATAGCGGTCTCGGACATAAAGGCGCGTTTCATTTGGAGGCTCCTTTCAGCGTAAGGCGCAGGTAGTCATCGATGGAAATTCGATCACAGAGAATCTCGGGAAATGCCTCGAGCGCTTCGCGGCGATTGGGCACGAGCACGTCAACGCTGTAGGCATGACGGGTGGCGCGGGCGCCATCGACACAATCCATGAGCTCGGCGGCTTGTGCCTGGGTACAGTGAGCGATGCCGGCGCGGTCGGTAATGTCCTCGCGCGGCAGGTCGAACACAATTGAGCCGTTATCGATGCAGACGACACGGTCTGCCGCGCGTTCAAGATCGGATGTAATGTGGCTCGAGAACAACACGCTGCGCTGTCCGTCGGCGACAAAGGAGAGCAGCTCGTCGAGCAGTTCCTCGCGTGCCATGGGATCGAGGCCGGCTGTGGCTTCGTCCAAGATGAGCAGCTCGGCCTTGTGACTGAGTGCGCACGCGAGCTGCAGCTTCATACCCATGCCGCGGGAGAGGTCTTTGACCTTTGCCTTGGGGTCGAGGCCAAATCGATCGATGAGGCCGGTGAACGTGTCATGGTTCCAGGTGGGGTACGCTGAGCCTACGAGCGCCTCGACCTCGGCCACCTTGAGCGTGGAAGGGAAGGGGCACGTGTCCAGCACGAGTCCGATGCGCGAGCGCGTGCGGCGCTGCTGTTCATCGGGTGCGTTGACATCGCAGCTCTGCCCAAACAAGTTCACCTCGCCGGAATCGAGCTTTATAAGCCCGAGCGCGGCGCGAATGGTCGTTGTCTTGCCGGCGCCGTTTGCGCCCACAAAGCCAACAATCTGGCCGGGCTCCACGGCAAACGTGACGTTGCGCAGCGAAAAGCGGTCGCTTACACGGCGTGAGGCACCTTTGAGTTCTAGCAAGTTTTGCATGGTATAGCCTTTCTTGCAGATGGCTACTGCATGGTTTCGGGGGCAACAAGGTCGAGCATTTCGTGCAGCTTGTCACGCGTGATGCCCAGGGCTTCGGCTTGTTCTGCCGCCTGCGTAAGCAGCTCCTCGATATGGCAGAGCTGGTTTTCGCGAAAGAGCTCTTGGTTGCCCTCGGCGACAAAGCAGCCTTTGCCTTGCACAGTGCATATAAAGCCGAGCTGCTCTAGGTCGGCGTAGGCACGCTTGGTGGTGATGACGCTCACGCCGAGGTCGCTTGCGAGCGCGCGGATGCTGGGGAGTTTGGCTCCCGCGGCGAGTGCACCCGAAAGGATCTGGGACTTGACCTGCGAGGATATCTGCTCGTAGATGGGCTTGTCACTCGAATTGGATAGGATGATGTCCACAGCGGCTCCTTAGCTGATGGGCTACACGTGTATATAACCGGTAAGCACAGTATATATACACTATGCACGGTTACGCAAGAGGGAAATCAGGATGGCCGGCGACCTTTTGTCTCGATCTGTAACATCTGGAGCCGTTTTGGGCGGCTAACTGTTACAGATTGAGATTTTGGCGGCAGGCCCATCCGTTTGTCTCAATCTGTAACGGGTAGAGGTTCAAAACCCGTCTAGATGTTACAGATCGAGACAAACTGCTGCGGAGCGCCGCCGCCGACTGGTATCCAAGCCCCAACTGATGAATTTGTCCTGATAGGCGCTCTGTCGCAGCATTTCGCGGCTACAATAGTCGGGTTACAACGACGTAATGCACTCAATGCAAGAAAGGATCCGCATGGCAAGCCTGTCGGATGAAATCTCGTCGCGCCGCACATTCGCGATCATCAGCCACCCGGACGCCGGTAAGACCACGCTTACCGAGAAGCTGCTGCTCTACACCGGCAGCATCCAGACCGCCGGCTCGGTCAAGGGCAAGAGCTCGGCCAAGCACGCCGTTTCGGACTGGATGGACATCGAGAAGGAGCGCGGCATCTCCGTTACCTCCTCGGTGCTGCAGTTCACTTACAACGGCGCCTGCGTCAACATCCTCGATACCCCCGGCCACCAGGACTTCTCGGAGGATACCTACCGTACCCTTATGGCCGCCGACGCCGCGGTCATGGTCATCGACGGCGCCAAGGGCGTCGAGGCCCAGACCAAAAAGCTCTTTAAGGTCTGTACGCTGCGCCACATTCCCATCTTCACCTTTGTGAACAAGCTTGACCACGAGGCTCGCGATCCGTTTGAGCTCATGGAAGAGATCGAGAACGTCCTAGGTATCAATACGTATCCTATGAATTGGCCGATCGGCAGCGGCCGCAACTTCCGCGGCGTGTTCGATCGTCAGACCCGTCGCGTCATTGCCTTTGAGGGCGACGGCCACGCCAACGCCACCAAG
The DNA here is from genome assembly GCA_934655755.1 of uncultured Collinsella sp. Taxonomy (GTDB): domain Bacteria; phylum Actinomycetota; class Coriobacteriia; order Coriobacteriales; family Coriobacteriaceae; genus Collinsella. The sequence goes on from CAKUHA010000002.1 coordinate 285,819, forward strand.
AAGGTCGCCGAGGTCGAGGCCGAGCTGGGCGATCCTTCCATGGACGAGCTCATTGGCGAGGAGAACCATAAGAACCTAATAGACGACATCGAGCTGCTCGATGGCGCCGGCGACGAGCTCGATTTGGATGCCGTGGCTTGCGGCAAGCTGAGCCCGGCGTTCTTTGGCTCGGCGCTTACCAACTTTGGCGTGGAACCCTTCCTCAAGGAGTTCCTGCGTCTGGCCCCGACGCCGCGTGCCTATACCGATACGCTCACCAGCGAGCCGGTCGATCCCTGCCGCGACGACTTTAGCGGCTTTGTGTTTAAGATCCAGGCCAACATGGACAAGAATCACCGTGACCGTATCGCCTTTGTGCGCATTTGCTCGGGCAAGTTCGAGCGCGGCATGGACGCCTTCCACGTGCAGGGCAACCGCAAGCTTAAGCTTGCTACGGGCACGTCGATGATGGCCGATGACCGCGCCATCGTGGACGAGGCGTACGCGGGCGATATCGTGGGCCTGTTCGATCCGGGTATCTTTAGCATCGGCGACACCGTGTGTTCCGGCAAGCGCCACGTGCAGTATCCGCAGATTCCGACGTTTGCCCCCGAGATGTTCGCTCGCATTACGCAGGTCGACACGCTCAAGCGCAAGCAGTTTGTGAAGGGCATGGAGGAGCTTGCCCAGGAGGGTGCCATCCAGATCTTCCGCGAGTTGGGTGCCGGCATGGAGAGCGTCATTGTGGGCGTGGTCGGCGTGCTGCAGTTTGAGGTACTCGAGCGCCGCCTCAAGGCCGAGTATCGTGTTGAGGTTCGTCGCCAGCCACTGCCCTATACGGACATCCGCTGGATCCAGAACGACCCCGACACCATCGATATCCCGGGCCTTTCGCTCACGCGCGACACGCTGCGCGTCGAGGATATGCGCGGCGGTAAGCTGCTGCTGTTCACGAGTCCGTGGAACGTGGATTGGGCAACCGACCACAACCCCGACCTTATCCTGTCGGAGTTTGGCAACGTAGCCTTTTAACGCATCGGCGCGGTGGCCCTGCGGGGCTGCCGCGCCGTTTGCTTGCCTGATGCCGCGCGAGCGGCTATCATACCCACCGTCGTCTCAAGACCGGGGCGTCCGAGCAGTTCGGGTCCGATATCCTGCTCGTTAAACCTAAAACCAAAGGAGTACATAATGATCAAGAAGGTCATGGAGGACTATAAGGTCCTGTTGCGGAGCATTCCCGCGGCAACGGTTTCGCTGTTTTTCGTGAGCGTCATCATGATGAACCTGCTGGCCAACAAAGAGCTTATCAGCCTGCCGTATCTGGCACTCGATTGCGGCTTTGTGGTGAGCTGGGTTTCGTTTTTGTGCCAGGACATGATCTGCAAGCGCTTTGGCGCCAAGGCATCCATCAAAATCTCTATCCTCGCGCTGCTGGTCAACCTGGCCGTGAGCCTGTGCTTTTGGGCATGCTCGCTCACGCCCGGCATGTGGGGCGCCTACTACGACACGGGCATGATCGAGGTCAACACTGCCCTTAACGCCACCATCGGCGGCACCTGGTACGTGGTGCTTGGCTCTTCGCTGGCAATGCTCGTTTCTGCCGTGGTTAACTCCACGCTCAACCAGTCGCTCGGCCGTATGCTCAAAAAGAATAACTTTGCGAGCTTTGCCTTCCGCTCCTATGTGTCCACGGGCGTTGGCCAGTTTATCGACAACCTGGTCTTTGCCATCGTGGTGAGCCACACGTTCTTTGGTTGGACCTGGGTGCAGGTCCTTATGTGCTCGCTGACCGGCGCTGTTGCCGAGCTGCTGTGCGAGGTCTTCCTGAGCCCCGTGGGCTACAAGGTCGTGCGCAGCTGGGAGCGCGAGAACGTGGGTTCCGAGTATCTCGAGCGTCACGCAACCGCCTAAGGAGCAAGTATGCGGGTTTTGATCACGGGCGCTTCGGGCGGTATCGGAGCCGCGTGCGTGCAGCGTTTTTTGGACGAGGGCCATGAGGTCGTGGGTTTCGATTTGCTGCCGGCCGCGGTCGAGCATGAGCGCTACCGCCACTTGATCGTTGATGTGCGTGAGCCGGACGCGTTTCCGGACGACCTGGAGCCCCAGGTAATCGTGAACGTCGCCGGCACACAGGACTCGGCCGACGATATCGCGGCCAACCTGACGGGCACCATTAACGTGACCGAGCGCTATGCCTTTGTGGGGGAGGGCCTTGCCGCCAAACCGGCACCGAGCATTCGCTCTGTGGTCAATGTGGGCTCGGCGAGCGGACACACGGGATCGGAGTTCCCTGCATACGCGGCTAGCAAGGGTGGCATTATCGCCTACACCAAGAACCTCGCAAATCGTCTGGCGCCGCAGGCCATTGCCAACAGCGTGGACCCGGGCGGCGTCATCACGCCGCTCAACCGTTGCGTGATGGAAGACGAGCACCTGTGGGCTCAGATTATGGAGCTCACGCCGCTCAAACGCTGGGCCACGGCGCAAGAAATCGCCGAGTGGATCTATTTTGTGGGCGTGACCAACCGGTTTATGACCGGGCAGAGCCTGCTGATCGATGGCGGCGAGGCCGGCCGCACACAGTTTATTTGGCCCGAGTAATAAACGCGCCCGATGGCAAAAGCCGTCGGGCGCGTTATTGTTTGGAAGTTCCTGCGCCTAGTCGAGGCAACCCCAATTGATGGCGGTCGAGCCGTTTTGCTCGAGCAATTCGTTGGCGGCCGAGAAGGGGCGCGACCCCATAAAAGCTGGGAGTTCCGCCGTTGCCCGGTTCGCCGAAAGCGGCGAGGGGTGCGTGGATGCCAGGCAGAACTTGCCGGTCGCCTCGCCTGCGCTGGTTGCGGCGAGCTTGCCCTCGACCATCTGCTGGGCAAACCGTCCCCATGCCAAAAAGACCACGGGCTGCGGCAGTAGGCAGCAGCGCTCGATGACGTAGTCGGTCAGGACGCTCCAGCCAAGCTTGGCGTGCGAGTTGGCGGCGTGCTCGCGCACGGTGAGCGTGGTGTTTAGGAGTAGGATGCCCTGCTGCGCCCATGGCGTGAGGTCGCCCGTGGCGGGGATGGGACAGCCAAGATCGGCGTTGAGTTCCTTATAGATGTTGCGCAGGCTCGGCGGCAGCTTGGTTTGCGTCGCGGGAACCGAGAACGATAGTCCCATGGCCTGGTTGGGTCCGTGATACGGGTCTTGACCCAAGATGACGACCTTGACCTGGTCGACCGGCGTGTAGGCGAGCGCGTTGAGGATGTCGTCTTGTGCCGGGTAGATCGTCTGCTCGACACGCAAAAGGGCGATGCGCTCGAGCAGCTGGTTCGTGGTGTCACGTACCGGCTGCGGCGCATCGCCCAACCAAGTTGCTATGTTGCGGTCGCGAGTTGCGGTGTCCATGGAGCTCCTCATACGTAGATGCTTTGCTGGCATCTATTGTAAGGGCGTCCGGAGACCTTTACGCTGCGACTGCGCGAGGAGCGGGGATTACGAGACGCGCTCGGGCGTTCCTGCCATTGGAGCATGACTGCGTGCGCGAAGGCGCGGAAGCTCGACGGTTGCCACCATGACGCCGGTGAGGATGAGGGCAGCGCCAAAGAAGGCGATGGGGCTCAGGATCTCGCCAACCAGGAAAAACGAGAAGACGGCGGAGCAAACCGGCTCGAGCGAGAAGGCAAAGCCCGTGGTCTCGGCGGGCACGTGGGGCTGCACGAGCGTCTGCGTGATGAAGCCGTAGGCAGAGCAGATGAGTGCGAGTGCAACGACGACCACGATCTCGCCAGGCGTGCTGGGGAGCGTGAAGCCGCCAAAGACAAACGCGGCGATGCCCGAGAACAGGCCGCCGAAGCCGAGCTGCCAAACGCCCAGAGCCAGCGGGTCGACTTCCTCGACAAAGCGCTTGGCCACGATGATATGGCCGGCATAGACAAAGGCGGAGAGCAGCATAATGAGCGCGCCGGGGTTGAGGCTGGTAAAGTCGGCGCCCGAAAGCAGCAACATGCCGCAGGTGACGATGGCAGTGCCGACGAGCACCTTGCGCTCCGGGGCGCGACGCAGCAGGGCGGCGTTGGCAAACGGTACGATCACGACCGTCAGACTCTGCAAAAAGCCGGCGGTTGAGGCAGAGGTGAGGCTGGAGCCCAGGCACATGCAGGTGAGCTCGGTTGCCATGATGGCGCCGATAATGGCGGCGCGGACCATCAGGTCGCGGTTGATGCGAAACGCGTGCTTGTGGAAGAGCAGCAGGCAGGCCGCGAAGGCGATGAGGCAGCGTAGTGCGACGATGCTCGTGGCGTTCATGCTGTCCATGCCGATTTTCATGAGGGGATACGAAAAGCCCCATGCGACGGGAACGGAAAATGAGAGCGCGATTGCTTTTTTGCGATCCATGGGACTCCTTTTGTTACAGAACGGTTTCGCAAAAAGGATTCTGCTCCCAGATATGGATGTAGTAAAGCGAATGTATCTTCAGTATGATTAAGCAAAGCTAAAGTAGGTGCGAAAAGCGCTGGCAAAACGTTTTACGACTGCATCGGTGTGGAGGCAAAATGGCATCGCGGTATCAGATTGTTTGCATGGTGGTCGATCGCGGCAGCCTGAAACGCGCGGCCGACGAGCTAGGCTATACGCAAAGTGCGGTGAGCCAGGCCGTCAAGGCGCTCGAGCGCGAGCTGGGTACCACGCTTATCGAGCGCGGTAAGCAAGGTGTCTCGCTTACGCGCGACGGCAAGCAGTACCTGCCGTATCTGCGCCAAATCGTAACTGCCGAGGCCGAGCTTGAGGGCAAGCGTCAGGAGTTGCTGGGACTCTCCTCGACTGATATTCGAATCGCGACGTTTACTAACGTGAGCCGCACCGTATTGCCGCGCGTGATTCGCGACTTTGGGGCTCTGCATCCGGGCGTGCACTTTACCCTCAAGCAGGGCGATTACACGCGCAACGCCCAGTGGGTGCACGATGGCGTGGTTGACTTTTGCTTTACGGCGCGCGGATTTACCGCCGGGCTCGAGAAGCGCGTGGTCTATCACGACGAGTTGGTGGCGCTTTTGCCGGCCGCGCATCCGCTGACGGCAAAGGAAAAGGTGACGCTTGCCGACCTGGCGTCCGAACCGTTTGTGCTGTTGGACGAGGGCGAGCAGAGCCTGGTGCTCGATGCGTTTGCCGCGCATGGGCTTTCGCCGCACGTGACGAGCGAGGTGACCGACGACTACACCATCATGGCGATGGTGGAGGAGGGCCTAGGCGTGAGCATGCTGTATCGCCGTACCGTCGAGGGCATGCGGGCCGATATTCGCGTACGTCCCATCGTGCATGCTCCCTCGCGCGACGTGGTGGCAGCTTGGCGCAGCTGGGACACCATGCCTATCGCAACGAGGCGTTTTATCGACTATATGAGCTCGCATATTGTCAATTAATGACTGGCGTGACGTTGAACGCGGTGTTTAGCGGGCTGTCGCTTTGGCTTGGGCGGCGCGATAGGTGCGTGCCGGGTGGCAGAGTAGTACCGCCACGACCATAAAGAACGCCGTGGTGCCCAGGCTGATGGGGTAGACCATCATGATGTTCGCAAAGGTGCGGAAGTGCGGGAACACGCAGAATACCCAATAGAAGCGAATGCCGCAGACGCAGATCATGGTGATGAGGGCGGGCATGAGCGAGATGCCAAAGCCGCGCAGGTAGCCGGACATGTTTTCGTAGAACATGCTAAAGGCGTAGGCAGGGAAGATCGAGCACACGCGGATATAGCCGATCGAGACGATGTTGGGGTCGCTGTTGAACAGCGCCAGGATTTCGCGTCCCAAGCCTACGATGATGACGATGGTGGTGAGCGCGACGATACCGCCTTCGACCAGGCAGACCTTGAGCGTCTTGGTGCAGCGGTCGATTTGGCGGGCACCGTGGTTTTGTCCCACAAAGGTGGTGCAGGCCTGGCTAAAGCTGTTGAGCAGGTTGTAGCACACGTACTCCAGGCTCATGGCGGCGCTCGATGCCGCCATGACCTCGGTGCCCAGGCTGTTGATGGCAGACTGGATGATGATGTTGGCGACGGCAAAGACGGCGCTTTGGATGCCGGCGGGAAGGCCAATCTTGACGATGCGCTTGAGGGCGACGGGGTCGATAGCCAGGTCGCGTGGGGTGACGCGGACGACGGAGTCGGTCTTGAGCAGGTGGACAAAGAGTGTGGCGGCGCTGACGGTGTAGGCGATGGCGGTGGCGATGGCGACGCCCGCGACGCCCCAGTGGAGCACGGGGACAAAGATGAGGTCCAGACAGATGTTGAGGACGGTGGACACGGCGAGCGCCTGCAGCGGCATGCGGGTGATGCCGACAGAGCGGAAGATCGCGGCCTCAAAGTTGTAGAGCAGGATCGAGGGCATGCTGAGCAAAAAGACGCGCAGGTAGAGCGAAGCGAGCGGCATGGTCTCGGCAGGCACGTTGAGCGCGGCGAGCATGGGCTCGGCAAAGATCTCGCCTAGCGCGATGACGACAAAGCCCACAAGCGCCATGAGAATCGAGGTGTGGACGGCGCGTTTGACCATGTTCTGATCGTTGCGGCCGATAGCGTTGGCGATAACCACGTTGGAGCCAAGCGACATGCCAATAAACAGGTTGAGCATAAGACTGGTAAGCGGAACGTTGGAGCCGACCGCTGCCATGGCGAGGGTTCCCTGGTCGCCCGAGAAATTACCGATGATGACCGTGGCGATGAGGTTCGACAGCTGCTCCAAGATACTCGTGGCGGCTACGGGGAAGGCAAACAGGGGAATATTGCGCCACAGCGAGCCGGTGGTCATGTCAATGTGCTTAGATGCGGTGTCTGCCATACGCTCTCAATCTCTAATATGCTCTTTCGTGCTTATTTGCGCAGATGATGATACTCCTAATCGACTACCCGCGCCTAAGTGGGGAAGGCGTGCGACAATGGTGGGCGTTGTGTTGTTCGCGCTAAGGAGTTGCCATGTTGTTGTGTCCCGTTTGCCATGAGCCGTTGGTGGACGACGAGCGCGGTGCTGCGTGTGCGGGCGGACACCGGTTTGACCGCGCACGCGAGGGCTATCTGTACCTACTGCGCTCGTCCAAGAGCGGCGACTCCATGGGCGATCCCAAGTCGCAGGCGCGCAGCCGTCGTGACTTTCTGAACCGCGGTTATTATGCGCCGTTGCGCGATGCGATGGTCGAGCTGGTGCGCGAGCGGGCGTCTGGGCATGTCGCGTCTGCGAATGGTCCCATGACGCTGCTCGATATTTGCTGCGGCGAGGGCTACTACACGAGCGCCATGGGTGCGGTGCCGGGCGTGGATGCTTACGGTTTCGACCTGGGTAAAGAGATGGTGCGCCTGGCCGCCAAGCGCGGCGATGCGACGTATTTTGTTGCCAACATGAAGGACATCCCCGTGGCGGATGGCACCTTCGATATGGTGACTGAGCTCTTTGCTCCTTTTAACGAGCGCGAGTTTGCGCGCGTGCTGGCGTCCGAGGGCTCGCTCTACACCGTGGTGCCGGGCGCCCGTCACCTCTTTGGACTCAAGGAAGTGCTCTACGACACGCCGTATCTCAATGACGAGAAGCTGCCGCAGACTACTGAGCTCGAGTTGGTCGGAACGCAGCGGGTGTCTGCGAACATTACGCTTCAGACCCAGGCCGACATCGAGGCAGTGTTCCAGATGACGCCGTACTACTATCGCACGCGCCCTGCCGACAAAGAACGCCTGGCAAACCTGGACACCCTTCAAACCGATATCGACTTCATCATCGCCGAGTACCGCCACAGCTAACAACCTGCCAAAAAGGGACAGGTTTATTTTGGCAGGTTCTATCTGGGCAAACGTAAAGGGCCGACCGCGTTGCGACGCGATCGGCCCTTTTTGGCTGCTTGATAGCAGGGGTTATGGGAGACGGGTGCCTACAGGCGATCCTTGTTCTCGGTCTTAACGGCGTGTGCCTGCTGAACAAAGAACAGGTCGTACACCACGATGACAAAGGCGCCGTAGTTGATGGCGTCGCCGCCAAGTGCGGGAAGCGTGAGAACGGCCTGCGCAATCGTGGCGATGGCGGCAACGATGCCAAGCTTAAACGCACCGTCTACCTGCGAAGGCTTGTTGGCACCCTTGATGCCCGCAACGCCTGCGGCAAGATCGACGAGGCCCTTGGCAATGATGATGACTGCGGCGAGCATGGCATTCGAGCCGTAGGTGGACTCGAACTTGCCGGTCGCGATGCCGGCAATTCCAATGACGAGGCTGGCGATGCCCAAAACAAAATAGATCAGGGCAAGGATTTTGAGTGTCTTGCGGGTGTAGCTCATAGGCGGTCCTTTCGATGCGGGCGCGGTAAATCCAACGCGCCCCGTTTGCTGCACATATGGTGAAGCACATTGTAATTCAACGGGGCGGTGCATGTGTTCGAAAGCGGCTCTTGCCAGCGCGGCTCAACCTTTCAAAAAGGAAAGCTGGGCGTAAGCCAAATCGATGGCAGCCCACGCGCGGCGCTGCGATGATGGGGCCATGGTAAGAAGTGGACCGAAGGAGGAGCCATGATGTACGGAGCCAAGCAGGCGCGCGAGCCGCGGTCGTTGGGAAGGCGCATGAGTGATTCTGTGATCGCTGCCGTGTGCACGGGATTGATGGCGGTGCTTTGCATTGGGATGCTGTGGACCTTGTCTCATGTGGGACAATAGCGGACGGTTGGGCGCCGACGTGGACGGCGCCCCGCGTATTCGTTCTGCTTACTAAAGGAGTGTCCATGGGCGTTGCCGACCCTACTGCTGTTGCTTATGCTGCTGGGCTCGAGCTCGTGCGAACGTCCGAGGGCCTCACGCTCACCGACGGTACGATGGGGCTGCGCGCCGATTTTGCCCGCATGCTTCCGCGACTCAAGCAAGGCCGCCTGCAGCAGGAGCTGCTGGTGAAGGCCGCGCGCGCGAAAGGCGTTGAGCATCCGTGGGCAATCGATGCCACGGCGGGTTTTGGCGAGGATTCGCTGCTGCTGGCCGCCGCGGGCTTTACCGTCGATCTGTATGAGCAGGATTGCGTGATCGCGGCGCTTCTCAAGGATGCCTTGGATCGCGCGGCAGACGATCCGGCGCTTGCGGCCGCCGTGGCGCGCATGCGCTTACATGCGGGCGGGGACAGCATTGCCGGCCTTCGTCATACAGCCGAGCTGATCGAGCAGGGTGAGCTCGCGGCTCCCGACGTGGTGTATCTGGATCCCATGTTTCCCGAGCGCACCAAGAGCGCAGCGGTGAAAAAGAAGTTCCAGCTCTTGCACCATTTGGAACAGCCATGTGCCGATGAGGAGGCGCTGGTTAAAGCTGCGCTTGCGGTGCACCCGCGCAAGGTCGTTATCAAGCGACCGGTGAAGGGGCCGCTGCTTGCCGGCGTTAAGCCGAGCTATCAGCTTGCGGGCAAGGCCGTTCGTTACGATGTTTTGGTGCCGCCGCGCCCGTAGCTTGCTTGCGATTGCCGGCGCTTTGCCAGCGCCGTGCCGATGCGGGGTCTATTTCCAAGGGTGCGACGTCAGGTGCCAGCCGCCGCAGTATTCGCATTTGTAGCAGGCCAAACCACGCCGTCCGCGGTTTTCGCAGTCGGCCATAACGGCCTCGGCTTCGGCGCGTGTGTCGTAACGGTTTTTGCGCTCGCACGACTTATAGCGCCAAGCCTCGTCGCGCTCGGCGTCCAGGGCGTCGCGGCGCTCGTCCTCGCGTGCAAACAGGTCGCTCATATCGCCGCCCGTGGCAGCGCCCAAAAACTCGCTTTTGGCCTTTGACCAGGCGGCTCGCTTTTTGCTCCCCATCTGCTTCGCGCCCCTCTCCAAACGCTGGTATCATTGCTCAATCAAAGTGATACCAATAATCGTGAGGTCGCCGCGTGATGATCAGAAAAACCCTCGATACCGACATTCCCGCTGCCATGGCTATCTACGACGCTGCCCGCGCTTTTATGCGCGAGCATGGCAATGCTACGCAGTGGCCGGTGGGCACGCCCTCGGCTGAGCAGCTCAAAAGCGATATTGCCGCTGGTGGCAGCTATGTGTGCGAAGTCGACGGCCGCGTGGTAGCGACGTTTGCCTTTCTGACGGGGCCGGACAGTTCCTATGATGTGATCGAGGGCGGTCAGTGGCACAGCGATGCTCCATATGCCGTGCTGCATCGCGTGGCATCCGACGGCACCACGCATGGCGTTGCGGCCGCGATGTTTACTTTTGCCAAGGAGCGCGTCGACCATTTGCGCATCGACACGCACCAAGACAACCTGCCCATGCAGGGTGCCATTCTCAAGGCCGGGTTTAAGCGCGCCGGTGTCGTATATGTGTCGGACGGTACGCCGCGCGTTGCGTTTGATTGGCTGCGCGAGGCGTAGAGGCCGAGTCGCGTATCAACATCTCGCCTAAATAAAATGGCCCCGGGTGGGGCCATTTTTTGTCTGCAGGTGATGCTTTGGATGGGCGAGGACCAACGTCCGTCGCGGGCAAATGGTGGCTACGCCTTGGGCAGCTCGCTTCCGCAGTGGCAGCACTTGGTCGCGCCCTCGTTTACCTCTTCCAGGCAATAAGGGCAGACGGGCTTGGGGGCGGCTTCCTCGGCGGGGGCGCCGGCCAACTTGTCGCCAATCTCCTGCGCCTTGTTAAGCGCCTTGACGATGGCAAAGACAATAGCCGCCACGATCAAAAAGTTGATGCACGCGCCGATGAACGCGCCAAAGTCGATATTGGTGCCCGGCACCACCAGCCCCGAGATCTCGGTGGCGCTACCGCCGGCGATGACGGCGATGAGCGGGTTGATGATGCTATCGGTAAGCGAGGTCACGATGGCAGTGAACGCGCCGCCAATGATGACGCCGACGGCCATGTCCATCACGTTGCCGCGATTGATGAATTCCTTGAACTCGTTGAGCAGTGCCTTCATGGTGGCTCCTCGTTGTCGTGGGGCTCGCGTTGTCACCGCCCCAGATGAGCTCGGGCAGACAAAAGGGGAGGTGCCGGCTTTCGCAAGGCGCGAACCTACGAAAATCGCCGCGCGGCAACGCAGGGCGATGAGCTCGGTCGGGGGATAGGGCCCGCTTCGCCCGCCGGCCCGTAAATTGTATCATCCAGTGTGGAACGAGAATGCCCGTTGCCGTGTGCGATGGGCTTGCAATAAGAGGAGAGCCATGTCGAAGCAAGCGGTCGTTGGAATCTTGGCGCATGTCGATGCCGGCAAGACCACGTTGGCCGAGGCCATGCTGTTCAACGCGGGCCGCATTCGCAAGCGCGGCCGCGTGGACGATGGCGATTCGCACCTGGACACTAACGCGATCGAGCGCGAGCGCGGCATTACGATCTTCTCGTCGCAGGCCGTGCTCGACTACGGCGATACCCACGTTATGCTCGTGGACGCGCCCGGCCACGTCGATTTTTCGGCTGAGGCGGAGCGCACATTGCGCGCGCTCGACTATGCGATTTTGGTTGTGGGCGCCAACGATGGCGTGCAGGGGCACACCGAAACCCTGTGGCGCCTGCTTGCGCGCTATGACATCCCGACGTTCATCTTTATCAACAAAATCGATTTGGAGAATCCCGGTCGCGATGTTTTGCTGGCACAGCTGGGGCAGCGTCTGTCCGAAGGCTGCCTGGATGCCAACGAGCTGCTGACGGGCGGTGCCGTTCAGGAGGATGCTGCTGCGTTGGACGAGGCGGCACTCGAGGAGTTTCTTGAAGCGGGTGAGCTTTCCGTCGCAACGCTGTCGCGCATGGTTGCCGAGCGCAAGCTCTTCCCCTGCTTTGCCGGCTCGGCGCTCAAGGACCAAGGCGTGGACGAGCTGCTGGATGGCATATGCGCGCTGATGTGTGAACAGGCGTGGCTCCCGGAGTTTGCCGCGCGCGTCTATCGTGTCAACCGCGGAGATCGCGGCGAGCGTTTGGCTTGGGTTAAAGTGACCGGCGGCACGTTGCGTGCAAAACAGATGATCGATGGACACTCCGGTGCCGAGGCATGGGAGCAGAAGGTCGATCAAGTGCGCATCTATAACGGCGAGAAGTATGAGCTTGCGCAAGAAGTTGCTGCTGGCGGTATTTGTGCCGTGACGGGTCTTGCGCACGTTCGCCCGGGGGACGCCTTGGGCGCGGAGCCCGCGGGCGATGCGCCCGTCATTGTGCCAGTCCTCACCTATACGGTGCTTTCAGGCGAACACGATGTCCATGCGGTGTTCAAAGCACTGACTGAGCTGGCGGACGAAGATCCCATGCTCGGCGTAAGCTGGAATACGCATCTTGAGCAGATTCACCTGCAGTTGATGGGCGCCGTGCAGCTCGAGGTCGTGCAGCGCGTGCTGGCCGATCGTTTTGGCCTTGCGGTCGAGTTTGAGCCCGGCGGCATTCTCTATAAGGAGACTATCTCGCAGCCGGTCGAGGGTGTGGGCCACTTTGAGCCACTGCGCCACTATGCCGAGGTGCATCTGCGCCTGGAGCCGTTGCCAGCGGGTTCGGGCGTGCAGTTTGGCACCGTGACCTCGACCGACGAGCTCGATCTTAACTGGCAGCGTCTGGCACTCACCAACGCCATGGAGCGCGATCACCTGGGCGTGCTGACCGGCTCGCCCATCACCGATGTGCGCATTACGCTCACGGGCGGCCGTGCGCATGCCAAACACACCGAGGGCGGCGATTTTCGCCAGGCCACGTACCGCGCGATTCGCCAGGGTTTGATGCAGGCGCGCGAGGCGGGCGCGGCGGTGCTGCTGGAGCCGTGGTACCACTTTGAGCTCGAGGTGCCGGGGGAGTGTGTGGGCCGGGCGCTCTCGGATGCCACGCGCATGAGTGCCGAGTACGAGCCGCCGGCGATGGCGGGAGACCGGGCGAAGCTTGTGGGTCGCGTTCCGGCATCCGAGGTACAGGATTATGCGCTGGAGGTGGCTGCCTACACGAGCGGGTGCGGTCATCTGTACCTGGAGTTCGCCGGTTATGCGGCTTGCCATGATGCCGAGCGCGTAATCGAGACGGCCGCCTATGAGCCCGAGGCCGATCTGCCCAACACGCCCGATTCGGTCTTTTGCTCTCACGGCGCCGGTTACACGGTCAAATGGTACGACGTACCCGCCGCGGCGCACGTAAAGGTCGATCCCGCCACCTTCCGCCCCTGGCGAGCAGCAGACGCCGAGTTTTTCGGTCATAGGTGATAGAGGTTCAGTCTCTTTGTCGCATCCTGTTGGTATAACTCGGTATAAGTTGGTATAACTATTATCAGGGTTTGCCAATCCGAGGAGGCCGATATGAATCCAAATCCCTTTAAGCCCACAGCTGGTAAGCGGCCCCCGATACTCATCGGTCGCGAGTCGGTCATCGAAGATTTTGAGGAAGGGCTCGACAACGGCGCCGGAGCGCCAGGCAGGCTCATGCTCATTACGGGAAACCGCGGCTGCGGTAAAACGGTTCTCCTGCGGGAGCTGCAACGTCTAGCCAGCGAGCGCGGATGGGCGGTTGTCTCCGATTCCGCTTCGCTTGGCTTGTGCGATCGCCTGGCCGACGCGCTTCGCTCGAATAAACCCGTTGTGACGTCAATGGAGTTTGGGCCGTCGTTTGGCCGGATGTCGGTCGAGGCGGCTCGGGCAAAGGGCGAGACGTTGCGGGGGCTGGTCAACGAGCGCCTCAAGAAGCTCGGTCCAGGCAAGGGCATACTGTTTGCGATTGACGAGGCACAATCTGCGTCAATCGAGGAACTGGCGGCTCTTGCCGTTCTCTATCAGCAGGTGCTCGGAGATCAGGATGCTACGGGCCTGTCCGATAGCGACCAGTGCGGTCTTGCGCTGGTATTTGCCGGCTTGCCCAGTATGGTTGACGATCTGCTCGAAGAGCCGAGCGTGACGTTTTTGCGCCGTGCTCAGCAGCGTACGCTGGGGGCGATTTCTTTGCCCAAGGTGCGCGATTCATATATCCAGACGGTCAAAGACGCAGGCCTTTACGTTGACGCGGAGACGGCGGACCTTGCGGCACGCAAGAGTATGGGGCATCCCTACATGGTCCAGCTGGTGGGATATTACATGTGGCGCTCTGCTGTCCGGCGTGGCTCGCAGGTCATCGAAAGGCACGATGTCGAGGCTGGCCATGCGGATGCCGTCTCCGAGTTCTACGAAGCGGTTGACGCACCGTTGTATTACGGGCTGCGCAGCCCTCAGCGTCTCTTTATCGAGGCCATGGCGGTTGACGAGGGCAAGCCGGCGCGCATGGCGGACATCATTGAGCGCTGTGACCGCACCCAGAGCTGGGCGAGTAAATATCGCGCAAGCCTGATTCGCGAGCGCGTCATCGAGGCCGCCGGATACGGCCTCGTCCGGTTTACCGTGCCCATGCTGGGCGAGTACATTCGCGATCGCATTTTATGGCACGAGTAGGGTGATAAAGGTGACGGAACAGAAGATGAGCCCGCAAGCTATCGAGGTGCGCGGCGCGCGCGTCCATAATCTCAAAGACATCGATATCGATATTCCGCTGGGAAAGCTGGTGGGTATTGCCGGCGTGTCCGGTTCGGGCAAGAGCTCGCTAGCACTGGGAGTCCTCTATGCCGAGGGCTCGCGCCGTTACCTGGAGGCGCTCAGCACCTATACCCGTCGTCGCCTAACGCAGGCCGAGCACGCCCAGGTGGACGAGGTGCTGCACGTACCGGCGGCGCTCGCATTGCATCAGCGCCCCAGCGTGCCGGGCGTGCGTTCCACCTTTGGCACCATGACCGAGCTCAACAATAGCCTGCGTCTGCTCTTTAGCCGCTGTGCCCATCACGTGTGTCCACATTGCGGGGCACGTGTGGAGCCGAGCCTTAACGTGGCCGCAGGCCTGTCGCTCACGTGTTTGACATGCGGCCGCGAGTTCTACGCGCCGAGTGCCGAGGATTTGGCTTTCAATAGCGGCGGCGCGTGTCCCGCTTGCGGCGGCACCGGCGTCATGCGCGAGGTGGACAAGGCAAGCTTAGTGCCCGATGAATCCAAGACCATCAACGAGGGCGCAGTGCTTCCCTGGGGCACGCTCATGTGGGACCTGATGAAACAGGTTGCCGGCGAGATGGGCGTGCGCACCGATGTGCCGTTTAACCAGCTCACGCCCCAGGAGCGCGACATCGTGTTTCACGGTCCGGCGGTTAAGAAGCACATTCTCTACGTTCCCAAGAACGGTGAGGGAGCTACGCCGCTCGACTTTACGTACTACAACGCCGTCTATACCGTCGAGAACGCGCTCGCCAAGGTTAAGGACGACAAGGGCCTCAAGCGCGTGGCGCGCTTTTTGCGCGAGGGACCGTGCCGCGATTGCGACGGCACGCGGCTTTCGGAGACGGCGCGCCGGCCCCAGGTGTGCGGCATCAATCTGGCGCAGGCGGCTGCCATGACGCTGGGCGATGCAATCGAATGGGTGCGCGGCGTGCCCACATCGCTGCCGACAGAGATGCGGCCCATGGCAGCAGACATCTGCGATTCGTTTTTGAGTACGGCCCGCCGTCTGGTCGATCTGGGCCTCGACTACCTCTCGCTCGATCGCGCCGGTGCCACGCTTTCCACCGGTGAGCGCCAGCGCGTGCAGCTTGCCCGCGTGGTGCGCAACCGTTCCACGGGTGTGCTTTACGTCCTAGACGAGCCTTCGATTGGCCTGCATCCGGCAAATGTTGATGGCCTGGTAGGTGTGATGCGCGATCTGGTGGGCGATGGCAACACCGTGGTTGTCGTTGATCACGATACGCGCGTGCTGGCGGAAGCTGACTATCTGGTCGAGATGGGTCCTGTTGCCGGGGCAGGCGGCGGCAACGTCATTGCGGCCGGCACGGTTGACGAGGTCGAGTGGTCTCAGGGCAGCCGCATCGCGCCGTTTTTGAGATCGAACTCCAAGCGTTTGCGGCCGCAGGTGGCTGACGACGAAATGTTCGACCAGGGCCATATCCGCATGGCGACCGATACCATTCATACCGTCAAGCCGCTCGAAGTCGATATTCCGCGCGGTCGCTTGGTCGCGGTGACGGGCGTTTCGGGTTCGGGCAAGACGACATTGGTGCTTGAGACGCTCATCCCGGCGCTTAAGGCGCAGGCGGCCGGCGAGCGCCTGCCAAAACATGTGCGTTGGATCGATGCCGAGGGCATTGCTCGCACAAATCTGATTGACGCTACGCCCATCGGCGCCAACGTGCGCTCGACGGTGGCAACCTATGCCGACATCCATGACGAGCTGCGTCGCGCCTTCGCCCGTACGCCCGAGGCCAAGGCAGCCGGCTACAAGGCGGGCGCCTTTAGCTACAACACTGGCACTCTGCGCTGCCCTACGTGCGATGGCACGGGCTCGATATCGCTCGACGTGCAGTTTTTGCCCGATGTCGAGATCGTCTGCCCGGCATGTCGCGGCTCGCGTTATGCAGACACTGCTTCGCATATCCATCGCGAGGGCAAGGACGGGAGTCTGCTTACGTTGCCGCAGCTCATGGATATGAGTGTGGACGAGGCTCTCGACGCCACGCTGGGGCTCAAGAAGGTTCAGACGCGCTTGCAGACTTTGCATGACCTGGGCTTGGGCTATCTCACGCTCGGTGAGCCCACACCGGCACTCTCGGGCGGCGAGGCGCAGCGTCTTAAGCTTGCGAGCGAGATGGGCCGCGTGCAGGACGATGCCGTGTTCGTATTCGACGAGCCAACGATTGGCCTACATCCGCTCGATGTTCAGGTACTGCTGGCTGTGTTTGACGGCCTGGTTGCCAAGGGCGCCACGGTCATCGTGATCGAGCATGATCTCGACCTCATCCGCAACGCCGACTACGTGATTGACATGGGTCCAGGCGGCGGCGACGCCGGCGGGCAAATCGTCTGCGCCGGCACGCCGGTGGATATCGCTGCTTGCTCCAAGAGCATTACCGGTCGTTATCTATAGGCGATGTGACAAAGGGACTGCCCCTTTGTCACATTGACTTCTATTTCACGCATTGAGCGGCGAGATAATCGCGGAAGAATGGCAATTCAAAAGCGACGATTCCGCGCCCGCGTTCTCCAATGATGCCGGCATCTATCATGCGGCGTCGGTAGCGGGAGACCTGCTGCGGCGAACGCTTAAGGCGTTCGACAAGGTCAGCGGTGGTGGACTCTTCCTCGTCATCGAGCATGGCGATGAGGAATCGCTTGTCCTCTGCAGTGAGTTCCCGATAGGTTGCCGCGAGGATTCGGTCATCCATCTCGTCGCGTGCGATTTTGATTCCTAGGTCAAAGTCGCGTGACGAGATTTCCTTCGAATCGCTTGTGAGATCCCAAGCACGGTAGCCTACGAGTTGCAATAGGAAGGGAAAACCAGAGATCGAGCGAACGGCTCTATCGATTCCCTCAGCATCTGCCAGGCGATCGTTTTCCTGGATTGTGCGAATTAGGGCCTCGCGCACGTCATAGTCGGCAATGCGACCCAGATGATATTGTTGGGCGCGGCGAAGGAACGAGACCGTCTTGTGGTTCAGTAGCGTCGATACGTTGTTGGGAAGTCCCGCCATGAGCAGGGCGACGCGTTTCCCATCGGTCACAAAGTGCTGATACGTCGCTGCGAGCTGAATCATCTCGTCGAGTGTCGGGTCCACCTCGTCAACCGTGACGAGCAGACCGGTGCCCGCCTCGTTGAGCTGGTCGATGATGTCGCTCATGCGATAACGCCAGGTTGAGACATCGTGAACGCGATCGACCTCGATGCTGCCGAGCGGTGCAATTCCGAGACCGGTGACTTCGAAGTGACTGGACGAGTCGATGAGATGGGCTGCGGCGCGTTTCGTCCCGAACTCGATTTCCTCAAGCATTCCAGGGAGTGCGGTCGTCTTTACGGCTATCCAGCCGTGGGATTCCGCCCTTGTCGCGAGCGACGACATGAGAGCGGTTTTGCCGGTTCCACGCGCGCCTGAGAAGATCGAGGTCAATTCTGGGCGCCTGCGCTGGCTCAAGAAGGCACGGTCCAAATCCCGAATAATCTGTTGTCTGCCAGCGAGATGAGCAGGAACCTCACCAAAACTGGGGGTAAACGGGTTCTCGAGATATTCCACAAGGCTCTCCTTTCACACCGCCGTTTAACTTCATTTTATTCTAGTTAATTCTGATTAAAAGCGATGGTCCGTTATTTAGGGCATCAATTAGGTGTGTGTCATCGACATGGTGCTTGAATGTGAAAAAGGGGCAGTCCCTTTGTCACATTCCCGGAAAGCCTGTTTGGCGCAGAGCCTCGTAGAGGACGATGGCGGCGCTGTTGGAGAGGTTGAGTGCGCTGATGCGGTAGTCGTCCGGATTGACGAAGTTGCCGCAGATATCCTGCCGAAGGATGGACTCATGGCCGTCCTCGGTATGCCCGAGCGATTCCTCGTGGGCTTCCCAGGCCTCGGCGTTGTCAAGCGAATCGCAATCGCGCAGCATCGGGATGCGTTCGCAGCGCTCGGGCGCCGCGGCGAGCAACTCCTCGGGAATGCCCGAGCTCTCGCTGCCAAAGACCAAATACTCACCGTCGCGGTAGGTACTCTGCGCATAGGTGCGGCGTGCCTTTTTGGTCAGCAGATGTAGGCGCTCGTCGGCGGGGGAGAGGCCGTTGCGCGCAAGGAAATCCTCCCAGCCGGCATAGGTCGTCACGTCCAAATTCTGCCAGTAGCCCAGGCCGGCGCGACGCACCGTCTTGTCGTCGAGCGAAAACCCCAGCGGCTCCACCAGATGCAGGCGGGCACCGGTAACCACGCAAGTACGGCCGATATTGCCCGTATTGGCCGGAATCTCGGGCGCATACAGCACAATGTTGAACATGAATCTCCTTGGCTCAGAACGAAAAACCACCACGAAGGGGACAGGCACCTTCGTGGTGGTTTGGCGGTTACGTGGGCGGAAAAATGCCCGCTTGGATAAACCTAGGCGCGGTGCCAGTCGGTCAGGCAGGCATCGAGGGCGGCGATGAGCGCGTCCTTGTCCATGTGACGGCCGATGATGCACAGGCTCGTCATGCGGTCGCCCGTCTCGTCGTCCCAAATCTGCATGATCTCGGGGTTCTCGTCGATGATCTTCTGCTTCTCGCCCTCGGGCGCGGAGTCGACGAACAGGCCGTTCTCCATCAGGCGCATCTGGTGGCCGGCCTGCTCAAACATGTAGCACATGTCCGGATCGCCGGTCTGCCACAGCGGGCCCTTGACGCGAATGACCTCGTCGGGCCACTCCTGCTCAACAAAATCGGTGAACTTCTGCAGGTCAAACGGCTTGCGGCGCGAGTACACAAAGGTCTCGATGTCGTACTCCAGCACCTCGGGGTCGTCGTGCTCCTCGGGATGCTCCATGGCCTCGATCCAGGCAGCGGAGTTGTAGGCGCGCATAAAGTCGAAGCGGTCGGTGTCGAGCAGCTCCTCCATGGGGACCTCGCCGTTTTGGGCCTCGACGATCACGGCATCCTTCTGCAGGCTGCGCACGATGGCCTTGAGCTCGGCAATCTGCTCGGGCGTGACGGTGTCGGTCTTGTTGAGGATCAGCGTAGAGCAGAACTCGATCTGCTGGATCAGCAGGCTCTCGATATCGTCCTCGTCGATATCCTCGGCCAGCAGGTCGCGGCCGCCGTTGAACTCGTCGTACATGCGGGCGCAGTCGACCACGGCAACGATGTTGTCGAGCGCGAGCTTGGGCTCGCCACCCACCTTGGCCTCGTCGCAGAAGCTCGAGATGGTGTAGGCGATGGGGATAGGCTCGCAGATGCCCGAGGCCTCGATGATGATGTAGTCGAAGTCGCCCGAATCGGCGATGCCCTGCAGCTGGTTGGCGAGGTCATCCGAAAGCGTGCAGCAGATGCAGCCGTTGGTAAGCGGGATGAGGTCGTCGGTCTCGGAAAGGCCGCCGTCGGCGATAAGGCTGGCGTCGACGTTGATCTCGCCGATATCGTTGACGATGACGGCAGCGCGGATGCCGCCGTCGTTGGCGAGGATGTGGTTGAGCAGCGTGGTCTTGCCGGCACCGAGGTATCCGGTAAGCATGATGATCTTCACGGGTTTGTTGGGCATGTGCCCTCCTTTGTTAGACATGGCTTACAGTTAAATCTTATGCCAAACGCCTGCTCTTATACCCACGCGCCGGCAAATAACACAGGCTACTCCCAGGCTCCCCATACATCGGGGCAATAACCGACGGTGGCCTTTTTGCCGTTGCGCACGATGGGCTCGGCTAGAACCTGCTGATTCTCGAGCAGTTTATCGAAGCGCTGGCTAGGGGTGAGGTGCTGGATGAGCGCGAGCGTCTCCTCGTCCTTGGCCTTGGGGTTGAGCAGCTTGTCGATGCCGCCGACCGCCTGCATCACGCTCGTGAGCTCGCCCTTGCTCATCTCCTTTTCCTTAAGGTCAATAAACTGCACCTTAATGCGGCGCTCTTTGAAGAAGCGCTGGGCCTTCTTGGTATCAAAGGACTTCTTGGTGCCGAAGATTTGAATCATTTAGTTCCGCCGTTCTAACGAACGGCGGTCACCTCGACGCTGCAAAGCCATCTGATGGGCAATCTGCCTTTCAATCGTCGGGCGCGGGCAAAAGCCCAGCGCCCTCCTCTTTCAAGGCACCTTACCTCATCAGCTGGCTTTTCGCTGACTTTGATGGAACATCGAGGCGACCGCCGCTGGACTTAACGAATAAAGTTGGTGCGCTCGCGATCGGCCGTAGGGGCTTCGATGCCGGCGGCCTTGCCTGCCTCGATGCAGCGCAGGAGCCAAGCCATGTTCTTGCCGATGTTGCGCATGGTGGCCAGACCCTCGGCGTCCTGGGCGGCCTCGCCCGGCATGGCACCAAAGACGTTGTTCCAGTACGTGGAGGCGACCACGGGCATCTGGTTGATGGTGAAGTACTTGTTGAGCACATCGAAGGTGGTCGACGTGCCGCCTCGACGGGCGACGGCGACCGCAGCGCCCGGCTTGTGCGCGAAGGCCTTGCTGCCAGCATAAAACGCGCGGTCGAGGGCCGAGAGGATGCGGCCGCTGGGGTGCGCGTAATAGACGGGCGAGCCAAAGACAAAGCCGTCTGCCTGCTCGGCGGCGGCAATGAGCTCGTTGACCACGTCGTCGTCAAAGGTGCAGCGGTAATCGAGCTTGCCGCACTGACCACAGCCAATGCAGTCGCGAATGGGCTTGGTGCCCAGCTGAAACACCTTGGTATCAATGCCTTCGGCATTGAGTTGCTCGGCGACCTCGGCGAGTGCGCGGGCGGTGTTGCCGTTTGCCTTGGGGCTGCCGTTGACTAAAAGAACCTTCATCACAAACTCCCTCTGCTGTCGATGACTTATGCAGAGGATTATCGCATGAGCGGGCGGATGGCGTGGGGCGCGATGCCGGCTCCGAGGGCCCACGGCAGGCTCGCTCACCAGGTACGTGCGGGATACGGTCCAGAGGATGTTGGAGTGCGGGGCCTCGTGCGAGCAGATTGTAAGGGGTCTGGGCGGGTCGCCCTCGATGGTGAGCTTTGAGGTCTTGGAAGGCGGGCTGCTGCGGAGGCTATGATTTATACTAAGGCGGTTGCTATCGAGTAATTCACACTTGGTTTGATTCGATTGTGAACGCGCAGCTAGGACGGAAAGCAAAGGAAGTTCTATGGAAACAGAGGATGCTGTCTGTTTGATAACTTCGATTGCCCTGATTCTTCTTTCAATCCAATACAGAAGAGGAAGATGGCTCAGCTCAATTGCTGGATATGATGTCACAAAAAGGGAGAGCGGGATTGATATATGCCCTTACGCAAAGTTGATTTCTTCTGTGACGTTATGGATGGGGCTGCTGTTTTTCTTGTGGGCGGTAGAGGACTGGGTACGCGATTGGAATACCAGTGTTTTTGAAGTTTTGGTTCTACTTCTGTTCAGCTTGGCCTCTTTGTCGTTCATGCGGCTCGTTAGGTTTGTGTTTATGAGGCGATAGCCAGCGGAAGCGGGATGGACGACAAAATGGACCAATACAGCCAATTGTCAAAAGAATTTGATAGGGTTGGCTTAACAGATTTACTCGACGGCATATCCGTGGCGGGGGATAGGTTTTATGTTGTTGAGCACTTATTTGCATCGGGTAAAGGAAACCAAGAGTATCGAAAACGGTGCCCCGGGCCCGGGAGGGACTGCAGGGGCGTTCGGCTAACTGTGGGTACGACCTATTTGCTCAATGTGTTCGCCTGAGATCGGAAAATAACCATCATGCGCCCCACGACGCTAGTCCAGCTTGGTGCCCGGTACTTGCGGCGCCTCTATAAGCCGCGCTTTGAGCTCGTTCAAAATGGAAACGGGCTGACGGTCGACGCCGTCCAGATGGAGCGTGGCCACGCGAATGGGTGGCTGATATTCAAGCGAGCCGATGAGCACGGGAGAACCCAGGAACCGTTCGATTTCGTCTGCGATCGCGTCGGTCTCTTCGGGATCAAAGTCGTCGAAAAGCGCCACGAATGTCGGCCCCGTTGAGCGGAACAGGCGGCCCTTGCCGCGTGAGCATTCCATAAGGCAGGCGGCGCTTTCGGCGAGCACGCGGTCGCCTGCATCGAATCCAAAGCGGGCATTGACCTCGGCGATATCGTCGACCTTAATGGCAATAAAGCCTGCCTCGCGCGCCACGCGACGCATTTCGCCAATGGCGTTGACCAGGGCATGGACATCGCCCAGGCCCGTTACCGAGTCGGTCGTATCAGCTAGGCTTCGGTTGACGATAATGCCCACATACATGCTGGGCTCGGTATCGGTGCCGTCCAAGCGGTAGCCCGTGCAGTCGCACAGCACGTATTTTCCGGTGGCATCCATTACGCGATACTGCATGTAGTGGAAGTGCCATGTGCTGTTTATCACCATGTCGAGCTCGGCGCGTACGTTGTCGCGGTCCTCGGGATGAACGCGGGCGAGCCACATGTCGAGTGAGTTAAAAGGGTGCTGGGAGGGCAGGTCAAAATCGCGCACGGCGTTAACCGACCATTGCGATTCTCCAGTATCGAGGTTAAGGATGAACGGATAACGCGTCTCGGAGCTCATGGAGATCGCTTGGAACACCCGGTCGTTGCAGGGAAGCTGATTGACGATTGGGCGTTGCGGCGCGTCATCGTCTTTCGGTTGTTGCACACGATGCATAAGCTTATAGCGATACATCTTGCGATCGGCATCCATCGTCATCTGGCGACGCGTGTCGCCGGCAAGTGGATCGACGCGCGAGCAGCCAAAGCTAAAGCTGCCGATCATGGGCGCCTTGCCACCTGAGCTCGCCTCGATCAGTCCGGTACGTACCTGCTCCAAGCGCTGCTCGAGTTCAGTCTCGTTTGCGGAGAGCGAGATGAGCACAAACTCGTCTCCACCGATACGGAACAGCATCTCATCGTGCTCCATGGTTTCGGAGAGCGTGCGGCAGATGCTCAGAATATAGCGATTGCCTTCGGCGTGGCCAAACCTATCATTGCAATGCTTGAGATGGTCGATGTCAATATAGGCGCAGGTGAAGGGGTCGCCTTTGCGCCAGAGCTGCTCGACGTGACGGTCGAGTCCGCCGCGGTTGCCCAAGTTGGTGAGCGGATCGATATAGGCGTTGCACTCAAGCAGCTGGCGCTCTTGTTGCAGGATGGCATGCGTCTTTTGCAGTTGCTCACCAACGGCGCGTAGCTCAGCAGGCAGCGCGGAAACATCGAGTTCGGCGGTCGAGACACCATTCGCAAGTCGCTGAAGATAGGCAATAATCGATTGCTCGCCCAAGCGGTATGACTCGTTCATGATGAATAACCTCCTTGGGCAGAACAACGGTTTGTATCATATCCCCAATTCGGTTTGAATTGGGGATATAAGTTAGCTAATGGAGACAAATGCCCCCTTCGGCGGTGGCGTTTTGCGCGCGAGCGTATCAGTTGTTATTGTCACCATCGAGCAATGCCTCAAAATCATTCGCCGGCATGGGGCGGTAGTAGAGGAAGCCCTGAGCGTAGCGGGCGCCCATCTGTCGTAGCATGTTCGCCTGCTCATTTGTCTCGACGCCTTCGACCACGACGGGCAGATGGAGCGACTGCGCCATATCGAGCATTGATGTAATGATTTGCGCGCTGCGGCCTTGATCTCCGTCGGCGGGAACAAACGTGCGGTCAAGCTTGATGACGTCGACGTTGACGTTCTTGAGCATCGCGAGCGTGGACTGGCCGGTGCCAAAGTCGTCCATATAGGTTGAGAAGCCGCGGGTGTGCAGGTCGGCAGTCAGTTTATCCACGGCCTCGGATTCTCCCGTATAGGCTGTCTCGGTGATCTCGATGCGCATAAGTTCGGGCGGTAGGTTGTATTGGGCGGCAAGTGCTCCCATATGTTCGGCAACGTCGCAGGCAAGGATATCCACGCGCGACACATTGAGCGAGATCGGAACCACGCGAAGCCCCCGGTCGATGCGCTCGCGCAGCCACGAGGCGACGCCCTGCCAAATGTACTTGTCGAGCGTCACTACAAAGCCGCTTTCCTCGAGTGCGGGGATAAACGTTACAGGCGAAATGAGGGAACCGTCCTTGCCAATCCAGCGCGTGAGCGCCTCGGCGCCAACGATCTCGCCAGTTTCCATGTCGACTTGGGGCTGCAGGTAGTAGGTAATGCGGCCGTTTGAGAACGCATACTGGAATTCAGTCAGCGTGCGGTGGAACGCGGTTTCGCGCTCGTACTCCTCGGGGCGGAAAATGGCGACGCGCTCCTTAAAGTCGTTTTTTGCGCGCCGATTGGTAAACATGGCCTTGGCCTGCGCGTCGATGGTGATTTCCTCGTTGGGGTCGATGGGGCAAACGCCCATGGACGGCCAGAAACCCACGCCGTCATCATGCTTGGCCACGGCGGCGCGAACGCGGTTATAGATTTGATGGACGGTGTCGTGCTCAAAGGGGATGAGAATGCAAAAGTCGTCTTGGCCCCAGTATCCTGCGACGCCCATCTCGGCATTCTCGATGTCTTTGAGGACCGTGCCCACATCGGCGAGCACGCGGTCGCCCTCGGCCTGTCCGTGCCATTCGTTAAACAGTCGCATATGACCCATGTCGACGGTGGCGATACACCAAGCGCCGTCGCGCCCTGTCCTCAGAAATGCGTTGGCGCGCCGCATAAACTCGCTGGGTCGATAGAGGCCCGTGAGCGTATCGATGCGTTCGGCGACGGCGCTTTTACGCTCAATCTCGGGTATGGGGAGGCTGTCGTTGGGGGCAAGCCCGCCGGCGGCGCGAAGACGACGGTCGAGTTCGCCTAAAACAGCGGTCGCTTGATTGATTAAGCGCTCGTAAAAGGCCGGGACGACAAGACAGACGGGGGTAATGGTGTCGTTCGCGATTCGAACAGGAGCGAAAACGGCCTCTTTAAGATGATGGGTCAGTTGCTCGAATGCCTCGTGGTCCAGATCGTTGCTGAGCACGACGAACTGGGCGTTTCGCGAGCGGAAGACGCGACTTCTGCCGCGGGTGATCGATAACATGCGGCCTGCGTATTCGGCGAGCATGTTGTCGACAGCCTCGGCCCCGTAGAGCTCGTTGAACTTTGCCGTGCCACAAACGCGGACCGCTATAAGCCCCGTCTCGCAACGGTCGCGACGGCAGGCATCGATAGCGTTGATCAGCATACGCTGCGTTCCGAGGCCCGTGGCGGCGTCGACGGTCTCGGCGAGTGAGTGGTTAACAAGTTCGCCGACATAGAGCGAGGGGGTATTTCCGTCGCCGTCGATGCGAAACCCGCGAGCGCGGCAGAGGACGTAGTCGCCCGCGGCATTGCGCATGCGGTACTGCATGACGCGGCGGTGTTTGGAGCCATTATAGATTTGGTCGATGTCGTTGATGTAGGCCTCGAGGTCATCGGGGTGGACGCGCGTTTTCCAGTAATCGTGGCAGTTGTCTACATGCTCAGAAGGAAGACCGAGATCGCGCAGGGCGCCTTGTGACCAAAGGGTGCGATGTTTGTCCAAGTTCTCGATAAAGCAATAACGGCCTTCGTTGAGCATCGAAAAGGCGTCAAAAACGCGATCGCTTATTTCGAAGTCGTCGGTGTGGACTTGCGCGATATTGCGTCGATCAAGATGCATGGCATGGCGTAGCTTGTAGTCGTACATGCGATGGTCGGCATCGAGTGTCATGCGATTGGAGACTTCACCCAGGGCGGGGTCGGCGTGCGACACTCCGTAGCTAAACGAGTGAGGCATCTCGGAATCGTTGTTTTTGAGTAGGACCGTTCGGCAGTGTTCCAGGCGCTCGGCGAGGTCGTCCTCGGTCGCAATCGTAGACAGGATGGCAAACTCGTCGCCGCCTATGCGAAACGCCGCCTCGTCCACCTTCATATACAGCTTGAGATAGAGACTTACCTGCAAGATATAGCGGTTGCCCTCGTCATGCCCAAAGACGTCGTTGCAGTGCTTAAGGTTATCGATGTCGATAAACGCCATGGTCACGGGCAGTTCCTGCTCCCAGATTTCCTCTAGGGAACGGGCAAAGCCGCCGCGGTTGCCAAGTCCGGTGAGCTGGTCGGTAAAGGCCGTCCTAATCAGATCATCCTGACGCTCGAGAAGGTCACGGACGGTCTTTTCGAGCGTTTCGGTGTAATTGCTGACGGTGTCCATGTTGTAAGCGGCTTTCTGAGGTCGGGGCGGATGGCGTCGGGCGAGCTCGTAGTGTACACGCGTCGTTGCTCGGCGCCTTGCGTGTATCCAGGCCCCCGCCTTGCTGCGTTGTTGAGTTACTTTGCCGGCTAATGTTCGCTGTTGATAACAGCTGAGTAGCGCAAACAACAATATGCAATTATATATGGGTGTCCATGCTGTGGGCGGCTACTATTCGCCAAGCGGTAGCGCGACGATGCGATGTTCGATGAAAATGCGACTGAGTCGATATATGTTGACGGGTATACTTGTCCCGTTTTAAAACGCAGGAACGGAGATGGTCACATGGCACAGCCGGATACGACGCGCACGGTGGGGCTTGCGCTCGAGGGAGGCGGCTACCGCGGTATGTATACGGCGGGCGTGCTCGACGTTTGGATGGAGCACGGTTTGACCTGCGACCATATGGTGGGTGTCTCGGCGGGCGCGGCGTTTGGCTACAACTTTAAATCGCGCCAGATCGGCCGTGCCATTCGTTACAACAAGGCCTATTGCGCCGACAAGCGCTATGCGAGCGTGACCAGCTGGCTGCGAACCGGCGATATGTTCAATGCCGATTTTGCCTATCATGAGGTGCCTATCGAGCGCGATCCCATCGACTTGGAAGCGTATCGCGCCTGCCCCATGCGATTTACGTGCGTGTGTACCGATATCGAGACGGGCAAGGCTGTCTATCACGATTTGCCGTATGGCGACGAGCGCGATATCGAGTGGATCCGGGCGTCGTCGGCGATTCCCGTGGCAACGCGTCCTGTCGCTATTGACGGGCATAAGTATCTGGATGGTGGCGTGGCTGATTCCATTCCCAGTGCTTGGCTGTTTGCGCAGGGGTATGACCGCAACGTGGTGGTGCTCACGCAGCCGGCGGGCTTTGTGAAGCAGCCCAACAGCGTGATGCCCATGCTGCGGCGCGTGTTCCGTCACTACCCGGAGTTTGTCGCAGCGCTTGAGCATCGGCATGAGGTCTACAATGCCACGCTCGACGACCTGGCACGTCGTGAGGCCGTCGGCGAGATCTTTGTGGTGCGGCCGAGCGAATCGGTAAAGGTGCCGTCGCTCTGTCGCGAGCCGGATGAGCTTGAGCGTATCTATCAGGTCGGTCGCCACGATGCAGAGGCGACTTTGCCGGCGTTGGAGGCATATCTGGCGGAGTAGGGGCGTCTGCCGTAGGCTCAGCGGAAAGTGCATCTCACTTTTCGGCCGTGGAATGGGATGCAGTTTCCGAAACAAGGGCCTTTGGGAAATTGCGTCCCGGAATTTGCGCTCAGAATGGGATGCAGTTTCCCGTTGAGCCTCTATATGGAAAGCGCATCCCAGTTTGGACGTCCATTCTGGGATGCGCTTTCCGCTCTTGAAGCTATGAGGCCGCGGAGCAGCTGCTCGGCCTATGTCTATGCCTGCTGCCAGGTGTCGACAAGCTCCTTGGCCGCGGCGTGGGGGTCGTCGGCGCTGCAGACGGCGCTCACCACAAAGAAGCCATCGACGCCGGTGGCCTTGAGCTGCGGCAGGTCGGCCGTCTTGACGCCGCCGCCCACCACGATGGGCACGGGGCTTGCCGTATGGAGCGCGGCCAAGTCCTCAAAGCTCTTGGTGATGATGGAGCCGTCGGCAGCGCGTCCGCAGTCGCGCTTGGTCTCGGTCTCGTGGAGCGGGCCGATGCCCAGGTAGTCGACCAGGCTCATGTCGGCGGTCTTGACGTACTCGAGCATCTCCTCGCAACGAGCCGAAAGACCCACGATGGCATCGGGGCCCAGCAGCTTGCGGCAGACCTCGATGGGGATGTCGCTCTGGCCCACATGCACGCCATCGACGGCAATGCCCTGCTCGCGTGCAGCAAGCACGCAGTCCAGACGGTCGTCGATGAGCAGCGCGACCTGACCGGTCTTGCCCGCACGGGCGATAGCCTGCGCGGCATCGTCCGTCAGCGCGATGATCTCGCGCGCGCTTGCCACCTTGGAGCGCACCTGGATGCAGGTAAAGCCGGCGTCGAGCGCCTGAGCCACTACATCGCCCACAGGGCGGCCCAGCGTGTTTTCGGGGCCGAGCACCAGATAGGCCGAGATATCAAGGTTGTCGCGGATGCTCATTATGCTTCCTCCTGCTTTTTGATCTGTGCTTCCATGCGCTCGAGCTTGCCGTTCATGGTGTCGGTAAAACCGGGGCGAATATCTGCCTTGAGCACAACTTCGGTGCGGATGCCCTTGTTTGCCAGAACAAAGGTGGCGTCGCGCACGACCTGCATGACCTCGTCCCAGTCACCTTCGATCTCGGTGAACATCGAGGTAGTGCGGTTGGGAAGGCCGCTCTCGCGAATGACGCGCACGACCTCGGCGACCTCGGCGGATAGCTCGTCACCCGTACCACACGGGGCGATGGCAACGGCGACCAGCGTATTCATGCCGGTATTGGCTGCGGACTCGGACATGGCTTATGCCTCCTCGAGCTCGAGTCGGTTGTCGGCGATGTCTTGGGCGGTTGCGCGGTAGAGCTCGTCGATAAAGGCGACCTTAAAGCTTGCTGGGGCATCGGCGACAGCGGCGGCACGCGTGCCGGCGACGTTGTAGACGGCGGTGCCGCAGATGGCTGCCGTAAACGGATCGGCGGCGCAGGCGTACACGGCCAGCACGCCGCCCTGCGAGCAGCCGCAGCCGGTGATCTTGGACATGAGCGGGCTGCCGCCGTGGGACTTAGCCACGGTCGTGCCGTCGGTGATCAGGTCGACTTCGCCCGAGACCACTACGGCGCCGCCGGTGTAGCGGGCGAGCGCCACGGCGGCATCGCGGGCGGCGTCGACCGTGTCGGTGGTATCGACACCACGTACGCGGCTCAGATCGGCCGCCTCGCCCTCAAGACCCCACAGGCCGGCGAGCGCGATAATCTCGGAGGCGTTGCCGCGCACGATGGCGGGCTTGTACTGCTTGAGCTCGTTTACCAGCTGGGTGCGCAGGCTGCCGATGCCCAGACCCACCGGATCGAGCACCCAGGGCTTGCCGGCGTCGTGTGCCGCCTTGGCCGCGAGGGGGATCGTCTGCTCGTAGATGGGGAAGAGCGTGCCCATATTGAGATAGATGGCGCCGCCGCCGGCAACGAGTGCCTCGCCCTCGTCGGGCAGATAGACCATGGCGGCCGAACCGCCCACGGCGAGCTGTGCGTTGGCGACAAAGTCGATCGTCACCGTGTTGGTGATGGAGCCCGCCATTGGGTTGGTGGCTCGAATCTCCTCTACGGCCTTGACCACATTTTGCTTAAGCTGTTCCGAATCAATCACTGCACATGCCTCCTTGGCATAGAAAAGGGGCGCCGTGCATAGACAGCGCCCCTGTAAAGGCGGCATGCTCCCTACGCCAGCATTAACTGACAGGTTCAAAGGATTGGGCCCTATGCCCTCTCAGCCTTGTGGTTTGCACCGCCGGCACTCCCGCATCGAATCTGTTGCTCCCTATACTAGCGCACCTGCCAAAAAGGGACAGATTCATTTTGGTAGGTGGCAACAGGGGCGCTGCATTTTCCCAGATAAAACCTGCCAAAATAAACCTGTCCCTTATTGGCAGGTCGTTACAATGGTTACGGTGAAAATGACTGGGGGACTCTATGATCAAACTTGTGCTGACCGATATGGACGATACGCTGATTCCAGCCGGGCATGACGGCGCCAGCGACTACGCCATCGAGGGCATTCATGCCATGCAGGCGGCGGGTCTGCACTTTGGCCCAGTTTCGGGTCGCCAGCCGTCCGCGATGGGCTGGATGTTCAAAAATCGTTCCGAGTGCTTTTCGACCGGTGCGTTCTGCAACGGCCAGGTCATGTTTGTCGACGGTCAGGCGGTCGCTTCGCGCGCGACCGACAACGATGCCCTGATGCGTCTGGCCAATTACCTCGAGCAAGAGACCGATGATACCTATCTCAAGGTCTACAGCCTGGGTGACGACTTTTGGGATAACGATGCCTATTGCGTGACGAGCGACCCCGAGCGCGTGCGCCGCGCCATGGAGTCGGGCGGCAACGCATGGCTCAAGGGCGAAGAGGCCCCGTGCCGTCCCGTCGTCGATGATGCCCCGGTATACAAGGCGAATATCTGGAGCGCCCGCTCGCGTGAGGAGCTCGCGGAGCTACGTGAGCGCGTTGCCGCTGAGGTACCGGAGCTCTCACTCGTGTTTCCCAACAATCGTGTGCGCCTGTTCGATATCCTTCCAGCAGGTTGGGACAAGGGCTGCGCCGCACTGGAGCTTGCGCGCGCTTTGGACCTGACGCTCGACGAGGTGGCCGTATTCGGTGATTCCGATAACGACCTGCCCATGATCGGTGCCGTTCCCAACTCCGTTGCAGTCGCCAACGCCAACGAGGCCGTCACGGCTGCCGCATGCTGGCATATCGGCGCTGCAGCAGACGATGCAGTTGCCGGGGCTCTGCATCAGATTGCCGCCTGTGCCGCGACGGGGGAGATGCCGCCGTTTATGCGTCAGATGGATGCGACGGGTTTCGACGTCACGAACATCTAGGGAGGGCGTTATGAAGCTTCAACAGCTCAGATATGTTGTAAAGGTTGCCGAATGCGGCAGCATCACCGAGGCCTCGCGCCGACTCTTTGTGTCGCAGCCTTCGATTACCGCGTCGATCCGCGATCTCGAAAACGAGATGGGTGTGCATATCTTTGAGCGCACCAACAAGGGTGTCATTGTGTCCGAGGAGGGCGAGACCTTCTTGGGCTACGCGCGCCAGGTGCTCGACCAGGCCGACCTGCTCGAGGGCAAGTACAAGGGCGCGTCCGAGCAGGTGCCGCACTTTAGTGTGAGCTGCCAGCATTATTCCTTTGCCGTTAATGCGTTTGTCGATGTGATCCGTGAGTTCGATGCTGCGCGCTATGACTTTACCCTGCGCGAGGAGCAGACTCACGAGATTATCGAGGACGTCGCGCATATGAAAAGCGAGCTCGGCATCCTGTACCTGTCCGAGCACAATCGAGAGGTCATCGAGCGCATGCTGGCGGCTAACGAGCTCGTGTTCGAAGGGCTCTTCTGCGCCACGCCGCATGTTTTTGTGTGTGCCGACCACCCGTTGGCTGACCGCTCCAGCGTGACGCTCGAAGACCTCGAGGACTATCCGTTTTTATCCTACGAGCAGGGCAGCTACAACTCGTTTTACTATTCCGAGGAACTGACCTCGACGTTTGAGCGCCGCAAGAATATCCGCGTGCGCGACCGTGCGACGCTGTTCAACCTGGCCATGGGACTCAACGGCTACACGGTATGCTCAGGCGTGATCAGCCACGAGCTCAACGGTCCCGGCATTATCTCGATTCCGCTCGATGTGGACGAGTACATGGAGATTGGCATCATCACGCGCAAGAACACGACACTCACGCGCTACGGACAGGCCTATATCGACGCGATTCGTCAGCATATTTAGCCCGCACGGGCCGCGCGTGCGGGCTGCATCCCTATTGTTTGTTATATAGACAATTCCTATGGCAAACAAATATAAATGCATATTTTACGATAGCCGCGATGACGCCCATACTCTCTCTCGTTAAAGCAACCAATTGCAAAGGGAGAAACCTATGAGCACTTCGACCCAGCTGAACGCGCCGTTTCGCGCCGATATTGTCGGCAGTTTTCTTCGTCCGCAGGCCGTGAAGGACGCTCGTGCGGCCTATGCCGCGGGCACGCTCGACGGTGCCGGCCTTAAGGCTGTCGAGGACGAGGCTATTCGCGACTTGGTGGCCAAGCAAAAGGCCGCTGGCCTGCAGGTGATTACCGATGGCGAGTTCCGCCGCAGTTACTGGCACCTCGACTTTATGTGGGGCCTCAACGGTGTTGAGCGTCGCACCTCGCGCAACGGCTATATGTTCCACGACGAGGAGACCACGGCCGATACCGCCGTGGTAACCGGTCCCATTAGCGGCGAGAACCATCCGTTCGTCGAGCACTTCAAATTTGTCAAGGCGCTTGAGGGCGAAGGCCAGGTCGCGCGCCAGACCATCCCGGCGCCGATCCAGACGTTCTCTGAGGTCACGCTCGATCGCTGCGATGGTCAGCAGGAGAGCCTGCGCGCCGTCTATAAGACCGACGAGGAACTCGCCGATGCCATCGCGGCTGCCTATCGCACCGTGATTGCCGACCTGTACGCTGCGGGTTGCCGCAACATCCAGTTTGATGACTGCACCTGGGGCATCTACTGCGATACCGATTTTGTCGCCAAAACCGGCATGAGTCCGGTCGATCTGCAAAAGGTGAGCGAGCTGGGCGTGGCACTCAACAATGCGGCTATCGAGGGTAAGCCCGATGACCTTGTCATTAACACACACGTGTGCCGTGGCAACTACCACTCCACCTACGCCTTCGAGGGCGGTTATGATCCCATCGCGCCGTACCTGTTCGCAAACGAGGATGTCGACGCATTCTACCTGGAGTTCGATACGCCCCGCGCCGGTGGTTTTGAGCCTCTCAGGTACGTTGCTCCCGGCAAGAAGGTCGTGTTGGGCCTGGTGACCACCAAGGTCGCCGAGCTCGAGGACGAGGATGTCATCATCGAGCGTATTCACGAGGCTGCAAAGTATGTGCCGCTCGAGAATCTGTACCTGTCGCCTCAGTGCGGCTTTGCCAGCTGCGAGATTGGCAACAAGCTGACCGAGGACGAGCAATGGGCAAAGATCGCGCTGGTCAAGCGCATTGCCGAGCGCGTTTGGAAATAGCGGTAACGTTCGCAGGTGACGGCGCGTGCGAGGCATGGCGTATCGCGTACAATGTTTCGGATCGTATCGTTCGGGCAGGTTATTCGATATGCCCGACCGCCCTTCCATTCGAAAGGACATCCATGTCCCAGTCCTCGACGCCCGCCGTCACCGATGCCATCTACGATGCATCGTCGCTCGGCCGCCCGCGCATGTTCCTGCTCGGTCTGCAGCACCTGTTTGCCATGTTTGGCGCCACCGTGCTGGTGCCCGTGCTCACCGGTCTCTCGGTTTCGGCGACGCTTTTGTTTGCCGGCTTGGGAACGCTGCTGTTCCACTTCCTGTCACGCGGTAAGGTGCCGGCATTTTTGGGCTCATCGTTTGCCTTTATTGCCGGTTATGCCGCAATCGCGCCCAACGGCGAGACCGAGCTTTTGCCCTACGCCTGCCTGGGCGTAGCTTGTGCCGGCCTGCTCTATCCGGTGCTGGCGGCCCTGTTCCGCGCCTTTGGCGCCAAGCGCGTCATGCGCTTCTTCCCGCCGGTGGTGACTGGCCCTATCGTCATTTCCATCGGCTTGATTCTGGCGAGCTCCGCTATTGCCAACTGCCAGACCAACTGGTTTGTGGCTGTTATTGCCGTTGCCGTTATCGTGATCTGCAACATCTGGGGCCGCGGCATGGTCAAGATCGTGCCGATTCTGCTGGGCGTCGTGGTGAGCTATGCCGTTTCGGCTGCGCTGGGCGAGGTCGACTTTTCTGGTGTCGCAGCCGCTCCCTGGGTTGGTTTGCCCATCGTGTGGGATAACACCGTGTTTGCGCTCTTTGGGCCGCAGTTCGATAGCGGTCTTGCTACGACGGCCATCATCACCATCATGCCGCTGGCCTTTGCGACCATGATCGAGCACATCGGTGATATTTCTGCCATCGGTTCGACCTGCGAGCGCAACTTTATCGCCGATCCCGGCCTGCATCGTACGCTGCTCGGCGACGGCCTTGCCACAATCCTGGCTTCGCTTTTTGGCGCTCCGGCCAACACCACCTATGGCGAGAACACCGGCGTGCTTGCACTGACGCGTGTGTTCGATCCGCGTGTGATCCGCATCGCCGCATGTTGCGCCATCGTGCTTTCGTTTTGCCCCAAGTTTGCTGCGGTCATCGCCGCCATGCCGGCGTGCGTCATCGGCGGCGTGTCGCTCGTGCTCTACGGCATGATCAGCGCTGTGGGCGTCCGCAACCTCATCGAGAACCAGGTCGATTTCCAGAACAACCGCAACGTGCTCGTTGCCGCGCTGGTGCTTGTGCTTTCGCTCGGCATTGCCTACAGCACCGCCGGCGCCATCGTGTTGGAGCTGGGCGGCGTGACGATCTCGCTTTCGGGCCTTGCCGTGGGTTCGCTGGTGGGCATTGTGCTCAACGCCATCCTGCCGGGTAACGACTTTGAGTTCGATGTTTCCGAGCTCGAGGAAGCTGTTGAGTAACAGCTGCGTTCAGCTACATCAGAAAATGGCGCCCATGCGTACGCGTGGGCGCCATTTTTAATGCGTCAGTATCCAGTGAATGCCACGCGCCATGCGCAGATCGGTTTGGGCAAAGTGATTGCCGGGGTTGATCTCCAACGTCGTTGGAATGCCACGCTCGACGAGCAGCTCTTCCATTGCGCGTGTGTCGTCGAGTACGTGCCTCATCATGCGATTGGGCGTCTTGGTCTCCTTTTTGCCGAGTGACAGATAGACGGCTTGCGGGCTGCTGACAAATGGAGCCGTGCTGGCTCGGTCGATAAAGTCGGGAAACCACAGCGACCCCGATGCGCTCGCAGCGCGGTCAAAGGCGTCGGTTTGCCAGAGGGACCAAAGCGCGAAGAGACCTGCCAGCGAGTAACCGGCAATGCCGCGCCAGGTGGGCGGCTGAGGCAGCGACGGCTCGACCTCTGGGATTATCTGCTTCAGCAGCTCATCAAGAAAACCAACAGCCTGTCCGCCAAAAGGCTCGGCATCACGCACGGTTCCGTCGCATGCCCAGGGGCTCAGCTCACGATTCCAATCGAGCCCGCCAATGGCGACGAGGGTGAATGGCGGACAGTCGAGCTCTCGGCAGCGGTCATAGACATCGCTGCCGTCGCCCATAACCACGGGGAGGTAGATAATAGGCGTACCTTCCGCGTGATCCGAATGAACGGTTATCTGCTTTTGATGCGCTTCCAAGGCAGGCTTCTCTCAGCGTTGTGATATCGACAATCTCAATTGTCGCACGCCGGCGCATGCAGGCCGGACTGCATCAAGAACATTCGCATGCGTGCCCGGCGGCCGCAAACAGGAAACGCCACCGCCGGATGGGAGCTTGGCGGTGGCGCTGCTAAACGGTGTGCGGATTAGGCATATTCGCGGGTGACGCCCCGTGCATGAAAGGTGCTATGAGCGTTTGCGACTCACCACGGCGGCTGCGGAGATGGCGGCTGTTCCCGCAAAGGCGGCTGCCACGATGGCCGCGCTCGAGGCGTCGCCGGTCGCTGCGAGCTTGCCGGTGGTTTTGACTCCCGTGGCTGCAACTGCAACGGTCTTGGTCGTCTTCGTGCCCTCGGACTTGGAACCCGGCTTGGGGCCCTCGGGCTTGGTCTCGCCGGGCTTCTCCTCGGGCGGCGCGATGACCGTGCTCTTGGCGACGGCCGCGTCGTAGGGGGAGTCGATCGTGGCATCGCCCGTGCCGATGGTCTGACCCGCCTCGTAGAAAACGCCGCCGTCGTCGAACTCTCCTTTGCTGCGATAGTCAATGACCTTGCCGCCTGCGGGCGTCTGGATGGTGGCATCCTTGATCTCGATGGTGCCGATCGCCTTGCCGTCCTCGCTTGTGACGAGGGCGAAGATCGCCGCCGTGTCTCCCTCGGCCGTGACCTTGCTGCGGACGATCGAGATGGTCGCGGGCGTGATGCCTTCGTAGGTCGAGGCGTAGATGCCGAGGTTCACGCCTTTGTGCTCGGGGATGGCCTCGCCACCTTGGTCGTTGCTGTAGCGGTCGGGGCCGCCATCGGTCTCAACATAACGGGCTATAGCCTTGACAACAGAGTCGCTGATGTAGATGTGGCCGCCCGCGCCGCTGGACGAGGTGTTTCTGGTGGAGATTGCAACCGAGAACCTGCCTTCTGCGAGTGCGTCCACGGTCGAGGCGTTCTTGATGACGATGTCATCCTCGTCGGTGTAGAGGGCGAGGACTTCGTCGCTGTCTGAACTTGCGCGGACCGTCACGGTCGCACCATCGAGCGTGATGCCCTCGTAGACATAGATGCCATATCCGATACCAGTTGCGTTAAGGGATGCGTTCGAGACCGTGAGGCTGCCCTTGGCCTTAACGGCATAGTCTTCCTCGGAGCTTGCCTTGACCTGGCTGCCGCCCGAGATGTCGATATTGGTCTTGGCCCAAATCGCCTCGTCCTCGATAGAGCTTGCCTCTACCTTGCCGCCGCCCTTGACGGTGAGGTTCTCGTTGGCCTGGATACCTTTCTCTTCGAAAGCCTTGGCGGTGACGGTTCCGCTATTGTCGATCGTGATGTTGCCGCCGGCCCTGATGCCATCAGAATCACCCGTGGCGTTGACGTTGCCCGAACCCTTGATGGTAAGATCTCCCTTGGCATCGATAGCGTCGAACCCGGTGCTCGTGGCGTTGACGGTTCCCGCTCCGTCGATGTTGATGTCGCCGATAGAGATGATGGCGTCGCTGGACGATGTCACGTTGAGCGTGTCGGATGCGCCACCCTGGATATTGAGCTCGGCGTTTTCATTCGCGCCATCCTCGACCAGGATGCCGCGGCCGTTGTTATTGGTGACAGTGTTGTCGCCCCCATAACTCAAGTTGAGCTTGCCGGCAGCCTTGATCGTACCGCCGTCATAGCCGTTGAGCTTCATGTCGTCGGCGCCGTC
Organism: uncultured Collinsella sp.; assembly: GCA_934655755.1. Taxonomy (GTDB): domain Bacteria; phylum Actinomycetota; class Coriobacteriia; order Coriobacteriales; family Coriobacteriaceae; genus Collinsella. The sequence continues at coordinate 322,932 of CAKUHA010000002.1, forward strand.
CCAACTCCAGGTGCCGGCCTCGTCGCCCGCCGCGGCGTAGTACTGGGTTCCTCCGACATCCACCCACTCGGCCGCGAGCGAGACGCTCGGCATAAGTAGCGAGCTTACCGTGAGCGCGCACACGGCGCCCGCGACGATGCGGCGGGTCACGCGGCGCCAGCTGCCGTGTGCGAGGCGCACGTCGGGCTCGGCAAAATGGGCTCCTGAGGTATTGTCATTGCGCTTGGGGGTCGTGAACAAGGCGGCCATGGTTGCTCCCATCCTCATAGGGCCTATGCGACTGCATCCAGCGTATCTGCAGGATGCGGCGGGCGGTAGTGCCGTTTGGAGGGCAAAATGTCCAAAAAATCGGGAAGGCTTAAATCGCGTGTCTACGCGTTGCCTTGCTTTAAAAGAAAGGCGCGGAGTCGCTCGTTGCGACTCCGCGCCTTGTTGTTTTGCTTTAGCAGGCTATGTCGTTACGCCACGAAGAAGTAGACGAGGAAGGCGAGGGCGGCAATCCACATGAGCGGCTTGATCTTGGAGGCCTCGCCCTTAAAGAGCGCGACGACCACGTAGGCGATAAAGCCCAGGCCGATGCCGGCGGAGATGGAGTAGGTGAAGGGCACGCCGGCGACGATCATGAACGCCGGGAAGCCCTGCGAGACATCGGACCAGTCGATCTCGGAGGCCTCGCTCATCATGAGGTAGCCGACGTAGACCAGGGCACCGCAGGCGGCGGCGCTGGAAACGATGGAGACGACGGGGGAGAAGAAGGCGGCGAGGATGAACAGCACGCCGGTGGTGACGGAGGTGAGGCCCGTGCGGCCACCGTCGGCGGCGCCGGAAGTGGACTCGACGAAGGTGGTGATGGAGGAGACGCCCATGAAACCGCCCACAGCAGCGGCGGCGGAGTCGACGATTAGGATCTCCTTGATATTCTCGACGTTGCCGTCGTCGGTGAGGAACTCGCCCTGCTTGGCCACGGCCATCGCGGTGCCCATGGTGTCGAAGAAGTCACTCATGAGCAGCGAGAACGAGATGACGAGGAGCGCGGGGTCGGTAAGGACCTTGACGATGGCGGGCACGCCGCCGGCGTCGGCGATGGGGCCACCGATGCTCGAGAAGTCGAGCGGGGCGATGATACCGGTCGGAGCCTGGGTCACACCTAGGGGGATACCGGCGATGACGGCGACGACGATGCCGATGAGCAGCGAGCCGGGGACGTTGCGGCAGGCGAGGGCGACTGTCACCAGGATGGAGATGATGCCGACGATGAAGGTGGGGGAGGTGATGTCGCCCAGACCGACGAGTGTACCGGCGCCAGCGGTGATAATGCCGGCATCGCACAGGCCAATCATGGCGATGAACAGGCCCAGACCCACCGAGATGGCGTGACGCAGGACAACCGGGATGGCGTCCATGATGGCCTCGCGCAGGCCACAAAGCACGAGCAGCAAGATGACGACGCCCTCAAGGAAGATGACGCTCATGGCCACGTGCCAGTCACCGCCGCAGACGGTGGTGGTGATTCCAGCGATCATCGCGTTGACGCCTAAGCCCGACGCGCAGGCGAGCGGGCGGTTGGCGAAGATGCCCATGCAGATGGTCATGATGCCAGCGCCCAGGCAGGTGGCGCAAGCGAGCGCTCCTGCATCGATGCCGGCGCCCGAGAGCACCGCGGGGTTGACGGCGATGATGTAGGCCATCGCCAGGAACGTTGTCAGTCCAGCGCGGAGTTCGGTCCCGATTGTGGACTTGCGCTCGCTGACGTGAAATAGTTCGTCCATGCATACCCTTTCCTTGTTCGGCCCCGAGTTTAGGCCGATTGACACGAACTCACCTACTATAGCCCCTTTCGACGCTGTTGTTCCTCGCATGTTGATGTTCGGCGCTTTGTAGCAGACGGACGGTATTTTTCGCATGAAAATGTGTGGGTACCGTATACTTAAGCAGTTACAACGACCCCTATGGAGGAACGTATGATTAAAGAGCTCTGCCACGACGAGGCTATTCTGTCTCAGCGTTGCGAGGTTGCGACCGTCGAGGACGAGTCGGTGGCCCAGGACCTGATCGATACCATCAAGTCGCTCGACGATGCTGGCTGCCTTGCCGCCAACCAGATCGGCGTCACCAAGAAGGTTTGCGTCTACCTGGACGATGCCGGCGAGCCCCACGTGCTCTACAACCCCCGTCTGGTGTTTGGCCTGGGCGCCAGCAAGATGGAGGAGAGCTGCCTGACGCACGAGGAGATTACCAAGTCCACGCGCTACATCAAGTGCAAGGTTGCCTTTGACGTGATCGTCGACGGCAAGATGCGCGAGCGCAAGCAGGACTTCGTCGGTTTTGAAGCTCAAATGATCCAGCATATGATTGATCACTGTCTCGGCAAGCTTGTTTAAAGCGCCGATGCACCGCACCTTGGCGTTCAATCGTCGCTTTTGGCCCGGACATGACATTGTTGTCATGTCCGGGCTTTGTTGTTTAGCGCCTCTTTGTTTGGTGACAATGAACCTAGCAAGAACGTTTAGCTAGGAGGCGCTATGTGCACGAGCATTCGATTTACCGATAATTCCGGCCATATGTATTTGGGTCGCAACCTCGACTGGAGCTTTGGCTATGGCCAGCAGGTCCGCGTTATGCCGCGCGGGTTCCACATTCCGTATTCGTTTATGGATGACGCGTCGGCCGCGCACACGGTGATTGGCATGTGCATCGATTACAAGAACTACCCCATGTTCTTTGATTGCGGCAACGATGCGGGCTTGGCGGTTGCCGGCCTCAACTTTCCCGGCTACGCCGAGTATGCCGAGGACCCTGTCGAGGGCAAGACCAACATTGCGGCCTACGAGTTTCCCCTGTGGGTGGCAGCGACGTTCTCGACGGTCGATGAGGTCGAGGCCGCACTGCACGATGTGACAATCGTTGGCAAGTCTGCCGGCGAGGGGCTGGGCGTATCGCTGCTCCACTGGATTATCGGCGACGACCAGCGCAGCATTGTGGTCGAGATGATGGCTGATGGCCTGCATGTGTTCGATGACCCGGTCGACACCCTTGCCAACCAGCCGACCTTCCCGTGGCACATGGAAAACCTGCGCACCTACATCACCGCCACGAATGATTTTCCGCAGACGGCAGCGTGGCGCGGTGCCGAGCTCAAACCTTATGGCGCAGGTGCCGGTATGCGCGGCATCCCCGGCGACTGCTATTCGCCGAGCCGCTTTGTAAAGGCGGCATACCTCAACGCCAATTACCCACAAAAAGACAGCGAGACCGAGAATGTCATCCGCATGTTCCGCTCGCTCGAGGGCGTGGCGATGATCGAGGGTGCGTCCAAGATGGGTGATGGCAAGTTCGAGAAGACTATCTACACCGGATGCTTTAGCGCACGTACGGGCAATTACTATTACTCGACGTATGAGGACCCGTCGATTCGCTACGTGAGTCTGATGGATGCCGAGGGCGCGAGCCCCGATAAGCTCGTGACTCCCGAGCCGCGCCGCTCGTAGTCTGCCAGTTTATTACGACGCAAAACGGCCCCGCATCTCGTGAGGTGCGGGGCCGTTGTCGTGGATAGATGACGGGCTAAAAGTTGGCGTCGTTGAGCTGTTCGCTCTCGAGGCCGTCGAGCTGTTGCTGTTCGGGCGTATCGGCGACGCTTTCGAGCTGCTCGGTGGGGTCGACGTTCATGCTCTTGCCGGCCTCGTTGCCGTTGACCAGGTCGTCCGAGAAGATGTCGACTTCCATCTCCTCGGCCTCTTCGATCTGAACCTCGAGCGGCACCTGGGTGCGCACGAGCTTGACGGCCGGGCGCATGCGGGCAAAGAGCGGCACGTACTCGATGATGATGGCCGAGTTCTCGAGACCATACCAACGTGCCGGGCTTCCGCAGGCGCGACGGACGGCGTACTTGATGGCCATGACGCGATGGTCGTTGCGGTTGATGTCCGTCTCGGGGGCAAGCATCTTGCGCAGCATGCAAAAACGGAAGTCGCCCACGTTGCCGCGCGTCTCGTAGATGGAGTAGGTGTGGTGCTGCGGGGGCAGCTCGCCCGAAGCCATCAGGTCGCCGACGATCTGGCGCAGATAGGCGTTGACGCGCTGGTTGACCTTAAAGCCCAAGTTCAGGCGCACGCGGAACAGGAAGTCCGTGCCAAAAGTCTCGACGGAATACTCGTGCGTATAGGGCTCGTCGGTAACATGCACGTTGATGAACCAATATGCCTTGGCGCGCTTGGGGTGCTTGTCCAGGATGGAATAGAGCACGTCGCGGTCGAGCGTGAGCGGGTCGGGACTGTTGGTGAGGAACACCAGGTTGTCGGCGAGCACGGGATACGTCTCGTCGTTGCGCAGGCGGTTGAGCTGGTCGATGTACTTGGAGACGGGCAGCAGGATCGTCTGCGTGCGCTCGATGGCGGTGCCGCGGCGCCACACGTACATAAGGCCGAACAGGAGTGCGGCCAGGAAGATCATGACGTAGCCGCCGTCAAAGAACATGGTGAGGCACGAGGCGAAGAAGCACAGCTCAATAGCGCCAAAGAGCAGGGCGAAGACGCAGGCGCCCAGCTTGTGCTTGAGGATGCCGGCGATGTAGCTCGTCAAAAGCGTCGTGGTCATGAGCATGGTCACGGTAATGGCGAGGCCGTAGGCGCTTTCCATGCGCTCGGAGTTTTGGAACAGCAGCACGATAAAGATGCAGCCGACCCACATGATGTTGTTGACGAGCGGAATATAGAGCTGGCCCTTGGTGTCGCTGGGGTAGTGGATACGCAGGTGCGGCATAAGGTTGAGGCGCGTGGCCTCGGATACCAGCGAGAACGATCCGGTGATAAGTGCCTGCGAGGCGATGATGGCTGCGACGGCCGAAATCACGATGGCAAAGGGGCGCAGGGGCTCGGGAAGCATCATGTAGAACGGGTTGACGATATCCATCGCGAGCATCTGGGGATTGGAGTTGTTGGCAAGCAGCCAAGCGCCCTGGCCCAGGTAGTTGAGGATGAGCGCCGCCTTTACGAACGGCCAGGATGCGTAAATGTTGGCCTTGCCCACGTGGCCCATGTCCGAATAGAGGGCCTCGGCGCCGGTCGTCGACAGAAAGACGAAACCGAGCACCATGATGCCCGAGTGATTGATGGGCGAGAACAGGAACATGATGCCGCGGATGGGGTTGAGCGCGCGCAGGATGGACAGGTTGCCGAGCATGTTGAACAGGCCGGCGCCCGCCAGGAACAGGAACCACAGCGTCATGAGCGGGCCAAACAGCTTGCCGATCGACGAAGTACCGGCGCGCTGCATGGCAAACAGACCGCAGATAATGATGATGGTGATGATGATGACGTTGGTCTGGCCGTCGCCCAGCAGCGCATGGCCCCACTCAATGGTGCGCAGGCCCTCGATAGCCGTAGTAACGGTGACGGCGGGGGTGAGGATGCCGTCGGCGAGCAGTGCCGCGCCGCCGATCATGGCGGGCAGAATCAGCCACGGCGCCACCTTGCGCACAAGGCTGAACAGGGCGAAGATACCGCCTTCGTTGTGGTTGTCGGCCTTCATGGCGATCAGCACGTACTTGATTGTGGTCACGAGCGTCATGGTCCAGATGACGAGCGAAAGTGCGCCCAGGATCATGTCCTCACTGACGGTGCCGATGCCGCCGTTGTTGGCGACGATTGATTTCATGGTGTACATGGGGCTCGTGCCGATGTCGCCGTAGACGACGCCGAGCGTAACGAGCAGCATACCAGCGGAGAGCGGGATAGCTCCGTGCCCGCCCTGACTGTGCTGGTCTTGGAGGCTTGCCTCCAGTTTGTTGTGTGCCACGTGGACTCCCTTAGACATCTAATTTCTGCCGAGACAGAAATCTTTTATGCCGTCTTTATATAAGAGCAGTTTGGCACATCGGGGTGCTTTAGACAATAATCCCCAGCTGGGGAGTAGCTGCCTGCGCGGGCGACATTTCAAAACAGGGACACACTCGCTGTGTGGTTTGCTGCAAGGCAGCAACCGCGGGCGCGCCCTGTTTTGAAACATGAAGAGGGACTGTTAGGCGCGTGCTGCCTGGGCTATGCCGTTCTTGGCGCTTGCACGTTTGCCGGCGAGCTCGCAGAAGATCGCGCCGCCGATGATCAGCGCGGCTCCCATCAGGCGGACGGGCGTCACGGCCTCGCCCAAAAGGACGACGGAGAAGACGACGGCCGAAAGCGGCTCGAGGTAGCCGACGACGGCGACGGTCTGCACGGGCAGTTTGGCGACGGCGCTAAAGTAGAGCAGGCAGCCGAGCCCAGTGTTGACGACGCCGAGCATGGCGACGGCGCGCCAGTCGATGCTGGCGGCGATGCTGGGGGAGAAAAACGAGGGGACGCCCTGCGTGATGAGTGTGAGAACCAATGCGGTCGCAAAGGCGGCACTCACCTGGAGCGTGGAGTTCTCGAGTCCTTCGATATGCGGCGCCCCCTTGCTGGCGATGACCATCAACGCGTAGCAGAAGGCTGAGGCGATGCCGCACGCGATGCCTGCGACGGGCATGTTGCCGCCGAGGCCTTGGGCCGCAATGAGGAAAGCGCCGCAGGCGACAGCAATGAAGCCGGTGATTTTACCGCCGGTCAGCTTTTCACCAAAAATGAGCGGGGAGAGCGCCATAACGATGATGGGGCCGCAGTAATACAGCAGCGAGGAGATGCCGACGCCAATGGTCTGGTAGGCGCGGAACAGGAATATCCAGCTGGCACCCAACGCGGCGCCCGAGAGGATAAGGGCCGCGGCTTCGCGGGGACGAGACGGTGCCTGCAACTTATGGCGTTGCGTAGTGACGAGGATGATGATGAGCGAGAGCGCACCCAAAAACGTGCGCAGGAGCACGATATCGGAGCTTGGCAGTGCGATGGCTGCGGCGATGATGCCGTTAGAGCCAAACAACAGCAATGCTGCTAAGTATGTAACCAATCCATTGTTGTTCATGCACTGCCGTCCCCTCTATATCCGTGCAAGTTCACTATGGGGTAGCGGGCTATAGAAGAAAAGCGAATATAATGCATGGGTGACATGACAAATACTCATGCAAAGGCAGGGGTGTGCCGTGGAGACCAATATCCAAAAGATGCAAGTGCTGCTCGAGACGGTACGTGCCGGTAGCTTTACGCGAGCTGCCGAGCGCCTGAGCTATTCGCAGTCGGGTGTGAGCCGCATGGTGGGCGATCTTGAGGCCGATTGGGGCTTTAAGGTGCTCGACCGCAGCCGCGAGGGCGTGGTGCTTTCTGCCGACGGGCGGCAGATCATGCCGGCCGTCGAGGCGTTATGTGAGGAGTTTGGCCGCCTGCAGCGATGTGTGGACGAGATGCAGGGGCTCATGCGCGGCAAGATCTGCATCGGTACGTTTTCGAGCGTGGCGACCCATGTGCTGCCGCCGGTCATCGCGCGGTTTCGCGCCGATCACCCGGATGTCGATTACGAACTGCTGATGGGTGATTACTCCGAGATTGAGCAATGGGTGGCGGAAGGCCGCTGCGACCTGGGCTTTATCCCGCGCGAGCCCCGTGGCGCCGGCATGGCGTCGCGGCCGTTGGTGCAAGACGAGCTGATGGCCGTGGTGCCGGCAGGCTCTCTGCTTGCCGCCGCAAAGGTCGTTTCTCTTGCCGATTTGGTCAACGAGCAATTCATTCTGCTGGAGCGCGGTAGCGACGACGAGATTACGCCGCTGTTCCGCCGTGCGGGCCTAACGGTGCGCTCCAAGCTGTCGACCTGGGATGATTATGCGATTATGGCCATGGTCGAGGATGGTCTGGGCGTGAGCGTTCTTCCCGCGCTTATCTTGCGCCGCTGTCAGTTTGATGTCGCTATCCGGCCGCTGGAGGGGCATCCTCATCGGCAAATCAATGCCATATACCGCACGGCCGACGTTTCGCTTGCAGCGGCTCGTTTCTTTGAATATCTATAGAGGTGCGTACCCGTTGTCCACTTTGAGGCAAATCTCAGGGTTCGGTACATTTTCTTGTGAAATTGAACTTTCGGATAGTGCGCCGCGCTATACTGCTGCCTAAATTGAACTAAGGTTCAATTCGTGTTCTATAAATTGAACTTTGCCAGCAAGGAGGTTCTAGTGGCCCAAGAGACGTTTAGCGACCGCCTGCGACAGGCTATGTCCGATCGCGACGTTCGCCAGTCGGACGTGATCCGCGCATCGGAGATGCTCGGCAAAAAACTCGGCAAGAGTCAGATGAGCCAATATGTGAGCGGCAAGACGATCCCGCGGCGCGATGTGGCAGAGCTGCTCGCCCGCATTTTGGAGGTCGATGTTACCTGGCTGCTCGCCAGCGACGCCGATCAAGGCGAGACGCCCTCGCCCCGTAACGTTGCCAAATCCAAACCTAGCCCCACGGCTCAAATTGCAAGGAGCGCCACCATGCGTACTTTCTCTAAATCCACCAAGCTCGATAACGTCCTGTATGACGTGCGCGGCCCCGTCGTCGACGAGGCGGCCCGTATGGAGGACGAGGGCGAGCGCATCCTCAAGCTCAATATCGGCAACCCGGCGCCCTTCGGTTTCCGCACGCCCGATGAGGTCATCAAGGACATGCGTCAACAGCTCCCCGACTGCGAGGGCTATTCCAACTCGCGCGGCCTGTTCTCCGCTCGCAAGGCGATCATGCAGTACTCGCAGATCAAGGGCCTGCCCAATGTCCAGATGGAGCATATCTATACGGGCAACGGCGTGTCCGAGCTCATTCAGCTTTCGATGAACGCGCTGCTCGACAATGGCGACGAGATTCTGATTCCCAGCCCCGACTATCCGCTGTGGACGGCGTGCGCAACCCTTGCCGGCGGTCATCCCGTGCACTATCTGTGCGACGAGCAGTCCGATTGGTATCCCGACCTGGAGGATATGGAGTCCAAGATCACGAGCGCGACCAAGGCACTCGTCATCATCAACCCCAACAACCCCACGGGCTCGGTCTATCCGCGCGAGGTGCTCGAAGGTATCGTCGAGATCGCGCGCAGGCACCAGCTGATGATTTTTGCCGACGAGATCTACGACCGTCTGTGCATGGACGGCTACGAGCACGTCTCGATTGCTTCGCTCGCTCCCGACCTGCCCTGCGTCACCTTTAGCGGCCTGTCCAAGTCGCACATGATCGCGGGCTACCGTATTGGCTGGATGGTGCTTTCGGGCAACCAGCGTTGCATGAGCGACTTTATTATGGGCATCAACATGCTTTCGAACATGCGCCTGTGCTCTAACGTCCCGGCTCAGTCGATCGTTCAGACGGCGCTCGGCGGCCATCAGTCGGTTAACGACTACATTCGCCCCGGCGGCCGTGTCTACGAGCAGCGCAATTTTGTGTACGAGGCGCTTAGCAAGATCGATGGCATCTCGGTGGTCAAGCCGCGCGCGGCGTTCTACATCTTCCCCAAGATGGATGTGAAGAAGTTCAACATCACCGATGACGAGCAGTTCGCCCTTGACCTACTGCACGAGAAGAAGATCCTGATCACGCGAGGCGGCGGCTTTAACTGGGCAGAGCCCGATCACTTCCGCATCGTGTACCTGCCGCGCATGGAAGTGCTCAAAGAGTCTCTCGAAGACCTTGCCGACTTCTTTGATCATTATCGTCAGTCGTAGGGGATAGAAGCTCCGCACTATGAAAAGCTCCCTGCAGTTGCTTGGCTGCGGGGAGCTTTTTTGTCCGACGTGACCTTCTTGAGCTAAATAACGATGCCCTGGCAATGGTCGATTTCGTGTTGGATGATCTCGGCGGTGTAGCCCGAGAAGTTCTTGATGCGGTGCACGAAGTTTTCGTCCAGATACTCCACTTTAATGCGGCGATAGCGGGTGCAAGGGCGCTCGCCGACGAGCGAAAGGCATCCTTCGCTCGTCTGGTAGGCATTGACCTGCTCAAGAATCTGGGGGTTGTACATGAGGAGCGCTCGGCTACTGTCCTTTACGCAGATGATGCGTTTGCGCACGCCAATCATATTGGCGGCAAGCCCCACGCATTCGTGCTCGTGTTCGTGAAGCGTGTCCAGAAGGTCCTGCCCGGTCGCGGCATCTTCGGGGCCGGCGTCCTCGGAGGGCAGGCGTAAAAAGAACTCGGACTTCATGATGGGTTTGATCATGGCGGGCTCCTTAAGGTGGGCGCATTTGATTCAAGTCATGATACCGCGACATGTCGCATTAATGTGTGCACATAGATTCTGCAGCTAGATTGGCAATCGACACCATAAACTAATGGACGTTTTGCCGAGAGGCATGATTTTATAAGCGCAAAGAGTGCGCGACGGGCCCCGCGAATGGGGCGATGATGCCCGAGAGGGCCAAGAAGGAGTCTCATGTCTGAGAACGAAGAGATCATGAACGAGACCGAGAACGAGACCATGGCTGCCGAGGTTGAGGCAGTCGAGACCGTGGAGACCGAAGCTGCCGAGGTTGAGGCTGCTGACGAGGTTTCCGCCGAGGAGGAGGCCGAGGTTGTCGAGGCCGCCGTTGATTACGATGACGAAGAGCTGATGGACAAGATGCAGAAGGCCGCCCGCCTGCTGCGCAGCCGTCGCTTTGCTATTTCCAAGGAGGAGGAGGCCAAGGCCGAGCGCATGGCGAACATCGAGCGCGCCATCAAGCTCCTTGACCTCAAGCCCAAGATGGAGCAGAAGGAGATGTCCGACCTGCTGGGCATGCGCCTTCGTGAGCTCGACGGCCTGATGGCCGAGGCCGAGGCTGCCGACCTGGTCGGTCGTATCGACGATGCCGAGGGCGATATGCGTAAGATCGTCGTCTTCGCTGCCGAGGATGCTGCCGAGGGCCTGACCGAGCTTGCCAACAAGAAGGAGAAGCTCCTGCCCGAGCTTTCTTACGAGGAGGCCACCGAGCTGATGGCTGCCCTCGATAAGGTTATCGCCCCGCTCGTCGCCATGGGCCTGGACGAGGACCGCGGTCCTCGCGGCGGTCGTGACGATCGCGGTGGCCGCGGCGGCGACCGTGGCGGTCGCGGCGGCTTTGGCGATCGCGGTGGCCGTGGCGGCGACCGTGGCGGTCGCGGTGGCGATCGTGGCGGCCGTGGCGGCTTTGGTGACCGTGGCGGCGACCGTGGCGGTCGTGGCGGCTTCGGCGGCAACCGTGGTGGCTATGGTGACCGTGGTGGCAACCGTGGTGGCTTCGGCGGCAACCGCGGCAACGACCGCGGCGGTCGCGGTGGCGATCGTGGCGGCCGCAACGGCGGCGGCTTCCGCGGTAACCGCTTTTAGGGGTTACGCGGTTCTACGAACCGCGTAACTAGTCGACGCTGCGCGCCACCCAGGGCGACAATTTGTCATTCAAAAGGCAAGGCATGACCAGAAGGTCTATGCCTTGCCTTTTTCATGCCAACTTGTTCGCCCTGGGCGGCGCTCGCTGGCGTTGCCAAAGCATCGGCGTTCCCATAGTCCAAATCTGCAAAAAAGGGACGCCAAAAAGACAGGTTTATTTGGTCGGTTTTATCTGGGCAAACGTGGTCGTCTATCGCAATATGGTCGTTGGGGACGTTCTTGTTTGACTAGTCGTTTAAGAACGTCCATTACAGTCGAGATTGTCAGCCCGGGCCCGTCTCGGG
>CAKUHA010000003.1 GCA_934655755.1 uncultured Collinsella sp.
CGGGTCGTTAGCTCAGTTGGTAGAGCAGGGGACTCTTAATCCCAAGGTCCAGGGTTCGACCCCCTGACGGCCCACCACACGATATCTCCTCTAAAGTCCGCCACAACAGACTTTAGCTTTGGGTCGTTAGCTCAGTTGGTAGAGCAGGGGACTCTTAATCCCAAGGTCCAGGGTTCGACCCCCTGACGGCCCACCAAAGCATGTTAAAGCGACTGGCTTCGGCTGGTCGCTTTTTTGTTGACCTCACATGGGGCCGAACCCGTCGGGGTGCGGAGCGCCGCAGCGACCGCCTGCGCGCTGCTCTATAAGCTCCGGCGTGTCTGCACGGCAAAGTACGCCTGTGCGAGCGCGATTTCGGGCTTGTTTGGGTCTCCGTTTTGGGCGATTAAATAGCATGCGTAGCGCGTCAGTTTGTAGTCTTTGACGGCTTTTTGCCCTATTCCGGTTGGGACTATTTTGCTGGTCTCAGCAAAATAGGAAATAACTGGCATTTCGTTGACTTCACACGATGCCATAGCCCTCTTTACCGCAGTCTCAAAATTTCGCCATTGGGTATATCCGAGGGGTTCCATTAAATCTCGTGCTAGCCAATACTCAACGCCGTCTTCCGTATGGGCGTAGCTATCAAGTTCGACGCGCCACTTCTCGATATCTCTACTGTCCATATTTCTTCCTCTCTAGTCCGTTGTCTACATGGCTTTGCCCGCTCTATATTCAGAATAAGAATACGCGGTCGTGCGGACACGAATGGGTCCCGCGAGCGTATACGGGGCCCATAAATATTGAGAAGTTGTGCTCTGTTCTAGATGGGTACCAGCTTAGTCCGCTCGATAGTGCGATCCGAGGCTTTCGGTTCGCTTGCGCATGGCTTTGACCATTTCTTGTGCTAGTTGAATCTGCGATTGCAGGCGAGCGAGGGCCGCAATTTCGCTGTCCTGGGTGTCTGCCATGCTCAAGGCTTCAGACTCGGTCCTCAGACCTTCAAGCTCCTGTAGTGCTGTGGATAGGCCCGTCTCGGTGCGATTGATCATGCAGTAGGTGCTCATCGTGTGCTTGAGGCTGCGAGTCAGGCGTTCTGCGTCTGCCTCGGCAATGCCATGCTGGGGGAGGGCGATACCCGTCTTCAAGAGCGTCTCAGGGACGTCCTGCGCCGCCCGCGCCGCCGAAGCACCCGCAATCCGTCCGAACACGATGCCGTTGGCGCTTGACAGGCCGCCAATGCGGTCGGCGCCGTGCATGCCGCCTGTGGCCTCGCCGCAGGCGTAGAGACCTGCAACACCTGTCGCGGCTGCCTTGTCGATTTTGATGCCGCCGTTGGAGGCGTGGGCGTACATCGCCACGCGCATCTCATCGGTCGGGGCAATGCCGTGCTCGTCCTGGAGCCATATGGCAAAGGTCTGCACGAACTCCGGGACGTCGTCACTGGGGAAGTCGTAATGCAGCGCCAGACCCTCGGCGCCCGCTTGGTCGATAACGAGGTCGATAGCACGAGAATCCAGGCGCGAAGTGAAGGGGCCATATCCGGAGCGCTGCTCAAGCAGGTTGTCCAGTTTGTCGTCGTCGATGTCAACCGGCTGATCGAATTTGACGTAGCGCCAGGTCTTCTCGTTAAAGACAAGGTTGCGCTTGGGCTCAATGAAGCCGGGCATCATCTGCATGAACTCTATATTGGTAAGCGACGCGCCATGTGCTTGGGCGATGGCCTGGGAGGAGCTGAGCACGTCGGCCGAGGTTAGGCTGCGCTCGAACAGCCCGCCCGTGCCGCCGGCGGCAATGATGGTGGCCTTTGTCGCAACGGGCACGAGGTGCTCCTCGGTGCGGTCGTAGAGCACGGCCCCGGTGATTCGGCCGTCCGTGGCCTCAACAAGGTCGATAAGCTCATGGCGGGGGAGCAGGCGAATGCCGAGCGATTCGATCTGGGCTGTCAGAGCGTCCTCAAGGGGCTTGCGAGTGAGGCCGCGCCACATACGCGTCTTATGGTCAAAGCAGGGGATAAATTGCTTTTGCTGGGCGCTCTCGGCGCTTTGCGGACGCTGAAGCTCAACACCCAGATCCTGTTCGAGCCACTGGATCGCTTGAGGAATGCCGTGGACAAACGTCTGGACGAGCTCGGGGTCGGCGACACCACCACCGACGACTTGGATGGTGTCGATGAAGTTCTGTTCGTCGGCCTCGTCGACGGGCCCGATGAGGCCGAGGCCCCAGGTACCCGGGAAGAAGCTCGATCCGCTCATGGTCTTGCCGGCGCTCGCCACGGTGACGGTCGCACCCGCGCACGCCGCCTCGATGGCAGCGCAGAGGCCTGCAATGCCCGATCCAATTACCAGTACATCAGTCGATTTCATCGGATTCCTTTCTCGTCCGGCGCATTGTCGCACGGGCGCTCGCCAAAGGCACCGAAAAGATTCCGTTAATCGGTAAAGGGCCGATATCGCAGGTGGACGTCGCGAACACTTGGACGATCAGTTCCGTCCCTCATCAAGTTGCGGTGGAATATGGACTGTTTTGACTCGTATAAGGGCTAATCAGTCCGTATTTCACCGCAACTGATATATCGGCATTAGCTACCCTCGGGAATAAAAAAAGAGCCGCTACCCGGGTGGATAGCGGCTCCAAGGCTCAACTATATGAGCATCGCGCGGGCGCGATTAGGCCTTGAGGGCCTCCTCGACGGCGACAGCGCAGGCGACGGTGGCACCGACCATGGGGTTGTTGCCCATGCCGATGAGACCCATCATGTCGACGTGCGCCGGCACGGAGGAAGAACCGGCGAACTGGGCGTCGGAGTGCATACGGCCCATGGTGTCGGTCATGCCGTAAGAGGCAGGGCCGGCGCCCATGTTGTCCGGGTGCAGGGTACGGCCAGTACCGCCACCAGAAGCGACGGAGAAGTACTTCTTGCCAGCCTCGATGCGCTCCTTCTTGTAGGTGCCAGCGACGGGGTGCTGGAAGCGCGTGGGGTTGGTGGAGTTACCGGTGATCGAGATGTCGACGTTCTCGTGCCACATGATGGCAACGCCCTCGCGGACGTCGTCGGAGCCGTAGCAGTTAACGGCAGCGCGGGGACCATCGGAGTAGGGGATGGTCTCGACGACCTTGAGCTCGCCCGTGTAGTAGTCGAACTGAGTCTTCACATAGGTGAAGCCGTTGATGCGGGCGATGATCTGGGCGGCGTCCTTGCCCAGACCGTTAAGGATGACGCGCAGCGGCTTCTTGCGAGCCTTGTTGGCGTTCAGAGCCAGGCCGATAGCGCCCTCAGCGGCAGCGAAGGACTCGTGGCCGGCCAGGAAGGCGAAGCACTCGGTGTCGTCGGAGAGCAGCATAGCGCCCAGGTTGCCGTGGCCCAGACCGACCTTGCGGTCCTCGGCAACGGAGCCGGGAACGGTGAAGGCCTGGATGCCCTCGCCGATGATGGCGGCAGCCTCAGAAGCGGACTTGGCGCCACGCTTGACAGCGAGAGCGCAGCCGAGGGTGTAGGCCCACTCAGCGTTCTGGAAGGCGATGGACTGGGTGTTGTTGACGATCTCACGCGGGTTGAAGCCCTTGTCGGTGCAGATCTGCAGAGCTTCCTCGAGGGAGGCGATGCCGTTGTCGGCGAGGCACTTGTTGATCTTGTCAGCGCGGCGCTCGTAACCTTCGAACGTAACAGTCATAGTTATTTCCCTCCCTTTCTACTCGTGAACCGGGAACACGCTGGCGACGGAGTGAGTCTCCTCGTCGGTGCGCGGGTCGATGTACTTGGCAGCGTTCTCCCACTGACCATAGTGGCCCATAGCGCCAGCGATGGCCTCCTCGGGGGTCTTGCCGGCCTTGACGGCGTCGGTGAACTTACCGAGGTTCAGGAACTCGAACGCGATGATCTCGTTCTTGTCGTTGAGAGCCATGCGGGTGACGTAGCCCTGAGCGAGCTCGAGGTAACGAGCGCCCTTGGCCTTGGTGCCGAACATGGTGCCGACCTGAGAGCGAAGGCCCTTGCCGAGGTCGTCGAGGGAGGCGCCCACGGGCAGGCCGCCCTCGGAGAACGCGGTCTGGCTGCGGCCGTAAACGATCTGCAGGAAGATCTCGCGCATAGCAACGTTGATGGCGTCGCAGACGAGGTCGGTGTTGAGGGCCTCGAGGATGGTCTTACCGGGAAGGATCTCGGAAGCCATGGCGGCAGAGTGGGTCATGCCCGAGCAGCCGATGGTCTCAACGAGGGCCTCCTCGATGATGCCGTCCTTGACGTTCAGCGTGAGCTTGCAGGCGCCCTGCTGAGGTGCGCACCAACCCACACCGTGCGTAAGACCGGAGATGTCGGAAATCTCCTTAGCCTGGACCCACTTGCCCTCCTCGGGGATGGGTGCGGGGCCGTGGTATGCACCCTTGGCAACGGGGCACATGTTCTCCACTTCCTGTGAGTACTGCATGCCTCTCCTCTCTATCGTGTTGGCGTCCCGTCTGGGGGTCGTGGCTGGCGATTGCCGGGCGACCCTTCGAAAGGGACATGACATGCAGCCCCTATAATACCGCGAAATGCACGGAATAATCGGCGAACGGCGCAGTTTTCGTAGCGAGATGCGCGGAACTTTCAATTGAAGCGATTTAAGTGTGACAAATTCATCAGAAGCGGTTGTTCTTTATTTGACGATTTTGGTCAGCTTACGGAAACGCTACATCGTCTGACCTGTGCCGCGGCACCGTTCGCCGGCCGTTTGCCGCCTTCTGCCGCGTGCTGGTGCCATTTTGCATGTATGTTTTGATAGCACGCTTCAATCGTGGTGTATTGGAAGGCGCAAGTAGGTCCCGCGGAAGGGGTTGCCGTGCAGCGCGTTTGGAGAACGGTCACCGGTTATTATCACGTTTCGGCCCGAGGCGTCGGTAAGCAGACCATCTTTGAGAACGACGATGACCGGCGGGAGTTTTTGGAGCTGATGCGCGATTGCTGTCGCGATAAGCGCGTGACGGTCGTGGCATGGTGCCTTATGAGCGACCACGTGCATCTGGTGCTCGCGGACTACGAGGACGGGATGAGCGCGGCGATGCAGCGGCTGCTTTTGACGTACGCTCGTCGGTTCAACAAGCGCACCGGGCGCACGGGTCGTTTGTTCCAAAACCGCTTTGACCGGCGTGCGCTCGATACCGACCGGCACCTGATGGCTACCATTCGCTACGTGCACGCTAATCCGCAAGAGGCCGGTATCGCTCTTATCGAACGTTACCCGTGGAGCAGCTTTGCCGAGTATCTGCGGGCGTTTGATGACGATGCGAGGATGGGCTTTTCGGATCCGTTTACGGTGCTCGAGCTCTTTGGCTCCGCCGAGAGCTTTGTCGCCTATTCGCTGGAGACGCCCGACGGTTCCGATCCGGTGATTCACGATATGGATGAGACGGAATGGGAACGGCATGCCTTTGCCGATAAGATGGCGAAGGAGCTTGGGGTTCCGCTCAAGGAACTTAAGACCGTGGCGCCGGTGCGACGCGATACAATCATCTATGCGCTTCATGAGGCGGGCTATACCGTGCGCGATATCGAGCGGTATACGGGGATTGGAAAAAGCACCGTTTCTCGAATCGTGCGCGCCCACGCGCGAACGGAGATGCGGACTGACGGAAATCTGGTTTAGGGTCGCCTGTGCGCTGCAGTAAGCGTTCTTAACGCTTGTTATGGCAGCTGTAGTTCTAGATTTGCATAGAATGATCGCCGAATTGCATAAATTTACGGTTCAGTTGGGTTTTGTCCGAACCTACCCCCGTCAGGACCGTGCAAAAAACGGAGTATTCAGCATCGGGGCGCTGCCGACACCGCCGCAGGCCCGCAACGTAGCGGGCTTCGAAGCAGTTTTTGCCTGCCGATTCGCTCCGAAACGCATGCTTGCGTCCCGTCAGGCGGTGATGCTGGTTTGAAACGCCATATAAAGGCGCGTATAGATGCTGAATAACGCTCCCGATTTGTATGCACGCACGTTGGCTTGCTGAATACTCGCAAAAATGCACACCGCACCCCATGGGACCCTTCTGCGACGGGCACGAAGTGATCCGGAGCCCAGTAGGACCGAGCTTGACACGCTATTTGGCGGGCTCGCGGCCCAGCCGCCGGCGTTTTGTTCCGTGGGAAACGCCCGTGCTCGCGGCTGGTGCTGCCGTAAATGACAGGCCGGGGGTCGGATACGCGGGCTGCGCGTCTGCGCTCGTAATAGAAAAGCCGAGCCGCCCGTATCGGGCGGCTCGGCCATCAATAGCCTTGGATTTGATGCATTCGCTACTGGTCGGCTTGCTCCTCAAGCATGCCGTCGAGGGTGCGCCAGGCGAGCTCGGCGCACTTGACGCGGGCGGGCATGTGCGAGATGTCCTGGAGCTGGGCAGCCTCGTCCAGGTCTTCCAGATCCTCCTCGGAGAGCTGTTCGCCGCGGATCATAGCCAGGAAGAGCTCGGCCAGGCGGCGTGCCTCCTCGACCGTCTCGCCGGTGATGAGGTCGGCCATGATGTCGGCGCTGGCCTGGCTGATGGCGCAGCCGTGACCGGTAAAGGCGGCCTCCTCGATCACGCCGTTCTCGACACGCAGCTGCAAGGTGAGCTCGTCGCCGCAGCTGGGGTTGATGCCGTCGTGCTCATGCGTGGGGGCGTCCATCTCGTACTTGTAGTCGGGGTGCGAGTTGTGCTCCATAAACGTGGTGGAGGTGTACAGATTACCCATTGAACGTGCTCCAAACGTGATGCAGGCCGGCGATGAACTTGTCGATATCGGCCTTGTCGTTGTAGAAGGCGACGCTGGCGCGGCAGCAGGCGAGGTTCTCGACGCCCAGCCAGGTGAGCAGCGGCTGTGCGCAATGGTGACCGGCACGGATGCACACGCCGTCCATGTCCATGATGCTCGCGACGTCGTGCGGGTGGATACCCTTGACGTTGAAACTCACGACGCCGTGGTGGTTGTCCCAGTAGATGGAGCCGATGATCTGGACAAAGTCGAGCTGCATGAGCTCGCCCATCAGGTAGTGGACGAGTGCCTGCTCACGGGCCTGGATGTTCTCATAGCCCACAGTATTGACCAGGTAATCGAGGGCCGCGCCCGTGGCAAAGATGCCGGCGGCGTCCTGCGTGCCGGCCTCGAACTTTTCGGGGACGGGCGCCCAGACGGCGTCCTGCTCGGTGACCGAATCGATCATTTCGCCGCCGGTGAGCATGGGCGGCATGGCGTTGAGCAGGTCCATCTTGCCCCACAGCACGCCGATGCCCATAGGACCCATGGCCTTGTGCGCGCTAAAGGCAAAGAAGTCGGCGCCCAGATCGGCCACGTTAACCGGCATGTGCGGCAGCGACTGTGCGCCGTCAACGACCAGATAACCGCCGTACTTGTGCACGAGCTTGCCGAGGTTCTTGACCGGGTTCTCGACGCCCAGCACGTTGGAGACCTGACCCACGGCCAGGATCTTGGTCTTGGGGCCCACCTTGGCAAGAACTTCCTCGGTGGTGAGCTGGCCGGTCTTGGTGGGGTAGAGGTAGACGAGCTTGGCACCGGTCTCGCGGCAGACCTGCTGCCACGGGATCAGGTTGGAGTGGTGCTCCATGATGGTGATGACGACCTCGTCGCCGGGCTCCAGCACCGTGGGCGCAAAGCTCTTGGCGACCAGGTTGAGCGACTCACTCGTGTTGCGGGTGAAGACAACCTCGTTAGCCTGGGAGGCGCCGATGAGGTCGGCGATCTGCTGGCGGACCTTCGCGATGGCGTCGGTGGCCTCGACGGACAGCGAGTACAGGCCGCGCAGCGGGTTGGCGTTCATGCGCTGGTAGAAGTCGCGCTCGGCATCGAGTACGCAGGCGGGACGCTGCGCGGTGGCGGCGCTATCGAGGAAGGCGATCTCGGGGTGCTGCTGGAACAGCGGGAACTGGCCCTTGTAGGGGTTGGTCTCGATGTCCACGGTAGGCCAGCCGCGCGAAGCCTCGTCGCTGGCGTCGAGCTCCATGGGCTCGGGGGCGGTGCAGGTATCGCATTTAACGTGCTCGGTGTCGATCATGCGAGCTCCTCTTCAAAGTTATCGATCAGGTTGTTGCCCAGACGGACGACGGCGGCGCGGGTGCGCTCATCGGCGGCGGAAAGCGCGGCGTCCTCCAGTTTGGCACGGATGAACAGGTCCTCGGCGGCGTTTTGGTCAAGGCCGCGGCAGGCGAGGTAGAACAGCTGCTCGTCGCGGACGTGGCCGATGGTGGCGCCGTGATTGCCGGCGACGTCGTCCTCGTCGCACAGGATGACGGGGACGGTCTTGTTGTCGACGCCTTTGTTGGCGAGCAGCACGGTCTCGCGCTCGGTGCCGGTTGCGCCCTTGCAGCCGTGCACGAGGTCGATGGTGCCACGGTAGACCTTCTTGGATGTGCCGGTCAGCACGCCGTTGGCGTCGATTTCGCACTCGGTCTTGCGGCCGCGGTGGCGCAGCTCGTAGTTAAAGTCGCGCACCTGCTCGCGGGCGCCCAGGTAGTCGGTATCGATGGTGACCTTGGCGGTGTCGCCCAGCAGGTCGCCGGCAAGGCCGGTGGCGCTGGCGCCGGCACCCAGGACGGTGTGCTGCACGTTGACGCGCGCACCCTCGTCCAAAAACAGGCCGGTGTCGTCGAGTGCGATCCAGCTGTCGTCGAGCGTCTGCGTGCAGGTCACGTTGACGGCGGCGTACTCGTGGGCGCACACGCGCAGCACGGAGCCCACGACGCCCTCGCCGGTAACGGGGGAGTCCAGGGCGATGTGCAGATCGAGCGTTGCCTGCGGGCGGGCGACGACGTCGATAGCTGCAATCGCAGTCGCTGCGTCGACGCCGCTCACGCGTACGGTGGCCGTGGCGTGCTTGTATGTGGGCACATCGATGACGACGCGCTTGGTGGCGTGCTCTGCCAGATAGGCGTAGGCGGTCTCGCCCATGCCGGTCTCGAAGGCCTCGGCGGGGGAGAGCTCCTCCTCGAGCTTGATGGCGCCTGCCTGGTAGACGGAGGTGGCGGGCACGTCGAGCTCGGTCTCGTGCGTGATGCGGGCGCGGTCGGCGGCGTCGCCGGGGGCGGAGGCGCGGCGCTCGGGGAAGCGCTCGGCCATGGCTTCCATGGCGGTATCGAAGGCGTCGTCCGCGCCGAGGAACAGCTCGTCCAGGCCCTCGACCTCTACGGCCTCGGCGGAAGCGGTAGCAAGCTCGTTCGAAAGCTCGAGCTTGGTCTGGTTCATGCGCAGCCAGCCCCAAGTTGCTGCGGGCATCGCATTGACTTGCTCAAGGGTGGTAGCAGCGGTGTTCGTGGTCTGTTTCATTATCCGATCGCTCCTTCCATCTCGAGCTTGATCAGGTTGTTCATCTCGACGGCGTACTCCAACGGCAGCTCTTTGGAGACCGGGTTGGCAAAGCCGTTGACGATCATGGTGCGGGCCTCTTCCTCGGAGATACCACGGCTCATCAGGTAGAACACCTTGTCGTCGCCGATGCGGCCGATGGTGGCCTCGTGGCCGATGTCGACGTTTTTGGCGCGGATGTCCATGGCGGGGATGGTATCGGAGCGGCTCTGGTCGTCGAGCATGAGCGACTGGCAGCTCACGGTAGCCTTGGAACCCTCAGCCTTGGGCGTGGCCACGATAGAACTACGGAACGTCTGGATGCCGCCGCTCTTGGAGATGCCCTTGGTCTCGACCGTTGCCGAGGTGTCGGGCGCGTTGAGCACGACCTTGCAGCCGGTGTCGAGGTTCTGGCCGGCACCGGCAAAGGTGATGCCGGTAAAGCTCGAGCGGGCGCGGCGGCCGTTGAGCACGCTCATGGGGTAGAGGTAGCCCACATGGCTGCCGAAGGAGCCGCTGATCCACTCGATGTCGCCGTCCTCGTCCACGCGCGCACGCTTGGTGTTGAGGTTGTACATGTTCTTTGACCAGTTCTCGATGGTCGAGTAGCGCAGGTGCGCACGCTTGCCCACAAAGAGCTCGACGGCGCCGGCGTGAAGGTTGGCCACGTTGTACTTTGGCGCGGAGCAGCCCTCGATAAAGTGCAGGTCGGCATCGTCCTCGACGATGATGAGCGTGTGCTCAAACTGGCCGGCGCCCTTGGCGTTCAGACGGAAGTAGCTCTGCAGTGGGAAGTCGAGCTTGGTGCCCTTGGGCACGTAGACAAACGAGCCGCCCGACCACACGGCACCGTGCAGGGCCGCGAACTTGTGGTCGGTGGGCGGGATGAGCGTCATAAACTTCTCGTGGATGAGCGGCTCCCACTGCGGGTCATGCAGGGCCTCCTCAATACCGGAGTAGACGATACCCATCTTGGACGCGGTGTCCTGCATGTTGTGGTAGACCAGCTCGGAGTCGTACTGTGCGCCGACGCCCGCCAGGTAGCTGCGCTCGGCCTCGGGGATACCCAGGCGCTCAAAGGTGTTCTTGATGTCGTCGGGCACCGACTCCCAGTCGTGCTTTTGGTCGGTGTTGGGCTTGACGTAGGTGACGATGTTGTCCATGTCCAGGCCCTCGATGGAAGGGCCCCACGTCGGATCGGGGAAGCGGTTGAAGATCTCGAGGGACTTGAGGCGCAGGTCGAGCATCCACTGCGGCTCGTCCTTCTTGGCGCTGATCTCGCGCACGATGTCGGGCGTGATGCCGGCGTCGAGGCGCTCGAATCCCTCCTCGCCATAGGTGAAGTCGTAGAGGCTGCGGTCGATGTCCGCGACCTCGGTGCGGTTCTTGGTCATTGCGTCGCCCCTTTACGCCTGCTGCTCGGCAGCGGCTGCCTCGGCCTGGGCGCGCTGCTCGGCGGCCTCGCGCTCGAAGGTCTCAAAGCCGTTCTTGTCGATCCAGGGGATGAGCGAGGCATCGTCCTCGCGCACGATGTGGCCCTTGACCATAACGTGGACGCGGTCGACATCCAGGTGCTCCAGGATGCGCGTGTTGTGCGTGATGATGAGCATGGAGCCGTCGCAGCTCTTGCGGTAGGCGTCCATGCCGTGGCTGACGGTGGAAAGCGCGTCGACGTCCAGGCCGGAGTCGGTCTCGTCCAGGATGGCGAGCTTGGGCTGCAGCAGCAGGAGCTGGAGCATCTCGACCTTCTTCTTTTCGCCGCCCGAGAAGCCCACGCCCAGCTCGCGGTTGAGGTAGGCGGTGTCCATGTTGAGCTCGGCCGCGAGCTCCTTCACGCGACGGCGGAACTCCTTGCCCTTCATCTCCAGGCCGGGGCGGCCGGCGATGCTGGCGCGCAAAAAGCTCGACAGCGGCACGCCCGGAATCTCGACCGGGGCCTGGAAGCTCAGGAACAGGCCGGCACGCGAGCGCTTGTCGGTGGTGAGCTCGGTGATGTCCTGGCCGTCAAAGACGATGCGGCCGTCGTTGACGGTGTAGACGGGGTCGCCCATGACCAGGTGGCCGAGGGTGGACTTGCCGGCGCCGTTGGGGCCCATCAGCACGTGGGTCTCGCCGGCGGCGACGCTGAGGTTGACGTTGTGGAGGATGGTCTTCTCGTCCACGGAGGCGGTGAGACCCTCGATGGAAAGCAGCGGATTTGCGCTCATGCTGTCCCTCTCTGTGTATGGTGTACTCTTGGGTGTACTAAACCCTAGGAATCTTCTCGGATTAAAGTTACTATGGGTTTGGCGTTAGTCAAGGGAAAACCCGACTAATCCACTCGACTTTTCTAGATGTGGGACAAAATAACCAGGATTGCCTGTCCCGCGTGCGTAAGATTTGGGGCAAATACTCCTGGCTGTGTTGTCCCGGATGCGATGGGAGGGTAGGTATGCTCATTTCTTCTAAGGGCCGCTATGCCCTCCGACTGATGATCTATATCGCGGCGCTCGGCGACGCCGAGGGCAAGATTGCCCTGCGCGAAGTAGCCGACCGCGAGCATATTTCGCAGAAGTACCTGGAGCAGCTGGTTCGTCCGCTTATGAAGGCGGGCCTGCTCAAGAGTGTGCGCGGCAAGGGCGGCGGCTACATGATGGCCAAGGACCCGGCCGAGGTGCGCGCCGGTGACATCCTACGCGCCGTCGAGGGCAGCACGGCGCCGGTGGCGTGCGACGGCATCGACAACAGCTGCACCCGCAGCGACCTGTGCTCTACGGTCAAGTTCTGGCGCGGCCTGGACGACGTGATCGAAAAGTACGTCGACGGCGTGACGCTCGCCGACCTAGCCGCCGTCCCCGAGATCAACTTCGACATTAAGCTGTAGGGGTTGCAAATGGGGTCTCTCGACAGGGTGTACCAGCAAATTGCATCGTTTGCCCGAGAATGTGATATCGAGAAAGTAGTGCTCTTTGGGTCTCGAGCTCGAGGCGACAATTTACCCAAGAGTGATATAGATATTGCTGTTGCGGGTTGCGAGGACTTCCGGCATTTCTCATACTTGATCGAGGAGCATCTCGATACGCTTTTAGACGTTGATATCGTCAATCTCGATGAGTCCTTATCACAGCAATTGCTCGACGAAATAGCCAGGGATGGTGTGGTCCTGTATGAAAAAATATGAGAACTTTGCCAGCGCCTTAGCGAATCTTGAGGATGCGCCCAATCAGGATCTTAATAACGATTTTGTTCAGAGTGGTTTGATCAATAAGTTTAACCTGCAGTTTGAGTTGAGCTGGAAGCTCCTCAAGCGTCTGCTTGAGTATGAGGGCGCTACGCTTGCTGCGTCGGGCTCTCCTCGTGCCATCTTGAAAGAGGCCTATCGGTTCTACGACTTTATTGATGAGGCTGCTTGGCTGGACATGCTCAGAGACCGCAATACGAACGTTCATATTTATGACAATAAGCTGGCGCAGGATTTGATCAAACGCATCCTGAACGTCTATATCCCCGCCTTTTGCCAGCTGAGAGACGGCCTTTTGGCACACTATGGCGATCTACTTCTGGCCCCCGACGACCAGTTCATCTAATTCCTTGAGATTTCGCGAAGGGTTGTTGCCGTTTGCCGAGTTGTTGTTGTGCAACAAGCGGGGAGCTGTAATACTGAATCTATCTTTGCAAACTGCACTTTAACTACACCAATGCAGGGAGGATCTTATGCAGCCCAAGCATTCCGCTATCGTGGCGGGCCTGACGCTGGCGCTCTCGTTTGGCGCCGTTTCCGCGCCCACGGCCGCTGTTGCCGAGGAGCCCACGCCGGGCGTTGCCTCGGATGCCACCAATATCGATAAGGGCCTTTACACCCAGCAGTCCTTCTCGGGTGTGCTGCGCTCGGTCCAGGGCGTCTCGTTTGTCAACGTGACCACCGAGATGAAGTACTTTACCAAGTACGAGAGCCATGGCAACTATAATCAGGGTTTTTCGTTCGGTGACGGTTATAACGCGCTGGGCTATTACCAGTTCGATCGCCGCTGGTCGCTCATCCCGTTCATGAAGCAGGTCTACAACTACGATTCTGCTAAATATGGCATGCTCAAAGACTCGATTGATCGCGGTGGCGAGATTTCCAACGCGAATAATCCCATGTATGCGAACGGCCAACTTACCGAGTTGGGGCGCATTGCCCAGGATGCTTTCCTGGGCGCCTATAACACCGACCCTGCGGAGTTCTCGGCGCTGCAGGATGCCTATGCGTACAACTCCTACTATGCGGTTACCGAGTCGTGGCTCAAGAGCGCGCTGGGCATTGACATTTCCGGCCGCGCCGACTGCGTCAAGGGCATGGTCTGGAGCATTACGAACATGTGCGGCACCTATGGTTGCCAGGACTTTTTCCGTTGGGCGAATCTTTCCAACGACATGACCGATCGTCAGTTTGTGACGGCGCTCTCCGATAGCGTGGTCAATAACGTGGCGAAAAAGTATCCGAATCAATCCCAATATCACAACGGCTGGAGAAACCGCTACAGCAACGAGCTCAAGGACTGCCTGGTCTATATTGCCGAGGACGAGAAGGAAGCGGCTAATAAGAACGGGGCTGCCGATAAGAACGAATCAGCTGATAAGAACGAGCCGGCTGATAAGAACACAGAGGCTGATAAGAAGTCTGAGGAATCGGAGTCCCCGTCGACGCCTGGTTCAAGCCAGACTCCTGAGGAGTCTCAGCCCGTACAGAAGCCCGATACTGATAACAAAGAGAGCAATGGAGGCGAGAAGAACGAGCCTCCTACCGATACCGGTAGCAACAACACCGGCTCGACCGGCAATGGCTCATCTAAACCCTCCATCGGTTCGAGCGAATCCTCTGCCGGAGCCGGCTCTGGCTCTAACGCGGGGTCTGGCTCCAATAGCTCTAAGGACGATTCGAATAAGGGGACGGATGCGTCCGTCACCCCGGCGAACAAGAAGCCCTCTGTTCCCGAACTGTTTGGCTCCACGCTGGGGTCGTTGATGGCTGGTGCAAGCGGCAACTCATCTTCTAACAAGGACAATGATGGTCAGAACTCCGTGACGAAGACCGAGGTCGCAAAGGCCGACTCCAAGGACAATAAATCCGAGGATACATCTGGGAAGCCCGAAACGGATAAGGTCTCTGGTTCTGAGGAGAAGAAGGACGACTCCAAGGAGAAGGACAACAAGTCCGGCGGTGGCGAGAACAATAACAACGTCGGTGACAACAAGGATAGTTCCGACGACAACAAAGATGGCGCCGGTGATAACAATGCCGCCGGCAAGAACGATTCCGGTTCCGGCAATGGTAATGCTGGCAACAATGGCGGCAACATGCCCAAGACGGGCGACCTTATCGTGATGGCCAGCTTGGCCAGTGCAAGCCTGGCTACACTGGGCGCTACGTCTATCGTGAGCGGCAAGCATAAGCTCGATCAGCAGAAGAAGGCTGCTGAGGAGGACGGCTTTAAGGAGTAATTCCCGGGGCGTCTTAAGATGCGGACGAGAGCGGGGCTCGGTGCGGTTGCATTGGGCCCCGTTTTGTTGTGCAACGATTTGTTGTTCCCCCTCGGGGTCTTTGTTACTACCGTTGCCCGAAACGTTTGCGCGGCGACATCGTTGCCTATTCGCCATTCATTACAATTTGTATCGTGCTGCGATATAGGGAGAAGTTACGGTGTCTGAACAGGTGAATTATGGTGAAACCGGCATTGATGTGCGACTGATCAATCATGCAGACGATGCGGTTTTGCCTGTCGGCGTGCACGATTTTGCCAAGGCAGTTAATCGGTGCATGTTGGTCGATAAGACTATGTTTATTGCCGATGTTTTGGATTGTGACGCATCCGTTGTGGTGTGTTGCCGCCCCGAGGGCTTTGGCAAGAGCATGAACCTGTCGATGCTCAAGGCGTTTTTGGAGTGCCCGGTGATCGGGAGAGCGGACCCCGGGATGTTTGTCGGCACGCAGATTTGGGACGCCGAAGAGGGACTCTATCGTGATGAGAATGCATGCTACCCCGTGATTATGCTGGACTTTTCCTCCGCCGCAAAGCGTGGCGCCGATGCTGCTGTGGCCCTGCGCGATGCCGTCTCCCATGAGTGTGCTCGTTTGCTGCCGCTGCTGGCAGCGCCGGACTTACCGAGTCGTAAGGTGCGCCATGTCGAGCGTGTTGCACGCGGCGTGGCGAGCCCCGATGAAACCGATGCCGTGCTTGGTGTTCTGATCGAGTTGCTGGAGATGGCTTGCGACGAACAGGTTGTGCTGCTCGTTGATGACTACGATGCGGCGTGGTCGAATTGCGCAGTGACAAAGCGCGGCAATGACGTCTCTCCGGCAGAGTTGCTAGAACGCATGCTCTTTAATGCCATTGGCTTGGCAGGCGATTCGCTGCGATTGGCTTGCCTGATGGGCGAGCGCCCCGGGCCTGCAGAGGCGGCGCTGGCGCGGACTGGCTGCTCGTTTCGCATGGCGTCTCCGCTTTCGTCCTGGTGCGATCGTTGGTTTGGCTTTTCGGATGCCGAATGCCAGGCGTTGTTGGGGCGCGCCGGTCACAAGGATTGTCTGGACGAAGCGTGTGAATGGCTCGAAGGCTACCGGTTTGGCGAGTTTTACTGCGAAAATCCGGGGCGCTTGATCGGCTATATGGATCGCGGATGCATGCCGCCCACGCGAACGGATCTCTATGGATACGCTGATTGTCTGAGCAGCGTTATGGGCGATTGGAACTTGGATCGTCTGTCGGTGTTGTTCGACCTGCTCGAGCCTCATGGTTGCGTCGAAGCTCCTCTGGACCTGAACGCTGCAGGGCAAGAGGCTGAGTCGCCTGATGATATTTGGACTGCGCTCTACCTGTCTGGCTTTTTGACAACGGATGAGACTGGGGAGCCGGAGCGCGGTGCCCTTTCGCGTGCTCTGCGTCTGCCCAATGGCGAGCTTCGCCAGGCGCTGCGCCTCGTGATAATTGAATGGTTTGAGTGCGCCGCCGAGGATGCGCGGGACGTTGATGAGTTTCGCGATGGATTGTGCCGCGGTGACGAGGATACGGTGAGGCGGGCGTTGTGCCGAATCTTGGGCGATGCGGGTGCTGGTACGGCCGAGGCGGATTCCCCGCTGCCTTATCACCTGCTGTTGCAGGGGCTCTGCTTTGGTTTGCCCGGCTACGCCAATCCGTTGTCTGGCAGAAAGCGCGGAACGGGTTGTTGGGGTATTCAGGTGCTTCCCACGGGGAAGGTGTTCGATATTGCTGACACCCTCGGCATGCTCGACGAGCGTCCACTTATAACGATCAATATGATGTTTGACCCCGATGTGGATGCGCTGGGGTTGGAATTGCTTGCCGTACAGGCACTACTCGACATAGAGCGCGACGGTGTCGATGAGATCCGCGTGCCTCGACCCGCCGTGGGCCGCATGCGCTGGGGCTTTGGTTTTGATGGGCAACGCGTGTCCGTGGTGTGCCAGCGGCTGTAGGGAGCGAGCTGCCGAAAGCGTCCCGCTACTCGGCATCCTTCATGGGTGGCATGGGCTTCCAGTTGGGGTCCTTGATGATCTTGCGGGCGTCCTTCATGCCGCGGCGTAGCGCCGGGATGCCGGTCTTAAAGCATTTGTCGACGGCGGCCAGGCGGATGAATTCCTTGCAGAATGTTGCGGCGTTGCCCAGACGGAACAGCACGGGGTGGTAGTCGCCGTAGATCTGCATGTAGCGCGCCAGGAAGCCGCGATTGCGCATGATGTAGTAACGGTTGGTGTCGCTCGTGGAGTTGAGCTGGCGCTTGCCGGCGATGTCCCAGTTAGAGACGGCGCGGGCGCGCTTGAGCACCACGTCGGCAACCACGGCGGCGGGGAAGTGCTGGCTGGCGACATAGCCGTAGCAGGCGTCGTCGCCGTAGATGAAGAAGCGGGCGTCGGGCAGGCCGATCTTGTCGACCACGCGGCGCGAGAACATGCCGCCCTCAAAGCAGAGCTGATTCATGGCGCGGTAGCCCTCGGGGCCCAGGTCCCACTTGGCGACGGGGTTGGGGATGCCGAGCGAAAGGATGAGCTGGTACTGCCAGAAGAAGGCGCCGCCATCGAAGTCCAGGCGAGAGCCCTGAATGACGTCGTAGCGATCCGTCCACTTGGCAAGACGCTCGATGCCCTCGGGGATGACGAGCACATCGTCGTCCATCACCCAGAACCACTGGGCCCCCAGGTCATAGGCGCGCTTGGTGCCGGCAGAGAAGCCGCCCGCGCCGCCGCCGTTTTCGAGCTGAGGCGCGTAGACGACGCGGTCGGTGCCACCCTGTGCGTCGGGCTGATCGGTGTCGATGTCCCACAAGTTGGCCAGGCGCTCGTTAAACGCCGAGCACATGGCCTCGGTCTCGCGCGAATTCTCGTTATCGACAATCACGATGCGCCAAGGCACAGCCGTGAGCTCGGTCATGGAGTCGAACAGGTTGGCCAGGAGCTCCTGACGCTTGTACGTGACGACGACGATGGCGAGCTTATCGATGGGGGCGGGAAGGGTGGAAGTCATGAACGAGAATATCCTTTCGCGTGGGCAGCGTATCGGCCCTGCGGAATAAACAACGTGCCCAATGGGACACAACTATTGTAAGCGTAGACGGGCGCCCACGGGCAATGTTCCGCTAATCACCAAGAACGTCTGCTATAAGCCTGGTCGACGTCTGGACGTAGCGAGATCGCATGCGCGCATTGTGGTATTACATAGGTGCCGATTCCTATGGACGCGATCTTTTCTGTTTGGATGCCCTGTGAATAAAACTCGTTTAGCCTCCTTTGCCGACAGCCTTCCCGCTACGTCGCTCTTGCTGTTTTTGGTCCTTCAGCTGGTATTTGTCCTGAGCAACACCGCGGCGAATTGCCTTCCCCGGGGCGTTGTCGAGACGCATGCGCAGGACTCGGCATCCTCTGCTCTCCTGACCGATATGTATGTCTACGACCACCGTGTATTTGCTGGTCCCGTTTGCTTTGACAACAATCGCTTTATCTTGGAGATTGCCCAACAAAAGGATCAGGGTTCTCCGTTTAAGACGATGGCCGTTGCCGAGATCGATGATGTTGCGAAAGCCGGTGGGATTACACATCAGCAATACTATCGTTATTGGCATGGTTGGCAGCTGCTTACAAATATCTGCCTGTTTGTTGGCAGTATCGACGCTATCGTGGTGCCTGCTGCCGCTCTGGCGATCGCTGGCTCCACCTGCGCTTATCTTGCATTGAGGAAGCGATTTTCAATGCCATTGACGCTGGGCTTCCTCGTAATTCTGCTGTTGTCGACCAATCTGTTTTTCAACGTTATCGGCGATTTGCTGCTGTGCATTTCGTTCTTTGTGGCGCTTATTATGATGTCCTGCATGAGTCTTCGTTTGGGTTCGGCCCCGAGTGCGCAGACCTTCGCAAGCCGTCTCGTTTTTTGGTCGATAGCGACGGGGGCTGTGTTCTCGTTTCTTGACTTTTTGACGATTCCTGCCGCAGTTGTCGCCCTGCACTGCTTTTTCGCCTTTATTGCGCTCCCCGAGGACGAGCGCCCCAAGCGCTGCGTTGTCACGATGCTGCAGGCACTCTTTGGGTTTGGGCTTTCGTTTATGCTTACCTGGGCGACGAAATGGGTTGTCGCAGCGTTTGTATTGGGCTGGAATGAGGTCTTCTTGAACGTTCTGGGCGAGATGGGCCTTTGGTCCGCGCATGGGTCCTCGTCGCTGCTGCCCCAAGCTGATTGGCCTCAGATATTGAAGGATTTTTATTGCATGAGCCCGCAGTTGTTCGCGATCTGCTCAACTGCCGGTTATGCGATGATTTCCAACGTCGTTTGCCTTATTTCGCTTTTGGCTGTTTTGCGATTTGGGTTGGAGTGCTCGTTTGCTCGCTACGGGGCGGCGCGCAAGGCGGTCGTCGTCGCAAGGTCTTGACTCAATCGCTGCTTATGGTGCTGCCGCTTGTAGTCGTTCTGGGCTATTTCGTCGTTATGCATGACCATGCGATCGTTCATATTCCAGTTTTTGGCTGCAAGAACTGGGCGATTATCTTTGCGATGTTATTTGCCTCGGGTGTTAGCGCGCTTCGTGGCTTGCGGAGTCAGAAGGACGCCTAGCTGTTTATTTGGGTCTTTATGGCGTCGACCACAGCTCGGCGCACGATATCCATGATGAGCAGGGTGAACGCCAGGCAGAGACTCATAACGATTCCGAGCACAATGGCGCCGGATGGATTGGGCGTTCCCGTCTGGACGCCGGCTGCCATGGCATAGATTGCATTGTCGAAGATGGGACGCCAAACATTGCAGGTAAACGATTGCACGGCATAGAAGCCCAGCGTTCCTGCGGCGAGAGATGTGATCGCCTTGCCTGCGGACGAGGCCTTGCGACGCGGTTGATGGAGTGCCGCTGTGGCAACGGATGCGGCGGCCAAGATGAAGGATATGACGGAAGTGGACTTGTAAGAGAGCATCCAAAGCGCGGCGTACTGGCTGTTTGCCGATAACAGAACCTCGAGCGTGATAGTGACGGCAATGAGTCCGATAAGCACGATCTTGGATTTTTGGGCGTCGGATGCTTTGTCGCCGTTATCGAGAGCGAAGCGCATCTCGCCGGCTGCAATAAACGCGACAAGATAGGTAACGGCGCTCATGAGCTTGCGCCACAAAGCGATACCGGCCGCTTCGTTTGCCGTCGCCGCGATGTAACAGTTGATTCCAAATGTTGCGAGCACGAGGAGTGCTGCGACAAACGGAGCCCTTTTGCTGCCGATTCGCCTTCTTGCTAGCACAATAATTGGCACGAGCAGCACGGATGCCGCGTAGACCCAGATAAACTCGATCCCCAAGGTGAGCCAGCCAATCTCGTGCAGCGAGATTTCTGGCAGAGGATAGATAAACATCGAGACAAGCAGGCAGGCGGCGCAATAAAACAGCGTTGGAAAGACGATCTTCTTTAAGCGAGCAAGCGATTTGCACGTAAGGTCATGCACGGATGACCCGTTTTGGAGAGCGCGTACCGCCGAGGGAATAAGAAAGTATCCCGAGATCATAAAGAAGACCTCGTTGGCTCAGCAGCCCATCAAGTTAATAGAGCCGAGCGCACCGGAATAGGGGAAGGCGGCAAGCGTTGCGTACTCCGGTACGCCGGTGCAGACGGCCTGGAAGGTCCACTGAAACGTGTGGAATATGGCGATCCCGGCGACCGCGACCAAGCGCAGCGCTTCGATGGAGGTGTTGCGTGTGGCTTTAGGCGCCATGACTTCCTTTCGTTCCCGTTCGCCTCTGTGGGCTCCATAGATTATATAAACGCCCGCGGGCGAGACGACCCTTTGATACCATTAACGACAGGTAATTCCTAAGGAGCACATTTGTCTACTAATTCCTCTGGCAGCCCCGTTCTGTCGCTGCTTATCCCCATTTATAACGTTGAGCGCTTCCTGCGCGAGTGTCTCGATTCCGCCCTGACACAGACGCTCGAGGACATCGAAATCATCTGCATTAACGACGGGTCGATCGATAGCTCACCCGCGATTATCTGTGAGTACATGGATCGCGACGCACGCGTGAAGATGATCGACAAGGCCAACAGCGGTTATGGTGACTCGATGAATCGCGGGCTTGAGATGGCTCGCGGCAAATACGTGGGCATTCTGGAGTCCGATGACTTTATGGCCCCCGATGCGCTGGAGAAACTTGTGGGGGCTGCTGAGCGTTTTAGCGCCGATTTTGCAAAGGCGAACTTTGACCTGTATTGGTCAAAGCACGAGGAGCGCCGAGAGCTGATGGAGCTCTTTAAGTCTAAGGATTGCAACAAGCCGGTTTGTCCGAGTGACACCATTGATGCCTTCTCGCTTAAACCGTCGATTTGGTCTGCGGTTTATCGTCGCGACTTCTTGAACCGCAATGACATCCGATTCTTGCCGACGCCTGGAGCTGCGTTTCAGGATGCCTCATTTACCTTTAAAGTGTTTGCCCTTGCCGATACTGCGGTTTACCTGCACGATTCGGTTCTTTCATATCGGCAGGACAACGAAGGGTCCTCAGTCAATTCGCCCAATAAGGTTCATTGCGTTAACGATGAATACGCCGAGATTCATCGCTGGATTGTCGAGGATTACGCTGAGTCGCACTCTTCGCACGATGTTGCCAAGCTGCTTAAGTTCGCAAATATCATTAAATACGATTCATATATGTGGAGTTACATTCGCCTGAATCCCAAGTTTTACGCCGAGTTTTTGGACCGTATGGCCCAGGAGTTCCGCGGAGCGCTTGAGGCCGGTGAGTTTGAACTAACGGACCTCAAGCCGTGGAAGCGAGCGAACCTGAAGGCTATTGTTGACGATCCACAAAAGTGGTTGGCTGAGTCTTCGGATTTTGCTGGTGCCGGCGCGATGGGCCGCGCGAAGCATTATGCGCGCGTCGGCGGCCCGGGCGTGGTTGCCGCATTCGTTCTGGATGCAATTAAGAAATAGGGGAGTTATGGCAAGTCCGAAGGTCTCATTCATCGTCCCCGTTTATAACACTCAGGATTTCCTGCCCCGTTGCTTTGATTCTCTTTTGGGTCAGACATACTCGGATATCGAGATTATTGTTGTAAACGATGGTTCGCCGGATGACTCCGCAGCGATTATTGGTGAGTATGCGTGCAAAGATTCTCGCATACGTGTTGTCGAGAAGCCTAACGGCGGACTTTCGTCTGCTCGTAATGCTGGCATGGATGTTGCGCATGGCGACATTGTCGATTTCGTTGATTCGGACGATTACGTCGAGCCAAATCTTGCCGAGTTCTTGGTCGATACGTTTGCTAAGGAACATCCCGAGATTGTTGTGTTTGGAGCCGAGTGCGAGCCTGCCGAGTCGGCCTCGAAGCGCATCAAGCAACTGCTTTCTCCTGAAGCGCGTGCGTTTGAGCCATTTGATTCGGGGCTACTGTTTTCTGCTAATGCACAACCCTATGTATGGCGTGCGGCATACTCTCGCGAGCTGATTGAGCGTGAATCTCTGCGTTTTGCCGAAAATGTCCGATTTGCCGAGGACGTTGTGTTCCAGTTTGAATCGTATCCGCTGTCTGCCAAGACGGTCGTCGAGCGCGACAAGTTGTACCACTACGTGATGCAGGAGAGGTCTCTGACACATGTTTTTAACGCCGGCGCCAAGCGCATGGACAAGGTCGACGCCCATTTGCTGGTGCTTCATGAAGTGCTGGAGCGCTGGGGCAAGCGAGGGCTGTTGAATCTGTGTCCCGGAGATCTTGTCACGTGGTTTTTGGATTTGGTTGTGTTCGACCTTGCGCGCTTGGATGCAGGGGATTACAGTGCGATTACTGCTCGCGTTAGGGATGAGTTCGCGGGGCATTTGGGCCAAGGCTGGACTAGTTTGCCTGCTAAGGGGGGCGTTCGTCATGTTGCACACAAACTGACGATCGGGTCGAAGATCTCAATCGTTAATGCCGCACGTCTGTATCTTGCGACCCGTGGGCTAAAAGCCTGCGTTGAGCGATTCGTTTAATTGTTTAAAAGGAGATTGTCTCAATGGGTAATTCCTATAAGTTATCTGCCGGAGAGCTTAAACAGAGATGTTTAAGCTCTTTAAGGGAAGGTGATGTTGAAGGTTTTGATAAGTATAGAGCGTTGATGGTTCCTAAAAAGATTTATAAATTCATATCTTTTAAAGGCCTTTCTGATAAAGATCTCGGTGAAAGGCTGCAAACTATTCGTGATCAACGCGTATGGTGCAATTCTGCATCGGACCAAAACGATTCGTTTGAACTCAAGGGGTTTTGTTCTGATGTTAGCAAACTGGAGCAGTCGAAAACAACTCAATTATTATCGAAAAAAATAGAGGGCTTTATTAGGGACCTTCCGGGTCGCGTTGCGATTTGTTCTTTTTCTTCCGAGGACTATTCAAATTTAAAGATGTGGTCTGATTATGGATCTGACGGGATTTGTGTTGAATACGAAGTCGTCGATCCATCACGCCTGTTTCCTGTTTTTTACGAGCCTTCTCGCATAGACTTTTCAAAAATCATTGGATATATGGCTGCTACTGCGCAAGCAGCGTATAGGGAAAAAGACGAAACAGCCATTCGCGAAATGAATGTTTATTACACCCTCTGTGCTCAAGTCTTAAATATCAAACGAGACATTTGGAGCTCTGAAAAGGAAATAAGGGCTATTGTTCCTTGCGATGGTAAAGGCTGTTGCATTGAATGTAGCAAAGTGGGTATTTCGGCTTTAAATATATATTTATCGCCAAAATATTTATCGCCAAAACACACGAAGAGTTATGAGCAGAGCGTGTGTGATGTTGCGAGAGAGGCTCACGTTGGATGTTACTCCCTTAATGCCTCGCAGGCCTCATATCTATTGAATCCAGTTAGGATCGTTGGATAAACCAATTAGTCTGGTATTAGGCCTCTGTGACGCATGCGCAATCCTAATATAAGCAGGTTCTTGAGCCAATTATTCTATCACGGCATAAAGCTCAGGAAGCTGATGGGTTGATTTCCGATCTCAGCCGAACACATTGAGCGGATAGGCCGTTCCCGCAGCTAGCCGAACGCCCCCAAGGCCCCATCTGGCCCCGGGGCGCCGTTTTCCCAGTTGAAGGAACGGTGGAGATGTGTTTCGATAGGTCCGGTGGCCATGCTTCGCCCGCCGCCCGGCACCTCTTCCCAGACTCAGCCGGACGGTCGGTCCGTCTATTCCGTTTTCGCCCTTAGGCTAGGCCAGCGGGGCATCGCCCCTCTCTGCGCGCGCCCGCTCTATGAGCTCCGGTGTTAGCGCCGGGCGATTTTAGCCGCTAATGGTCAAATAATTTTGACCATTAGCGGTCACCGAATAATGGCCACCGTGCCTCCCCGCCGCCACTACGCTGGTGGTGCCAACACGCCGGCGTTAGGAGGACCATTGAGGTGAACGAGAGACACGATGACCTACAGGAGATTATAGACGCGGCGCTCCGGGAGATGGCCACGGAGGTGGGCGAAGGGTTCGACCCGCAGGCATGCAACCTCGCGGAGTTCTGCAGGAGGACGGGGCTCACCCGCCCCCGTGCGAGGACGGTCAGGGCCCACGGGTTCAGGGCCCTGCCCCACGGGAACAGCGGGAGGAGGGCCGCGCCGGGCGTGCTCGCCGGCCACACCGGCTTGGTGGACGACCTCCTGCGGAAGGGCGTCACCAATTCGCAGGTGATATTCGAACGGCTGCTCGGCCAGGGCTACGCCGGCGGCCTCACCACGGTGAAGACCTACATCGCCGCGCACCGGGACCTCGTGCCCGCGAAGAGGCGGCAGGCGGCCCCGCAGGGCTGCCGCGGGCGGCGCTTCAGGACGGAGCCTGGAGAGGCCTACCAGATGGACTGGGGCTTCGTCGCGGTCGAGCGCCCCGGCGGCGAGCGGGCGCGGATCGCCTGCTTCGCCATGGTCTGCCACCATTGCGGGAGCGCCCACGTCGAGTTCTTCCCGAACGCGCGCCAGGAGAACCTCCTCATCGGGATGCTGCACGCGTTCTCGGCGCTGGGCGTGCCCGCGACCGTGCTCACCGACAACATGAAGAGCGTGGTCGTTCGCCGCGATGCCGACGGCCGGCCCGTCTGGCAGGCCGACTACGCCGAGTTCAGGGGCGCCGTCGGCTTCCGCACCAGGCTGTGCAGGCCGCGCCACCCCTATACGAAGGGCAAGGTGGAGAGGCTCGTCCGCTTCGTGAAGGGGAACTTCCTCGCGGGAAGGTCCTTCACCGACCTTGACGCCCTCAACCGGGAGGCCGCCCTCTGGTGCGCCGAGCAGGGAGGCCGCTGGCGGCGCCCGGCGGCATGCGCCCCGATGCGCGAGCACGAGGCGGCGTGCTCGGCGAACACCAGGCCGCTCGAGGTTACGGCCGAGGTCGAGCGGTATCTGTGTCTGCGCCGGAAGACCTCCTTCGACGGCTTCGTGAGCTTCGAGGGGCACCGCTACGGCGTGCCCTACTGGTACGGCCGCCGCGAGTGCAGGGTGAGCCGGGAGGGGCGCGTGGTACACATATACAGCGACGACCTCTCCCGCGAGCTCGTCGCCCACGCTGTCGGCACCGGCGCCGACAGTTGGTGCGAGGGGCAGTGGGAAACATCGCCGGCGCAGCCCGAGGAGCTGCCGACCCAGCCGGTCGGGACCGTGGTCGAGCAGATCGCCCCGCCCCGGGCGAAGCCCGGTTTCGAGAGGTTCGACTTCGGGAGGGCCGAATGATGGCGGGCGCGGGGGCGAGCCCCTACGAGCTCGCGAGCGACGCCGCGTCGAGGCTCGGGATCGCCATCGGGGCGGAGGAGCTCGCGGCCCTCGCCTCGGACCTCGACCTCGGCGACGGGGAGATGGCCGCCGTGGCTGCCACCTTCTCCTACCTTGCGGAGAAGAGGAGGCTCGCCTCCATCGAGACGCTGCTGAGGCTGAGCAGGCTACCCAGGCGCGAGCCCAAGACCTTCGAGGGCTTCGACTTCTCCAGGATCCAGGGCCGGGACGCGGCCGCGCTGGGCAAGCTCCCGTCGCTGGCCGACCTCTACGCGCACCGCAACGTCGCCTTCGTCGGGCCCGGCGGCATAGGGAAGACGCACCTCGCGCAGGCCTACGGGCGCGAGTGCTGCATGCGGGGGCTCAAGACCTACTACATCAAGGCGACCGAGCTCAGGGACAGGTTCCAGAAGGCCGTCCAGCGGGGAAACACCTCGCGGGTCGTCTCCTCGCTCGTCAAGCCGTCGTGCCTCATCGTGGACGAGGTGGGAAGATGCGTCTACGACAGGCCGTGCACCGACCTGTTCTTCGATGTCGTCGACAGGCGCTACGAGAAGGAGGGGCCGAACGCGATGGTCCTCACGAGCAACATCGCCCCGAGCGGGTGGGATGAGTTCTTCACGGGCGACGACACGCTCCTCTGCGCCCTCGACAGACTGTTCGACAAGGCGTCGGTGTTCGTGATGCGGGGCCCGAGCTACCGCGGCAGGGGGCTCGACACCTACTCGGTGGAGGCCGTCCCCCAGGCGGTGAAGATGAGGGGGATCCAGCCCGAGGGGATGTAGCAAAGCGATAGGAAAGACATAGATGCGGGCGTGTTGGCTAAAATGGGTCGGCCGGGATTGGTCAATCTCGGCCGACTATATTTGGCTAAATTATTCCGACGCTAACAGTCAAGCTTTTCTTGGCTCGAAAGCTGGTTTCTAAATTTGGCTCAGATTGACCTTTAGGGGTATAGCCGGTGTTGCTCACGATGTGGACTAGATTTCCCCGACGAGCAATTTGATTTGATTGTTTGTCTGCCTGCGCCGGCTTGGTTCCCGTCCCCCCAATCTAGTAGACTTTAAACCGTTGCTAGATTAGGGGGATTTTTCTATGAGACGATTCGTGAAGCGAATTTCCGGCGCCGCCGCCGCGCTGGCGGTCGCGGCCGCCCTGGCCCTGTGCGGGCCCGCGGCCTACGCCGCCCCCGCCGCGGCGGGGGATCCGCAGGCCCTCCCCGGCGAGGCCCAGCCCGCCGACGCGGGGTCCGGCGGCGAGCCCGCCGCGAAGGCCGACGCCGCCCAGGCCGACGGTTCCCAGGCTGAGCCCGCCCAGCCCGAGGCCGCCGCGCCCGTCTCGCTCTCATACTCGGCCCACGTCTCCAATATCGGCTGGATGGGCGCCGTCGCCGGCGGCGAGACCGCCGGCACGACCGGCAGGGGGCTCCCCCTCGAGGCGCTGCGCCTCGTCCTGTCCGACGCGTCGACCGGCGAGCCCCTCGGCGAGGACGCCCTTTCCGTCGAGGCCCACGTCGCCGGCATCGGCTGGCAGCCCGCCGTCGGCAACGGCGGCACCGCCGGCACCACCGGCCAGTCCCGCGCCGTCGAGGCCCTGAGGGTCAGGCTGTCCGGGGAGCTGTCTGCCCGCTACACCGTCTGGTACCGCGTCCACTCGGCCGAGTTCGGCTGGCTGGGCTGGGCCTGCGACGGCGCCGAGGCCGGATCCGCCGGCTACGGCCGCGCCGCCCAGGCCGTCCAGGTCGCGGTCCTGCCCAAGGGCGACCCCGCCCCGGGCGACACCTCCACGCCCTTCGCCGACAGGTCCTCCGAGCCCCCCTCGGTCTCATACCGCGCCCACGTCGCCGGCATCGGCTGGCAGGGCTCCGTCTCGGACGGCGGCACCGCCGGCACCACCGGGCAGGGCCGCGCCCTCGAGGCCCTCTCGGGCTCCGTCTCCTGGTACGGTCACGGCTCCTCATCCCTCGAGGTGAGGGCCCACGTCTCGAACCTCGGCTGGCAGGGCTGGTCCTCGGGCACCGCCGGCACCACCGGGCGCGCCCTGGCGGTCGAGGCTCTCCAGCTCAGGCTCTCCGGCGAGGCCGCCTCGTCCTACGACGTGTGGTACCGCGTGCACTGCGCCGACTACGGCTGGCTCGGCTGGGCCAGGGACGGGGCGTCCGCGGGCACGGTGGGGCTTGCGAAGGCCGTCCAGGCCGTGCAGGTCGTGCTCGTCCCCAAGGGCGGCGCCGCGCCTGGCCCGGCCGGCGGCGCCTTCCGCGGCGCCGGCGAGCGCCTGTCCGGGTCGGCCCTCTCCGTCTCCGGCTCCCCGGCGGGCTCCTCGTCCTCCGGCGGGGTCCTGACGATCGGCTCCGAGGGCGGCCCCGTGCTGGGCTCCGTCGCCGCGGTCGTCGACAACCTCGAGTCCGACGGGTCGGTCTGCTACCGCGGCCTCCTGCTGGGCTCCGGCTGGCAGGGGGAGCCCAGCTCCGACGGGGCGCAGCTCGGCGCCCCGGACGGGGGGCTCCAGCTCAAGGCCGTCCGCTTCGAGCTGTCCGGCGGCCTCGCCGAGCGCTACGACGTCTGGTACCGCTCCTGCGACTCCGCGCGCGGCTGGACCGGCTGGGCGAGCGCCGGCGAGCCCTCCGGCGTCGAGTCGGGCGCCTCGGGCCTCACCGCCGTCCAGGTCGCCCTCGTCGCGAAGGGCGGCGCCGCCCCCGGCCCGACCGATGGGGCCTTCGTCTCCGGCGCCGCCTCCGGCCCGGCGCTCGTCCTGCAGGGGCATGTCGCGGAGCGCGGCTGGCTGCAGGCGGTCGGCGGCGGCGGGGACGTCGGCACGACCGGCAGGGGCCTCGCGCTCCAGGCGGTGCGCGCCTGCCTCGAGGGGGCGGGCGAGGGGAGTTCCGTCTCCGTCGCGGCCCACGTGGCCGGCATCGGCTGGCAGGACGCCGCCCCCTCCCCCTCCTATGCCGGAACGGTGGGGCAGGGCCGCGCCGTCCAGGCCGTGAGGGTGTCCCTGTCCGGCCCCGTCTCCGAGCGCTACGATGTGTGGTACCGCGTCCACGCGGCGGGCTACGGCTGGCTCGGCTGGGCCAAGGACGGCGAGGCCGCGGGCACCGAGGGCCTCGGCGTCCAGGCCGAGGCGCTCCAGGCCGTCCTCGTCGAGAAGGGCGGCGACGCCCCCTCGTCGGGCGCCCCCGCCGAGCTCTCCGCCCCCTCGCTCAGCCTCAGGGCCCACGTCGCGGGCCTCGGCTGGCAGGACGAGGTCGGTGCCGGCGGCACCGCCGGCACCACCGGGCAGGCCCGCGCCGTCGAGGCGATCGCGGCCGAGGTCTCCTCGCCGGTCGCCGGCGGCCTGTCCTACAGCGCCCACGTCGCGGGCGTCGGCTGGCAGGACGAGGTCTCGGGCGGCGCCGTGGCAGGCACCACCGGCCAGGGCAGGGCGGTGGAGTGCGTGAAGATGCGCCTGACCGGCGACCTCTCCGAGTACTACGACGTGTGGTACCGCGCCTACGTGCAGGACTACGGCTGGCTCGGGTGGGCGAGCGACGGGGCCCGCGCCGGCACGACCGGCATCGGCTACCGCGTCGAGGCGCTCCAGGTCCGCATCCTCGCGAAGGGCTCGGCGGCCCCGGGGCCCACGGACGGCGCGTACAGGGATCGTCCCTTGCATCCGAATTCGGTTGTCCTCAACGTTCCTTGTGCAATGCAGAACCCTGAGCTTCCGACTGGCTGCGAATCCGTTGCATTGACCAATGCGCTTAACTATTACGGATTTGGTTTGGGTAAAACCGTCATTGCAGACGCGTATATGCCTAAGAGCAGCTGGGATTTTGTGACGGCGTTTTGGGGTAACCCACATAGCGCTTCGAATGGAAACTGTATATCTGCCCCTGGACTGACCAACACCGCTAATTCTTTCTTGATTAGCAGCGGTAGTAGTTTGCGAGCGTACGACGTGAGCGGCACAGGTTTCTATGACCTTTATTCGTACTTGGAAGCTGGTCATCCCGTTATCATCTGGTCGACGATAGGCATGCAGAATTTGGGTCGATGCTATGCGACTCAGGCTTACGGTGGAAGGGTTTATAGAACATATACCAACTCTCATACCGTTGTCTTAAGAGGTTTTAATCGCTCCCTAGGTACCGTTTACATTTCTGATTCGCTCTCTGGGTATGTCTCTAACTCTGCTGAACGTATCGCTTCGCTATACTCACAGCGAGGAGCCCAAGCGGTTGTCCTTAAGTAGGTTCGTTAATAGATGAAGGAAGGTGGAATCGTGAGACGTCTCTTTGATGTGTCCGTTTCTGTTCTCATGGCTGCTGTGTTGCTCGTGAGCCAATCATGGGCTGTGACTGCTGCATATGCTGATTATTCAATTAACGGATCCGCTGACTCAATTGACTCCGTCCTTGAAGGTTCGGCTGCCACGCAAGGCGGCTCGGTGTCCGAGGAACAAAAATCGGATAGTACTCCCGAGAATAGTGAGTCCCAAAACGCGCAGTTGGCTTCCTCCGAAGAGGCTAGTGGAGCCACTGCTGCCGATTCAGCCGAAAGCAATCAGCTGACCGTCAAAAACGTAAGCGTTTCTGCTCATGTGCAGAATATTGGGTGGATGAATCCTGTTGGTTCGGGCAAGATTGCCGGAACGACAGGCAGGGGCTTGAATCTCGAGGCACTTAAAATCTCACTGGAAGTGGATGGGGCTTCCTCTCAAGAGCAGGTTGCAAATGCCCTGTCCGTCGAGGCCCACGTCGCCGGCATCGGCTGGCAGCCCGCCGTCGGCAACGGCGGCACCGCCGGCACCACCGGCCAGTCCCGCGCCGTCGAGGCCCTGAGGGTCAGGCTGTCCGGGGAGCTGTCTGCCCGCTACACCGTCTGGTACCGCGTCCACTCGGCCGAGTTCGGCTGGCTGGGCTGGGCCTGCGACGGCGCCGAGGCCGGATCCGCCGGCTACGGCCGCGCCGCCCAGGCCGTCCAGGTCGCGGTCCTGCCCAAGGGCGACCCCGCCCCGGGCGACACCTCCACGCCCTTCAAGAACCGTGTTGATGATCCCGCTTCGATTTCTATCCGCTCGCATACGGCTAACATAGGATGGATGTCCCCCGTGGGGAACGGGGCTATTGCAGGGACAACCGGCAGGGCCCTCCCCATGGAGGCTCTTGAGGCCCAGCTTGACTGGTATGGCCATTCGGGTTCTATTGAACTTCGTGGCCATGTGTCGAATATTGGATGGCAGAAGTGGTCCGAAGGACGTTGCGGTACGACTGGTAAGGCGCAACGCCTTGAGGCCGTTCAGATTCGCTTGACTGGTGAGGCGGCTGAAAAATATGACGTCTGGTATTGCGCGCATGTCTCGGGCATAGGCTGGCTCGATTGGGCGTGCAATGGCGCAGCTGTTGGCTCTGCCGGTAAGGGCAAGGCTATCGAAGCGGTCAAAGTGGTTCTTGTAGAGAAGGGCGGATCGGCGCCCGGCTCTTCGGATAAGGTTTTTATCGGAGATCCAGATGCTGTTACGGTTTCCGGATCGGCTATTTCTGGGGAAACGTTAGGTTCTTCCTCTGGTCAAAAGGCTTCAATTGGAGGCAAAGACTCCAAGCTGTTGAACTCTATCGCCTTAAGCGTTGCAGGTCAGACTGATGATGGCTCTATTTCCTATACCGTTATGGACGAGTATTCGGGCTGGGGTTCTTCCTCATCGGATGGCGGCCCTGCCAAGGCAGTGTCTGGGGCGCCAATAAAAGCGATAAAAATGTCATTGAGCGGTCAGCTTGCTGCCAATTATGACATCTGGTATAGGGTTTTCGATTCTAGTAATGGTTGGACCGGATGGACCTCAAATGGCCAGGCGTGTGGCGTTTCCGGCGGTACTTCCGGCTTATGCGGTATTGATATAGCACTTGTTAACAAGGGTCAGTCTTCGCCTGGCTCCACTGACAGCGCGTTTATCGAGGCGTCTGGAGTTGGTCTTGTTTCGCAAGCGCACGTTGCTTCTGCGGGCTGGCTGGCTCCTGTTGGCAACGGTGAAACTGCCGGCCAGACGGGTAAGTCACACTCTCTGCAGGCGTTGTATGTTGCAACGCAGGGCATCGATGCCTCCGTCGAAGTGTCGGCACATGTTGCGAATATTGGCTGGCAACCATACGTTTCGGGTGCCGACTATGCTGGCACTGTTGGCAGGAATCTCGCAATTCAGGCAGTCAAGCTAAGGCTGACCGGCAACGATGCCTCGAAATACGACATTTATTATCGTGTTCACGTAGCGAATTACGGTTGGCTTGGTTGGGCTAAGAATGACGCTGCGGCCGGCACTGTTGGCCTGGCTAAGCAGGCTGAGGCAATTCAAATTAAGTTAGTTGCCAAGGGCTCTTCTGACGAGCCCGCCCAAGATCAGGCGGCTTTGATTCAGCTTCCCGGGCTTTCCGTTAAGGCAAACTGCTCTGGGCTTGGTTGGCAAACGGCTGTTGGTAATGATGCTGTTGCTGGTACGGTTGGACAGAATCGCGCCATGGAGGCCATGCAGCTGTCGCTTTCTGATAGCTCTATAAGTGGTGGTATTTCGTATTCCGCCCACGTGTCAAATA
Organism: uncultured Collinsella sp.; assembly: GCA_934655755.1. Classification (GTDB taxonomy): domain Bacteria; phylum Actinomycetota; class Coriobacteriia; order Coriobacteriales; family Coriobacteriaceae; genus Collinsella. The sequence continues at coordinate 32,067 of CAKUHA010000003.1, forward strand.
TCGGTTGGCAATCTGCTGTTTCTGATGGGGCTACATCGGGGACCATTGGTCAAGGGAAGCAAATTCAAGCCGTAAAGATCAGCTTGACTGGCGATGTTTCCAATTGCTTTGATGTTTGGTATCGCGTTCATGTCTCAAATTACGGTTGGCTTGGCTGGACCAAAAACGGCTCTCCGGCGGGTACCACGAAGCTTGGAATTCCCGTTCAGGCTTTACAGGTAAAGATTGTCCCCAAGGGCGCTGCTGCACCGGGCTCTACCTCCGATTCTTATTTTGAGACCTATCGTTATATGGGCTATCAGACACCCGGATCCTACCCAAAGGTTAATTGCAACAGTGTGCAGCTTCCTTCGTATTGCACCGGATACTTTACGTACGTCACGCCTTCCCGCATTCCCTATAACGCTTCGCGCCAGGACTGCATTAACGCATTTGTCCAGCGTGCTCGTGAATATATCGGAACTCGTTATATCGAGCCTTGGTCTTCTTGGCCGGGGGATGCAGTTGATTGCTCGGGCTTGGTGCTGCAATGTCTGTATGCGACTGGCATGGATATGGGTTGGTATAACCCCTATAACCATCGTTGGTTGCCCGAGCAGACCTATAACTCCATGAACTGGTATCGCAACAACACGTTCATGCCGGTTAGCACCTCTGCTATGCAGAGGGGTGATGTGGTCTACTACCAGGGTCACATTGGAATCTACATTGGAAACGGCCGAATTATCGATTCATGGCCGGGAATTGGAGTCACCGAGCGTTCGGTATATGCTCCTGGTCGTGTAATCGGTGCCGCAAGGCCTTTTGCATAGAGCCAATTGAGGCGTTCCGTAAAAGGAGCGCCTCTTTTTTCTGAATGCTGACGTTGCGTCATAAGCTTTAAATGCATGTTCGGAAGTGCGGTAATATAGTTTTGTGTCTTTGAAAGTGTTCAATGTCTCGGGGGATAACCATGAATCGTTTCAAAGCGTCTGCGGCGTTGGTTTGCACGCTTTTAATGGCTTGGTCGCAAATCATCCAGCCTTACAGTTCGTACGCGTTGTCTGTCCAATCTGTCGCTGCTGCACAGTCGGTGCTGCAATCATCGAACGATTACGGATTCCAAGCCGAAAGTTCTCAGGAAGAGCAGGACGATACCTCGGGTTCTCAGGGGGTAACCGAATGGTATGGCGACGACGCGAACGCTGCTCGCCCGGATGGGAACTCGGGCTCAATCTCTGACAATCAGTCTGGAATCGGTACCGATGAGTCGGGCGTTGACAATTCTGGTGGCGAGGTATCGGCGGATGATGCCATGCAGACGGATTCCCCTGAAGCTGACTCTTTGGTGCCGAATTCTTGGCGTTACAAGAACGGCGTCCTTATTGATGCCGGCAACGAGGGTGTCGATGCGCAGTCTTTGGCTGACGATTCTTTGCCCAATGGTGCCGTTGCGCGTGGAATCGATGTCAGTAACTTTCAGGGGACGATTGACTGGAGTCAGGTTAAAGCCGCGGGGATTGAGTTTGCCATTCTCAAGGTCGGTCCTGTTTATGGCAATCCCGATTCAACGTTTGAGCGAAACGCTACCGAATGCGAACGTCTCGGGATTCCTTACGGTGTCTACTACTACTCCTATGCTCGTTCTGTAGCGGATGCAAATAAAGAAGCCGATCGAACGCTTTCTTGGCTGGGAGGCCATCATCCGTCTCTCCCCATTTATTACGATCTTGAGGATAGCTATATCCTGGAGGATTCGAATTTCAGCAAGGATAAGCTTGCCCAGATTGCCCAAACTTTTTGCAATCGCATGGAGGCCGTTGGTTTTAAGGCGGGCATCTATGCAAACCTTAACTGGTTTAACAATTATTTGAACTCTCCGTCGCTGAGTGGCTATGACCATTGGGTCGCTCAATACAATTGGCGTTGCGATTATGCAGGAAGCTATAGTTTCTGGCAATATTCAAGCAGGGGCAATGTCCCAGGCGTTAATGGATCCTGTGACATGAACTATTGCTTCAATGGGTCTATTTTAAACGTGGATGACGGTAAGATGCATATCCAATATGAGACTCATGTCTCCAATATTGGGTGGATGAGCAGCAAAAGAGATGGCTCTACTGCCGGTACAACGGGGCAGTCTAAAGCTGTGGAAGATATTAAGGTTAGTATTCTGAATCCTGTAGTTGACGGTTCCGTCCAGATCGACGCCCACGTCGCGGGCATCGGCTGGCAGGGCTGGGACACCCCCTCGGCGTCCGAGGGCGGCACCACCGGCCAGGGCCGCGCCGTCGAGGCCGTCCGCCTGAGGCTCACGGGATCCCTCGCCAAGGACTACGACGTCTACTACCGCGTCCACGCCTCCAACATCGGCTGGATGGCCTGGGCCAAGGACGGGGAGGAGGCCGGCACCACCGGCTACGGCAGGGGCGTCGAGGCCGTCCAGGTCAGGCTCGTCAGGAAGGGCGACGCCGCCCCCTCGTCCGACGGCGCCGACGTCGACTACGCCTTCAAGAAGAAGCCCATGTCCCTTACCTACCGCGCCCACGTCTCCAACGTGGGCTGGCAGGGCGCCGTGGCTGACGGGGCGACCGCCGGCACCACCGGCCGCGGCCTCGCCCTCGAGGACCTCAAGCTCTCGCTCGACAGCTCCGACTACTCCGACGGCTCGGCCGTCCAGATCGACGCCCACGTCGCGGGCATCGGCTGGCAGGGCTGGGACACCCCCTCGGCGTCCGAGGGCGGCACCACCGGCCAGGGCCGCGCCGTCGAGGCCGTCCGCCTGAGGCTCACGGGATCCCTCGCCAAGGACTACGACGTCTACTACCGCGTCCACGCCTCCAACATCGGCTGGATGGCCTGGGCCAAGGACGGGGAGGAGGCCGGCACCACCGGCATGGCTTGCTCTCTGGAGGCTGTTCAGATTAAGCTCATTAAGAAGGGCGCCTCTCATCCTGATACATCGGGATATTCCCATCTTGAAATACCTACCGTGACGTATTCCTCTCAGGTGAAAGGTGCTTGGCAGAATTCTGTCTCGGCCGGAGAGATGTCCGGTACAACCGGTCAGGGAATTGCTATCACCGGGTTTTCGGCTAAAACGGATTCATCTGTTGCCGGCGGGATTAATTATCAGCTGCATCTTTCGGATGAAGGGTGGACTTCTGTCAAGTCAAATGGAGGGCAGCTATCGTCTGCCGCTGGATCCAATTCGGTCGAAGCCGTTAAAATTTCTCTGTCAGGTGATTTGGCAACTTATTTTGATGTCTGGTACAGGGTTCATGTCGATAACGTCGGATGGCTCGGCTGGACCAAAAATGGTGCCGTTGCCGGTAGCACTGGCTATGGGACTCATGTCCAAGCTGTCCAGGTTCGACTTACAAGGAAGAGCGCCAATGCCCCCGGGAGCACCGTTTCGCCGTGTTTGCTTGGGCAGCCTTTTACGCTTGCAAATCCGATGCAAAAGAAGATCGTAAATCTTGCCCGACAGGTGCCGTCTCCTGGTCCGGGCTTGTGTTCTGAGTGGATTGCTCAAATCTACGAGCGTGCCGGATTTAGGAACGTTCATACGGACGCCTGCGATTACTACTGGGATTATTGTAAATATACCGATTATTCTCAGCTGAAGGTTGGAATGGTCATTGCCGTTCCTTCGCATACGCATACATATATGGGTAGTATTTATGGTCACGTTTGTCTCTACATTGGTGACAACCAGGTTATGGATAACGTCGGTCGGATCAGGACGCTTGATATGGCGTACTGGTTGGATTACTACTCCACCTCTTATAAGCCAAAATGGGGCTGGTACGACAACGTGCCGCTTGCATAACTAATCGAAAGCTATGTCTTTGCAAGGGCTCTAGCAGATACTCTGATCTAAAACGAATGGGTCGTTTTGCAACGGTCCGTTCGTTTCTATATATGTGCCATTCACGTTTACGATATTTAAGCAATTGGCGAAACGATAAATAATGATTCTAAAGATGGTCGATTGATGGGGGAGTCGAATGAAAAAGACGCAACGACTGCTAGCAACGGCAATGACGTCATTACTGATCCTTCAGTGTATTCTGGCGCCCCTTTCTGTCTGGGCCGATTCTTTACCGGTGCAGCAGGAATCTACAGATCATTCCGTTAGTGCTGCCAGCGGCTCGGAAGACGAGGACTTCGTTTTAAATGACGAACAGCAGGGGGTTGAAGTCGAGCGGCCGACTGTTTCAGACAATGATTCTTCCTCATCCGTTTCTAGCGAGTCTGCTTCCAATGCAACTGATTCGCCGAAATCCGAAAACGATGCATCCACTGTCTTTGGCTCCGTTTCATACCAGACTCATGTACAGGATATTGGCTGGCAAGCTCCCGTTTCAAACGGAATGACGGCTGGCACTACTGGTCGTGCTAAGCGCGTCGAAGCCCTCAAGATCAATCTGCTTTCACAGGATGGCAGCCCTTTGGAGAATGACTGCATTTCGGTCCAATCACACATTTCCGGGATCGGCTGGGAGTCTCAGCCGGTGGGTAACGGGCGGACGTCTGGAACAGTTGGACAGTCGCGAGCTATCGAGGCCATCAAGCTATCTTTGTCGGGCGGTCTTTCTGATTCGTATGACATTTGGTATCGCGTGCACTCTGCAAATGTTGGCTGGCTTGGTTGGGCTTCAAATGGCGAGCCCGCCGGAACACAGGGCTATGCTTATCAGATTGAGGCAGTTCAGATTAAGGTGCTTCCAAAAAATGCCCAAGATGCGCCAGTGCAAGGTGATGCCTTTAGGGACCATGCTCAGGAACCGCCTACCGTATCCTATCGATCTCATGTCTCCAATGTTGGTTGGATGAGTACGGTTGTGAATGGAAATACCTCGGGTGTCGTTGGCTCAAATAATGCTATTGAGGCGTTGTCGCCTAGGGTTACTTGGTATGGGCACGGAGGTGCTATCTCTTCTCGTGCGCATGTCTCTGGCATCGGTTGGCAAAACTGGTCTTCAGACATTATTGGCACGACGGGTCAGTCTCGATCGATTGAGGCCGTTCAGTTTAAGCTGAACGGTGAGATATCTACTGCCTATGACATCTGGTACCGAGCCTATGCTTCTGGATTGGGTGGATGGCTTGGATGGGCGTCGAATGGGGCTCCTGCGGGATCTACGGCGAAAGGCGTTAGTATCCAAGGTGTTCAGATCTTATTGGTTGAAAAGGGCGGTTCTGCTCCTGGTGACACCACGTGCCATTTTGTTGGAGTTACGGATACTTTGAGCGGTATTTCCCTTGGTTTGAACGGTAAAAGCCTGGGCCTTGAACAGGGTAAGTCAATAATACTGGGCTCCGAGAGCGGCTCTGAACCATTGACTTCGATTTCCCTTACGTTTGAAAACCAAGAGACTCTGGGCTCAATTGATTACTCCGGTTGTTTTGAATTTGGAGGATGGAGCGATATCGTTTCTGATGGTGTGGCACTAAATTCAAAAAATGACGGGCGTGCCTTAAAAGCTGTTAGATTGACTCTTGCAGGGGATTTGTCTGGCTCCTATGACATTTGGTACCGCTGCTTTGACTCTCAAAAAGGATGGCTTGGCTGGGCGTGTAATGGCGCGGATTCGGGAACGGCTTTAGCGGGTTCGTTCCTTAAGGCGATTGAAGTACGTGTCATCAGCAAGGATGGCGGTGCTCCCGGCGTAACGGATGGAGCGTTTGTTGCGGACCCGTCCGCTTATGGTCCACATGTAATCTACCAGGCCCATTCCGCTAACAATGGGTGGTCTTCATCTGTCCTTGATGGGCGGGAAGCTGGTACGACTGGAAAATCGCTATCTCTTCAGGCTTTGAATGTGTCGCTGGCTGGCGTTGACGATGATTCGTTTATCGAGGCCAGGGCCCATGTTGCCAATATTGGTTGGCAGGATTGGCGTTCCACCGCTTATGTTGGAACTGTTGGGCAAGGGCTAGCCATTCAGGCCCTTGAACTGCGTCTAAGTGGTCCGATTGCGAATCAGTATGACATTTACTATAGAGTTCATTCGGCTGGTTATGGATGGTTGGGTTGGGCCAAAAACGGTGATTCCGCTGGAACAACCGGCCTTAATATCCAGATCGAGGCCGTTCAAATTAAACTTGTCGCCAAGGATGGAGATTCTGGTGCGTCATCCGCGCCTGCATTTATCTCGGCGCCAACTCTGACATTGCAGGCACATGTTGCCACACTTGGTTGGATTGACCCCGTTGGCAATGGCGGTGTTGTTGGTACGACTGGCAGATCACTTGCTGTTGAAGCACTGAAGTTGAATGTCTCTAGTAGCGTATCTGGCGGCATTGAGTACTCTGCCCATGTGCAGGATGTGGGCTGGCAGGGCTGGACTTCCAATGGGGATATCGCTGGCACGGTAGGCCGCGCAAAGCGTATCGAGGCTCTTAAGATTAGGTTGACCGGTGATTTATCAAACTACTTTGATGTTTGGTATCGAGCGTATTGCCAAGACTTTGGATGGCTCGACTGGGCTTCAAATGGGCGGCCTTCGGGCACATCTAAGATTGGGTACAGGGTCGAGTCGGTTCAAGTGAAGATTGTTCCCAAGGGTGCAGGTGCTCCCGGTCCTACCGGTCGTCCTTATACTGAACAGCCGATGTTCCCGACTGACATGATGGCTATGCTCAGCCGTGCTAATCGATATGCGAGTAATACAAGCTGGCTTATCTTGGTAGATAGGCAGGCGTGTCGCCTTGGGGTTTTTCGCGGCCAGCGCGGGTCGTGGAGTTACGCTCAATACTGGACTTGCTCTACCGGCGCTCCTGGTACTCCAACGCCCACGGGTGAGTATACTGTCACCGGCAAGGGCTACTCGTTTGGACATGGGTATACCTGTTACTACTATACGCAGTTTTACGGGGACTATCTGTTCCATTCAATTCCGTATTACCAAGGGACCTTTAATCCCATGGACAGCAGAATGGGAATGCACGTCTCTCAAGGTTGCGTTCGCTTGCCGATTGATCGCGCCAAATGGATTTGGGATAACGTGCCCCTTGCTACTAAGGTCGTAATCAACTAGCTATTCCCGCAAGCGGCGAGAGCTTGTAAGAGGGCCCTTTCCTGTTGCCGTAGTCTTGGCAACAGGAAAGGGCCCTTGCCGTTGGATTAGGCTTCTTTTTCTTCGTTCACCTAATTGGTGGCAGTAATGAACTCTACCCCCGATAGTATGGTTATTGACGACTGTCTATCTAGGAGGCGATTCTTTTGAAAAGGCAATTTAGAGCATTTATTGTTCTGATTTCCTGCTTCATGTCGATGTTGCTTTTGAGTCCTTTGACTTGTTGGGCAGATCAAAATGTTGTTTCCAACGATTATGAATCCGTTCCAGAGGCCCAATCCGACCCCTCGGATCAAACTGCTGCTGTAGCCGATGAAACGGCGCCTTCGATTGATGTTGCCGTGGAGCCCAAAGAGGCGGCCCCGGACGTTAGCTATAAATCTCACATTTCAGACATTGGTTGGGAGCCGACGTTTACATCGAATGGCTCGATCTCTGGCACAACAGGCCAGTCTCGCAGGCTTGAAGCACTCAGGGTTTCCCTCCCTAATTCAGAAGACCTTGGTATCGAATACCGCTCTCATGTTCAAAATGAAGGCTGGCAAGATTGGGTTTCTAATGGAGCCGTCTCCGGCACGACGGGAAAGGGCCTTCAGATTGAAGCCGTCGAGTTCAAGCTTACGGGTGGCAGGGCAGCTTCATATGACCTGTATTATCGCGTTCATGCTTCTAATTTCGGCTGGCTTGGATGGGCCTCAAATGGGTCGACTGCGGGAACCACCGGTTGGTCTTATGCCGTTGAAGCAATTCAGATCGTTATTGTAAAGAAGGGCGACGCGGCGCCCGGCGATACCGCTGGCGCCTATGTACCGTATGTCTTTAATTGCTCTCTTTCTCAGGTTGGGGAGACGACTAAATTAAGTCTGGATATTCCGCTGGTTGAGGATATAAAACGACTCGGTATTGCTGATTCAATAAGGGTAGCAGGCTCCATGACGTATGGGGGGAGGGTCACCCGTTCCGTCTCAAGCACGATTGCACTCGGAGAACTGTGCTCCAACTCCAGTGAAATTGAATTTAGCGATTATGGTCCGTTTGACGTTACGTTGCAGTATTTGAAGAACGGAAATATCGTTCATGAGGATCATCAGTCAATTGGCATTTCTGCGAGTGAGTACAACCTTGCCCCTTTGAGTGCTTCTTTCCCCGTTGTTCTCTATTCGTTATCTTTCTGGGATATCAGCACCTCTTCTGCTGGAACGACCATTCCGTCAATTGTGATGCTCGATCGTCCAAGTGCCTATAACTGGAACTCGCTTCCATCCGGGATGTATGGTCTTCCGTATCTGACCCATGAGGAGAATGCTTCTAGTTCGAGCTATCAGGCGTTCGCGGATTATGTCGCTGCTCTCTACGAGATCAACCCCAAGGCAAAGTTCAATCTGTATATCAATGACATCACTTGCTCGTTGATCCATAGGATGATTTACGCCAATAAGATTCCCGCTGGTCAATACTCCATTCGGCTGTTGTCCGATGGATCTGCCACGTATGTCTTTACCAACGAGGCCTTCGACGTTAAGGATCCGGATTCTAAGCAAGCGGAGCTGATTGCTTTATGGAACGCTGCCAAGAATAAGGAATACGAAACCGGTGAGGTTTCAAAGTCGTATAGCGATTATCACGATCACTGGGATTCTATGTATGCCGTGCTGAGTATTGAGCCTGGCACTCAGTGGTGGATGACTCGAACGAATCTGTTTACGAGTGGTGACGATAATGCCTTTGCTAATAAGATCGCATCCGATCCTAATGTTAAGAAGGTGAATGTTTCGAGCATGCTTACGAGCTTGCAGAATAGGGGAGAGGATACAGTCCAAGCGTTTAAGGCCCTGTACAACTTTAACGATGGTTATTTTGATGCGGCGACTCAACAGGGCAAAAAGGTGATGATGCTGCTTGGAACGTATGTTTCTTACGAGCAGAATTTTGACGACTATGCCAATTTGACCGAAGTTATCTATGGCGATGACTATTTGTATTATTACAAGGGGCATCCAAACACGCCGACGGGTATGTATCCCCAAAAGCAGGAACAGCTTGACCGTCTTGGCATTACCGATGTCGATTCTTCCGTTGCTGCAGAGCTGATTCTCTTCTTTAATCCGGAGATCGGTCTGTCTGGTTATGGGTCTAGTACGTATAATTCGGCCAGTGCAGATGCGGCTGGTGGACTTTGGAATTCTACGAAGGCCGAAGCCTTGAAGCCGGGTGCCGTTATCGATTATTCGATTATGGATTGGTTTGCTTCTCCGATTACCGAAGACACGGATGCCGCTATCAGATCCCTTTGCAAACAGGGAGACTCTTGCTATCTCGTAGAGTTTTCGGATTCCATACTTGCTTCGGCAAATTACGACTTTGCTATCTATTCGCACAATAGCGGTACTCTGACTTATTTCAAGAAGGGCGAGTCGGGCTACGATGTTGTTAAGGTGTCACGAGGCCCTCTTGACGTCTTGACAACTTCGCATGTTTCGAATGACGGCTGGCAATCGGCCTCCAAGGGTGGAAATGCTTCCGGTACCGTTGGCCAGTCAAAAGCTGTCGAGGCCATTACTCTCAATCTGCAGAATGCTCCCTACGATGGTGCATTGGAGTACAGGACACATGTTTCCGATTATGGCTGGCAGGATTATGTGAAAGAGGGGGAAGTTTCTGGTACTACGGGCCAGAGCAAGTCCGTCCAGGCTATTCAGATCCGCCTGACTGGCGAGATGGCCAATCGCTATGACGTTTACTACCGAGCCCATGTTCAGGATAAGGGATGGCTCGGTTGGGCCTGTAATGATCAAGTTGCCGGAACGACCGGTTTTGGTTTGAGGCTCGAGGCATATCAGGTTGTTTTAGTTGAAAAGGGTTCGCCCGCTCCTGGGGATACAAGTCAACCTTCTTTTCAGAGAACGTTTTCAATCAGGGCACATGTTTCAAACCTTGGTTGGCAGTCGCCTGTTTATGAAGGGATGACCGTTGGCACAACTGGCCGAAACCTTGCTGTTGAGGCGTTGACGATTAGCAAGCCTGACCTTGGGTATTCTGGGGGCATCGTGTATCGAGCTCACGTTCAGAATATCGGGTGGCAAAAGTGGGTCCTGAATGGCAAAGTTGCCGGCACAACAGGGAAGTCTCTATCTATCGAGGCAGTTGAAATAAAGCTGACGGGAGATCTCGCCAAGCATTATGACGTTGTCTATAGAGCACATGTGCAAAGCAAGGGTTGGCTAGACTGGGTTAAATCGGGCGAGTACGCCGGTACAACTGGAGAGGCCCTTCATTTGGAGGCGATTGAGGTTAAAATGGTCGCAAAGTAGTAGTCATCCAAAACTCGTCGTTTTCCGTTGCTGTCTTTCTAAAATGCTACCGTGGATTCGGCTCATTTTTAGTTCGTTCAGTAAATGAGACGCATGCTTGTTTTGGTGTGCTGCGATATCGAAGTCTGCCTCTTCAATGTGGATGCGGATCTCTTTCTTATTCTTATGTATCCCATGTGTATAAATAAGACTCTTTTATAATGCGGTTTAGTTTAATGATGGTTTAAGGACAGGACGGTAAAAAATGAAAGGCATCATCCTCGCCGGCGGGTCCGGCACGCGCCTGTACCCGCTCACGCTCGTGACCTCCAAGCAGCTGCTGCCGGTCTACGACAAGCCCATGATCTACTACCCGCTTAGCACCCTCATGCTGGCGGGCATCCGGGACATCCTTGTCATCTCCACGCCGACCGACCTCCCCAACTTCGAGCGCCTGCTCGGGGACGGCTCGCGCTACGGCGTGAACCTGTCCTACGCCGAGCAGCCCTCGCCGGACGGCCTGGCGCAGGCATTCACCATCGGCGAGGACTTCATCGCCGGCGAGCCCTGCGCGCTGGTGCTGGGCGACAACATCTTCTACGGCAACGGCCTGTCCCGCCACCTGACGCGTGCCGTCCAGAATGCCGAGTCGGGCCGCGCCACGGTCTTCGGCTACCACGTGGACGACCCCGAGCGCTTCGGGGTCGTTGAGTTCGATGCGCAGGGGAGGGCCGTCTCCATCGAGGAGAAGCCCGCCGAGCCCAAGAGCTCCTACGCCGTTACCGGGCTGTACTTCTACCCGGGCGACGTGGCCGCCAAGGCCCATAAGGTGCAGCCCTCCGCGCGCGGCGAGCTGGAGATCACCACGCTCAACCAGATGTACCTGGGGGAGGGGACGCTGTCGGTGGTCACCCTGGGCCGCGGCTACGCGTGGCTGGACACCGGCACCATGGAGAGCCTCCACGAGGCCGCGGAGTTCGTCCGCGCCGTGGAGCACTCCCAGGACCTGCCCGTGTCCGTCCCCGAGGAGATCGCCTGGGAGAACGGCTGGATCACGACCGCCGAGCTGGAGGAGGCCGCCAAGGCCTACGGCAAGTCGGTCTACGGCCAGCACCTCAAGAAGGTCGCCGCCGGCGAGATCGTCAACAGCCCGCGCGAGTACTAATCCGACCCAATGGGAGATAGAAACATGCCTGAAGAGCTCTTCGAGCCGAAAAACATCATCGTCACGGGCGGCTGCGGCTTCATCGGCAGCAACTTCGTGCACTACGTCGTGAACAACCATCCCGACGTCCACGTCACCGTCCTGGACAAGCTGACCTACGCCGGCAACCCCGAGAACATCGCCGGGCTTCCCGCCGACCGCGTGGAGCTCGTCGTGGGCGACATCTGCGACGCCGGGCTGCTGGACCGCATCGTCCCGGGCCACGACGCGATCGTGCACTACGCCGCCGAGAGCCACAACGACAACTCCATCGCCGACCCCGAGCCGTTCCTGCGCACCAACGTGGAGGGCACCTTCCGCCTGCTGGAGGCCGTCCGCAAATACGGCGTCCGCTACCACCACGTCTCCACCGACGAGGTCTACGGCGACCTGGCGCTCGACGACCCGGCGAAGTTCACCGAGGAGACGCCGTACCACCCGAGCAGCCCGTACTCGAGCACCAAGGCCAGCTCCGACATGCTCGTGCGCGCCTGGACCCGCACCTACGGCCTTCGCACCACGATCTCCAACTGCTCCAACAACTACGGCCCCTACCAGCACGTGGAGAAGTTCATCCCCAGGCAGATCACCAACATCGTCGACGGCGTGCGCCCCAAGCTCTACGGCCGCGGCGAGAACGTCCGCGACTGGATCCACACCGAGGACCATTCCTCGGCGGTCTGGGACATCCTCACCAAGGGCCGCATGGGGGAGACCTACCTCATCGGAGCCGACGGCGAGAGGGATAACATCACCGTGCTCCGCATGATCCTGGAGGCCATGGGGCGCGACCCCGAGGACTTCGACTGGGTCGCCGACCGCCCCGGCCACGACCGCCGCTACGCCATCGACAGCACCAAGCTCCAGCGCGAGCTGGGCTGGAGGCCGGCCCACACCGACTTCGCCGAGGGCCTCAGGGCCACCATCGACTGGTACGTGGCCAACGAGTCCTGGTGGCGCCCAGCCAAGGAGGCCACCGAGGCCAGGTACAGGGCCCAGGGGCAGTAGGCCGCTCCCCGGCGAACCGCACCGCGGGGCGCCCGCGCGGGGCCGCAGGGCATGGGGATGATCCTGCGTCCCCGCGCGGGCGCCCCCGTTTTCCCAACCTCTTCGATAGGAGCTTTTCCCACATGGCAGACATCGCATTCGAGAAGGACCTCTCCGTGGCGGAGACCGGCATCGACGGCCTCACGGTCATCGACCTCGCCGTCCACGGCGACTCGCGCGGCTGGTTCAAGGAGAACTGGCAGCGCGCCAAGATGTGCGCGCTCGGCATCCCCGACCTCCGCGTCGTCCAGAACAACGTCTCCTACAACGACAGCCGCGGCGTCACCCGCGGCATCCACGCCGAGCCCTGGGACAAGTTCATCTCCGTGGCCCGCGGCTCGGTCTTCGGCGCCTGGGTGGACCTGCGCGAGGGCAGCGCCACCTTCGGCAGGGTCTTCACGACCGTCCTGGACCCGTCCAAGGCCATCTACGTCCCGCGCGGCGTCGGCAACTCCTTCCAGGCACTGGAGGACGGCACCGCCTACACCTACCTGGTGGACGCCCACTGGTCGCTGGAGCTGAAGAAGACCTACACCTTCGTGAACCTCGCCGACCCCGAGCTCGCCATCGAGTGGCCGATCCCGCTCGATAAGGCCACCGTATCCGAGGCCGACCTGAACCACCCGATGCTGAAGGACGTCGTCCCCATGGCGCCCAGGCGCACCCTCGTCACCGGCTGCAACGGCCAGCTGGGCCGCGCGGTCCGCAGGCTGGCGGAGGAGCGCGGCGTCGCCAAGGACTTTGACTTCTGCGACATCGACACCTTCGACATGTCCGACCCCGATGCCTACTCCAAGTACGACTGGTCGCTCTACGGCGCCGTCATCAACTGCGGCGCCTACACCGCCGTCGACAGGGCGGAGACCCCCGAGGGCCGCGCCACCGCCTGGAAGGCCAACGCGACCGGGCCGGCGCTGCTCGCCCGCACCTGCGCCGAGCACGGGATCACCCTGGTCCACGTGTCCAGCGACTACGTCTTCGACGGCACCGCCGAGGTCCACACCGAGGAGGAGCCCTTCAGCCCGCTGTCCGTCTACGGCCAGACCAAGGCCGCCGGCGACATCGCCGTGGCGGGCTGCCCGCGCCACTACATCATGCGCTCCAGCTGGGTCATCGGCGAGGGGCACAACTTCGTGAAGACCATGAAGGCGCTGTCCGACCGCGTAGCCGACCCCGAAGACGGGCTGGACAAGGTCACCGTGGTCGACGACCAGCTGGGCCGCCTGACCTTCACGCGTGACATGGCGCAGGCCATCTTCCACGTGCTGGGAACCCATGCGCCCTATGGCACCTACAACTGCACCGGCTCGGGTGCCGTGAAGAGCTGGGCCGACATCGCCCGCGCCGTCTTCGAGGCCGCCAACGGCAACGGCGACAGGGTCGTGCCGGTGAGCACCACCGACTACTACGCCAGCGCCGAGGGCCCCATCGCCCCGCGCCCGGTACACTCCGCGCTCGACCTGTCCAGGCTCGAGTCAACCGGCTTCCGCATGCCCGACTGGGAGGAAGAGCTGGGGGAGTACCTTGAGGAGCTGACGCGGTGATGTCTGTTCGCCACACTTTCGCGGTATGTGCGTATGGCCAGAGCCCATATCTAAAAGAGTGCCTTGATTCTCTCAAGGCTCAAACTAATGAACGCAGCGATATTTTTATTGCAACTTCAACCCCAAGTAAGTGGTTGGATGATCTTGCTTCTCTATATGGGGTGCGGGTGGTTGTAAATGAAGGCGAGTCGGGAATTGGTCAAGACTGGTCTTTCGCTTATTCCTGTGCGAATACGCCTTTCGTCACAATTGCCCATCAGGATGATGTGTATTCACCCGATTATGCTGCATCTGCGGTTTCGTCCCTTTTAAGTGACCAGCGATCGCTGATTTATTTTTGTGATTACGGAGAGATCCGGGAAGACAAAATTGTCGATAAGAACTCGCTACTTTTTATCAAACGAATACTGTTATCACCACTAAAAAATCCAAATAATTCAGCTAGTCGAACGGCGAAGCGGGCGGTGCTTCGATTCGGCTCTGCAATTTGTTGTCCTGCGGTAACATATAATGTTGAAAATTGCCCTAATCCTCCATTTGTTATTGGTATGAAGTCGAATCTTGACTGGGCAACTTGGGAGAGACTGTCGAATCTCGAGGGATCGTTTTTATACGACGCCGATAGGATTTTAATGCACCATCGTATTCATCTTGGCTCTGCTACATCTGAGCTTATTGCTGATAAGTCACGTGATGTCGAAGACCTTGAAATGCTAAAGCGATTCTGGCCAGATTCTGTTGCCAAGGTAATTGAAATGATTTATGCAAGGGGAACAAAAAGCAATGAGCTCTGAGTTTAACGCGAAAAAAGTCTCTGTCTTGATTCCTGTCTACAACTCTCAGGCATACATCTCTCGTTGTTTGGATAGCATAATTGCGCAAACTTATAGCGAATGGGAGATTATATGCATTGATGACGGCTCCAGCGATAACTCTCCTTTGATTCTCGACGAATATCGTAGTCGGTATCCCGATAAAATCATTGTCGAGCACAGATCTAACGAAGGGGTTGCAGCCGCGCGCAATCGAGCCATCGCACTTGCAACAGGTGAATACTTGGTATTTGCTGATAATGACGATTGGCTTGATGTCGACTACATCGATACACTCCTTACAGCTGCCTTAAACTCCGGGGCAGATGTTGTTTGCAGCGGATATAAGCGCCCCAATAATAATGGTGATATTTTATTTTCAACTTCGCCTAAACCCGATACTGAATGGGGGCCATATGTTGTTGAGGCCGCCTGGGCAAAGATATACCGAACAGATTATGTTCGAAAAAATCAGCTTTGTTTTTTAGACACTAATATTGGTGAAGATTTATATTTTTCAATTCCTGCTATCGAGCTAACAAATAATATTCAGATTATTAGCTACTGCGGTTACAACTGGTTTTTTAATGAGAGTAGCGTTTCTAATACAAAACATCGCAGCTCTGATTCTCTGCATTTTGAAGAAACTCTTAATAAAATCATACTTATGCTTAAGGCCAGAGGGCTCTTTCAAAGGCCAATTTTAATTCACTATATTATTAGACTTATTGTTTGGTTTCTGTTCTACACGGGCAAGGGCGACGGTGTTCAGAAGGCTCAAATCAACTATGATCACTATGCAAACTGGTTAGATTCGGAAGTTGTCGGATGGCGCCACGAATCGTTCGCTTCTTGCCAACACCCAACGGGGGACGCTATAAAGAATCGTTTGGCAGTTTGGCTTTTCGTGCGACATCCTCGGTTGTTTGGCTGCATTCTTTACGTTTACGTTAGGTATATTTAACAATGGCAAAAATTCAGATTTTAATGGCTGTGTATAACGGGTCAGAATTTCTGGCTCGTCAACTTGAATCGATTCTTGGACAGTCTTTTGCCGATTGGGAGCTACTGATTTCCGATGATTGCTCAACAGATAACTCACTTGAAATCATTGAATCTTACTGCAAGCGAGACCGCCGTATTCGTTTGATTTTGGATGGATTTCATTTTGGTAATGCGAAAAGCCATTTTATGGCTTTATTAAGGGAAGCCAATGCTCCTTATGTTATGACATGCGATCAAGATGACGTCTGGAATCTCGATAAAATTGAAGTGACGCTTGATGCAATGATGCAACACGAGATTGCGGGAGCCCCTTTGCTGGTCTGTACTGATCTCTGCGTTGTCGATAAAAGCTTGAATGTGATAAGTCCATCGATGCTTTCGTATTCCGGTATGGATGCTGATCAGACCCATTTCGGCTATTTTCTTGCTTCTTGTCTAGTTACGGGCTGCACTATGATGGTTAACGCTAGCCTTCTAAAATTGTTGCAAATGCCAGTCGAAGTTGATCAAATCATAATGCATGACTGGTGGGCTTCTCTTGTGGCTTCTGCATTTGGAAAGGTTGTCTATCTAAAACGGGCTACAATTCAATATCGTCAACACGGAGATAATTCCGTCGGAGCTTTTCATATTAGATTATTCAATTTTTTCTCAGTATTTAAACAAAAATTCGAAATTGAAAAGGCTGCGCTAAGACAGGCAAAGGAATTCAAACGGGTGTTTGGTGGATTAATTACTGCAAAGTTGAATAATCAGCTAAATGCTTTTCTTGCTATTGAGGATTCTGGTCCTTTAAAAAAGTTGGTAATGCTAACAAAAGCCAAAATATGGCGGTCGAGTATATTCAAAAATATAGGAACGTATTTCGCGTTTTTGTTTGTATAAATATCCTAGATGAGTTTTCTCCCTTGATTACTGCTGAATATTGTGATGCTGCAGTGCCGATATTGTGCTTTTGCGCTGGGGAACGACATTGACACCGGTGCAGTTTTATTGCTAACGGCGTGCATCCCTGTGATGCCGCATGGGGCTTCACCTATGTCGACCCAGGTCACGTTATGTACCACTTCATTTCTATGATCGCACTGGTATGTAATCCACTGCTGAGCCTCCGGTGTCAGTTCTATTTCTTCACCCACTTGCATAAGACGGTCAGGGCCGTACTGTACTTCAGCTCCAACTGCTGCAGCGGCATAGATTTGAACTTCGTTTTCGTCCTGTCGATTGAATGCTCGTCAACCGTGGACAGGTCGGACGCGCCGTGCTTACGGGCGAGCTTCCGCTCGTCGTTCAATTGGCCGCTGCTCTCTCGCCAGAGGTCCTTAAGGCCGGGCCGGCGGATGCAGCGCGACCTCGCCCTCCTGGCGTAGCTGATGTGCAGACGAGGTTTATCTCATCCGTGTCGCCACAGCGTCCTTGTCAGGATGCGGACCTTTTGCGTGTTAATGTCGGAGTATGCCTCATCCGCCGCTATCCGGACACATTCGGAAGCGCCATCTCGACGCACATGTCTTCGTCCCGGCCCGAGAGGACCGCTAGATGTTTGGCCCCGTCTCCTCGAGCTTGTGGATGGTTCTGACGTTGGTGTCCATGCTCTTTTCTTCTTTTGAGGCCTTCGCCGCGCACGAAGCCGTAGCCCCCGCTGGGCCCGCCGACCGGCTCATGGTATTTACCCAATCTCAGAATCGACTTGACGTTGCGGTGGCACGGCGACTTCTTCTTGCTTGCGATCGCCGTTTCACACGCGCTCCAGCCTCGCAGGAGTCTAGCGCTTCGACAACCTGGGCGCTATGAAGGCGGCGAGAGGCTCTACTCGTTGTGCTAGCAGCCGGCGAACACTATGTCCATCATCTCGGTTTAGGAAGTTATGTAGATGACCTCCGCGTCGCGCAGTGTCGTTGCCGCGTAGGTCGCATCGGCCCAAACCTCGTTTCTCGGCTTTTGCTTGAGATGACTGACTTTCGCTGAGATTACGGCTGAGCGGTGGTGTACGACGAGTTCCTCGTACGTCCCGTTCAGAACAGGATTTCCGGCCCTTGGGCGGGTGGTGCCGCCGGTCCTGAGGTTGTCGGGGGGGGCGATGCGGGGGGCGCCCAGGAAGGAGAAGGTTTGTGCGTGGCGCAGTAGCCATGGATCCTGTTTCATGTAATGAGTCGCTCTACGTAGCCGCACCTAGCGAGGGGTGCACCGTGGGGGTCTCGGCCGGTTGATCTCCATGTTCCCGCTCGTCTTGTGTCCGGCGCAGCTCATCACGTTGGGAGCCATCTTGTGCAGCCAGTCGCGCTTGCAGAACCTGTCGCAAGGCATCGACGGCGCACCGGCCTCTGTACACTCGTCGACGTACTCCGCACGCACGTTTTGAACGCTGTATTTCGAGACATGTGAAGTGTGGGCTATCGCGTTCTGCGCCAGCCCGTTCGTCGACCTTGGCCTCAGGACTCCCTGGCCCTAATCCTTTTCGTCATCTAGTTATACCGTTCATTAGACTGCACGGCGGTTCGATGGTAACGGAGCGCGCTGCGGGGCGTTTAATAGTGATTTCGATCGGTATATTTCGCCCGATTGGCAGTCGGTGCCGATCCGTAATAGGGGTGGTGCCTAAACGGTCCGGGACTAACTATCTAATGGCTGCCTAGGGTCAGCCCATATTCATCCTTGAGTCTTTTATTAATCATATCGATAGGATATGCGTTTTTGCCGTTTCCTTGGTCTTGCCAGACTGAATGACCGGAAAAACCCTGCCAGCAATGGATATAGTACATCGATTTATTGGAACCCAGGTCTGTCTCTCCTGTTAATGGTGAATTTGGTGCGAGAGGATCGTCAAAACTATAGCCTCGATGAACAATTTCGTCGAACCAATACGCTCCAATATCACCAAGATCTTCGTATGCGCCGAAATAGATAGAGTCTTTCGCAAGTTCTTTAGCAATTTTCACATTTATAAGGCAACACCATTCATTGATTCTACAGGCTCTTTTTTCAAACTTGAAACGACGAAAATCTTTGAGCGTGTCACAACAGTACGTTATCGGCCATCTTGAGTTACTGGGAAGCCTGTGGCTAGCAATCTCCGCAGGACAGCATCTATTACTGAGGGGGCATCTCCAGCACTGCCCAAGATCACCAATGATCGCTGTGTTTGAAGTTAGGGAATTTAGATACTTTGCAACAATATCTCCGGTAAACTGTACGTCGTCATGAATCAATAGGACATACTTTTTGTCGGTATTGTCCAGCGCATATTGATACCGCAGGTCTTCACTATCGACTATATTGGGATTTATTCCTCTAAGTCGATAAAGATGATACATAATTCGATTATGAAGCTTATTGAGTGAATCTACAGAAAAGTAACAAATACCGCAGTTTTTTGTATTGATATGTAACTTAATATTGATTGGATCTATTGCTTCGAGAAATGCGGGATCCTGATACACCTTAATCGTTTCAGGTCCTGAACAATCATCTTGAATATAAATCGTATCTATGTGTTTGCCGCAAAACTTTTTTAGAGTTAATAGGGTATAAATTAAGCTCTCCGGTTTTTTATACGATTGAACTGCAACATCGATCTTTTCAACATTCATGCTGTTGCCTTTCATTTTGATGACCATTGCGATAAGCGTGTTTTGATTGAAACTATACTAATCACTATTCCGATTATGTATGAAATGGAAATAACGATACTTATGCTATTTGAGTCCTGATTCAAAAACAATCCAGTGGCTATCACACTGCAGCAAACCGGAGTTAAGCTTGCCGCCACTGTGCCTATGTTGTCTTTCATCAATATAAGTACGTCAACAAGAAAATAAAGGCAGGCGTTTGTTGTGGCAACTGCTAACGCACCGTATAAAAGATTTGAATGAATTGAAATGCTGGGCGAGTATAATAACGACAAAGCAAACGACCCGAGAAAAGCGGAAGCCAAACAGCCTGCTAACAACAGCAAAAGAATGATTGCTATCACTTTATTTAGCAACTGCGAAATCCAGCCTTTATCGTGGGCCCTCAGTGCATCAGAAATTGGTTTATATAAAGGCGCGTACAAGTAGTTTGCAATCGCCTGAATGACAACGGTGGGAGTTGCAACTGCTGCATATACACCAAGAAGCTCGTTGCCGTATCTAATGGCGTAAGACTGTCTCGTTTGACTTACTACGATCGAAATAAGTAGGCAAGAAACAAATCCTGGGAAGCAGGTTCGAGCAATTTGCTTAATTTTGTCGATATCGTATTTGGCATGAGCCTGGGTAAATTTACTTGCCATCCTTCTGTCATAAAATATGGCAACTAACAGTGTGGTCAGCGCCATTAGGGTGATGCTATAGAGTAAATTATGAAATACAGTCAACCCTATGCTAAAAGATGCAACAACCAATACACCTCGTAACATTTGGGATTTTCCCGCAATGTCAAGGCGATCGTTTTGTTGAAATATTCCATGATATACATCAATAAAAGTCTCAATTATTTTAAATATAATATATAAAAAAGTGGTTGAGTAATTTGTGACATCTACAGTGAGCACAGTGTATATTAGACTAAAAATAAGAGCCACGGTGCTGCAAATAATTTTAAATCCAATAAAATCTGCCGCAGAACATTCCGTTTCTTTGCAGCCGACTTGCACAGGGCGAGTTTTAAAAAAAACAATAGTGGAGGTGATGTTTCCGACTGCCATAGCAACTGCTAGAGAACCCGAATCAGAGTAACTTGTCGAGAGCCTAACAACGAGTACCGTGGTCAGCCATGTACATACGAGATAAACAAATGATCCGATGGAATTCCAGAGCATATTTTCTTTTAGTGAAAGTGGCTGTTTATTTTCTGCCTCCATCAATTACTCCTAGCAATTAATTTGATTGCGAATCAATCGTGTATCTGAGTCTTTCAATAGTTTTTTAATATAACTCAAATGAAGGCCTTTGGTAATAGCAACTGTTTGGCGCGTAGTGCGCTTCGTCTCGATGTCGAAGTGCGTGGACGAATGAAGAAGAAGCACCTTGTTATTAGGCTGCAAGAAACAGAGCATGGCTATTAGCAGCGCTATGTCTCGCCTGCGGGCCGTTGGGACAACATCACCGTGCTGCGCATGATCCTGGAGGCCATGGGGCGCGACCCCGAGGACTTCGACTGGGTCGCCGACCGCCCCGGCCACGACCGCCGCTACGCCATCGACAGCACCAAGCTCCAGCGCGAGCTGGGCTGGAGGCCGGCGCACACCGACTTCGCCGAGGGCCTGAAGCAGACCATCGACTGGTACGTCGCCAACGAGCCCTGGTGGCGCCCGGCCAAGGAGGCCACCGAGGCCCGCTACCGCGCGCAGGGGCAGTTGGAAGGGGAGAGACCTATGGCAGACATCGCATTCGAGAAGGACCTGAAGGTCACCGAGACCGGCATCGGGGGCCTCAAGGTCGTCGACCTCGCCGTCCACGGCGACTCGCGCGGCTGGTTCAAGGAGAACTGGCAGCGCGCCAAGATGTGCGCGCTCGGCATCCCCGACCTCCGCGTCGTCCAGAACAACGTCTCCTACAACGACAGCCGCGGCGTCACCCGCGGCATCCACGCCGAGCCCTGGGACAAGTTCATCTCCGTGGCCCGCGGCTCGGTCTTCGGCGCCTGGGTGGACCTGCGCGAGGGCAGCGCCACCTTCGGCAGGGTCTTCACGACCGTCCTGGACCCGTCCAAGGCCATCTACGTCCCGCGCGGCGTCGGCAACTCCTTCCAGGCACTGGAGGACGGCACCGCCTACACCTACCTGGTGGACGCCCACTGGTCGCTGGAGCTGAAGAAGACCTACACCTTCGTGAACCTCGCCGACCCCGAGCTCGCCATCGAGTGGCCGATCCCGCTCGATAAGGCCACCGTATCCGAGGCCGACCTGAACTACCCGCACCTCAAGGACGTCGTCCCGATGGCGCCCAGGAGGACGCTCGTCACCGGGTGCGACGGCCAGCTGGGCCATGCTGTGCGCGAGCTCGTTAGGTAGCCTCGAAGCTGCCGTTTCGAAGGCAAACGCCAGTTTGAATGATTTACGAAGTCCTTATGCAAGATGTAAATTCGCGGAATGTATATCGATAGTAATTTCTTACACTAAAATTAGCTTGTTAAATTAATACCTTGAGAATGGATTTGTGTGTCCTATTATCCAAGAACCCTTGTTGCCATCCCGGCATACAATGAGGAAGAGTGTATAGAAAACACCATAATCGAGCTTAGGCAAGTTGCGCCTAAGTTCGATTTTGTAGTTATTAATGACGGATCTCACGACCGCACACTTTCTATATGCGAGAATATCGGTTGCAATATTATTAACATGCCAATTAACTGTGGCCTTACAGTTGGTTTCCAGACTGCGGCTCGATATGCCGTTGACCATGGATACGACTATATGATCCAATTTGATGCTGACGGGCAACATCGTCCGGAGTATTTGGCTGCTCTTGTTGAGAAGGCGGTTAATACTGGTTCCGACATTGTTATCGGTTCTAGGTTTCTGACTGTCCGCAAAGATAAATCGATGCGCATGGTTGGCTCACGCATGATTACTGTTTTGATTAAAATGCTGACCGGTCATCGCATTAGTGACCCCACATCTGGCTTCAGGCTGTTTAGTCGCCCTGTACTCGAAAGATACTATTACGACAACACTCTTAATCCTGAGCCAGAATCAATTGCTTTGTTTTTAAAACAAGGATACTCAGTCTCTGAAGTTCAGGTTTCGATGCGTGAACGCCAAGGTGGAGAAAGCTACTTAAATCCGGTTAAATCTATGCAGTATATGCTTCGGGTATTCGTAACGCTTCTAATTGTTCAATGGTTTAGGTGATGGTTATGTCTATATCACTTCGCGTGTTGCTGATTGTCAGCGCTGCTATTGTTTTGATATTTGTTGTCCGAAAGCTTAAAAAGTCTCAGATGCAAGCTCTGGATTCGTTATTCTGGCTGTTGTTTAGCTTGAGTTTTGTGATTCTTGGCATTTTTCCCGAAATAGCAATCGCTTGTTCAACTCTTTTTGGTTTTGTTTCGCCCTCAAACTTAGTTATTTTGTATGTGATTGCTGTTCTCGTCGTTCGTGATTTCTGTAATTCCCTGCGCCTGGCTAAGTTGGAAGAGCGTTTGAACTCTCTTGTTCAGGCGGTCGCATTAGATAAATAATGTCTACTTGAGTATTTGTTCGTTGGAACGATGCTGATTTTGTAAAACGACGTTCGCGTCGAAAATGTTGGTGTAAGGGCGACACCCTTGCGTCCGTTTAAAGAAGAGCG
This sequence comes from uncultured Collinsella sp., assembly GCA_934655755.1. GTDB lineage: Bacteria > Actinomycetota > Coriobacteriia > Coriobacteriales > Coriobacteriaceae > Collinsella. The sequence goes on from CAKUHA010000003.1 coordinate 55,307, forward strand.
GCCTTCGTCCTAGAATTTGAAATCACGACAACAACAGGTTCTAGGAAAGGACGAAGACCGTTATGGAAATCCTATTAGACCCGTCTCCGGACATGCATGTCATGCCCCGGTTCGACGACGGCGCCATCGACATATAGGAGCTGCTGCGCAGATTCGCCGAGCAGGTCGTGAACGCCGTGATGAATGCGGAGGCCGACCAGCTGTGCAGCGGCGCGAACAACCGCAACGGCTACCGCGAGAGGGCGCTCGCTACTTGCGTGGGCAGGATCGTCTCGCAGGTGTTCCGCGGACGCGGTCATGTGCGAGCAGGTCGAGATGTGGCAGGGATCCAGGTGCTTCTCGGGGACGAGGGAACGAACTCTACGGCGAGGGCGCAGGTGCGGAATCGTCGGAGCGGTCGACTGGGCGCGGCTTGAGGCGGATATTAGGAAGATTATCGAGTCCGGCCTCGAACTTGCGGGCAGAGTCGAGGCCGGCATAGGATATTAACCGTATTTCAGGTTCCCGATCGCCGACCGACTCGCTTCGGATCGGGCACCAAACCATCTTTCTTGTTACTTCCATTGCTGGGGTCATGTCGGGTCGCAATTCTTTGCCGGTATTAATATTTCACTTAAACATTAAAAATCAATTTGATATAGTCGCATATCGCCATCGGAAAGCAGGCATGTAAAACCGGGGGTATCGTCTGTGATGTCTAATATGCCTTTCCATTCGCTTGGATCAAAGTAGCCAACATTTACGGTTTCATCGAGGATGAGCACATAACGTGCGCGGGTTTTCTGTATTGCATTTAAGACGTCATTGTTTTCGGAGGCCTCGTAGAGTGAAGTTTTAAACAACTCGTATTCTTTATTAGGCGTAGAGTAAAACTGACGAGAGATCACGTTTATATCATCGGATGCATATAACCAGATGCTGCCATCTGAAGGTATATTGATCACAGATTTTTTCCCAACGATTCGTTTTACTTTGTCTACAAATCGCCTTTCTTCAGGTGAAATAGAAACGCCTGACGTTAGTGAGTAGTTCACCTTTATTTGTTCGCAGAGATATCTGTAATTATTTTTGCTGAATGAAATGGTTTTAGGATAAGCAACTATGAGGATAGCCATGCATATGGTGAACGCAGGAATTAGCAAGTCGACAGGTTTTATTCTGCCACTATTTAATAGGGGCCTAATAAGTACGTGAGCGATTTTGCATAGTCCGATTGCGGCTAGCGGCACGGCGACAATTGCTAGCACTCCGTCTAGTCGAATAGTTCCCGAGTACCAGAAGCCACATATGAGCTGACGAAGCGGATGGTTCAGAGTCATGCATATAAACGTCAGGGCGGCAATTAAAATATATGAGACTGAAAGCCATTTATATCTAGTGCTTGCGAACGCGGCGACAAGTCCAATACACACAAGCAGTCCGAGTATGGGTTGCGCGTTGGTGGGTTGTCCGTATTTCAAAAGAAGGATGTTCTTTAAAGCCTCTAGCGGTGTTGCCGTCGGTTCTCTATATACGTTGACGATAGGTTGGATAAAAGGCAATGAATATACCAATAGCCAGAGGATGCCGATTAATCCAATCGTTAGAATTGAAGCTAGAAAACGTAGCTCAATTCTGTTCGTATAGCGTCCTGCCGTTTTGCAGGAAAATTGGACAATCAACGGAATACAAATTACACCGGCAGAGAAAACTGCATTAGTTTGCGAGCCTACAAGGGCAATGAATGATATGGATAATATGCATATTGCGCATACTGTGGGAGACAGTGATTTGGATTTTGATATTTCGATCGACGCTTCGTTTGAAAGACAATCGTTTGTTATCAACTGATAGAACGCAAAAAGAAATGCTGGTAATTGTGCGTTTGCTAGTAAATTGGAATCAAATTGTCCCACAATTAAAAAAGCCCAAGGAAAATAGGAAAATAGGACGCAAGTAATTCCACCTGCATAAATAAGGTTCTTATCGTTTTTAAAAATGGAAGAAAGAAATAGCCATGTGGAAAGGGGGTAGACACATGAGCAGATAATGAAATTAATCGCATTATGTGCAATGACGATATTCGTTTTTGACAAGTCGCTTGCGACGGCAGTAATGATGTGCCATGCCGCGGGATAGAATATACCTTGGCCTGCGTTCATCAAGTCTGGATATTCAGAGGCATGCAGAATCGAATACCTTCCTGAATCAAGCATTGCTTTTGCGCACGATAAATGGAAAGTTGTATCAGTCTGCACCGAATAAGACGCCGGTCCGTCTATATTGCGAAGGAATATAGAGACGGTCAGGATTGTTCCCACAAGCATATAAGTTGATAGCGTTAAATATTGATCGATAGTTGGTGTCGCCCTTGTTTTTTTAAATAGCATAAAAAACATGAGGCTAAGTAATAAAACCAGCAAATAAAAATGGAGCGAAGACATGCTTATTGGATATGCTATTAAACCCACAACTATGAATAGTGCTACAGATGCTGTTGGCGAGAAAGCGATTGCTTGTAGGGGGTTGCTAAATAAAGCCCTTCCGATGAAGTAGCCCGGAACCATTATCGTTATAATGCCACAAAGAAAAGCAGCAATAAAAGACGCCCACATGAGTATAATCTGCCCTTTCGACTGTATAGTACTTGTGTCTTTTGAATTGGTCAGTATCAATCTTTTCGTCGAAGCATCGTTTGGCGTACTTCATTAATTAGTGATTTTATATAGCGCCATATTTCCTGTCTGTAAAACCAATTCAAAACCTGGCGTTTTCTCAGTTATTGAGAGAATTCCCGTCCAGTTTTGCTGTTCAAAGCCCGGATACCACGCCTTCATATTTTTCTCGTCTGCCTCGAGGCGGAGAACATACTGAATGTTCTTACTGCTGACATTGGCCCTTGTTGAATTCGAGCTGGTGTAATTGCAGAGATTCGAACGAAGATCAATGGCCCAGCTGCTCGTGGTTAATTCGGTGTAGTTTTCATCATTGCAGAAGAGTAGATTGAGGTTGGCGACGCCTTTAGCAAAACAGCTTCCATCATATGGGGTGTTAGCGATTACGGCGTTGGGGCCGGTAATCGTGGCAACTTTATTCAGGAATTCAATTTTGGAGTCAGTTAGAATTGCTCCTTCCTCAACCCTCGTAAATCCTCTCATGTTTGCGGTCATGGTCGAATAGGGAGTGGTAATTTCTGCGACACCTTGGATAACAAAAGAGGGTAGTGCAAATACAATAAAGAGCGCGAGGACCGCGGCAATGGCAACGATGCAGGACTTGCTTGGCATATCAAGGCGATCAGCGATTGCTTTGACTGCCCCTAAAAGTAAGGTGAATCCAGAATATGCTACGGGAATGCAGCAGAAGGCCAGCATTGCAGCAACTCTGTACGGGTCGGTGTACCAGAAGCCTGTCAGCACATGTTTAATAACGTTATCGCCGAAAGCTGCTGCAACGACATAAAGAACTACTGCCAATGAGCATGAAATAACTGGCCAATATAGCTTTTTACGAAGCAACCCTAGGGCTCCTGCCGCGCATAGCAATGCTACAAAAATACTTGCAGGTTGAATGGGGTAAGCAGTAAATAGGCAGTCGACTATTGCTTGCCAAATCGTGCTTATCGGGCTCCAGTAGTAGGAAACTACGCCCTGAAAAGGTGGAAGTTTATATACAAATAACCATATTAATGAGATGAAAAGGCCCGCAGCGGAGCCGGCAATCAGCTTGACTTTATCTTTTCCAAGCCTATTTGCAAATTGCCTTTCTCCGGCGTGCCTGGAGCAGATCCATACGGTATAAGGAATGAGAAATACGGCACACACGAAAATGCCGTTGGGCTGCGTGACGCCAACTCCGCCACAGCACAGAATAAAAGCGGCGATCTTGGTTGACCTATAAGCGCTTGAATCAGTTGTTGCATCGATAAATAAGGCGGCTGCAACTGGGACAAGACACATTGTGGCAAGATTCGGAAATAGAGGCCATACTGCGAGCAATACCCAGGGTGATGCCGGTAAAACCAGAGAAACAATGGCCCCGGTGGCGACTCGCAGCTTGGATTCATTTGGAAATATTTGGCTAATTAAGTAATAAGATCCTATGGGCAGCGAAATGCCGATAAGAGTGAAATTAATTACATTTGTTCCAATTCCAATGCTGGTCGATGCCAATACACAGGTTATAGCAGACGGGATATGCCATCCAAGGGGATAAAACCCTCCGGTCTGGGATAAATAGGGGTTGAGCGATTGAGAGGTGCCTATTCCATACATAGACACGTTTAGTGTCGACCAATCCGTTGAGTTTAGAAGGCTGCGAATGTAAGCATAGTGACGAATGTTGTCTTCGGATTGCGTTAAATGGGACCAGTCTGCCAAAGAGTGCGAAAAGAACCAATAGGCAAAGACGAAGCCGGTTCCTACGCAAATTAATAGAGGTAAGAAATCCTGTCCATTAAGCCTGGCTATGGAAGGATTTGTCCTTCTGGTTTTTGAAACAACCAGCAAACATAGGGAGATGCCAATCGAGAGTAAAACTGCAAGAGTAAGCATGCTAATCGCTGAGATGGCAATATGTAATTTAGAACACAAGATGCCGACTAACACATATTCAAAAATACTCGTTGGAGGCGCCGCTGCGGCGGTCGCTGCTGGGTTGTCAAAGCGGTTGTTCCAAATAATGCAGCCAGGAAGATAGAGGACTGCAAGCGCAATGAGGAACGCTGTTAGAGGAAACAAAGGGATTCTCCTTTATGGGCTTCTCGGGCAATGGGTTTTATCTAATTATACGAAGTGGATGATAGTATTAGGCCAGTAGTATTCGTTACGTTAACGGTGGTCTATGTTGAAAAATCCTAAAGTTTCGATTTTGGTGCCGATTTGCAATGTTGAGCGCTACTTGCGTGAGTGCCTAAATAGTTTGGTAAATCAGACGCTTCGCGAAATTGAAATCATCTGTATCAATGACGGATCAACCGATTCATCCTTGTCGATTATTCGCGAATACGAGCGCCGCGATACACGCATTGTCGTTATTGATAAGCCAAATAGTGGCTATGGTGACTCAATGAACAAGGGTATTGAGCTTGCTTGTGGCGAGTATATCGGAATCGTTGAGTCCGACGACTTTGCTTCTCTCAATATGTTCGAAACGCTGTATACAGAAGCGGTAAAAAACGATCTCGATGTCGTCCGTTCAAATTACTATGCCCATCGTTCTGGAGAAGACCCGTCTTGCGATTATCTGGTCGAAAATCTTGCTGCCTGCGGTTCGTACGACAAGGTTTTTCATCCAATCGATAATCCTCGTGTCTTTATGTGCCAGCCCGCAATTTGGACAAGCATTTATAAAAAGTCGATGCTCGATAAGGAAGAAGTTCGTTTCCTGCCTACACCAGGGGCGTCGTTCCAGGACACGGCTTTCTATTTCAAGGCATTTTATGCTGCAGACAGAGTCAAGCTGCTCAAAGATGGCTATCTCCATTACCGCATCGATAACGCCAACTCTTCTGTAAAGAATCAGAATAAGCTCTTTTGCGTGTGCGATGAGTACGCTGAGGTTTGGGATTACGCCAAACGAGACCAGGACAAGTTCCGGATTTTAAAGTACTGGATTCCTCGCCAACAATACGAGGGCTATCTATGGAATTTAAATCGTCTTGCTCCTGAGCTGCAACAACGTTTTTATCCAAGATATGTCGAGGAATTTAGTAAGATTAAAGAAGCGGGCTTAATCGATTCCGATCGATTCGACTCGCGCACTTTGGCCCGCTTAAATAAGATGATCAATGACTCCGAGGCTTATTTCTTGGAGCAATATGGGCCCATTGAGCCTAGACGATCCATCTTGGTTTGCTGCAATGCTCTTTCTGTTGCGGACGCAAAAACCTCTGTCTGCAATTTGCTCGATAAGCTATCAAATGACGACGAGGTGTTTGTTGTCTCGCCTGAGTCTGAATCTATTGTTTTTGAGCTTAAAAATGAATATGAAGGAATGGGCAGGCTTCGTAGCGACGCTGACGTTCTTCAGCATCGCCTTCTGGGCCATTGTGATGTGACTGCATGTCGTGGTGGGAGCATTTCTATTGTTGCCTTTGGTGCGAGCGACGCCATTTTTGACGATCTTGCTGCCACCGCTGATGGCGAAGATGCTTATTCGACTGATGCCAAGAACTATGCCCTTCGAAACGTTGAGTTGCGGGCCGAGGGCTCTTCTACACTTGTAGCAGCTGCGCTGCGTGCGATTTCGAAACTTGACTTAAATCAAATCAAGCAGCTCCCGGTCAACTGGGCGGGTTTGCTATGTTCTTCTTGTACGCCTGGGGCGGAGGGTTTCGACATTGCCATAGAGGATGCAAAAGAAATGGCGTGCTGCTTGTTCGGCATGTCTGAGTCCTATGAAAAAACTCGACTTCTTTACGGTCAGCTTCTCTCTGTATGGTCTTCTGTCCGTAAGGGGTATTCGAGCCTCGATTGGGACCAGGCCTGTCGTTTGCGCGAACAATATTATTCCATGGCAAGCGTTGATGCACTATTTGCTCCTCATACCTGTTCGGATGTTGCGCCTTTCTTATCAGTGGTCGTCCCCGTATACAATGTCCATGAGTATCTCGAAGAGTGCTTGGATTCGGTGCTCCAGCAATCTTTTAAAGATTTTGAAGTGTTGCTTGTTAATGATGGCTCAACTGATGGCTCTTTGGACCTGCTGGAAGAGATCGCGTCTCGTGACTCGCGTATTCATGTCCTGAGTCAGTTTAATTGTGGTGCCGGATCTGCCCGTAATAGGGCTATCGAACTTACCAGGGGCAAGCGCCTAATTTTCATTGATCCAGACGACAAATTTGCCACTGACCATGTGTTTTCCGAATTATTCGATGCCATGGACAAGTCGGGAGCTCTCATCTGTGGCGGCTCTCTTTCATTGTTAAAGCCGTCTGGAAAGATCAAGTCTGAGTTTTCATTCGATGAGTCTTTCTATCATGTTTCTTGCGAGCGCGAAGTGCCTCTCGAGCAGATTTGGACTGACTACGGTTGGATTCGCTTTATGTACGACTCGTCCCTGTTTGTCGACGGTACAGTTCGCTTCCCTCAACTGAATTGGTATGAAGATCCGGTCTTTTTCTTGCGCGCGGTGAAAAAGGCAGGCGGCTGCAAGATCGTGCCGGTTGACGTGTACCACTATAGGGTCGGCTACAAAGAAACTGAATGGACGGTTGCTAGAGTCAGGGACATGCTTTGGGGCATGGGACACAATCTTGCTGTTGCCGATAGGCTGAAAATGCACGAGTTATACGTGACAATCGTCAATCGATTTAACCGTGACTACTTAGATGCCATCTTAAAACAGATTAAGGATCCAGGAGTTTATGAACAGCTCGTCGCTATTCAGGCCTCCATCAACCATGGTCTGATAAATGAGCATTCTGCATACGATGAGCCCTATTACTATCTTTCGCCTTTATATGGAGATCGAAAGAAACGACCTGTTGCTGTTGAGAGGCTTGCCCATAGAATTGCTGAGTCCAAGACGTATGTCTCTGTCCAACGTCTTATTTATAAGTTGACTGGACGCGGCTAATAATTTTTATCCCGATTGGAAATTGGTAAAGAGGTTGTTTGGTCATGAAGAATTTTGTTAAGAAACTTCTGCCTGTTTCTTTATCACGCTTTGCGTTACTTTCGAAAGACGTCGAAGATATTAAGGCAAATATGCTATCGGCTTCCGAGGCGCGCGGTATTCACGATGAGCTGCATTGGGATATAAGCGTTCAGCTTTTAAATGAAGTTAAAGCACTGAGGGGTGACCTTAAATCCCATGACGAGAAGGCTATGCTCTTTGCCTGGGAAGGTTATCGCAAGGAAGGGGAGTCGCTCATCGAAGCCAAAAAGCGCTTCTTCACATCGCTCCCTGCTGCCACTGGCAGCTTGAGGCTGCTCCAACTTGGATCGGCTAAGTTGCTAGCCGACTTTGACTCGCTGTGCAGGGATAACGACATCCCATATTTCGCTACTTGTGGAACGTTGCTTGGGGCTGCGCGCCATGGTGGTTTTATCCCTTGGGATGACGATATCGATCTTGGAATGATGCGTGAGGATATTGAGCGTTTGGTTAGTCTAGTTCAATCTCACGACCGATTCTGTGTCTCAGTAGCTTTTGATGGATTTGTCCAGTGCCGTCAGGTGAGATTCCAATACGCGGACGACTCTATCCCCGTATTCTTGGACATTTTTATTTTTGACTGGGCGTCAACCGACAACGTTGAGATCTACGACCAGCAACTTCAAATACGTGAGGCAATGGTCGAACGCATGCGCAGCGACTCTAGTCTTTCGTCTTGGATTGATAAGTCATGCGTTCCTGCTACTGATCCCAATATGGACATCGCCGATTCTTTATTTTCGAATGCGATAAATGAGGAAAGGGCAGTCGGTCTTGTGTGTGACAGGAGCGACGCTAAGGCAGTTATCTGGTCAATCGACAACACCGTTGGTGTTGACAATTTCCATTGGGTTTCGCCGCTAGACGAGATCTTCCCTCTTATCGACCTTGAGTTTGAGGGGATGCAAATCAAGGCGCCCTGCAAGTACATGGAATTGCTAACGAAGCATTATGGCGACCCTTTTAACCTTCCAAATGATATTGCTTCCCATTTTAAACATACTGATGTTGCTGATAGCGCTACCGCCGGCGCGCTTCGCCAGCTGCTTGGCTAGCGCATGCACAAGTTGATTTTTGATTGCAATTTCGAGTGGTCCGTTCGTCTCTGTATGCCATTGAACGGCCTTTAAGTGTTTTGTGACAGCGGTTCGCTTAAGAGAAAGTAGAGCATCATGGCGATTTGTGCAATCGTTATCGCGGGTGGAGTTGGCTCGCGTATGGGGCAGAAGATTCCTAAACAGTTTATTAATGTGGGGGAGAAGCCCGTCATTGTTTATACTCTCGAGGCCTTTCAGAACCATCCGCTTGTGGATGCAATCGAGGTTGTTTGCCTGGATGGATGGGAGCAAGTTCTTCTTGCATATGCGAGGCAATACAAGATTGATAAGTTAAAGTGGATCGTTAAAGGCGGTACTTCGGGTCAAGAGTCTATTCGTAACGGCGTGTACAATCTCGAGGGTAAACTCTCTGAGGATGATATTTGCATCGTGCACGACGGTGTGCGGCCGATGCTCGATCCCGAGGTAATTACTGACGTCATTCGTGTGGCGCAGAGTCATGGGAATGCCGTGACAAGTATGCCTTATAACGAGCAGATTTTTATCATTGATGAGGAGGACCCAACCACCACCACGCAGTATATTCCGCGCGAAACGCTCCGTCGTGTTTCAACCCCACAGGCATACCGTTTCGATCTCCTTGACTCCAAGTATCATGAGGCTTTCGAGAAAGGCGTGGGAATTGACGGGTCTAACTACACGAACACGATGATGGTCCAGCTTGGCGTTAGGCTTAACTTTGCCGCTGGTTCTGACAGGAATATTAAGCTCACTACGCCCGAGAACCTTGAATTCTTCCGCGCATGGGCTGCGGAGAAAGAAGCTCGTGATGAATAGATTGGCCTGCACTGAATACGTTGCCGATCTTGATGCCGTGTGCAATCTCGATCTTCCTTGGAATGACCTTAAGGAGAAGACGGTTGTTGTCTCCGGTGCGACCGGAATGATTGGTGCGTTTTTCATCGATGTTTTGATGCGAAAGAATGAGACGGACGGATTGGGCTGCAACGTTGTCGCATTGGGCAGAAGCGCTGAGAAGGCTCGCTTGAGGCTTCCGTACTTTGGTGCGTCTTTCTTTTCATTTGAAGAGGACTCTATTGTGACGCCTGGCTATCGCCCCGCCATTTCTGCAGATTACGTCTTGCATTTGGCAAGCTCCACGCATCCGCGGCAGTATTCAACCGATCCAATAGGCACAATTCGAGCGAACGTCGATGGACTGCAGAATCTGCTCGAATTCTCTGCCGACAATGGCGCAAGATTACTCTTTGCTTCGTCTGTAGAGATTTACGGTCAGAACCGTGGTGATGTTGAGCGCTTTGACGAACGATATTGTGGAAACATTGACTGCAATACATTGCGAGCGTGCTACAACGAATCTAAGCGCCTGGGCGAGGCAATGTGCCAGGCCTACCGCTCTCAGAGGGGTGTCGAGGCGGTAATTGCACGTATTGCGCGCATTTACGGACCGACGCTTTTGAACGATGACTCTAAGGCCCTATCGCAGTTTATTCGACGATCGCTTGACGGCGAAGATGTTGTCCTCAAAAGCGATGGGACGCAAAGGTTTTCGTATTTACACGTTGCGGATGCTGTGTCCGGCTTACTGTACGTGATGTTGCTTGGTATAGATGGCGAGGCATACAATCTTGCCGATACGGGGTCCGATATTTCCTTAAAGGATCTTGCCGGACTTGTTGCCGGCGTCGGAGGCGTAAGTGTTGTCTTTGATTTGCCCGATGCTCAAGAGGCGGCTGGTTACTCGGTGGCTACATTAGCTCTTATGAACGGTTCAAAGGCTCAAGGTCTTGGCTGGAGGGCTCGTTATACTATTGCAGATGGTTTGCGGTCGACTGTGCAGCAGATGCGCAAGATGGGTTGGGCGACGTCGGTTTAGTTGCCTTAGAGATTGGCTCGTAGCGAGCCTGTAGCCTAAATCAAAATGCTGCTATGCGCGTTAGACTGCTTTAGCCCGACCGTGGTCCCGAAGCCCCAGGGTTCGCATGCCGCCCATGGGGTTATCTTAGAAACAGGAAGAACGTATGAACTTTAAACTGGCTAACATAATCTTGCGGGTCGATAAACACGCGGCCATGCATCCCGAGCTTTACTATCGCGTGCTTTCTGGTGATGTCTCGTATAACGATGGCATTCATTCACTCCACATCAATGGTAACGTCGATTTTTTGACGTATGTAAATGGGCTATCTGCAGGCAAATGGCGTCGGTACGCGTCTGTTGGCCGCGTTATCTTGCATATGGCTTTATTTGGCCGAGGCCGGGTTGTCGTTCATGGAGTGAAATCTAGCGAGCTGGATTCTATCGAGCTTAAATCGACTTCTTTTGAGGGCGACCAGGTTGATGCTTGCGTGCTCAACATTGATATCGATACGACTGGCTATGACTTAATCGGTTTTATGGTTGAGAGTGATGAGGGCTATTCCGCTGACCTTTTGAGTGCTTCATATCTAACGGATGTTCCTGAGGGCTCAATTAACCCGGTCAATCTTGCTCTTTCGACTACTACGTTTAAAAATGAGCAGTACATTCTTCCCAACATCGAGCTCGTCAAAGCCGGCATCTTCAAAGAGGGCGGTCCGATTCGCGACCACTTCCACATGTTCGTTGTCGACAATGGGCAGACGCTTGATCATACGTCGCTTTCCGATGAATTGGTCACCGTGCTTCCGAATCCCAATACGGGCGGTTCGGGAGGCTTTGCGCGCGGAATGATGGCGGCTACCGAAACTCCTGGTCAGTTCACCCATATCATTTTGATGGATGATGATGTCTCCATCATGCCCGAAAGCTTGATTCGTACGTTCAATCTTCTCTCTCTTGCTAAGGGTGAATATAAGGACGCCTTTATTAACGGGGCTATGCTCTCAATGGAAGATCCCACTCGCCAGTATGAGGATGTTTCATATGTGGACGCTTCTGGTATCTATCGTCGCGTAAAAGAAGATCTGAATGTTGGTAAGTTGTCCGATATTCTCGAAAACGAGCGCACGAGTGTCGAGGTTGAGCAGGCTTACGGAGCTTGGTGGTATAGCTGTATTCCGGTGAAGGCTATCGAAAAGAATGGCCTTCCCATGCCTTTCTTTATCCGCTGTGACGACGTTGAATTTGGCATGCGCAATAAGCCTGTCTACATGACTATGAATTGCATTTGTGTGTGGCATGCAAGCTTTGAGGGCCGTTTCCGCGCTTCGGTTGATTGCTACCAGTACTTCCGCAACTTCTTTGCCATGATTGCCCTTGATGATTGCGCTGATGAGAGGATGTTTGTCCTGCGTATCCAGCGAGGGGTGCGTCAAAAGTTGCGCGATATGGACTATCAGGCTGCCGAGTTTATTCTTGATGGCTTTGAGGATTATCTTCGCGGCCCCGAGTATCTCCAGAAGCTTGATGGCGCCGCGACGATGATTGGCAAGGGCAAGCTAAACGAGAAACTGATCCCTGTTTCCGAAATGGCCCCAGAGCTTCTTCGCAGGGCCGGCGTTACGGAGCAGGTGCTCGCCAACGTTAACTTCGAATCCCATTCTTCGAAATTTATGAAGTATTGGAGATTCATTCCTTACGACAAGCATTATCTCCCCGATGCCCTGTTGCGCGGGAAGCCCGGCTATGTGGTCAAGAACGGCGGCTGCACGCTTGAGGGTGGCTCGACGCGTTGCAAGACGCTGGTTTTTCTCGATCCGACTCGTGAGAAGGGGGCTGTTCGCACGATGGACCGAGCGCGGTTTAAGAGCATTCGCCGCCGAGAGCATGAGCTGATGGGACGCTATCGTAAAGAAGGCAAGAGCGTCAGGGGGGCATGGAAAGATGCCATGCCGTATATGACTTCGCGAGAGTTCTGGGAACAGTATTTAGGTCTTAAATAGGAAGAGGTCCGGATTAAGTCCGGACCTCTTCTTATTTTGAATAGGTTTTATAAGCTTGTAGCTCCCACTGCTTACGTTCCACTTTTGCAACTGAGTCGAGGATGAGTCCCGTTGCTAGACTTAGCCCGCATAGGAACATGAATGAGACGGCAAGCATTGCGGTGGGGAAGCGGGGGACTAGTCCTGTCTGGAAATACTCCACAACAATTGGCATTCCGAGGGCAAGGCCTACGATGGCAAAGATGAGCGCAATAAGGCTAAAGAACTTAAGCGGACGATAGTCCTTAAAGAGTGTTCCGATCATTGCGATGACTTTGATGCCGTCGCTGACCGTGTTGAGCTTGGACACTGAGCCGGCCGGGCGATCGCGATATTCCACCGGCACGTCTTTAATGCGCCAGCGGTGATCGACGGCATGGATGGAGAGCTCGGTTTCGATCTGGAAGCCTTCGCTCAAAACGGGAAAGGTTTTGACGAAAGGTTTGCTCATGGCTCGGTATCCAGTCATCACGTCGTCAAAGCTGTAGCCATAAATCCACTTGATCATGGCGCGAACGAGGTTGTTACCAAAGCCGTGAAAGGCTCGTTTATTCTCTTCGGCATAGGTGCCATTAGAGAGACGGTCGCCAACGGTCATATCCGCTTCGCCGTTAAGGATGGGATTGCAGAGTGACTTGGCGGCTTCGGCGGGGTATGTATCGTCGCCGTCGACCATCAAGTAGCACTCGGCATCGATATCACGGAACATTTGGCGGCACACGTTGCCCTTACCTTGCCTGGGTTCATGGCGTACTGTTGCACCGTGTTGTTTTGCGATTTGCGAAGTATCGTCGGACGAGTTGTTGTCGTAAACGTAGACAATTGCACCGGGCAGCTCTCGATGAAAATCATCAATAACTTTGCCAATCGTCAGCGCCTCGTTGTAACAGGGGATTATGACGGTGGTATTCGAATAGTCCATATAGGACCTCCTTTAATGTCTCAACTGGTCGAAAGTATACCTATCGACTGTCCCTTTGATTAGATATGGGTTAGTTCTCCAGATTTGTCGCGGTGGGTTATCGCCTGCGCGGGAGGGCTATACTTTCCACTGTTATGTTTTACGAGACAAGGAGTTGGTCCGTGGCCGACAATCTTGAGAGTCAGAAAGCGGTGGCTAAACCGGCCTCTCACGCTAAAAATGATTTTGAAAAGGACAGGCTTATTCTTAAGCAGCTTGTCACGAAAGATTTTAAGATTAAATATCGTCGCAGCGTTCTGGGTGTGGCATGGTCCGTCCTCAATCCGCTGTTGATGATGGTTGTAATGTCAATTGTGTTCTCGACAATCTTCGCACAAGGCCGTAATGGCTCTATTACACCTGAGATGTATCCGCTTTATTTGATTGTCGGCAACGTGACGTTTTCTGTCATGTCCGAGTCGACGAACCAAGCGCTCATGTCCATTATTTGGGCGTCCTCGTTGCTGAAGAAAGTCAAAGTGCATCGTTGGGTATTCCCGGTGCAGAAGGTACTGTTCTCGCTCGTCAACTTTGCTTTTTCCTTGGTTGCCGTTGCCTTGGTCATGCTCTGGTTCCATGTAGTTCCTACTTGGCATTTAATTTTGTTGCCGGTTTGCCTGCTTTTGCTCATGTGCTTCTGCATGGGTTTGGGCATGATGCTGTCAGCATTGGCAGTTTTCTTCCGTGATGTTATGCATCTGTGGAGCGTTGTCATTACTGCCTGGATGTATCTGACGCCGATTTTCTGGACGACTGACTTCATTGGCCAGATGGCTCACTGGATTCAGGTGTTGGTGGTCGTGAACCCCATGTACAACTATCTCCAGTTTATGCGTGATATCTTCCTGTTTAACACCGTGCCGTCTGCGCTTACCTTTGGTCTGTGCGTTGTTTGGGCCGTTGTTGCTCTTGCCGTTGGCTATACCGTCTTCCATAAGACCGAGCACAAGTTTATTCTCTACATCTAAGGAGTGCTGTTCATGACTGAATCTGCTATTGATTACAGCAAGCAGCCCCTTGCTGTTGAGGTCAAAGACGTCACCATGATCTTTAACATGGCGTCTGAGTCGCTTACAAACCTCAAGGAGTACTTTATTAAGCTCGCCAAGCACGAGCTGTTCTTTGAGGAGTTCCGTGCGCTTAAGCACATTTCGTTTGATGTGCATCGTGGCGAGGTTGTTGGTCTAGTTGGAACCAACGGCTCCGGTAAGTCCACGATGCTCAAGATCATCGCTGGCGTTTTGGAGCCCAGCGAGGGTGAGGTTAAGGTCCACGGTAATATTGCACCGCTGATTGAGCTTGGCGCCGGCTTTGATCCCGAGCTTACCGCTCGTGAGAACATCTACCTTAACGGTGCGCTGCTTGGATATACCAAGGAGTTTATCGACGCTAGTTTTGACGAGATCATTGAGTTCGCTGAGCTCAAGGACTTCGTTGATATGCCCTTGAAGAACTTCTCTTCGGGTATGGTCGCGCGTATCGCCTTTGCTATCGCCACGATTACTGAGCCCGATATTTTGATCGTCGATGAGACGCTTTCTGTTGGCGACGTCTTTTTTCAGCAGAAGTGCGAGCGTCGTATTCAGCACTTTATTGAGAGCGGCGACGTCACGGTTCTGTTCGTTTCTCACTCCATGGAGCAGGTTGAGCGTATTTGCCAGCGTGCTGTATGGATCGAGAAGGGCGACCTGCGCATGGATGGTCCCGTGGACGAGGTCTGCAAGGCGTACCACGACCAGTTCAAGTAGGTTATAATTTATTGGCCGTGCGAACTGCGTCCGCTTGGACGCGCGGCTTTATGCTCCATTAGCTCAGTTGGATAGAGCAGGGGACTTCTAATCCCAAGGTCGACGGTTCGAATCCGCCATGGAGCACCATCGAAACAGCAGGCCGGGCCATGTGCCCGGCCTTTTGCATAAAAATCGGCGCCCCACCGCGGCGTGCTATGGCTTCCTGTCGGGCATGATTCTATGCACCTCGCGGGTCGCCTACGCCATCTGCGCGATGCCCGGGCGGAGGTAGTGCCGGGTCTTTGCCTTACGGGACGTGTTGACGTGCTATTTTTTGGCTGTAAGACATGGGGATGACTTACAGCCTCTTTTGTCTGATCCTTCCTGCCGCGTACCCTTTGTTGTCCATATCGTTTTATCGGTATATTGGTATTATGTGAGATGCTTTATCGGTCCACCGATATTCTTTTTGGTGCTGCGGTACGCCTTCTAGTGATAGCGGGCGGTCGTTTTTTCTAGGAGCTTGCAATGATTGATTACCGCAATCCGTATACGCCCGGTGCTGGTGCGATGCCCAAATACCTTGCTGGGCGCGATGATATTCTTGAATCAGCTTCTCTTCAGCTTAAGGCCCTTGCAGCAAACTATCAGAGCCGCTCGCTTGTTCTGTACGGTCTTAGGGGCGTTGGCAAAACGGTATTGCTTAACTCAATCGAATCAATAGCCGAGGGGGAAGGTGTTCTTGTTCGCCATATCGAGGTCGAAGAGAAGAAAGGTCTAATCGCTCCCTTGGCTTCAGCCTGTTGTACGCTGTCTGCATCGCTTAACAAAATTGAACTCGTTAAGAGTAAATTGGAGCAGATAAAGAATCTATTCACCTCGTTAACGCTGTCAGTTGATGCGGGGGATGGTTCACTATCTTTGGGCTTTAATGAAGAGGTTCTTGGGGCATCTCTCGCCTCGTCTCATAATTTGTCGGGCGACTTTACCGATGTGCTTGTTGTGCTTGGCAAATATGCTCAAGCTACGGGTTCCTCTATTTTTATTGGAATTGACGAGCTGCAGTATGCCAGCAAAGAAGAGCTTGAGGCCTTGACATGCGCACTTCATCGTGCGACCCAGCTTGGCCTTCCTGTTATGTTTGGCTGTGCTGGACTGCCTAAGCTTCTAAAGATGTTGGGCGAAGCTAAGACTTATTCCGAGAGACAGTTTAACTATGTGAAGGTTGATTCGCTCCCTCGTGATAAGGCTGTTGAGGCCATTGTCAAACCCGCTCAAAAACTCGACGTGAGTTATTCGGATGAGGCGGTCGATGCAATCATCGACTATACGGAAGGGTACCCGTATTTCATTCAGGAGCTTTGTTCGACCATTTGGACGTCGTCCGATAGCAAATGCATCTCGTTGGAGACCGTGCTCAAGTGTACCTCTTCAACGGATGATCGCCTTGACGAGGGCTTCTTTAGCGTTCGATACGATCGATGCACCCCAAGGCAAAAGGAGTTTTTGATTGCGATGGTTCGCTGTGGCGAGCTTCCTTGTACGATTGCAAATGTGGCTCATTATATGGAGAGTAATGTTTCGTCTATTGGACCCTTGCGTGCTCAGTTAATTAGCAAAGGCATGATTTATTCTGCCGCAAGGGGGGAAGTCGATTTTACTGTTCCTCAGTTTGATCGTTATCTGAGGCGAACGGAACAAATCGTCTAGCTACTTAAGCAGGAAGCCCCGCACGGCAATGGTGCAGTGCGGGGCTTCCTGGTCTTGTGTATGCGGCTGTCCGTTTCGGCCGTTGGGTCTCTACGCCCCCGCAGGCTCCATGCCCAGCTCGTTGCGGACGAGCTCGAAGGCCGCGGCGATGGCCTTGTCCATGTCGTAGTACTTGTAGCCGCCCAGGCGACCGGCGAAGATCACGTCGCCCTCCTGCGCCGCCAGCTCCTCGTATTGCTTGTACAGGGCCTCGTTCTTGGCGTCGTTGATGGGGTAGTAGGGCTCGTCGCCGGGCTTCCAGTCCGCCGGGTACTCGCGCGTGATGACGGTCTTGTCCTGCGTGCCAAACTCAAAGTGCTTGTGCTCGATGATGCGGGTGTAGGGGATCTCGCGCTCGGTGTAGTTGACCACGGCTACGCCCTGGTGGTCCTGCTCATCGAGCGTCTCGGTCTCAAAGCGCAGGCTGCGGTACTCGAGCGTGCCGAGCTTAAAGTCGTAGAACGCGTCGATGGGGCCGCAGTAGATCGTCTTGGCGGCGATGTCGGGCTCGGCGGCGATCAGCTCCTTGTACTCCACGCCGCAGCGCACCTCGACGCCCTCGAGCATGTTGGCGACCATCTTGGTGTAGCCGCCCATAGGGATGCCCTGGTAGCGGTCGTTGAAGTAGTTATTGTCGTAGGTGAAGCGGCAGGGGAGGCGCTTAATGATGCTCGCGGGTAGGTCCTTGCAGTCGCGGCCCCACTGCTTCTCGGTGTAGCCCTTCACGAGCGTCTCGAAGATGTCGCGGCCCACAAGGGACAGCGCCTGCTCCTCGAGGTTCTGCGGCTCGCCGATATTCTCGGCGGCCACCTGCTCGGCGATCTTGGCCTTGGCGTCTGCCGGCGTGACGACACCCGGCCACATCTTGGCGAAGGTGTTCATGTTAAAGGGCATGTTGTACATGTTGCCATGGAAGTTGGCAACCGGCGAGTTGACGTAGTTGTTGAACTCGGCGAAGCGGTTGACGTAGTCCCAGACGTCCTTCATGGAGGTGTGGAAGATGTGCGCGCCGTAGCGGTGGACCTGGATGCCCTCGACGTCCTCGGTGTAGATGTTGCCGGCGATGTGGTCGCGGCGGTCGATGACCAGGACCGACTTGCCGGCGCACTTGGCGGCATTGGCGAAGACTGCGCCCGAAAGGCCGGCACCGACGACGAGGTAATCGTACTGGGACATGGATGTACTCCTTTGTATGTCAATTGGACAGATACGTAAGATTTGGGACAAGCGTTACTGGCGACTTTGTCCCAAGGATTAGTGTAGCAGATGCTCTTTCAACAGCTTCAGCGCGTGGGCGTAGCGCTGGGGCATGAACCGCTTGGAGAGGCGTGGTTATTCGGCCCTCAGGCACTCTGGCAAAACATTTGCTACTGAGTTCATCGCCTGCGGCTTTAGATACTGCTCATTGAGCTTTGCCTTTTTGTAGGCATAGCGGGTGTCTGATGAGTATTTGATCAGAACATCGGTGAAGAATCGCTCCCAGCTAAGGTAGTCGCGGCTTTCGATGTAGCTCGACGGGTCCTCGAGGATCTTTGGGATATCGTTACTGGGAATGAGGCCAGATTGTAGAAGTGTCCACTCGAATGATTCGGGGAGGAACAAACGAACGTTCTTGTAAACGCGCTGTCCGAGCACTTTTTCGATGTAGGGACCAAACGCTGCGCCGTCTCCTATGGCAAGGATGTTTTGCTCGGGACATTCGTGAATCGTTCGTTTTAGGTTTGCTACGCCGGTGGCGGTATAGCAGGGGATTCCCAGTCTGTTGCAAAGGGCGCTGTAGAATTGATAGCCAGACTTGCTATCCTCGACAATTACGGCGTCGGGATTGTCGAACCCTACGTTGAGGTCCTGGTACAGCATGCTTGTCGTGTGGTTATAAAGCGGCTTGGTTACCGAGTAAAAACGCTTGTCGCTTTTACGGCCGTTAATAACTTTGCTCGTTGTGTTGACCAGTTTTAGGATCTCGTCGACGCTGTAGGGGAGCTCGTTGGCATCGCGTCGAGATATCAGAACAAAATAGTTGGACGATCCGTTAACGGCTTTCGCGAAATCCTTCGAGTAGATAAACTCGTTGCCCTCATCCAAAAAGACAATTGAATCTTCGATAATCGAAAGCTCGCGCTCCCAGCGCCTGCCGGAAAGTGTTTCGCAAGGTACGTCGCAGCTGAGCGTAACGCCGCTTTCTTGCCCTCGGTCGTTGTAGTCGCGAATCATCGAGATGAGTGTTGTTTTGCCCGTGCCGCTGTTGCCACGGATGAAGGAAATATTGCGTTTAAAGGTGAGCGTGTACTTTACCTTTGCGCGCTCGACGACAACGGTATGCGTTCCCCTCATTGCTCATCAACATCCAAGAAGTCATTGGTGGCACCGACGAACTCCTGCATGTTTCTGACGATGCGGCCATCGTTGTCGATGCGAATCTCAAAACGCTTCCAAGGGAACTTCATGATGTGGTATAGGGTGACCAAGACATCTTGCTCTTTGCCAATTTTGAGCAGCCAGCGGGCGCAGTTGTCTCCGCAAGTGGATGCGTTGAACACCATGTCTGGGAGATTGCGTACCAGCAGCAGCGTCTTAACGCCGCCGGACAGTTCGAGTGGGGTAATCGACCCCAGTTGCTTGCTTACGATGTTGTGGGGACCGATCAACTCTGATCCGTCCACGCTTTTAATGATCTGTACGGCCATTGGGTCTTCGAACCACGAGTCCAAGTATGAGTTCCTAAAATAGGTCTCGGTATCGTAGATGGAACCGGGATAATCTCCCAGATGGATGCTTAGCATGCGAGTCTCCAGACGTTGTGTGGCTGCAACGATTATAAGCCAGTAATAAATTGCCGGCAGCAGCGAGGTTGCTGCTGCCGGCGCTGGCTTTATTCGCGTGCGAATCGGCGTTGATGAATATGTTCGCGAGGCTACTTTTCGAGGTGCTCTTTCAGCAGCTTCAGCGCGTGGGCGTAGCCTTGGAGGCCTTCGCCGGTGATGGTGGCGAAGCAGGCTAGGCGCGCGTAGCTCACCTGGCGGAAGTCCTCGCGGGTCTCGACGGCGCTAATGTGGACTTCGATGGCGGGGATGGCGACGGCCTTGAGGGCGTCCAGGATCGCCACGCTCGTGTGCGTGTAGGCTGCCGGGTTGATGACGATGCCGTCGACCTTGCCGTAGGCCTCCTGGATCTTGTCAACGATGCTGCCTTCGTGGTTGGACTGGAACACCTCGACCTCGTCAAAGCCCTGGGCGGCGCCGGCTTCCTTGCAAATCTGGACCAGACGGTCGTAGTTGTCGCTGCCGTAGATGCCCGGCTCGCGAATGCCGAGCATGTTGAGGTTGGGGCCGTTGATGACGAGTGCTTTCATGGTTGCTTCCTTTGCAATCGGGAAAACCACCACAAAGGTGCCTGTCTCCTTTGTGGTGGTTTTTGTTAGAGAGCGGGTGGGAGGGTGTCGAGGAGGGCTTGGGCGGTGTTGGCGGCGCAGTCGCGCGAGTCGATGATGTAATCGGCCCAGGCGCGGTAGCGCGGCATGCGCTGTTCGGCCAGCTTATCGATGCCGTCGCGGGCGGTGATGGGGCGGCCCTTGTGGGCGAGCTCGTCGAGCTTGCGGTTGAGCATCACGATCTGGCTGTTCTGGTGGAGCAGCGGGTAGTTCTCGTCGCGTGTGACCACGCCGCCTCCCGTGGACAGCACTAGGCCGCTGCGCTTGGAGATGTCGGCCAAAGCTGCCGTCTCCTGCTCGCGGAAGGCCGGCTCGCCGCGCTCGACGATAAAGTCGGCGCACGGCATGCCAAGGCGCTCTTCAAGGGCGCGGTCCAGGTCGATATGCTCGCGGCCGGTAAGCGCCGCCACCTGCTCGCCTACGCGGGTCTTGCCCGAGCCCGGCATGCCGATCAGGGCGATGTTCTGCTCGCGGTGGGATAGGCGTTCTGTCACGTCCAGGATGCGCTCGCGTGGGGTTACCTGGCCGGTGTAGCGTTCGACAGCCTGTGCCGCTTGGGCCACGAGCATCAGCAGGCCGCCGATGCAGGGGATACCGCGGCGCTCGGCCTCGAGCATGAGGCCCGTGCGGGCGGGGTTGTAGACGATGTCGATGACGCCCTCGAGCGCGTCGAGGCCCTCGAGCGTACAGGGAGCGTCGGGGCAGTGGGGGAACATGCCGGCGGGCGTGCAGTTGACGAGCAATGTGGCGTCGGACTGCTGTGCAATGTTGTCGTAGTTGACCTCGCTCGTGCGGCCCACGGGCACGACGATGGCGCCCAGGTCGCCGAGCACCATGCTGGCCGTAGTTCCGGCACCGCCGGTGGCCCCGAGCACGAGGGCCTTCTTACCGGCAACCTCCACGCCTAGCTTCTCGACCAGACACTGGAAACCGAAGTAATCGGTATTGTCGCCGCGCAGGCGGCCGTCGGCCATGCGCGTGATGGTGTTGACGTTGCCCATGCGCTCGGCGAGCGGGCTCAGCTCGTCCAGGTACTCCATGACGGCGCGCTTGTAGGGGATGGTCACGTTGGTACCCTCCCACTCGTCGCCGGCCATAAAGGCGGCGAGGTCCTCGGGCTCGCGCTCAAAACGCACGTACTCCAGGTCCGCGAGCTCCTTGTAGATGGTCGGGGTGTAGCTGTGGCCCAGCACACGGCCCAGCACGCCGTAGGGGCGGGTTGCGGCGGTATCGGTCATCTAGAGCACCTCCGTGTAGCTTCCAAAGTAGGTGAAGCTCTCGCACACGTCGTCGATGGAATCGAGCAGGTCGTCGAGGGCCTTGCTGCCAAAGGGGCAGTCCAGGTCAAAGTAGAACATAAACTCAAAGTCGTGTCCGGGGATGGGGCGGCTCTCGAGCTTGATGAGGTTGATGTTGAGTGCATAGAAGCGCTCGAGCACGCGGTAGAGGGCGCCCGGCTCGTTGGCCGTGGTGATCATGAGCGAGGTGCGGTTGGCGCCGGGGTAGATGCGCAGCTCGCGGCTGATGACGACAAAGCGCGTGTAGTTGTTGTCCGAGTCCTGGATGTTGGGCTCCAACACCTCCAGGCCGTAGAGCGCCGCGCAGCTGCGCGAGGCGATGGCGGCGACGTCGGTTCGCTCGGAGTTGGCGACCATCTCGGCCGACATGGCCGTGTTGGGGTACTTGGTGGCGTGCAGGTCGTGCGCCTCGATAAAGCCGGCGCACTGGGCGATGGCCTGGCCATGGCTGTAGACCTCGCGCACGTCCTGAAGCTTGGTGCCGGGTTTGACGAGCAGATTATGGTCGATCTTGAGGCGCAGCGAGCGCACGATGTGGAAATCGAATTGTGCGAGCAGGTCGTAGACGGCGTTGACCGAGCCGGCGGTGGAGTTCTCGATGGGCAGAACGCCAAACTCGCAGAAGCCGTCGCGCACGGCGCGCATGACGCCCTCGAAGGTCTCGAAGAACGCGATATCGGGCACGTCGAAGAGCTTGCATGCGGCAATCTGGCTGTAAGCACCCTCGACGCCCTGGCAGGCGACGTTGGCCGTCTGGGGGAAGGGCGTGTCGAGGGGCGCGGCCGTGGCGTGGGCCTTTTGCGACACCGTGATGCCCTTGAGCTCGTTGATGTAGCGCTGCTGCTCGGCCTTGCTCATGCTCATGAGGAGACGGAACAGGGTGATGGTCTGCGCCTCGTAGCGCTCGGGCGCGCGGCTGGCAAGGTTGTTGAGCTTGGAGCGCTCGCGGGCGGGGTCGAAGACGGCCTTACCCGTCTCGATTTTTGACTTGGCGACCTCGGTGGCAATGTCCATGCGCTCGATAAAGCTGTTGAGGAGCGTGGTATCGATGCCATCGATGGTCTGGCGAATATCGGCAAGGTCCATAGGGACCCCTTTCGTGAATCGTTGCCTGGGGTAGTTAATTTGGGACGGGGCTTTATTAGCTACCCCGGCAGTTGGTGCGACGGTTTGGCCGATTCGCGGCCGGGGCAGCTAAAATAGCCCCGTCCCAAATTAACTACCCCTAATGTGGGCGGGTTAGCGCTGGGCGGCGTCCTCCAGGAGGGCGTCCCAGATGGCTAGCGCTGCGGCTGCTTCGGCTACGGGGACGGCTCGTGGAACGATGCAGGGATCGTGGCGGCCGTGGACCGAGAGCTCGGCATTTTCCATAGCGTCCATGTCCACGGTCTGCTGCTCGCGGCCAATTGAAGGCGTCGGCTTTACGGCCATGCGCCACATGACGGGCGCGCCGGTCGAGATGCCGCCGAGGATGCCGCCTGCGTTGTTGGATTCGACCTCGATCTCGCCGGTCTCGGCATCGATGCGATACGGGTCGTTATTCTCGCTGCCGCGCATAGCGGCCACAGCAAAGCCCATGCCAAACTCAACGCCCTTTACGGCGGGAATGCCAAACGCGATCTGCGCTATGCGGTTCTCAATGCCGTCGAACATCGGGTCGCCGATGCCCGCGGGCAGGCCGTAGATGCCGCACTCCACGATGCCGCCGATGCTGTCGAGCTCATCGCGTGCGGCAAGAATCTCCTCGCGCATACGGCCGGCAGCCGCCGCGTCGATGCACGGCAGGTCGTTCGAAAGGATCGCCTTGCGGTCGGACTTGCGATAGACCATGTCGTCCATTGGCAGGTCGGAGATGCCGCCGATCTGTGCGACGTGTGCCATCACTTTAATGCCGCGGGCCTCGAGCGCCTGCAGCGCGATGCCGCCGGCGATGCACAAGGGCGCCGTCAGGCGACCGGAGAAGTGCCCACCGCCGGCAACGTCATGCATGTTGTGGTACTTCACGCGCGCCGGGAAATCCGCATGGCCCGGGCGGGGCTTGCGGCGCAGCTCGGAGTAGTCCTTGGAGCGCGTGTTAGTGTTTTCGATAATCGCTGCGATGGGCGCGCCGGTGGTGTGTCCATCGACCACGCCGGCGATAATGTGCGCGGCGTCGGCCTCGCGGCGCTTGGTCGCGGTCTCGTCGCGGCCGGGGGCGCGACGGTCCAAAAATGCCTGCAGCTGCTCCTGATCAACGGCGATACCTGCCGGAATGCCATCGAGCGAGCAGCCGATGGCGGGGGAGTGCGACTGGCCGAAAATGCTCAGATGCAAGACGTTGCCAAAGGTCGAGGACATGCTATTCCTCCTCGAGCGTGACCTTGCCGCCCAGCAGGCGGTAGTGGTCGAAGAAATCGGGATAGGACTTGTTGACGGCTTCGGCGCCGTGGATCACGACCTCGCCGGTGGCGCGGCTCGCGGCGATGGCGGCCATCATGGCGATGCGGTGGTCGTTGTGCGAATCGACCTCGCCGCCGGTAAAGGCATCGACGCCCTTGATGATGAGGTCGTCACCGGCGATGCGCACCTGCGCGCCCAGCGCGGTGAGCTCGCGGGTGGTGGTGACCAGGCGGTCGGATTCCTTGATGCGCAGACGCGCGCAGTCGCGGATGAACGTGCGGCCCTGTGCCAGCGAAGCGACGGCCGAGATAACGGGCACCAGGTCGGGAATATCATGGGCGCTCATCTCAAAGCCGGCCAGCTTGTCAGACTGCACAGTGGCGGCGTTGGTCGAGCGCACGATGCGGGCGCCAAAGCGCGAAAGCGCGGCGAGCACGTTGCGGTCGCCCTGCGCGGAGCTCAGCGACACGCCCTCCACGGTGATGGGGTCGGTGCCGATGGCGCCGGCGCACAGCCAAAAGGCGGCGTTGGACCAGTCGCCCTCGACGGCCACGCTGCCGGGCGTGCGGTACGAGCCGCTGCTCACGCGGAAATTCGTGACCTCGGGCTGGCCGTCCCTGGCGGGAATGCGCTCGACGTTGACCTCGACGCCAAAGGCCTTCATGGCCTGAATCGTCAGGTTGATGTAGGGGCGGCTCTCAATGAGGCCGGTCACCTGCACGCAGGAGGGCTGCGCCAGCAGCGGGGCCGCCAGCAGCAGGCCCGAGATGTACTGCGAGCTCACGTTGCCCGGCAGCACAAAGGTGCCCGGGCGCATGCGGCCGCTCGTCTTGAGCGGAAAGCCGCCCAGGCCCTGCAGGTCGCAGCCGGCGGCGATGATCTCGTCCGAAAGCGGGGAGAGCGGGCGGGCGCCCAGGCGGCCCTGACCCACAAAGGTGGCCTCCGCACCCAGCGCGCAGGCGACGGGTAGCATAAAGCGGAGTGTGGAGCCGCTCTCACCGCAGTCGAGCGTACCGCCGGCAAGGGCCTTGAGCAGGCCAAACTCAACGCTCTTCATGGTGGGGTGGACCTGGAAACCGTCCTCGACGGTCTCGATGCGGGCGCCGAGCGCCGTAAGGCAGCGCACCGTCGCCTCGATATCGGCGCAGGTGGTATTGCAGGCGACGTGCGTCTCGCCGTTGGCGAGCGCGGCGCAGATGATCAGGCGGTGTGCCATCGACTTGGACGCGATGGCGGGAACGGTGCCCTTGAGCGGGGACGGGGTGATGCGGGCTAGCATGCGGAAGCGTCTCCCTTCTGGCCGAGGCCCTCGGCAATTAAATCGTGGAAGGTGGAAAGCGGCGTGCGGTCGATGCTGCAGCGGCCAATGCCGTGCGGAATCACCAGGTCGATGGTGTCGCCCGCGCGCTTCTTGTCGTGAAGCGCCTCGGCAAAGACGGCGTCGGCATCCAAGTCGCAGCGGGTCTTGAGGCCGTGGCGAGCGCAGAGCTCCTCGATACGGCCGGGCAGTGCAGCATCGCAAACGCCATGCAGGGCCGCCGCGCGCGTGATGATGCCCATGCCGATCGACACGCAGTTGCCGTGGCCGAGCTCAAAGTGCTCGCAGGCTTCGACGGCGTGCCCGGCGCTATGTCCAAAGTTGAGGAGCTTGCGCTGGTTGGTCTCGCGCTCGTCGGCGACGACCACGGCGCGCTTAATGTCGATATTACGGGCGATGATGAGCGCCACGCGGGCCACATCCTGATTGAGCAGCTCCAGCGTAAGTGGGGTCTTCTCCAGCTCGGTGAACAGCTCGGGGTCGGCGATCACGGCATGTTTGACGACCTCGCCGCAGCCGTCGGCGAACTGCTCGGGCGTGAGGGTGGCGAGACACCCCACGTCGGCGATAACCACACTCGGCTGCCAAAAGGCGCCGGCCAGGTTCTTGCCGGCGGCGAGATCGATGGCCGTCTTGCCGCCCACCGACGAATCCACCATGGCGAGCAGGCTCGTCGGGATCTGTACAAACTTGCAGCCGCGCATGTAGGTAGCGGCCACAAAGCCCGCCACGTCGCCCACGACGCCGCCGCCGAGTGCCACGATCACGTCGGAGCGCGAAAGCTCATGCTCGGCCACAAACTCCAAAATGGCAACGTAGGTCTCGGCGCGCTTATGGGCCTCGCCGGCCTCGAAGGTGCAGATGCTCACCGTATACCCCGCGGCCTCCAGGCTCTGCTTAACGGGCATCTGGTAGAGCGGGCCCACGTTGGTGTCGGTCACAATGACGGCACGCGAGCCGCCGGCAGTGGCGCGAACTAGCTCACCCGCCTGCTCCAGCAAAAACGTGCCGACGTGTACCTGGTAGGGGCGTGCGGTGTCGATATCGATGGTAATCGCCATAAGCTTCGGTCCTTTCGACCTGGCGTGATAGGTGGTCTAATGGGATGCCTCGTCGTCGAGCGCGCGCTTGATGCGATCGCCCTCGGCAAGGAGGTTCTCCAGATAGCGCTGGTCGCGGTCCTTGAGCGCACGGCTGTAGGCGCCGAGCGACTCGATCAGATGGTCGATCTCGAAGGCGAGTGCGTCGGCGTCGTCGATCATGAGCTCGGACCACATCTGCGGGTTGAGGTGCGCCACGCGGGTGAGGTCGCGGTAGCTGCCGGCCGAAAAGCCGTGGTGCACCTGGGCGGTCGGGCTCTTAACGTAGGCGTTGGAGACGACGTGCGCCAGCTGGCTCGTAAAGGCGATGACGCGGTCGTGCTCGGCGGCGCTGGTCACGCTGAACTTGCCAAAGCCTAAGGGGCGCACCATCTCGCGCACCTGGCCCAAGAGCTCCAACTTAAGCGCGTCGTCCACCGCGGGCGGCACGAGCACGAGCGGAGCGTCCTGGAACAGGTCGGCGCGGGAGTGCGCGTAGCCCGAGAACTGGGTGCCCGCCATGGGGTGCGCGCCCACAAAGTAAAAACCGTGCTTGCGGGCGAGTTCAAAGGCGCGCTCGCACACGATGCCCTTGACGCCCACGGTGTCGATCACCACGGGACCCATGATGGCCTCGGTGTCGGTGGCATCGGCGAGCGCCTGGGCGTGCGCCTCGAGCCACTCGATGCAGGCCTCGGGGTAGCAGGCCAGCACGATGATGTCGCATTCGCCGAGCGTCTCGTCGTTGAGCTCGCCGGCGACGGTGCCCATGCTGGCGGCCGTCATAACGTCATCGTCGGGGTCCCAGGCCAGCACGCGGACGCCCGCCTGAGCATAGCCGCGGGCAAAGCTGCCGCCGATCAGTCCCAGGCCCACGATGCCGGCGCACTTGGGGCCGCCCTGGTTCACGCGTGCGTTTCTCACCGTACCCATGTGCTACTCCTGAACGGTCTCTTGGCAAACGACCTCGCGAATGGCGCGGATGCGGCGCATGGTGTCGTCGAACTGGTCGGGGGTGAGGGCCTGAGCGCCGTCGGACCAAGCATGGCTCGGGTCGTCGTGGACCTCGATCTCCAGGCCGTTGGCGCCGCAGGCGGTCGCGGCGAGCGCCATGGGCTCAACGTAGCGGGTGTAGCCGGTGGCGTGGCTGGGATCGGCGACGACGGGCAGGTGCGAGAGGTGGTGCA
Source organism: uncultured Collinsella sp. (assembly GCA_934655755.1). Classification (GTDB taxonomy): domain Bacteria; phylum Actinomycetota; class Coriobacteriia; order Coriobacteriales; family Coriobacteriaceae; genus Collinsella. The sequence continues at coordinate 83,057 of CAKUHA010000003.1, forward strand.
GCACCGGCACGGCGTTGAGGTCGAAGGTGTTGCGGGTGCGGGTCTCGAAGGTACGGATGCCGCGCTCGCACAGGATAACGTTGTCGTTGCCCTCGCTCATGATGTACTCGGCTGCCATGAGCAGCTCATCGACGGTGCCGGACATGCCGCGCTTGAGCAGGATCGGGGTCTTGGTCTTGCCGACCTCCTTGAGCAGGGGGAAGTTCTGGGCGTTGCGGGCGCCGATCTGCATGACGTCGATCTTCTTGTCCAGGAAGACCTGCACGTCGCGCGGGTCCATGATCTCGGTGACGATCGGCATGTCGAGCTCGGCCGATGCTTCGCATAGCAGGTCGAGGCCGGCGGGACCCATACCCTGGTAGGCGTACGGGGAGGTACGGGGCTTGTAGGCGCCACCGCGCAGCATCGTGGCGCCGGCGGCTTTTACGCGGCGGGCGATGCGGATGAGGTTCTCGCCCTCGACGGAGCACGGGCCGGCGATGACCTGGAACTGGTCGCCGCCGATCTTGACGCCGTGACCGCAGTCGATGATAGAGTCCTCGGGATGGAACTTGCGGTTGGCGCGCTTGAACGGCTCGGAGACGCGCTGCACGCGCTCGACGACGTCCATGGACTCGAGCAGGAACGGGTCGATCTTGGTCGTATCGCCCACGAGGCCGATGATGGTCTCGTGCTCGCCGCGCGAGACGTCGGTTTTCAGGCCCTTTTTCTCAATCCAGCTGACGATATGGCTGACTGCCTCGTCGCTGGCGCTCTGCTTTAGAATTGCAATCATGGTGTGCCTCTCACCTCGATGGATAACCCTTGCAAAAACGGCCCGCATCGCGAGCCGTGTATATATGGTGCATGAGAGTTTATACTATCTGACTCACTTTTGCCTTCTAAAGTGTGTCGCTGCGCCGCGTCTCCCACGGAATTGCAAAGCTTTTTCTTTTATTTTGATAGCCCATGGTGCACTTGGGTATAATGCCAAACGTTGGCCCTATTAGCTCAGGGGATTAGAGCGTCTGCCTCCGGAGCAGAAGGCCGTTGGTTCGAATCCAACATGGGGCACCATCGAACGTAAGACCGTCCGAACCTCGCATGGTCCGGGCGGTTTTTCTTATACCGACGCGACGTGATGGGACGTGGTATGGCAGCAACGGATATCGAGCGCGGACTTTCGACCGTCGAGGTCGAGGAGCGCATCGCCGCCGGTAAGATCAACCGCAACATGGAGCTCAAGACCAAGTCGGTCAAAGAGCTCATCATCGAGAACCTCTGCACGCTGTTTAACTTAATCAACGTGGTCTTGGCGATTCTGGTCCTGTTGACGTGGTCGTTTAAGAACCTGACATTCTTGTTCGTGGTGTTTTTGAACACTGCTATCGGCGTCATTCAGTCCATGCGCTCCAAGCGGATGGTCGATAAGCTCACGCTGCTAACCTCCAAGAAGGCCATTGCCGTACGCGACGGCGCCGAGGTGGAGCTCGACCTGGACCAGATCGTGCTCGACGACATCATTCGCTTGGGGCGCGGCGACCAGATTCCCGCCGACGCCGTGGTGGTGTCGGGCGAGGCGCTCGTTAACGAGAGCTTGCTGACGGGCGAGAGCGACCTTATTAAGAAGCAACCCGGCTCCGAGCTCATGAGCGGCAGCTTTATCGACTCGGGCTTGCTGCGCGCTCGCGTGATCCACGTTGGCGCCGACAACTACGTGGCCAAGATCAACAACGAGGCCAAGTACGTCAAAAAGGTCAATTCCGAGATCATGAACGCACTCAACGCCATCGTGCGGTTCGCGAGCATCATCATGATTCCGCTCGGCCTGGCGTTGTTTGCCTCAAGCGTGAGCGGCCTGTGGGACGCCGCCGGTACCCCGGGCGATAGCGCGCTTTTGTGGTGTTTTTCCGAGCTGCTGGCCGGCCGCGTGCCTTCGTCGGCGCTGCTGTCCACGGTTGGTGCCCTACTGGGCATGATTCCGCAGGGCCTGGTGCTGCTGACCTCGTCGGTGCTTGCCATCGCCACGGTGCGACTCGCGCGCCGCAAGGTACTGGCGCAGCAGCTCTACTGTATCGAGACGCTCGCCCGTGTCGACGTGCTGTGCCTGGATAAGACCGGTACCATCACGTCGGGCCGCATGGAGGTCGAAGGCACCTACCCGCTGCCGTTCGAGGGCGTGAGCGTGGGGGAGGGCGACGTTTCCGTTCCCGTCGATACCACGGTGCTCGATTTTGCCCTGGCCAACGTGGCACGCGCGACCTCGGCTGATGCCAACGAGACCTGCCAGGCGCTGCTCAATTACTATGCCGACCGCCCGGTCGAGGTGTCCGAGCCGCTGTCGGTCATTCCGTTCTCGTCGTCCAAAAAGTGGAGTGGTGCCTCGTTTGCACAGGGCTCCTATGTGATGGGCGCGGCGCAGTTTGTGCTTTCGGACCGCGTGTTTGCACAGGTCGAGAATCGCGTGGCCGAGCTTGCCGACACCTGCCGCGTGCTCGTGGTGGCGCGTGTTGACGGTTTTACGCCCGACGGCGATATGGTGGGCGAGGCCGAGCCCGTGGGCTTTGTGACCATTCGCGACGAGATCCGCACCTCGGCGGCCGAGACCATCGGCTACTTTAACGAGCAGGGCGTGACCCTCAACGTGATCAGCGGCGACGACCCCCGCACGGTGTCGTCGATTGCGCGCGTGGTGGGCGTGCCCGGGGCGGACGCCTATGTGGACGCCACGACGCTCGATACACCTGCCAAGCTCGATGCGGCGGTGGATCGCTATCACGTCTTTGGGCGTGTGACGCCGCAGCAAAAGCGTGAGCTCGTGCAGGCGCTCAAGCGCCGCGGGCACACCGTGGCCATGACGGGTGACGGCGTCAACGACGTGCTGGCGCTCAAGGAGGCCGACTGTTCCGTGGCGATGGCCGCTGGCTCCGATGCCGCGCGTAACGTAGCCGAGATCGTGCTGGTCGACAACGACTTTGCCTCGATGCCCGCCGTGGTGGCCGAGGGCCGCCGCTCCATTAACAACCTGCAGCGCTCCGCCTCGCTGTTCCTGACCAAGACGCTGTTCTCGATGGGCCTGGCGGCGCTGTGCATCGCGCTGCCGCCGTATCCCTTTGAGCCCATCCAGATGACGCTCATCAACTTCTTCTGCATCGGCGCGCCGGGCTTTGTGCTGGGCCTGGAGCCCAACAACGCCCGCGTGAAGGGGTCGTTCCTGACCAACGTGCTCAAGCGTGCGCTTCCTGCGTCGGTTGCGGTCATTTTGGCCGCGATGCTCGATATCTTCGTGGCCCGCGTGTTTGGGTTTAGCCAGCTCACGCTGTCCACGATGTGCCTGCTCACGTCGTGTGCGGCGAGCGTCAGCCTGATCTGGCGCATCTCCCAGCCGCTCACGCCCCTGCGCGTGGTGCTCTTTGTGTTTGTCGTCGCCGGCATTTTGACGGGTGTTATCGGGTTCCCGGCGCTGCTGTCCATCGCCAACCTGTCCATCAGCCAGATGGTCATTTTGGCGGTCATCATAGTCTTTACCTGCTCGGTGTTCTTTAAGCTCGCCACGATGATGGATTCGCTCAAGCCGCGCCGTCGCCATGCGGCCACGGGTTTTGGCCGCGGCGTGCGCGTTCGCCTGGGTCGCGGCGGCGGCAAGGTGAGCTCGACGGGGTCGACGGCCGAGCGTTTTGCCAGGCGCGTTGCCGCCGACATGGCCCAGCGTCGTGAGGAGCGCGCCACCCGCGAGGCTGAGGATCGCGCGCTCGAGGGCGTGGCCCAGACGCAGCCCCAGCCCAAGAAAAAGGAGAGTACGGGAGCCAAACGTTCCCGCGTGACCAAATCCGCCCAAGGCATCAAAGTCTCGATGCCCAGTAAGAAGAAGCCAACCAAGAAGGCCTAAGCCGGACATTGGGGGTAGCTAAAAAAGCCCCGTCCCAAATTAGCTACCCTAGCGATGTTGAATTGGTGCCTTGTCCATGTGGGGGCGTAGCGATGCTATGCTCTAACCTCAATTGTTCGAATGATTCCGAAAAGAGGATGCCGTGATCTGCCCGCATTGTCTCAAGACCATAGAGGACGGCTCCTCGTTCTGCCCCTATTGCAATGCCTACGTTGGGCCCGGCGACGGCCCCGAGCACACTGAGTTCGTGTTTTGTGACGGCTGCGGCGCCCGCCTGTCTCCGCATGACCGTACCTGTCCCAAGTGCGGCCGTCCCGCGCCGGGTATTCTTTCTAAGGACGCCGCCGCATCTGACCTGGCAGCAGGCCGTACGGCTGGTTTTCCGCGTCTGACCCAGGAGCAGATCGATACCGAGGTCCCTCATGCGCCGGCTTCTGCCGCCGCGGTGCTCTCGGATGCCGCCGACCCCAACGAGACCTGCGTGTTGCCGGCCTTCGACAAGGACTTCGGCATCCCCAAGGTCGATATCCCCCTGCCGGTGTCCCTGCGCGACGACGCCCAGTCCAAAACTCAAAAACCCAAGCGCAAGGTGCATCCGGACGAGGATGCCTATCACAAGCATAAGCGCCACGTCCCTAAGCCGCTCATCGTCATCGCGGTGCTTGCCGCCGTGTGCGGCGGTGCCTATTGGTTTGTGACGGCGGACCCCATGGGCGTCATGCCGGGCTTCTACGACCAGTTTGGCCAGGCCGCCAAGACCGCCTTCCCCTCGCGTCAGAAGGGCGAGGCCACCGAAGACGAAACCAAGGCCGACGATACCGCCGAGGTCGTCCAGGAGGAGACGGTCCTTTCCGATGACCAGCTCTATACCAAGCTCGACGGCCTGTACCAGACCATCGTGTCGTATAGCGACGACGATCAGATTGGCGAGGTCATCGACTCGTTTAACAGCGGCTACCTGCGCACGCCGCTGTCCACGCGTCAGGAGCTGTCTCAGAGTGCCTATGACCTGCGCGACCAGATCAAAAAGACCCAAGACGAGCTCAACAACCTTAAGGTTCAGGACGATACCGCCTACGCGGAGGACATTGACCACTTAAAGCAGCTTGCCGAGTGGATGTACGAGCGTGTCGATATGATCTGCCAGAGCTGGGATATCTCGCTGTCCATTCCCGACGGCGAGTCGTTGAGCGCCCGCCAGAGCGAGATTCTGGCGCCCATCGCGCAGGGCGGCAACAGCGCCCTTAACCAGTACGATGCCAACGTGAGTGCCTGGAAACCGCAGCCGCGTTCGTAATTTGTTCGCCATCGGCGGCATATCCTGCGTGCGCAATTGATGGAAGCCCGTGCTTATTGCTACAATTCGTACAAATATGCTTTAAACGCACGAGGAAGGAACCACATGTTTGGTTTTAAGAAAGAGCTTTACACGCCCGAGTACCAGCTCGCTGGTGACGAGTGCGCGATTATCGAGACCTCGAAGGGCACGATCAAGGTCAAGTTTGACGGCGAGGGCGCTCCCATCCATGTGGCGAACTTCTGCGAGCTTTCCACGATGGGCTTCTATGACGGCCTTAAGTTCCATCGCTATGTACCCGGCTTTGTGATTCAGGGCGGCGACCCCAACACCCGCGATATGTCCGGTGCCGACGTCGCCGCCGGCCTTGAGGGTCCCGACGGCATGCCCGGAACCGGTGGCCCCGGCTACTGCATCAAGGGCGAGTTCGCCACCAACCCGCGCAACAGCCATGTGGACGGCGCGCTCGCCATGGCGCGTTCCATGGATCCCGATTCCGCGGGCTCGCAGTTCTACTTCTGCCTGGGCGCCCAGCACAACCTCGACTCCGGCTATACCGTCTTCGGTACCACGGTCGAGGGCCTCGACGTGATTTCGCAGCTGCGTGCCGGCGACGAGATCGTCCACGTCGAGATCGTTCACGAGTAAAAGGGGACTTCCTTGAATAGCCAGCTGATTCAACAGGGCCGCGCCGCTTATCGCGCGGGTGATTTTTCCGCTGCCGCCCAGATGCTCGGTGCGGCAAAGACCCCCAGCGAGATCATGGGCGAGGCCGACCATCTGCGCGGCAACGCCCTGATGCACCTGGGCATGTACGCCGAGGCCGCCGAGGCCTATGCCGCCGCCCTCAACGACGGCACCTACGGCAAGCGCGGCGCGCTGCTCACCAACCGCGGTAAGGCGCTTGCCGCCGTGGGCGATTACACCACGGCTGCCCAGGCCTTCTCCGCCGCCACCCAGGACGCATCCTACGCAACGCCCTTTAAGGCCTACCTGGGGCTTGGCAACGCGCTCTTCCAGTCGGGCGACTACGCCAACGCCGGCACCGCCTTCCGTCAGGCCGCCATCGATGGCGCCAACCCGGCTCCTGCTGCTGCTCTTGGCGAGCTCGGCCGCTGCTTCATCAAGCTTGGCCGCCCGGCAGACGCCGTGGAGACCTATCGCACGGCCATCGACTTTGCCGGTCCGCGCGACGACAGCCGCGCACTGAACGCCGGCATGGGCGAGGCACTCTCTGCCGCCGGTCGTCCTTCAGAGGCACTCGACGCCTTTAACGCCGCCACCGCAGACGGCATCTACCAGCTCACGCCCGAGCAGTCCGACGAGCTCGCCCGCGTACACGATTCGCTTGCCGCGCTTTCGGCCCAGACCGCCATGGCTACGGCTCCGGCGCCCTCGATGGACGCGCCTGCCGTCGACCCGCTCGATCCCACGGGCGCGACCGGCCAATTTATGCCCGACCCCTCGGACACCGGCTTCTTTACGCTGTCTGAGTCCGAGATGGTCCAGCAGGACCGCAAGCAGGCCAAGGTCCGCCGCCGTCACCGTCACACGGGTCTCAAGGTGTTTTTGGTCCTGCTTCTGCTGATCGTGATCGCCGCAGGCGGTCTGGGCTTTGCCTACACGCGCGGCCTGGGCTTCCCCTCGCAGGAGTCCGTCATCACCGATCTGTTCCAGGCTGCCGGCGACGGTGACACCGCCAAGGCCGAGTCCTGCCTGGCCTCGAGCCTGTCCGAGGACGCCAAGGCGATGATCATCTCCTCGATTCCGCAGGGCGCCACCGTCTCTGTCGAGGGCATGGATCAGTCCATGACCGAGACCACCGCCAAGGTGAAGGCTTCGCTGTCCAAGGGCGGCGAGCAGGAGTACACCGTCAAATTCGTGCGCTCCGACAACCATATCGGTTGGGCCGTGTCCTCGTTCGATATCGATTTCTCGGCTGCCGATAACCAGTAGTGACCTTATGGGGTTTGGCCATGCCCGGTGCCTCGCCGCGAGCGGGGTGCCGGGTTTGCGCTAGTATGAGCTATTAGGTTTTCCAGCAATCATCCAACACATCAGGAGTTGCGTTGTTTTCTTTGATGGATATGTTCTTCGGTAGCTACGCGGGCGATCTTGCCATCGACCTCGGCACCGCCAACACGCTTGTCTCCGTGCGCGGCAAGGGTATCGTCATCCGCGAGCCCTCTGTCGTTGCCATCGACAAAAACGACGAGCGCATTCTGGCGGTCGGCATCGAGGCCAAGCGCATGCTCGGCCGTACGCCCGGCAACATCGTGGCCGTTCGCCCCCTTAAGGACGGCGTCATCGCCGACTTCGATGTTACCGAGGCCATGCTTCGCTATTTTATCGACAAGGCGTCCGAGAAGCGCTATCCGTGGACCCCGCGTCCGCGCGTCGTCGTGTGCGTCCCCTCCGGCGTCACGTCGGTCGAGAAGCGCGCCGTCTTTGAGGCCACGATCCAGGCCGGCGCTCGCCAGGCCTACCTGATCGAGGAGCCCATGGCGGCCGCCATCGGCGCCGACCTGCCCGTCGAGGAGCCCACCGGTTCCATGGTCATCGACATCGGCGGCGGTACCACCGAGGTCGCCGTTATCGCCATGGGCGGTATCGTCGTTTCCCAGTCTATTCGTATTGCCGGCGACGAGTTCGATCAGGCAATCCTCACGCATGTTCGCGATGCCTATAACCTGGCGATCGGCGAGCGTACAGCCGAGGACATTAAGATCAAGGTCGGTTCCGCCGTGCCGCTTAAGGACGAGCTCGATGTCGAGGTCAACGGCCGCGATGTCATCACGGGCCTGCCCAAGACGGTTCGTATTGAGAGCGAGGAGATCCGCCGCGCCCTCAACAAGCCGCTCGACGAGATGGCCAAGGCCGTCAAGGACGCGCTCGACGCCACGCCGCCCGATCTGGCCTCGGACCTTATGTACTACGGCATCTTGCTGACCGGCGGCGGCGCGTTGTTGCGCGGCCTTGACGTGCGCCTGCGCGACGAGACCGGCGTTTCGGTCAACGTCAGCCCCACGGCGCTCGACAACGTCGTCAACGGCTGTGCCCGCGTGCTCGAGGCCAACGCATTTGACGGCGGCTTCGTCCAGACCAATGCTTAATTTCCAAAAGGTGGATTCCATTTGGCACGATCTTCGGGTTTCTCTTCAAATCTGAATACCAAGCGACAATCAACGGGTATGCGCCCGTTGATTGTTTTCAGCGTGATTTCGGTCTTGCTGCTCACGTTTTATATTCGTGAGGGCGAAGCGGGACCGATTCATGCCGTGCGCTCAGGCGTGACGACGATTACCTCGCCGGTGCGCTTTGTGGGCTCGGCGGTGGCGACGCCGTTTAACGCCATCGGCAACGTTTTTTCGAACCTCACGGCCTCGCAGGACACGCTTGCAGACCTTAAAAAGCAAAACGAGGAGCTGACCTCCAAGGTTGCCGAGCTCTCCGAGGCGCAAAAGACCGCCGAGCGCCTGGAGGGCCTGGTCGGCCTGCAGTCGACCTATAACCTCAAGTCGACCGCCGCGCGCATCGTGGGCGCTTCGGGCGATGCCTGGACCTCGACGGTCACCATCGACAAAGGTTCTGCCGACGGTCTTGCCATCAATATGCCCGTGACGAGCTCCGCCGGTGTTATCGGCCAGATTATCGAGGTCTCGGCCAAGACATCCACCGTGCGCCTGATTGGTGACGAGAACTCGGGCGTGTCCGCCATGGTGCAGGATACGCGCGCTCAGGGCATGCTTCAGGGCCAGCCCGACGGCACCCTGCGTCTCGATTACGTGAGCGTCGACTCCGATGTCAAGGTGGGCGACATCATCGTGACCTCGGGCATCGGCGGCGTGTTTCCCAAGGGCCTGCCGCTGGGTACCGTGTCCTCGGTCGAAAAGTCGGCCAACGACGTGTACTACACCATTGTGGTGCGCGCGCAGACCACGGCCGAGAACAACGAGGAAGTGCTCGTCATCACCTCGCTGACCGATGAACAGTCGGCGTCGGACGATGACGTGAACACGGCCAACAGCACGCCGCAGGGCACCTCGCGCGATGCGGCGACCAAGACCAAGGACGAGAGTTCGGACGACAGCGCCGATTTGTCCGATACGACCGACTCGGGTTCGAGCGAATAGGGAGGCACGTCCATGGATCTTCACGAGCAGGGGGCGAGCTCCCGTACGTTTGCGATTGCAGCCGTCGTGTGCGTGCTGCTGCAGGTGGGCCTGGCGCCGCAGATCTCTATCGCGGGCGGGCGCGTCAATTTTATGATCATTTTGGTGTGCCTGGGCGTCTTCTCGGGAGATCCCACGCGCGCCGTCGTCTGCGGATTCTGCAGCGGCCTGTTCTATGACCTGTCGGCATCGGTGCCGGTGGGCGTTATGTCGCTGCTGCTGACGGTGGGAAGCTTTGCCCTGGTGCATAGCGCCGCCGGCCAGGTGGGCGGCAGTCCGAGCGCGCGCGGCATCACCGTTGGCGCCTTCGCGCTCGCCATCAACGTGGTGTACAGCATCATCTTGCTCTTTATGGGTTTGGAGACGAGCTTTGTGGTTGCCATTTTTGGGCACGCCCTGCCGTCTTCGATCCTGACGGGCCTGGTCGCCATCCCGTTTTTGATGTCCGGCGCCGCGCCGCAGGCCGGTTATGGATTCTCCGCACGCGGCAATCGCCAGACGGGCATGCGCTTTAAGCCCAAGACCCGAAAGCTCAAATAGGGGAGGCCCATAGATGTCTTCCCAGCTGACGGTCATCATCGCCGGTATCGTGTTGGTCGTGGCCATTGTGGTCGCGCTCGTCATCATGCGCCGCGGTGATTCCCGTTTTACCTACGATACGCAGCACGGCACCAGTCCTCGCGCCACCGAGGGCGAGGGTAATACGGCCGCGACGGCATTTAAGGGCCGTTTCTCTATCCTCACCACCGGCGTGGGCGCGATGTTTGCCGCGCTCGCCGTCAAGCTGTGGGGCATGCAGATGGTCTCGTCGGACTATTACGACAAGCAGGCCAAGAGCAATCAGACCCGCACCGTCACCACGCCTGCCGTGCGCGGGCGCATCCTCGACCGCAACGGCGTGGCGCTCGTGCAAAACCGCCCCTCGCTTGCCGTCGTCGCCTATCGCGACCTGGCCGACGACACCGTGCTGGTGCATCATCTGGCCAATGTGCTCGGCATGCCCTACGTGGCGGTGCTGCGCAACATTCAGGACAATTCCGAGGGCGCGCAGAGCCTTCACACCATCGCTACCGACGTGCGACGCTCTACGGTCGCCTATATCCAGGAACATGCCGGCGAGTTTCCGGGCGTGAAGATCGCCGAGCGCACCGAGCGTCAGTATCCGTATGGCGAGACCGCCTGCCACATCTTGGGTTACACCGGCACCATTACCTCCGAGCAGCTCGAGGCGCAGAATAAGAAGTCCTCTGGCAACGACGACGCCTCTGCCGGTCAAATTACGTACCAGTCGGGCGATATCGTGGGCCAGGCGGGCGTCGAGAGCTACTACGAGAACCTGCTGCAGGGTATCCGCGGTGAGCAGACCGTCAAGGTCGATGCCTCGGGTAACGTGACCGGTCAGGCCGGCGCCGTGCCCGCCAAAGCCGGCTCGGATATTAAGCTCACGCTCGACCTCAAGATTCAGCAGGCTTGCGAGACGGCGCTGGCAAGTGCCATCGAGCTTGCCAAGACCACGGGTTACAGCAACGCCGGCAACGGCGCCGTGGTGTGCCTCGATCCCAATAACGGCGAGATCTTGGGTATGGCGAGCGAGCCCAAGTTCGACCCGTCGGTGTTTATCGGCGGTGTCTCCAACGACGTGTGGACCGAGCTCAACGATGACGAAGGCTCGCATCCGCTGCTCAACCGCGCCATCAGCGGCCAGTACATGTCGGCCTCGACCATTAAGCCGCTTTCGGCTTTGGCAGGGCTTGAGTTTGGCACCTACACATCGGGCCAGACGACCGACTGCACGGGCTATTGGACCGGCTTGGGCAAATCTTGGGGTAAGTACTGCTGGCTGCACTCCGGTCACGGCACGATGACGCTTCAGTCCGGCATCGCCAACTCCTGCGACCCCGTGTTCTACGACATGGGCAAGGCGTTTTTTTACGACGATCAGCATTCCGAGGGCCTTCAGGAGGTCTTTCGCCGCTGGGGTCTGGGCAAGACCTGCGGTATCGACCTGCCAAGTGAGGGCGCGGGCCGCATTCCCGATGCCGAGTGGAAAGAGTCGTACTTTACCGACGCCTCGGCCGAAGACCGCAAGTGGAACGCCGGCGACATGACCAACATTGCCATTGGCCAGGGCGACATTTTGGTGACACCGCTGCAGATGGCGTGCGCCTACATGGGCCTTGCCAACGGCGGCAAGCAGTACGTGCCGCATGTGTTTTTGTCGGCCGTCTCGCGCGATGGCGACGGCGACGCCTACAAGTACAACGGCAAGGGCAAAAAGAAGCGCCTGGAGGCTCAAATTAACAGCGATGCCGACCTGACGCTGGTCCGTAACGGCATGCACGACGTGATCTACTCGGCGTCGACTTCGACCGCCGCGCACTTTAACTCCCTGACCCCTACGGTCTACGGCAAGTCCGGCACGGGCGAGAAAAGCGGCGAGGACGATTACGCGTGGTTTTGCGCCTATGCGCCAGCCGACGACCCCAAGTACGTGATCGTCACCGTCTTGGAGCAGGGCGGCGGCGGTTCCGATACCGCGCTGCATGTCGTGCGCGATGTCCTCGGTGCGATTTATGACGAGCCCGACACGTCGACGGCTACGGGCGATTCCTCGGTTCGATAGGAGGTTGCGATGGACTTTTCGCCGGCGGACCTGTTCCGCTCTACCAAGACCGGCTCTCGCAGCAGCCTGGACCGCGTCAACAAGCAGATTTCCGCATCGCGCGGAACGTTTCGTCAAAAGGTGCACATCGGCGTGTTGCTGGCGACCGTGGCGCTCGTTACCTACGGCGCCATCATTATCTGGTCGGCCTCGCAGTTTAAGGCCGATGCCTCGTTCTCACGCCATCTGCTGGGTATTGGCATCGGTGCCGTTTTAGCTGTGCTCGTGTGGCGCACCGACCTGCGCGGCATCTCCAATTTCTCGACGGCATTGCTCGTGATCGACCTTATCGTGATCTTTTCGCCCAAGATTCCGGGCCTGTCCTACACGGGCGGCTTGGGAATGACGGGTTGGATCAAGATTCCCGGTATCGGATTGACCTTCCAACCCGTTGAGCTTGCCAAGCTCATTACGATCTTCTTTATCGCCACGCTCGGTTCGCAGTACAACGGGCGCATCGATTCCGCTCGCGATTACGTCAAGCTCTGCGGCATGCTCTCCATTCCGTTTTTGGCCGTCGTCGCCATGGGTGACTTGGGCTCCGGCTTGGTCGTCTTGGTCTCGGGCGCTATCGTCATCTGCATGAGTGGCGCGCGCCGCGAATGGGTACTGTCGACCTTGGCCCTGCTCGTGGGCCTTGTCGCGCTCATCTTGGCGCTCGACTCGGTCTTCGACTCGATCCTGGGCCACGACGTACTCATCAAGCAGTACCAGATGAACCGCTTGACGGTCTTCATCGACCCCGAGAATGCTGATTCGGACGATGCCTATAACCTGCAGCAGTCACTTATCGCGGTTGGTTCTGGTGGCTTCTTTGGTAAGGGACTGGGCCATGCGACGCAGTCGGCCGGCGGCTTTTTGCCCGAGTTCCACACCGACTTCGTCTTCGCTTTTCTGTCCGAGACGTTCGGCTTCTGCGGCTCCTTTTTGCTCCTGTGCCTCTACGTGCTGCTCATCTTTTCGACGATTCGCGTCGCCTTTAAGTGCGAGTCGCTCTTCTTGCGCCTGTCGTGCGTGGGCATCGTCGGCATGTGGGCATTCCAGACGTTCGAGAATATCGGCATGTGCATTGGCATGATGCCGATTACCGGTATTCCGCTGCCGTTTATTAGCTTTGGTTCGTCGTCGATGATGATTCAGCTTCTGACGGTGGGTATCGTACAATCCATATGGCGGCATCGTTCGGGCGCCGCGTAACCGCTGGAGGGGTTTGCTATGAAGATTCCCGTAGACAAGCTGACCCGCGTCTTTAAGATGGGCGCGACCACCAAGAAGGACTCCGATACGCCGGTGCGCGTTTCGGTCTACCTGGATTCGACTGCCTCGCGTTTTTTGGTCGAGACGGTTCGCGATGCCTTTGTTCCGCAGACGACCTCGGGCATTGTCCGCGTTGAGCGCCTGGGGGAGGATCGCATCGTTCCCAAGGCCGATACGGACGTGGTGCTGGTGCTTTCGTGCGGCTCCGACCGCTTGGAGAGCGCCGTTCAGGAGCTTGTGATTGCCGGCGCGCCCGTATGCGTGCTTGCCGAGTCTGCCGTCGAGGTGCCGTTCGTCGAGGCTCCCACGCCCATGCTCGGCGTGGTGGCGGCTACCGACAAGACGTATCTGCTCGAGACGCTTGCCCGCTGGATCCTCGATCGCACGGACAAGGAGACGGCCTTTGCGGCCAACTTTGCCTTTATGCGCATCGCCGCCGCCAACCGCATTATCACCTCGTGCGCGCTGACCAATATGGCGACCGGTGCGCTCGTGTTTTTGCCGGGCGCCGACTATCCCGTTATGGCGCTCGCGCAGGTGGGCATGGTCTTTGAGCTCGCGGCGATCTTCGGGCGCGGCATTAAGCCCGAGCGCGGCTATGAGGTCGCGGGCGTGCTCGCCGGCGGCCTGGCGATCCGCGCCGTGACCCGTGCGCTGGTGAAGCAGACGCCGCATATCGGCTTTGCCGTCAAGGCGCTCTCCGCCGCCGTCGGCACCTACGGCATGGGTCGTGCGCTCGTTTCGCTCTACGAGCGCGACATCGACTACAGCCGCGCCAACGAGGTGGCCGCCGCTACCTTTTCGCGCGTCCGTGACCTGGTGACCACGGTTGCCGGCGCCACCCGTCCCATGAATCCTTTTGAGGATGCATCCGATCTCGCTGCTTAGGGGTTTCTTTTGCGCGTTCCATACCAAGACTGTTTCCATCTGATCGAGCCGCTGCTCGCCAAGGTCGAAAAGCCGAGCCGCTATATCGACCACGAGTGGGGCACCCTCTCCAAGGCCGATGCTGACTATCGCTGCTGCATGATCTATCCGGACGTGTACGAGGTCGGCCTGCCCAACCAGGGCATCGCCATCCTCTACAACATCCTCAACCAGGCCGAGGGCATTTCCTGCGAGCGCGGCTATGTGCCGTGGCCCGATATGGGCGACGCCATGCGCGAAGCGGGCATCCCGCTGCTGTCGCTCGAGGGCGCGGCGCCGGTCGCTTCGTTCGATATCGTCGGCATGCACGTGCCGCACGAGATGGCCGTCACGAACTTCCTCGAGGCGCTCGATCTCGCCGGCATTCCGCTGCTGGCGGCCGACCGCACCGAGGACGATCCCATCATCGTCGCCGGCGGTCCCTCGGTCTATAACCCCGAGCCGTATGCGGCTTTCTTTGATGCCATCCTGATCGGCGAGGGCGAGGAGTCGCTGCTCGAGATCTGCCAGCTGCATCGTCGTCTGCGCGACGAGGGCGTCTCGCGTGCCCAGATTGTCGAGCAGCTTGCGACCGTCGCCGGAACCTATGTGCCGTCCCTGTACGAGGTGTGCCACGACGAACCCTGCTCGCCGCATGGCTATACCGTGCCGCGCGAGGGCAAGGACGTGCCGCCGGTGGTGTACAAGCGCGTCGTCGAGGATTTTGGTGCCACCAATCCACTCTCGCAGTCGTGCGTGCCGTATGCTCAGCTGGTCCACGACCGCCTATCCATCGAGATCCTGCGCGGCTGTGCGCGCGGCTGTCGTTTTTGCCAGGCGGGCATGACGTATCGTCCGGTGCGTGAGCGTTCGGCAGACCAGATCGTGTCTTCGGTGATTCAGGGCCTGGAAAAGACCGGCTATGACGAGGTGTCGCTCACCTCGCTTTCGACCACCGACCACTCGTGCATCCGCGACGTGCTCGGAAGGCTTAACCGCCGCCTGGAGGACACGGGCATCCGCGTGTCCATTCCGTCGCAGCGCCTGGATTCGTTTGGCGTCGATATGGCTGAGTCGGTCGCAGGCGAAAAGAAGGGCGGCCTGACGTTTGCCCCCGAGGCCGGCAGCCAGCGCATGCGCGACATCATCAATAAGAACGTGACCGAGGAGGACCTGGACCGTGCGGCCAAGGCGGCCTTCGAGGCCGGCTGGAACCGCATGAAGCTCTACTTTATGATGGGCCTTCCCGGTGAGCGTGACGAGGACATCGTGGCTATCGCCAACCTGGCCGATCACGTGCTGGAGCTTGGCCGCTCCGTAGTGCCCAAGGCGCGCCGCGGTTCCATCTCGGTGTCTATCTCGGTTTCTGTCTTTATCCCCAAGGCCGCCACCGCGTTTCAGTGGTGCCCGCAGCTCGACTACGACGACGTCAAACGCCGTCAGAAGCTGCTTATCACGAGCGTACGCAACCGTGCTGTCCGCGTACATTACCACGATGCCGAGACCTCCCTTATCGAGGCCGCGCTGTCCCGCGCCGGTCGCGATATGACGCCCGTCATCATTGATGCCTGGCGTGCGGGCTCGCGCTTTGACGCCTGGGTGGAGCACTTCTCGCTCGACAACTGGAAGGCAGCCGCCGCCAAAAACGGCATCGATCTCAACGAGCTCGTGCACCTGCCCTACGAGCTGGATTGGCGCCTGCCCTGGGAGCACGTGAGCCCCGGCTGCTCGCGCGGCTTCCTCGAGCGCGAGTACCGTCGCTCGCTCGAGGGCGTCACGACCCCCGATTGCACCCGCACGTCGTGCACCGGCTGCGGTATCTGTCCCACGCTCCATGCCAAGAATGTATTGATGGGTGATCGCGCATGAGTGAGCGCCTGACCGACAATCCCACGCTCTTTAGGCTGCGCGTTCGCTACGGCAAGCGCGACCGCCTTAAGTACCTGGGCCATCTCGAAGTAATTCATACCATTGAGCGCATCGTGCGCCGTGCGGGGCTGCCCTATGCCGTCACGCAGGGTTTCTCTCCGCACATGCGCGTGGGCTTCTCGTCGGCGCTGCCGGTGGGTACATCGTCGACCTGCGAGTGGTATGACCTGTTCATGACCGAGTTCGTCGCGCTCGACGAGGCGTTTGAACGCCTGGCCGCGGCGTCCCCGGCCGATCTGGCGCCCATCGAGGCCTCCTACATTGACGTGCGCACGCCGGCACTGACGGCGCAGCTCACGCGCCTGTCGTATCGCATCGACCTGCATCTGGATCCCGAGGCTCCCGTGAGCGCCGATGAGGTGCGCGCCGCGATCGATACGCTGCGCGCGGGCCATGGCATCGACTACGCGCGCGGCAAAAAGAGCAAGCGCCTGGATCTGGACCATACGCTCGTGGGCTATGAGCTCACGGCGGGGGAGAGCTCGGACCATCTGGTACTCATGCTCGACACCCATGCCGACAACGAGGGCTCCATGCGTCCGGAAATTTTGCTTTCTGCTGCTGATGTTTTGTTGCAGGGCTTGACCTCGGGCGTCGATGCACCTATTGTTTCCACCGGTATGCAAGACCTCGTGACCATCTGCTCCTACGATGTCGAGCGTCAGAATCAAGCATGCGAGGACGACGAGGGCCGACTCGTCAGCCCCATACCTGTGCGAACTTGTGGATTTGCTCCACATACTCGTTGACGGGGGTATTTTCGCCTGCTACTATATTCGGCTGTTGCACTAACTGATGCATGAAGGGCAAGTAAACATGTACGCAATCGTTAACACGGGCGGCAAGCAGTACAAGGTCGCCACCGACGATGTCATCACCGTCGAGAAGATCGAGGGCAATGAGGGCGACAAGGTCACCCTGCCGGTCATCTTCCTCAACGATGGTAAGAAGATCGTCACCGATCCCGACAAGCTGGCCAAGGCCAAGGTTACCGCTCAGATCGTTGAGCAGTTCAAGGGCGAGAAGCAGCTGGTCTTCAAGTTCCACAAGCGTAAGCGCTATCGTCGTCTGAAGGGTCACCGTCAGCAGCTCACCAAGCTGAAGATCGTGAAGGTCCAGGCTACGTCCCGCGCCAAGAAGGCTGTCAAGGCAGAGGCCGAGGCTGTTGCCGAGGCTCCCGTCGCCGAGTAGATTACACTCGTAACGAAAGAGTAGGTATACACAATGGCACACAAAAAAGGACTCGGTTCCTCCCGTAATGGCCGTGACTCCCGCGGTCAGCGCCTTGGCACGAAGCGCTTCGCCGGCCAGACGGTAACCACGGGCACGATTCTCGTCCGTCAGCACGGCACGCACATCCACCCGGGTGAGAACGTTGGCCGTGGCAAGGACGACACGCTGTTCGCGCTGGTCGACGGTACCGTTGAGTTCCACAAGGGTATCAAGCACAGGGTCAGCGTACGCCCGCTCGCGAACGCGTAATTCACCCTTCATAGAGCACATATGTGGGAGGCACTTGAGTTTTAGGATTCAAGGGTCTCCCTCTTTTTTGTAGGAGGCGATTCTGTTGTCACAGTTCACCGATATCAGCCGCATTAACGTGTGCGGCGGCGACGGCGGAGCCGGATGCATGTCGTTTAGGCGCGAGGCATTTGTCCCCAAGGGCGGCCCCGATGGCGGCGACGGCGGTCGTGGCGGCAATGTCGTCATCCAGGCCGATGCTCAGCTGTCTTCGCTGATCGATTACCGCTTTAAGCATCACTTCCGCGCCGAGCGTGGTACGCACGGTCAGGGCGCCCGCCGCAACGGCAAGAGCGGCGAGGACCTGATCCTCAAGGTTCCCATGGGCACCGTGGTGCGCGAGCTCGACCCCGAGACGCAGACCCCGATGTTCGAGATTGCCGACCTGGTACACGATGGCGAGCGCGTTGTCGTGGCTCCCGGTGGCGCCGGCGGCCTGGGCAATACGCACTTTGTGACGTCGGTGCGCCGCGCGCCCGCGTTCGCCCAGCTGGGTGAGCCGGCCGAGGAGCACTGGATCGAGCTCGAGATGAAGCTCATGGCCGATGCTGCGCTCGTGGGCTTCCCTTCGGTGGGCAAGTCCTCGCTCATCGCGCGCATGAGTGCCGCCCGCCCCAAGATCGCCGACTACCCGTTTACCACGCTCGTGCCCAACCTCGGCATGGTGCGCGCCGGCGAGTACTCCTATGTCGTTGCCGACGTTCCCGGCCTCATTGAGGGCGCGAGCGTGGGCAAGGGCCTGGGCCATCAGTTCCTGCGTCACATCGAGCGCACGGCGCTAATCATGCATGTCGTCGATATGACGGGCGGCTTTGAGGATCGCGACCCGGTCGAGGATTACCGTATTATCAACCGCGAGCTCGAGCAGTATGGTGCCGAGCTTTCGGAGCGTCCGCAGATCGTCGTCGCCAACAAGTGCGATGCGCCGGGTACGGCCGACAAGATTGCCGACCTGAAGCGCGCGGCGCTCGACGACGGGCATATGTTCTTTGCGGTGTCTGCCGTGACGGGTGCTGGCCTTAACACGCTGATGCTTGCCGTGGGCGAGCAGGTAGCTAAGCTCCGCGCCGAGCTTGCGGTATCCGATGAGCCGGTCGATCTTCGTGATGACGAGTGGGAGCGCCGCCGCCTGCAGCGCGAGAAGCGTTTCCGTATTGTCCAGGAAGAGCCTCACGCCTTCCGCGTCGTGGGTCGCGCGATCGAGCGCATGGTCATTCAGACCGACTGGGAAAACGAGGAGGCCGTCATCTACCTGCAGCATAAGTTTGCTCGCATGGGCGTTGACGATGCGCTCGAGAAGGCCGGCTGCCGTGCGGGTGACGAAGTCCGCATCTGCCAGCGCGCCTTTGACTTTGAGGGCGCCGAGGACTTCTCTGAGTACGAGGACGAGCTTGAGGATGCGGGCGTTGAGGTCGTTGAGGTGGCAGAAGCCGCGGATGAGAGCGTCGAGGTTGTCGATGCGGCAGACGTCACCGACGATGCCGAGACCCCGGAGGGCGAGTAGGCCATGTCGCTGCGCGGTGGAATCGGTTTGCCCGAGCTGCCCATCGAGGATGGGCGGGATTATAGGCTTGGCATTATGGGCGGCACCTTTGATCCGATCCATTACGGCCATCTGGTGACCGCCGAGCAGGCGCGCGAGTCGCTCGACCTGGATGCCGTGCTCTTTATGCCGGCCGGCTCTCCTGCCTTTAAGCTCGATAAACCGGTGACGCCGGCCGAGGACCGTTATGCCATGACGGTCCTCGCGACTGCCGCGAATCCCGCTTTTTTGGCGAGCAGGTTCGAAATCGATCGTGCCGGTGTCACCTATACGGCCGATACGCTGCGCGCCCTGCGCGAGTTTTACCCGCCACAGGTAAAGCTCTACTTTATTACGGGCGCCGATGCGATCATCGATATTGTGACCTGGCACCATGCTGACGAGATTGCCGAGCTGGCAACGTTTATTGCCGCAACACGTCCCGGTTTCGATATCGATACGGCTCGCGCGCGGATCAAAGAGTCGGGCCTGCCGTTCGACGTGCGCTATATCCAGATTCCGGCGCTGGCGATTAGCTCGACCAACATTCGCAAGCGAGTTGCCCGCGGCATGAGCGCGCGCTATCTTACGAGCGAGTCCGTGCTCGGCTACATTCGCAAACGCGGTCTGTATGCCGATCTGGGCCAAGAAGATTTTGAGTGATGGGGGAGAACGTTGTCGGTAGAGGATCAGTTTGAGGGCGATCAGCGCGCGCTGCTCCAGCGCATTCACGAGCTGCTCGACGTGCGCATGAAGGATAAGCGCAAGCGCTATGTGCATTCGTTGGGTGTTGCCGAGACTGCGCTGCATCTGGCCGAGGTGTACGGTGTCGATCGCTTTGACGCCGCAGCTGCCGGTCTGATCCACGACTGGGACAAGGTGCTCTCCGATGATGAGCTCGTGGCCCGCGCACTGCACTATGGCATCAAGGTCGCCGGCTCGCCCTCTGCAGCGACGCCGCTGCTGCATGGCCCGGTTGCCGCCTATGAGCTTCCGCAGCTCTTTCCCGAGCTTTCGCCGGCGGTCTTTCAGGCTGTCGACCGTCACACCGTGGGTGCCTGCGACATGACACCGCTCGATATGGTGGTCTTTGTGGCCGATGCCATCGAGCCCAACCGTCACGGCGATTATGCCCATGCGCTGCGCAAGATGGTGGGGGAGTCGACGCTTGACGAGTTGTTCTTCTCCTGTTTTGCGCAGGGTCTGGTCTACGTGATCCAGTCCGGGCGCTATCTTTATCCCACGGCAATTACGATTTACAACCATTACGCCCAGCTGCGCTAGCTTGGGCTGTCGAGAAAGAGGTATTCCATGGCCGACGAGACCATGACCGACGAGCAGATTTTTAAGGATGTAGAGCATAAGAGTTTCGTTGCCACGTCCGACCGCACCGCTGCCTCGCTGTCCGCGAGCGGCGTGGCAGCCGAGGATGTCGCCCGCGCCGCCGCACAGGCCGCCTACGACAAGAAGGGCGAGGATGTGCAGGTGCTCGACCTGACTGAGCTCTCCGACGTGTGCGACTACTTTGTCCTTGCCACCGGCACCAACAACCGTCAGGTCGATTCGATCGTCGATGAGATTGAGGAAAAGGTCGCCGAGGCTTGCGGTGAGCACCCGTTCTCCATCGAGGGCCGCGAGCAGAAGACCTGGATGCTCATGGACTACGGCTCGGTCGTCGTTCATGTCTTCACCCCCGAGGCCCGCGAGTTCTATCGCCTCGAGAAGCTCTGGGGCGACGCTCCCCAGCTCCCCCTCGACCTCCTCTAAATGATTTTTCTGGGACGGGGATAAGACCTCCTCTAAATGATTTTTCTGGGACGGGGATAAAATAATCATTCCTACCGTTCGCCGAACCGCTCATCTATGTTGGGCGGTTCGGTTTTTTCTTAACCTTCCTTTTGTATGCTGAGCTGTTGCAAACTCGGAAGGGAGGGCTTCGATGACTCGCGTTGCCCGTGTGTTATCCGAACTCGGTCATTATCATGTTATGGTCAAGGGCTGTGCCGACCAGCTGATCTTTGAGGACGATGACGACCGCTACTATTTCCTCAATCTGATGAATCGGCGTTTTACATCCGACCATATTCGACTGTTTGCTTGGTGCTTGATGGACAATCATGTGCATCTGTTATTTGATGATCCCGATAACCAAATGAGCACTGCGATGCACGCTATAGATACAGCGTATGCAATACGTTTTAATTTGAAAACGGGGCGGCGCGGGCCAGTTTTTCAAGAACGTTTTAAGAGCGTGGTAATTTCCGATGATGAGCAGCTGCTTCGTTGCGTTCGTTACATCCACGACAATCCTGCAAAAGCAGGTGTATCTTCTGCCCCTATGTATCGATGGAGCAGTTTCCACGAGTATTTCGGTACGCCCGAAATCTGCGATTGCAGTGATATTGTCGAGCTGTTTGGTGGCTCGGAGTCGTTTTACCTTACGAGTACTGACGGAAAACCCAATTCGTATTATCTGCCCGAGGGCAAACACGTTTCCGATATGGATGCATTGGAAGTCGCACAGGCTCTATTGGCTCCACTTGAGCCTCATCAGCTCAAGACGCTTCCGAAGCAAGAGCGGAATCGCCTGTTGGCAATGCTGAAACATCGAGGATTTACGATTGCCCAGATTTCGCGCATTACGGGAATTGGCACAAATATAATTCAGAGGGCGAAATGAGGCCTGAAATGATTAATTCATCCCCGTCCCAAAATAATCAAAAACACCGATAGCGCCAGAATGATTTTTTAATCCCCGTCCCAGAAAAATCATTTTGCCCAAAAGCAATTAATCGTTAAAGCGGGATTGGCGGCCGAAGGTTAGGGCTGCGTCGCCGAATTTGTCTCGGACGGCGTCGATGGCGACGGAGAGATCTCGGCGGTCGCTCGACTGGGCTCCGCGGTCATCGACTTCGCAGAACAGGTCGGTTTGGATACCGCCTTGGTGGTTGAAGTCACTCATGCCGATGCCGGCCAGGCGCACGTGCATGCCTTCCTGCCAGATGTTATCGAGCAGCTCGAGCGCTACGGCCACAAAGATGTTCTCGTCATCGGTGGGGTGGGGAAGCCTGCGCTGTGCCGTGCGCCCGCTGCCGTAAGAGTATTTGAGCTTGAGCGTTACGGTGCCACCTGTCAGTCCCTGACGGCGCAGACGGCGACCGACCGACTCGCCCAGCAGCGCGATCGCCGCTTCGATATCCCCGCGCTCGGTCAAATCCTTCGCAAAGGTGCGCTCATTGCTCACCGATTTGACCTCGCGCTCCTCGTCCAGGCTCGTGACCTCGGAAATCTCGAGACCCAACGCACGTTGGCGCATGCGCTCGCCGTTTACGCCAAAAATCGAGGCCAGCGTGGACTCCGGAGCACGTGACAGCTCGCCCAGCGTATAGATTCGCATGCGGCGCAGCCGCTCCTCGGCCGAGCGCCCGATACCGCTCATCGCAGACACCGGCAGCGCGGCCAAGAAGCGCTGCTCCGTGCCGGGGCGTACGATGGTCAGACCAAACGGTTTGTCGCGCTCGCTTGCGATCTTGGCAACTGTCTTGTTGCAGCCGACGCCAATGGAGCAGGTCACCCCCAGCGCCGCCACGCGGTCACTGATGCGCCGCGCCACCAGCAGCGGATCCTCGGGCGCAAAGCGGCCCGGCGTGATATCGATAAAGGCCTCGTCGATGGACACGCGCTCCACACGCGGCGTCTCATCGGCAAGAATCGCCATGACCTGCGCGCTCACCTCGCGGTAGCGATCGAAGTGCCCGTGCGTCCAAATGGCTTGCGGGCACAAGCGCCGCGCCTCGGCCGAGGCCATGGCGGAATGCACGCCAAAACGACGCGCCTCATACGAACATGTGGACACGACGCCGCGTGATTCGGCATCGCCGCCCACAATGAGCGGCTTTCCGCGCCACTCGGGGTGGTCGAGCATCTCCACGCTTGCAAAAAACGCATCGAGGTCCATCAGGCCCACCGCCGGACCCGTCCAGGGCGGCGGCGTGACGCCCGCAGCATCCTCATAACCGTATGTATGTTCGCGTCTTTCCATGTCATGAGTATACCGCGCAGCTCATGTGGGGTGCGTGTATGTGCTTGCAAATCCCGAATTCTTGTCTAAGATATGGATTTGCCCTCGACTACACCGAAGAAGTTGGTCTCACGGACTTCACCTGCCCGCGTCGATGGCGTATTATGTTCAACTGTTTGTTTGTAGTTGCAGCCTAAAGCTGCTTGGTTGGAGGAGTTTCCTTTGGCAGTCAAGATTCGCCTTGCTCGTCACGGCGCTAAGAAGCGTCCGTACTACCGTGTCGTCGTCGCCGATTCCCGCGCCCCGCGTGACGGTCGTATCATCGAGGAGGTTGGCCGCTACAACCCGATGACCGCCCCCAAGACCATCAACCTCGACCTCGAGAAGATTGCCGACTGGCAGTCCAAGGGCGCTCAGCTCACCGACGCCGTCGCCGCTCTGGTCAAGGCCGCCAACGAGGGCGAGAAGACCGAGACCGTCGTCAAGAAGTCCAAGAAGCAGCTCGCCAAAGAGGCCGAGGCCGCTAAGGCTGCCGCTGAGGCCGCTGAGGGCGCCGAGGAGTAAATCGTGCCTGAGGTTGACGCTGCACAGCTCGAGGGTGAGGCAATGCTCTCAGATCGCATCGCCGATCTCGTCGAATATCTCGTTGTTCAGATCGTCGACGACCCGGATTCCGTGAGCCTTGAGGTCATCGATGGTGACGACGCCTCTACGATTGAGGTTTCGGTTGCCGAGGATGACGTCGCTAAGGTCATCGGCCGTCGTGGCCGTACCATCAAGGCCATTCGCACGCTCGCCCGTGCACTGGCCGCTCGCCTCGACACCGCTGTCGAGGTAGAGGTTCTGGGCTAGGACCTTGAGGTCCCAGTACAAAAACATCGCCCGTGTGGTCAAGCCGCACGGAAGGAAGGGGGAGGTCCTCGCGCAGCCGCTGCGGGGGCTTCCTTCTGTATTGACGCCGGGTATGCGCGTCGCCCTTACGCCGCCCGCGCTCAAGCGTGACCGTTTTTGCACGGTCATGTCCGTTACCGATACGGGCGATGGCGATCTGGTCTCGTTTGAGGGCATTGACGACTTGACGGCCGCCGAGGGCATCACCGGTTGCTATGTTCTGGCTAACCGTGATGACTTTGAGCTCGATTCGCTCGACGCCGCCTATGCCGACCTGATGGGTCGCGAGGTGGTCGACGAGCGCTTTGGCTCGCTCGGCTCGATCGTCGAGATCATGTCGACGCCCGCCAACGATGTTTGGGTTGTCGAGGGCGATCGGTACGGCGAGGTGCTGATTCCCGTGATCGAGCAGGTCGTGCTCGATCTTCCCGACACAGGAACAATTTCCGTCCACGTTATGGACGGCTTGATCGATATGGACAAGTAGGGAGGACAACATGCTGATTGAGACCCTTTCGGTCTTTCCCGAGATGTTTGAGCCCGTTATGTCCACGTCGATCTTGGGCCGTGCCCGCAAGGCCGGCCTTTTTGATTTTAAGGCGTATAACCTGCGCGACTGGACGCACGACCGCCATCGCACCGTCGATGACGAGCCGTACGGCGGCGGGCAGGGCATGCTCATGAAGGTCGAGCCTATTGCCGAGGCCATCGAGGCTATTAGCTCCGAGGGCCCCAAGCCCACCGTGGTGTTTTTTACCCCCTGTGGCGAGCCCTTTACGCAGCATGTGGCCGAGCGCCTGCTCAAAAGCGAGCGTCTGCTGTTTGTGTGCAGCCGCTACGAAGGCGTCGACGAGCGCGCGTATGCATATGCCGACGAGCGTCTGTCGATCGGCGACTACGTGCTTACGGGTGGCGAGCTACCCGCCATGGTCGTTGCCGATGCCGTCGTGCGCCTCATTCCCGGCGCCCTGGGCGATGAGATGAGCAACGTGGACGAGTCGTTCTCGACCGCAGAGGACGGAGGCCTGCTCGAGTACGCGCAGTACACGCGTCCTGCCGAGTTTAACGGTGAGGGCGTGCCTCCGGTGCTCGTGAGCGGCGACCACGCCAAGGTCGATGCTTGGCGTCGCAAGAACGCCATCGAGCGTACCTGTCGTTGGCGTCCCGATCTGATCGAGACGGCACGGCTCACGCCCGAGGAGCGCGCGTACGCTCAGGATATCCTGGACGCTTCGTATTCGCAGAGCGAGGAGTGAGTATGGTTTCATCGCAGCATTCCGCGCTGAGGAGCGCTTTCGAGTGGATCGCGGTCGTCGCAATCGCGCTCGCCGCCACCTTCCTGATCCGCACGTTTGTGATCGAGCCCTTTGTGGTGCCCACCGGCTCCATGGAGTCCACGATCGAGATTGGCGATCAGATTCTGGCGCAAAAGGTGACGCTTGAGCTTGGGCAGCCTGTCAGCCAAGGCGACATCGTGGTGTTCCACAACCCCGACGCCACGTCCGAGCATGATGTGCTGGTAAAGCGCGTTATCGCCACGGCCGGCCAGACGGTTGACCTCCAGGATGGCAAGGTCGTTGTCGACGGCCAGGCGCTCGACGAGGACTATACGACTGGCATGAGCTGGCCGCTTTCGGTCCAGGCGCCCTCCGCCCAGGTGAGTTATCCCTACACCGTCCCCGACGATTGTGTGTGGGTGATGGGCGACAACCGCGAGAACTCAGCCGACTCCCGCTACTTTGGCCCGGTCGACCGCTCCGATCTGATTGCCGTGGCACTTGTGCGCTACTGGCCGCTCAACCGCATCGGCGCTATCGACTAAAAACCGCTATAGTACAGTACCTAACCGTGTAATCGTTTCGACGAGGGGATATTAGAGGCATGAACGCTTCACCGCTTTCCTTCCAAGACATCATCCTGCGCCTCCAGCAGTACTGGGGCGAGCAGGGCTGCGTCATTATGCAGCCCTATGACTCCGAGGTCGGTGCCGGTACCTTCCATACCGCGACCACGCTGCGCTCGCTCGGTCCCGCCGAGTGGCGCACCTGCTATGCGCAGCCCTGCCGCCGTCCTGCCGACGGCCGCTACGGCGAGAACCCCAACCGCATGCAGCACTACTATCAGTTCCAGGTGCTCATCAAGCCCTCGCCGGTCAACGCCCAGGAGCTTTACTTGGGTTCGCTGGCCGCCATCGGCCTGGACCCCAACGACCATGACGTCCGTTTTGTCGAGGACGACTGGGAGAGCCCGACGCTCGGTGCTTGGGGCCTTGGCTGGGAGGTCTGGCTCAACGGCATGGAGGTCACGCAGTTCACGTACTTCCAGCAGGTGGGCGGCATCGAGGTCGACCCCGTGCCCGTCGAGATCACCTACGGTCTGGAGCGTATCGCCATGTACGCCCAGGGCGTTAACTCCGTCTACGACTTGGTGTGGAGCTACCTGCCCGACGGTACGCCCATGACCTACGGTGACGTGTTCCTGGAGAACGAGCGCGAGTTCAGCGCCTACAACTTTGAGGTCGCCAACGTCGAGATGATGCGTCAGAAGTTTGACGACTACGAGGCCGAGTGCCACTCCTGCCTTGAGCGCAAGCTGCCGCTGCCGGCATACGACTGCGTTATGAAGTGCAGCCATGCCTTCAACCTGCTCGATGCCCGCGGTGCACTGTCTGCAGTCGAGCGCGCCAACTACATCCTGCGCGTCCGCGCCGTCGCCAAGGCGTGCTGCGAGGCCTACATGGCCGAGGTCGCCGGAATCAACGAGAATGCCGACCAGGAAGGCGAGGTGGCGTAAGCCATGGCAGACGCTAAGGATTTCCTGTTTGAGATCGGTACGGAGGAAATGCCCTCCGCGCCGCTGAACAATGCCGTCAAGCAGCTTGGTACCATGATTGCCAAGGGTCTCGACGAGGCCGGTCTGGCCCACGGCGAGGTCCGCGTGATCTCGAGCCCGCGTCGTCTGGCTGCGCTCGTTGCCGATGTCGCCACCGCGACCGATGAGGTCCACGAGGTCAAGCGTGGCCCCGCGGCCAACATCGCCTTCGACGCCGACGGTAACGCCACCAAGGCCGCCCAGGGCTTTGCCCGCAAGTGCGGCGTGGCTGCCGAGGACCTGGTCCGTCGCGAGGACACCGACGGTCGCGAGTACGTTTTTGCCGAGAAGAACATTCCTTCCGCCCCGGCCACCCCGATCCTGACGGCCCTGTGCGAGAAGACCATCGCCGGCCTGCAGTGGCCCAACTACCGCTCTCAGCGCTGGGGTCACGAGCACGCCACGTTCGTGCGTCCGGTCCGCTGGATCTGCTGCCTTCTGGGCGAGGACGTCGTGCCCGTGTCGTTTGCCGACGTGACGAGCGGCAACACCACGCGCGGCCATCGCGTCCTGGGCCCCGGTGACCACGTGGTCGCCAGCCCCGCCGTCTACGAGCAGGTGCTCGAGGACGCCGGCGTGCTTTCCGCCGAGCGCCGTCGCGAGGCCATCCTCGCCGGCATCGCCGAGGTCGAGGCTGCCCGTCCCGGTTGCCACGTCGACACGCCCAAGAAGGTCTTCGAGGAGGTCATCAACCTCTGCGAGTGGCCGACGGTCCTCGTCGGAACCTTCGACGAGGAGTTCCTCAAGGTTCCGCACGAGATCATCTGCGAGTCCATGCTCACCAACCAGCGCTACTTCCCGATTTATGACGGCGAGGGCAAGCTGACGCGTGAGTTCGTGATCGTGTCCAACAGCAAGCCCGAGAACGCCGAGCGCGTGATTGATGGTAACGAGCGCGTCGTGCGCGCCCGCCTGGACGACGCCAAGTTCTTCTACGAGGAGGATCTGAAGATCTCCCTCGACGAGTTCCGTGAGCGTCTGGCCAAGGTCGCCTTCCAGGAGAAGCTCGGCAGCGTGCTCGCCAAGTCCGAGCGCATTGAGCAGCTCGCGCTTGCCATTGCCCGCGAGGCCCATCTCGGTGCTCACCTGGCCGCCGATGCCGGCCGCGCCGCGCATCTGTGCAAGGCCGACCTGGTTTCCAACGCCGTCGTCGAGTTCACGAGCCAGCAGGGCGTGATGGGCGGCTACTACGCCACCGCGATGGGGGAGAACGACGAGGTCGCCCACGCCATCCGCGATCACTATCGTCCCCGCTTTGCCGGCGACGAGCTGCCCGAGGGCACCGCTGGCTGCATCGTGGCCTGCGCCGACAAACTCGATACCATCGCCGGTATCTTTGCCATCGGCGAGCCCCCGACCGGCTCCTCCGACCCGTACGCGCTGCGCCGCGCCGCCATCGGCATCATCAACATCCTGCGCGATCGTCTGCCGATCGAACCCACGTCGCTCATCGACTTTGCCCTTGAGCTCTATACCGAGCAGGGCATTGCCTTTGACGCCGCCGAGGTCGCCCAGCAGGTTCGCGACTTCTTCCATGGCCGTCTGGTGAGCATGGCCCGTGACGAGAAGATCCCGGCCGATACCGTTGCCGCCGTCTCCGCGGTGCACATCATCGCTCCGTCCGTCTTCTTCGCCCGCTGCGCCGCGCTCGACGAGGCCCGCAAGAACGATGCCGAGACCTTCGACAACCTGGCGACCGCCTATGCCCGTGCCGCGCATATCTCCAAGCCCGAGCTGGGCGCGGAGTATGACCGCAGCCTGATGGGCGAGGTCGAGCTTGCGCTTGCCGACGCCTCCGAGGCCGCTCAGACCGCCGTCGACGCCGCTCTCGCCGCCGAGGATTACCCGGCCGCGTTTGCCGCCCTGGCAGCCCTGCGCGCGCCCATTGACCGTTTCTTCGATGAGGTCATGGTCATGGACAAGGACGAGCAGCTCCGCGATAATCGCCTTAAGCTGCTCAACCGCTTCGAGGCCGTTTTCTCCGGCATCGCCAACATCGGTGAGCTTGCCCGCAAAAAGTAAGCTAGCCTGCGCGTAAGCGCAAAAGGAGCCCTGCATGGATTGCCCGGTCACCGCTCGTCCCACCGTCATCGTTATCTCCGACTCGCTCGGAGATACCGCTTGCGAGGTGGTGCTTGCGGCGTCCGGGCAATTTGATGAAGGGGCTTTTCGTGTATTGCGCCTGCCCAAGGTGACATCGGTGGAACAGGTCGAGGCGTTTGTCGGTCCGCGCGTGGATGCCGACCATCGCGATATCGCCGTGTTCCACACGATCGTCGATCCGGCGCTTCGTGCCCGCGTGCTCGACTACTTGGGCATGCTGCATATTCGTTCGGTCGATTTGATCGGGCCGACGCTCGCCGTGCTATCGTCGCTTATCGGTGTTGCGCCCAAGGGCGTGGCCGGCGTGATCCACAAGACCGATGATCGCTACTTCCATCGTATCGAGGCCATGGAGTACTTTGTCGAGCACGATGACGGGCGCGGCTGCGACGATCTGTCTGGCGCCGATATCGTGCTGTTGGGCGTGTCGCGTACATCTAAGACGCCCTTGTCGATGTATCTGGCCTATCAGGGCTACAAGGTCGCCAACGTTCCGCTGGCACACGGCATGGAGCCGCCCAAGTCGATTTACGAGGTCGATCCGATGCGTCTGTTCGGTTTGATTTCGACCGTCGATGTGATTTCCGAGATTCGTGATAGCCGCCTGGGCGATGACTACGCTCGCGCCGTTGCCGGCTCCTACGCCGAGCCCGAGAGCGTGCGTAGCGAACTTGAGGAAGCCCGTGCGCTCATGAAGCGTCTGGGCTGTTTTGTGGTGCGCACCGACGGCAAGGCGATCGAGGAGAGCGCCTCCGAGATTATCGCCCATCTTGAACAGATCCAAGAAGCAAGGGCCCGTCGAGCCGCCCGCCGCGCCCAACAACAGTAATCACTGAGCAGTCAATTTGGGACAAATACTTCTGATAGATTTGTCCTACCTGGCAATTGAGCATTTTCGCAACGTTCAATATCATATTTTATTGGCCTATTTGCTAAAGCGTTTTAGCAGTTTATACCGCTTTTGACCTGCAATTACGTTGTAGTGGTATCTTCATAAGGTAACCACCTTTACCTACCGTTTACCGTCAGTTTTAGCACGTTTACCAAACCGCGCATCCTCTGCTTAAGCTTGCCCAAAACCCGCCGTATAGTTCCCTCACGGCCTGCATCCGGCGGGTCGATTCGTTACCACGGTCGTGTGTGCGAACACATGGAAGGGGATGTATCGTGAGCGATTGCAAGAGGGTTTACCGTTTTGGCACCGATGCCCAGGGCACTTGCGTTACCGAGGGCGACAAGTCCATGAACTTCGTCCTTGGCGGCAAGGGCGCGAACCTTGCCGAGATGAGCCGTATCGGCCTGCCGGTTCCCGGCGGCTTTACCATTACCTGCCAGACCTGCGTCGAGTACTCTGGTGCCGGCAATGTTTGGCCTACCGGCGCGCTTGACGAGATCGTTGCCGCCGAGGCTGACCTCGAGGCCCGTTGCGACAAAAAGCTCGGCGACGCCAGCGATCCGCTGCTCGTGTCGGTGCGCTCGGGCGCTCCGTTCTCCATGCCCGGTATGATGGACACGGTCCTCAACCTGGGCCTCAACGACGATTCCGTCCAGGGTCTCATCGCCCAGACGCAAAATCCGCGCTTTGCCTGGGACAGCTATCGTCGCTTTATCCAGATGTTCTCCAACGTCGTCATGGGCGTCGACGCCGACTTGTTCGAGAATGCCCTGACTCAGGCCCGTCTGGTTGCCGGCGTCCGCGTCGACTCCGAGCTTTCGGCCGAGGACCTGCAGGAGCTCGTCGAGACCTTCAAGGGCATCTTCTCCGAAAACGTCGAGGCCGCCCTGTACCCCGAGCTCGAGGTCGTCGATGGTAAGCCCGTCTTCCCGCACGATCCGGAGCTCCAGCTGCGCCTTGCCATCCAGGCCGTCTTTGGCAGCTGGATGAACGAGCGCGCTTGCATCTACCGCAAGCAGCACGGCATTTCCGATGATCTGGGCACTGCCGTCAACGTCCAGGCCATGGCATTTGGCAACAAGGGTGAGACTTCCGCGACCGGCGTCGCCTTCACCCGCAACCCCGCCGATGGCACCAAGGAGTTCTACGGCGACTTTCTGGTCAACGCCCAGGGCGAGGACGTCGTTGCCGGCATCCGCAACACCGAGCCCATCTCCGACCTCAAGACCACCCCGGGCCTCGAGTCCGCAGGCGAGGAGCTCGAGCGCGTGTTCCTGACGCTCGAGGACCACTATCGCGACATGTGCGACATCGAGTTCACCATCGAGCAGGGTAAGCTCTGGATGCTCCAGACCCGCGTGGGCAAGCGTACCGCCACCGCCGCTTTGCGCATCGCCATCGAGATGGTCGAGGAGGGCCTCATCACCCGCGAGGAGGCCGTGAGCCGCATCGACCCCGCACAGCTCGATCAGCTCCTGCACCCGCAGTTCGACTCCTCCAAGAAGTACGAGGCGCTCGCGCGCGGCCTTAACGCCAGCCCCGGTGCCGCCGTGGGTGAGGTCGTGTTCTCGAGCGATGACGCCGTTGCGCGTGCGAACGAGGGCCACAAGGTCATCCTGGTCCGCTGGGAAACCAACCCCGACGACCTGAAGGGCATGGTTGCCGCCGAGGGCATCCTGACCAGCCACGGCGGCAAGACGAGCCACGCCGCCGTTATCGCGCGCGGCATGGGTACGCCCTGCGTCTGCGGTGTCGAGCGCTTCCATATCGACGCCGCCGAGAAGGTCGTGCGCATCGAGGGCAGCGATCGCGTGCTGCACGAGGGCGACGTCATCTCCATCGACGGCACCCAGGGCATCGTCGTCGACGGTGCGGTCGATCTGGTTTCCGCCGAGCTCACCGGCGACCTGGACACTATCCTGTCCTGGGCCGATGAGATTCGTCTGGATGAGACCTGCGGCCACGCCAACCACGTGCGCGTCAACGCCGACAACCCCGAGGATGCCGAGCTCGCGCTTGAGTTTGGCGCCGAGGCCATCGGCCTGTGCCGCACCGAGCATATGTTCCTGGGCGATCGCAAGAACATCATCCAGAGCTTCATCCTCTCCGATGACGAGGCCGTGAAGCAGCAGGCGCTGGCCGATCTGCTCAAGGTCCAGACCGAGGACTTCCTGGCCATGTTCAAGACCATGACCGGCCGCGACGTGGTCGTTCGCCTGATCGACCCGCCGTTGCATGAGTTCCTGGACGATCCCCGCGAGCTCGAGGTCGCCATCACCAAGAAGGAGGCCGCTGGCGCTCCCGAGGAGGAACTCGCCGCTCTGCGCGCCCGCCTGCGTCGTATCGACGGCATGGTCGAGTCGAACCCCATGCTCGGCCTGCGCGGCGTGCGCCTGTCCGTCGTCTTCGGCGACCTGCCGCTCATGCAGGTTCGCGCCGTTGCCACGGCCGCTGCGCGCCTCATTAAGGAAGGCATCGACCCGCGTCCTGAGATCATGGTCCCGCTCGTCTCCATCACGGCCGAGCACGTCCAGACCCGTGAGGTCATCGAGCGCGTGATCGTCGAGGTTTCCGCCGAGGAGGGCGTGGAGCTCAACATTCCCGTGGGCACGATGCTCGAGCTGCCGCGCGCCTGCATGGTTGCCGACGAGATCGCCCAGCACGCCGACTTCTTCTGCTTTGGCACCAACGACCTCACGCAGACGACCTTCGGCTTCTCCCGCGACGACGCCGAGGCCAAGTTCATCCCGCTGTACCTGCATAAGAAGATCCTGAAGGACAACCCCTTCGAGACCATCGACACGGCGGTACTCGAGCTGGTGCGCATGGCCGTGGCCAAGGGCCGTGCCACCAACCCCGGCATGCACTTTGGTGTGTGCGGTGAGCACGGCGGCGACCCCAAGTCCATCAAGGGCCTGTTTAACGTCGCCGACGTGGACTATGTGTCCTGCTCGCCCTACCGCGTGCCGCTCGCGCGTCTTGCCGCCGCCCAGGCTAAGCTCGAAGCCAAGCGTTCCGCTTAGCGTTTTGCGTTCAGACGCTTGATGTAGCCCCCCTTAATGCCGCCCGTCTCATTCGTGAGGCGGGCGGTTGTCATGTGCGGGTTTTGTCTTTTTGTCTGCGTAAAAAATTGTTCTTGCAGCAGAAACGCGCGCGTGTATACTCGAATACGTTTGTTCAACTACGTGCCGGCCAAGGTGGTACGGCACCTCTAGAAGAGTAAGGAATTGCACATGGATTACATCCGCGCAATCGAGCGCCAGCAGATCCGCGAGGACATCCCGCAGGTTCGCGTCGGCGACAACGTCAAGGTCCACTACCGCATTAAGGAAGGCGACCGCGAGCGCATCCAGGTCTTCCAGGGCGACGTCATCCGCATGGCTGGTGCCGGTTCCCGCGAGACCTTCACCGTCCGCAAGATCTCCTTCGGTGTCGGTGTCGAGCGTACCTTCCCGCTTCACAGCCCCAAGATCGGCAAGCTGGAGGTTGTCCGTCATGGTCGCGTCCGTCGCGCCAAGCTGTACTACCTCCGCGACAAGGTGGGCAAGGCTGCTCGTATTCCCGAGAAGCGCTAAGACGATCGCAGCGTCTGTCCGCTCATTTGGACAAAAGGGTCACCTTCGGGTGGCCCTTCTTTTTACTGATTCGCATGCAAGGAGGCCCCGGTATGGCCAACATGACAAGCTCGGTTTCGGCGTCTCAGGTTGCCGGCGAGCTGGCGAGTGCCACGTTTGAGGAGATTCCCGCCCTGGTCGAGCATTATCGCGAGGACCCACGCCAACAGGTCATCAAGGCCTGCGAGCGCGCCATGAAGCGTCATGCCAAGGAACTCGCCGAACGCGAGCGCGTCAATGGCATGTACGAGCTGATGCACGAGCTGGGCGGCGACGGCATTGTCGTGGGCGTTGACGAGGTCGGACGAGGGTCGGTGGCCGGGCCCCTGACGGTATGTGCGGTGTGCCTGCCCATGGAGCCGCGCGTTTGGGGCATCAACGATTCCAAAAAGCTCACGCCTGCCCGCCGTGAACTGCTGGCGGTAAAGATTGCCGAGGTGGCGACCGCCATCGGGTACTGCCATATACCGCCGGCGGACATCGACGAGATGGGCATGGCGCGTGCCATTCGCGCCGCCGTTGCGGGCGCCGTTGCCGATACGGGTCTTGAGCCGGACTGCGTGCTTATGGATGGCAACCCGCTGGGCGCCGTTCCCAACGAGCGCGACGTGGTCAAGGGCGATGCCAAGATCGCCTGTATCGCCGCTGCCTCCATCATGGCCAAGGTCACCCGTGACGAGATGATGGTCGAGTACGATGCCGAGTATCCCGAGTACCATTTGGCCGAGTCGAAGGGCTATGCGAGCCCCGAGCACATTGAGGCCATTCGCAAACATGGACTTTGTCCGCTGCACCGCGTGAGTTTTTGCGGAAACTTTCTGCAGACTGAACGGCTTTTCTAGGTCAATTGTGGAGACAGGGACCTCAGGGGTTTTACAAACCTGCTGGTAGCGGGCCATGCGCAACGCGATTGTTGCGCATGGCCCGCTTTTTGTCGGCATTTGGTCAGCTTTTGGTTTGCTTCCGGTACTTACCCGCATGAAACGTGCCCTCATCATCGGGGCAATGCAGTGTGCGGGAAAGGAGACCCCATGTGTGCCGCAAGCAAAAAGAGCAAGACGCAGCAGCTCAAGGAACGTTGGGAAGACGGCGAGCTCGACTGCGGGGCGATTACGCCCGAGTTTATCAAGGCACTCAGCCCGCGCGAACTCGGCATGTTGGGCGAGCTGATCACCATCGATTACTTTAACGAGCGCGGCTACACCTTGCTGGAGCAGGGCTATCGCTGTACCGAGGGCGAGGCCGATCTGGTGCTGCTCGACGAACTCGATGACATCGTGGTGATGGCCGAGGTCAAGACGAGGCGTGTCGCCCTTGACTGCACCACGCGGGTCTTTCCCGAGGAGGCTGTGGATGCCCAAAAACAGCGTCGGTATCGTCGCATCGCGAGCTGCTATCTCATGGAGCACTATCCGCTCAAGGCGATTCGCTTCGATGCCGTGGGCGTGACCATCCGCGGCGGGCATATCGCCGAGATCGAGCATCAGTACAACGCGTTCGATTGGCAGGTGTCGTGATGGCTTTCGATACCTTCGCCGTCCACGCCGCCTGTATTCGCGGCGTCGAGGCAATTCCCGTTACCGTCGAGGTCTCGCTTGCCGGGGGCGTCCCGGGCATTCAGATGCTCGGTATTCCCAGTATGGAAGTAATGGAATCGCGTGGGCGCATCCGGTGCGCCATGCGCTCAGCCGGTTTTGAGATTCCGCGGTCGGGCATTACCGTCAATCTGGCACCCGGCGATATCCGTAAAACCGGCAGTGGTTTTGACCTGCCGATTGCCATCGCGGTGTTGGCAGCCGACGGGCAGATTCCCCGCGACAACCTCGATCGCTGCCTTATTGCGGGCGAGCTTGGCCTGGACGGCACGGTGCTGCCTGTCAAGGGCGAGGTGGCGTTCCAGCTGCTGGCGCGTGATATGGGGCTTTCCTTTATCGCCGGCAAGTCCGATCAGCATGTGCCGCTCGCGGGCGTGGACTGCGGGTTTATCGGCCACCTGTCGCAACTTGCCCAGGGCATGGGTGAGGCTGCACGACATTATCTGGACTCCGAGGGCGTGGAGGCCACCTTTGAGCCCGAGCTCGATTATGCCGACGTCTTGGGGCAGGAGGTCGCCAAGCGCGGTATGGCGCTTGCGGCGGCAGGTGAGCTTGGCTTGCTTATGATCGGCTCGCCCGGTTCGGGCAAGACGATGCTCGCGCGGCGTATGACCGGCATTTTGCCCGAGCTTTCCCTCGAGGACCAGCAGGAAGCGCTGTGCATCCATTCGGTGCTGGGAGAGAACATCGACGGGCTGCTGGCGGGACACCGACCATTTCGCAGCCCTCACCACAGCATCTCGACCGCGGGCCTTATCGGCGGCGGACGCCCGGTGCATCCGGGCGAGATTAGCCTGGCTCATGGCGGCGTGCTCTTTTTGGACGAACTTGCCGAGTTTCCCACCGGCGTGTTGCAGACGCTTCGTCAGCCTATCGAGCGCGGCTACGTCAAGATCGTACGTGTCGACGGCGCCTTTACCTTTCCGTCGCGCTTTCAGCTGCTTGCCGCGAGCAATCCCTGTCCCTGCGGCTTTTTGGGCGATCGCGAGGTCCCGTGTCGCTGCTCGGCCTCGATGGTCGAGCGCTACCGGTCCAAGCTGCGCGGTCCTTTGGCAGACCGTATCGACATGATGCTCGACGTGACCCGCCCCGACCCCCAGGTGATTATCGAGGGCGCGGAGGGCATGTCATCGGCCGAGCTGCGCGACTACGTTGTGCGCGGCCGAGCCTTTCGCGCGTGGCGTGAGGCCCGCATGGACGATGCGGATACCGAGGCCGAAGATGATGAGTCGCGCTCCATTGACGGCGTCGTGTCGACCTTTGCGCTCGACGATGCGGCGGAGAAGTGCGTGCTGGGCCTGTCGAAGCGCACGCATCTCACGGGCCGCGGTATCGTGCGCCTGGTGCGTATCGCGCGCACGATCGCCGATGTCGCCGAAAGCGAGCGGGTGACCCAGGATCACGTGCTCGAGGCTGCGATGTACCAGGGGAGGAGGGATCAATAATGGATGAGGTGACCTTTGAACTGCATCCCGGCGATGCGTTGTATCCCAAGACCGTTCTTGAGCTTTCGGATGTGCCCCGGACGCTCTACGTGCGCGGGGACCCCGCGGTGTTATCGAAGCCCGCGCTTTCCATCATCGGTGCTCGCAAGGCCTCGCCCTATGGCCTTGCCGTGGCGGAGCTTGCGGCAAAGGTGGCCGTAGAGGCGGGCGTCACGGTGGTTTCGGGCGGCGCGGTCGGCTGCGACCAGGCATCGGGCTGGGCTGCGGTCAATGCCGGGGGTAAGCATGTGGTGGTGCTGGGAACAGGCGCCGACGTGGTCTACCCGCGCTCGAGTGCGGGGCTTATCACGCGCACGCTCGATACGGGCGGCGCGATCGTGTCGATCTCGCCATGGGGGATGGGGCCGCGTAAGTTCGCCTTTCCGCGGCGTAATCGCGTGATCGCCGCCCTGTCGCAGGCGCTCTTTGTTTCCGAGGCGGGCATGCCTTCGGGTACGTTCTCGACGGCCGAGGCCGCTATGGACCTGGGGCGCGAACTGCTCGCGGTGCCGGGGTCCATCCTATCGCCCGAGTCGCGCGGCACCAACTACCTCATCGCCAACGGAGCCTGTTGCATCATCGACGAGGAGTCTATCGAGATGGCCATCTCGCGTATTTACGGCACCCTGCGCTACTCGCGCCCCGACGCGCCCGGTATCGCGGACCTCGACCCCGCGCAGCAAGCCGTGATGCACGCGCTGATCGCCTCGCCGCTCAAGGTCGACGACATCGCCGCGCTCGTTTCGCTCGATGCCGTCGGCGTGCTCAAACTCCTGGGCTCACTCGAGCTCGAGGGCCTTATCGAGCGCATGATGGATGGAAGGTATGCGCCCTCAAAGTTTGCGCTTCACGCTCAGACGCCGTTCGGTCACAATGGAAAGCGTGTCAATTAGAAAGGTGTTTGCAGATGCAGTTCGATCAGGTGACGGTTATCGGTGGCGGTCTGGCGGGTTCGGAATGCGCGATCCAGCTGGCAGACCGCGGTTTTGCCGTAAAGCTGTGCGAGATGCGCCCCCAGGTGAGCTCCCCAGCCCACCATACCGATCATCTGGCCGAACTCGTCTGTTCCAATTCGTTTAAATCGACCCGTCCGGACTCTGCGGCAGGCTTGTTAAAGGCCGAGCTTGAGCGCATGGGCTCGGTCTTGCTCGATTGTGCCCACCGCGCGGCCGTTCCCGCCGGCGGCGCCCTGGCGGTTGACCGCGTCAAGTTTTCCGAGCTTGTCGAGGCCGAGGTTGCCTCCCGCTCCAATATCGAGATAGTTCACGGCGAGGTCACCCAGATTCCCGAGGGCCATGTAGTCATTGCCGCTGGCCCCCTTTGCTCGCCCGCTCTGAGCGAGGAGG
Organism: uncultured Collinsella sp.; assembly: GCA_934655755.1. Classification (GTDB taxonomy): domain Bacteria; phylum Actinomycetota; class Coriobacteriia; order Coriobacteriales; family Coriobacteriaceae; genus Collinsella. The sequence continues at coordinate 121,011 of CAKUHA010000003.1, forward strand.
TCATGAAGCTCGTCGGTGGCGACGCCCTGGCGTTCTTTGATGCCGCGGCCCCGATTGTCGACGCCTCCACGCTCGACATGGACGTGCTGTTCTCGCAGTCGCGCTACGAGGAGCAGGGGAGCGGCGACTATCTCAACGCCCCGCTCAATAAGGAGGAGTACGAGGCCTTTATCGAGGCGCTCACCACCGCCGATCGCGTGGTACTCAAGGACTTTGAGGGCGGCGACCTGTTCCAGGCCTGTCAGCCTGCCGAGGAGGTTGCCCGTACCGGCAAGGACGCCATCCGCTTTGGCGCCATGAAGCCCGTCGGACTCACCGACCCGCGCACGGGGCGTCGTCCCTGGGCGGCGATTCAGCTGCGCGCCGAGAACAAGGAGAAGACCGCTTATAACCTGGTGGGGTTCCAGACCAATCTGACCTTTGGCGAGCAGAAGCGCGTCTTCCACATGGTCCCCGGCCTGGAGAACGCCGAATTCTTCCGCTATGGCGTCATGCACCGCAATACCTTTGTCGATGCTCCGCACGTGCTCGACGGCACTTTTGCCGTGCCCGGCACGAGCGTGCGCCTTGCCGGCCAGATTACCGGCACCGAGGGGTACATGGAAGCGGTGGCGACCGGTCTGCTCGCGGCGCTCAACACTTATGCCGAGGCTATTGAGGTCGCTCCCGTCGAGTTGCCGCGCGAGGGTGCCCTAGGTGCGCTCGTGGGCTATGCGACCGATCCGGCCACCGTGGGCTACCAGCCCATGCATGTCAACTTTGGCCTGGTGCCGCCGCTCGAGGATGGCAAGCGCCGCAGCAAGCGCGATCGCTACCAGGCCTATGCGGACCGCGCCCTCGAGGCCCTCGATGCCTACTTGGCCACGCGTTCCGACCTGTTTGGAGGCGACCGGTCATAGCGTTTGACCTGTACGACACCGTCGACTCGTTTGTCGCCTATATCGCACGTGTCGAAGGACTTTCTCCCAACACGGTGACCGCCTATGGGTCGCGACTGGAACGTTTTGCGGCTTGGTGCCAGCGTACGGGCACCGACGCGCGCGCGGCCGACGTGCGCACCGTTCGAACCTATCTCGCCAAGCTCTCGCGTGAGAAGGTGGCTCCGCGCACGATTGCCGCGCACCTGTCTGCCATTCGTTCGCTCTATCGGTGGATGGCCGCCGAAGGGATCGTTGAGGGCGATGCGGTCTCGGCGATCTCCTCGCCCAAACTCCCGCGTGACTTGCCCGTGGTGCTGACGACCCAGCAGGTCGAGGAGCTGCTCCGTGCCCCCGACACCGCGACGCCCGCGGGATTGCGCGATGCGGCGATGCTCGAGCTGCTCTATGCCTCTGGAGCACGCATCTCGGAGCTCGCGGCGCTCAACGTGGAGTCCATTGCATGGTCCGAGCGCACGCTGCGGCTATGGGGCAAGGGCAGCAAGGAGCGCATCGTGCCCCTGTATCGCCGCGCTCTCGAGGCGACCCGCACCTATATCGAGGAAGGGAGACCGGCACTGCTCGCCCAGGCAAAGCGCCGCGATGCCGCAGGTGGTCCGCATCCGCTGTTTATCTCGGCGCGCGGCAACCGCATGAGTGCCGCCATGCTCAGGCGACGCTTTCATATGTTGGCGACGCTCGCCGGCATTCCGGCCGACATCGCCCCGCATGCGGTGCGCCACACGTTCGCGACCGATCTGCTCGAGGGCGGCGCGGACCTGCGTTCGGTTCAGGAGCTGCTGGGACACGCGAGCCTGTCCACGACGCAGATTTATACGCATCTCACGCCCGATCGGCTCAAGAACGCCGTGGCCCAGGCCCATCCCCGTGGCGAGTAGAAAAGGCGTCCCGTGCAAAACCGCCAAGGTGTGTGGTTTTGATTGCGGGTTGGCAGGAAGAGGTAATCCTGCTATCATTCATTGGGTTGCTTCACGGCAACAGGTTTTTATCACGCACGCGCGGCTACTTCATATCGTGGTGCCCGGGCTTTGGTAGCACATGTCCGGGTTGGTTTTGGAGGATGACCCCGCGCGGAGGCAAACCACAGGAGGTTTAACATGGCTACCAAGATTAATATCCGCACCCTGCTCGAGGCCGGCTGCCACTTCGGTCACCAGACCCGTCGCTGGAACCCCAAGATGAAGCCGTTCATTTTCGGTGAGCGCAACGGCATCTACATCCTCGACCTCAAGCAGACCATCCTTGACGCCGATCAGGCCTACACCTTCGTCAAGAACGTCGCCAAGGGTGGCAACGTGCTGTTCGTCGGCACCAAGAAGCAGGCTCAGGAGGCCGTCAAGAACGCTGCTGAGCGCGCCAACATGCCTTACATCAACCAGCGTTGGCTCGGCGGTATGCTGACCAACTTCGTGACCATCCGCTCCCGCATCAACCGCATGGAGGAGCTCGAGGCCATGGTCGAGGACGGCCGCATGGCTGTTCTGCCCAAGAAGGAGCAGGCAGTGCTCGGTAAGGAGCTCGCTAAGCTTCAGACCAACCTCGGTGGCGCCCGCGACATGAAGGGTCTGCCCCAGGCTCTCTTCGTCATCGACACCAAGCGCGAGGAGAACGCCATCAAGGAGGCCCAGCGCCTGAACATCCCCGTCGTCGCCCTGATCGATACCAACTCCGATCCCGACGAGGTCGAGTACGGCATCCCCTGCAACGATGATGCTATCTCCGCTGTCACCCTTATGTGCGAGCTCATGGCTGACGCCTGCCTCGCTGGCTCCGGCAAGGAGCAGGTCTCCGAGGCCGAGATGGCCGCTGAGCCCAAGGCCGAGTAAATCAGTCTTAGTTCATTCTTTTTCATCTCTTTGAAAGGAACCACAATGGCCCAGATTACCGCCGCTATGGTCAAGCAGCTCCGCGAGATGACCGACTCCCCGATGATGGAGTGCAAGAAGGCTCTCGTCGAGGCTGACGGCGACATGGACGCCGCTGTCGACGTTCTGCGCAAGAACGGCCTCGCCAAGGCTGCCAAGAAGGCTGGCCGTGAGACCAACGAGGGCGCTGTCGCCGCGTTCGTCTCCGAGGACGGCAAGTCCGGCGCTCTGCTCGAGCTCTCCTGCGAGACCGACTTCGTCGGCTCCAACGCCAAGTTCACCGGCTTTGCTTCCAAGGTCGCTGAGGTTGTCGCCACCACCGAGCCGGCTGACGTCGACGCTCTGCTCGAGAAGCCGATGGGCGAGGAGACCGTTTCCTCCGAGCTCACCGAGATGATCCACATCATGGGCGAGAACATGAAGGTCGCTCGTTTCGCCGCCCGCAAGGCCGAGAACGGCGCCCTCGCTTCTTACATCCACATGGGTGGTAAGATCGGCGTCCTCGTCGAGTTCGCTTTCGAGAAGGCCGAGACCGCTCAGGCCGAGTCCTTCAAGACCTTCGCTCACGACGTTGCCCTTCAGGTTGCCGCCGTCGCCCCGATCTGCGCTACCCGCGAGCAGGTTCCGGCCGAGACCGTCGAGCACGAGAAGCAGATCTACATGGCTCAGGCTGCCGAGTCCGGTAAGCCCGAGGCCATCCAGGAGAAGATGGCTGTTGGCCGTCTGGAGAAGTTCTACAAGCAGTCCGTGCTCACCGAGCAGGAGTTCATCAAGGACAGCTCCCTCACCATCAAGAAGTACGCTGAGCAGGTCTCCAAGGAGCTCGGCGATACCATTACCGTCGTTGCCTTCGACCGTCTGGTCCGTGGCGAGTAAATAAGCTCTTGTAGCTGGTAATGAGCAGGCTGTGGGTTTTACTCACAGCCTGCTTTTTCATGGCTCTCAGCAGAGCCTTTGCTATCATATTGTGAGTCTAATTAAAGGAGGATCGTTTTGTCCGACATCCGATATAAACGCGTGCTTCTGAAGCTTTCCGGCGAAGCGCTGATGGGCGACGGCCACTATGGCATCGACCCCAAGGTTACCGACCATCTTGCCAAGCAGGTCAAGGAGCTGCTCGCCGTTGGCCATGAGGTCGGCGTCGTTGTCGGCGGCGGCAACATTTTCCGCGGCATGGCCGGCGCTGCCGGTGGCATGGAGCGCGCCCAGGCCGACTACATGGGCATGCTTGCAACCGTCATGAACGCGCTTGCCCTGCAGGATGCCTTCGAGCATAACGATGTTCCCTGCCGCGTGATGAGCGCCATACAGATGAACGAGATCTGCGAGCCTTATATTCGTCGTCGCGCCATCAATCACCTGTCCAAGGGCAACGTCGTTATCTTCGCTGCCGGTTCGGGCAATCCGTACTTTACGACCGACACCGCTGCCGCCCTTCGCGCTTGCGAGATCGGTGCCGAGATTCTGATCAAGGCCACCAAGGTCGACGGTATCTACGACAAAGATCCCGTCAAGTGCGCTGACGCCGTCCGCTTTGACAAGATCACCTATCATGAGGTGCTCGTCCGCGGCCTGCAGGTTATGGATTCCACGGCTACGGCTCTTTGCCAGGACAACCGTATGCCCATTTTGGTCCTCAACATCGATGGCGAGGACACCGTCAAGCGCGCGCTCGCGGGTGAGCCCGTCGGCACGCTCGTCTATCAGGAGGATTAAGCATGGCAGAGAACATCACCGCCCACATGGACAAGTCGCTCGAGTCCCTCAAGCACAACTTCTCCAAGGTCCGTACCGGCCGCGCCAACGCCAACATTCTGTCTGACATCACCGTCGACTACTATGGTGTTCCCACTCCGGTCACGCAGGTTGCCGCCGTCAAGACCCCCGAGGCCCACATGCTGCTTATCGAGCCGTGGGACAAGGCGCTCATCAACGCCATCGTCAAGGCCATCAGCGCCTCCGATCTGGGCATTACCCCCAACTCCGATGGCACCGTCGTGCGTCTGCCTTTCCCGGCTCCCACCGAGGAGCGTCGTCGCGAGCTCGTCAAGGAGTGCCGCGAGTACGCCGAGCAGGCCAAGGTTTCCATCCGCAACATCCGTCGCGACTTTAACAACAAGCTCGAGCGCGACGAGGAGCTCACCGAGGATGATGTCCGCCGCGAGCAGGCCAAGGTTCAGAAGCATACCGATGAGTATGTTGCCAAGGTCGAGCAGCTTCTGAAGGAAAAAGAAGCCGAGGTCATGGAGATCTAAGGTGCAATACGACGAGCATAAACTGGTCGAGTACTTTGCCGACGCCCCTGCGGGCGTCGGTTTTTCCGACCTTGACCTCAATAACATTCCGCACCACATCTCGTGCATCATGGATGGCAACGGCCGTTGGGCCACGGCGCGCGGTCTTGCCCGCACCGAGGGACACAAGGCCGGTATCGTCTCCCTGCGCGAGATTATTACCGCCTGCGTGCGCCTGGGCGTCGACGTGCTTTCGGCCTACGCGTTTTCGACCGAGAACTGGAATCGTCCGCAGCACGAGGTCAACGTTCTGATGCACCTCTTTGCCAAGACGTTTGTCGATGAGCTGCCGCTGCTCAAGCGCGAGAACGTGCGCGTCGTTTTTTTGGGCGACATTTCCGCGCTGCCAAAAAAGACCCGCGATGTCTTTGAGCGCGGCCTTGCCGAGTGCTCCGACCATACCGGCATGACGCTTGCACTGGCCGTTAACTACGGCGCCCGTGCCGAGATCACCCGTGCCGCCCGTCAGCTTGCGCTCGATGCCGCTGCCGGCAAGATCGATCCCGCCGCAATTGACGACGATATGGTTGCTTCGCACCTGTACACCGCCGGTCTTCCCGATCCGGAGCTTGTGATTCGTACTTCTGGCGAGCTGCGTCTCTCGAATTACCTGCTCTGGCAGGTGGCTTATTCCGAGTTCTATGTCACCGATACCTATTGGCCCGACTTTGATCGTTGGGGCCTTGTCGACGCTATCTTGGCCTATCAGGGCCGCGACCGTAGGTTTGGTGGACTGAGCAAGACCGAGGAGGCTTAATCGTGTCCGATCGTCCCAAGGCATCCGCTTCCAAGGCGCCTGGATCCGCGGCGCCTGTGCGCAAGCCTGCCAATCCCAAGGCACCTGCTGCGAAAGGCGGCACCGGCTCGTGGCTGGCGGGCTTTATCACCCGTGCGGCCGCCGGTATCGTCTATGCCGTCGTCTTTATCCTGTGCTTGGTTTTGGGTATTGTGCCCACGGCTATCTTTGTTTCTGTCATGAGCGGCCTGTGCTGCTATGAGTTCTTCCGCATGACGAGGCTCGATGGCAAGGTGGCAAACGATCGTCTGGGCATCGCGGCTGCCGTGCTCTTTCCGCTGTCGGCACTGGGCGATTCAATGTTGTTGAATGCCCTGCTTTTTGCCCTGATGCTCGCGGTCGGTATTTGGTATGTCTGGTCGCCGCGCACCCGTATCTCGGATGTCGCCGTGACGCTTATGGGCCCTATCTACACCGGCTTTATGCTATCGGCCATCGTGCTGCTGCGCGACGCTGTGCCCGGCTTTGCCGGCGCCCTGCTTTCGGTGGGCGTCTGCGCGTCCCTCTGGGTCTCCGATTCGTTCGCCTATATCGTGGGCAGCCGTATCGGCAAGCACAAGATGGTCCCCAAGATCTCGCCCAAAAAGAGCTGGGAAGGCTTTGCCGGTGGCATCCTGGGCTCTGTCCTGATTTGGCTCATTCTGTGGGCTACGCATTTCTATAAGCTGAGCCTGCCCTATGCGCTTCTGTGCGGCGTAGTCGTGTCCATCTTGGGTGTTATCGGTGACCTCATTGAGTCGCGCATCAAGCGCGGCGTGGGCGTCAAGGATTCCGGCAACCTTATCCCGGGCCACGGCGGTATGCTCGACCGTAGCGATTCGCTCATCTTTGGCTGCATTACCGCGCAGCTGCTGCTGATGATCGGGGGCGTGCTGTAATGTCCTTCCAGACGACGTATGGCCCCGACGGCCGTCTTCGTGTTGCCATCCTGGGCTGCACGGGCTCTATCGGTACTCAGGCGCTCGATGTATGCCGTCAGCATGCCGATCGCCTGCAGGTGACGGCGCTCTCCGTTAACTCCAGCACCTCCGAGCTCGTTGCCGCTGCCCGAGAGTTCTCGGTTCCGGCGGTTGCCGTGGCGGATGCCGCCCATGGGGCCGATGCCGTGCTGCAGGAGCTGCCCGAGGGCACCGAGTTTGGCGTTGGTGCGCAGGCGGTCTGTGAGCTCGCGCGCCGCGACGATGTCGACTGCGTGCTTGTCGCCATTGTGGGTGCGGCGGGTCTCGAGGCGAGCCATGCGGCCCTGACCTCGAACAAGCGCCTTGCTCTCGCCAACAAGGAGTCGCTCGTCGTCGGCGGCGACCTGCTTATGCCGCTGGCGCAGCCGGGCCAGCTCATTCCGGTCGACTCCGAGCATTCTGCCATCTACCAGTGCTATCTGGGCGAGAACCCGCGCGAGGCTCACTGCATTTGGCTTACCTGTTCGGGTGGTCCGTTCTTTGGCCGTACGCGCGACGAGCTCGATCACGTTACGCGCGCCGATGCCCTCGCGCATCCCACGTGGGCCATGGGTGCCAAGATCACGATCGACTCCGCCACCCTCATGAACAAGGGTCTGGAGCGCATTGAGGCCATGCATCTGTTTGGCTGCGATCTCGACTTCATCAACGTGGTCGTGCAGCGTCAGTCCAAGATTCACTCTATGGTCGAGTTTGCCGACGGCTCCGTGATGGCGCATCTTGGTGCCTCCGACATGCGTATTCCCATTCAGTTTGCGTTCTCGTATCCCGAGCGTTGGGATACGCCGGCTCCGCGTATCGACTTCCGCGAGCTGGGCCAGCTCACCTTTGACGCCGCCGACATGGATACCTTCCGCTGTCTTGCGCTGGCCGAGCGTGCCGGCAAGACGGGCGGCACCATGCCGTGTGTGCTCAATGCCGCCAACGAGGTCGCTGTCGATGCCTTCCTTCACGATGCCTGCAGCTTTACCGATATCGACCGTATCGTGGAGTCCTGCATGGATGCCCACGAGGTCCAGACAGTTGTCTCGTTTGAGCAGCTCGCCGATATCGATACGTGGGCGCGTGCCCAGGCGTCCGATGTCTTGGCCGAAATTCGCCCCTAACCGTTAGGAATTATTATTTCGTCTATGGATACTGTTCTGAGCGTTCTCTCATCGGTCTTTTGGGGTCTCCTGATGCTTTCCGTCCTCGTGTTTTTGCACGAGGGCGGCCACTTTTTGGCGGCGCGCGCCTGCGGCGTCCGCGTTACCGAGTTCTTTTTGGGTCTGCCGTGTCGCTTCGATATCCACCACACGTCTCGTCGCATCGGTACCAAGTTCGGCGTGACCCCGTTGCTGCTGGGCGGCTATGCCGCCATCTGCGGTATGGACCCGACCGACGTCTCGTGTGCCGACCGCGTGCTTGCGGCCATCTATCGCCATGGTCGTACGACGGTGTCAGATCTTGCCGTTGAGCTTGAACTGTCCGAGGAGGATGTTCTCGAGGCCTGTGCCTTGCTGCTGGGTTGGGGCTCTATCGCTCCCTGGTACGAAGAAGGGGAGAAGCCCTCGCCCAGCTATTATCCCACCAAGTACCAGACCCTGCCGCGTGATGCGTCTGGCTATACCACCTTTGACGGTCGTCGGTTCGATCGCGAGCATGCGACTGCCGAGGGCGATGTGTGGGAGCTGCCGTGTGACGAGGCCGAATTCCTTGCGCAGGAGCGCTCGCATACCTATCTAGGCCAGGGTTTTCTTAAACGTGCCTTTATGCTGCTCGCGGGTATTATCGTCAATATCCTGACGGGCTTTTTGCTTCTTATGAGCATTTACTCCATCGCCGGGGTCACCGTGCCGGTGGATACCAATGTGATCGGCCAGGTCGACGAGGGCTCAATCGCCGCCGAGGCGGGCATTGAAGCCGGCGACGCGATTCTTTCGGTCGACGGTGCATCTTGTTCTACCTGGATGGACGTGTACGATGCCATCGGCAACGCTGCGGGCAAGGACGATATCGCCATCGAGTATGAGCGCGACGGTAAACAGTATTCGACCTCGGTTGCGCTCAAAGAAGACGAGCGGTTGGGTGTATACGCCTCTACGCAGGTGGTCCATCTGGACCCCATTACCTCGGCGCGTCTGTCCTTCTCCTATGTCGTTCAGACGGCAGAGGGCGTGATGCGTTTGTTGCAGCCGCAGCATACGATGGAGATTCTCGATCAGTCTACCTCGATCGTCGGTATTAGCGTCATGTCCTCGCAGGCGGCTGCCGCAGGCCCCGCCACGTTCCTGTCGTTTGCCGCGCTCATCTCGATCTCGCTGGGCTTTATGAACCTGTTGCCCATCCCTCCGCTCGATGGCGGCAAGCTGCTTATCGAGATTATTCAAAAGATCGCGGGTCGCGAGCTGCCGCTCAAGGTCCAGACGATCGTGAGCTATGTGGGCATCGCACTCTTTGCGCTGCTGTTCGTCTACATGCTTCGTTCCGACATCCTTCGATTTATCCTGTAGGGGAGTGTTTGGATTGTCTCTATCCCATTCTTTGCCTCGTGAGCTGACGCGTCCCGTGCATGTGGGCGGTGTGCAGATCGGCGGCGGTGCTCCGGTGGTGGTCCAGTCCATGACCTGCACCGATACCGCCGATGCCCAAACGACGCTCGCGCAGGTGCGTGCGTTGGCGCAGGCAGGTTGCGATATCGTGCGCGTAAGTGTACCCACTGAGGCCGCACTCGAGGGTTTCCGTACCATCTGTGCCGAGTCTCCGGTGCCGATCGTCGCCGATATCCACTTTAACCATAAGCTTGCCATCGGCGCCGTCGAGGCCGGTGCCGCCAAGCTGCGCATCAACCCCGGCAATATCGGTGACTGGGCCAAGGTCGACGCCGTCATCGATGCCGCGGGTGCCGCGGGCTGTGCGATTCGCATTGGCGTCAATGCCGGCTCGCTTGAGCAAGATATCGCTGAGCGCGACGACCTCACGCAGCCTGAAAAGCTTGTGATGTCGAGCGAGCGTTTCGTCAAGCATTTTGAGGACCGTGGCTTTACCAACATTGTGCTTTCTGCCAAGGCCCATAGCGTGCAAACGACGCTCGATACCTATCGCGCCCTGTCACGTGAGATCCCCCACGTTCCGCTCCATCTGGGCGTGACCGAGGCCGGCACCAAGCTTCAGGGCACCATTAAGAGCTCCGTGGGCTTGGGTATCTTGCTTTCTGAGGGCATCGGCGACACCATGCGCGTTTCGCTTACGGCCGACCCGGTCGAGGAGCCGCCGGTCGCGTGGGGCATTCTGCAGTCGCTGGGCCTGCGCCGTCGTGGTCCCGAGATCGTCTCATGCCCTACGTGTGCCCGTTGCCAGGTTAACCTGATTCCCATCGCCGAAGAGGTCACCGAGCGGCTTAAGAACTACTCCGTGCCGCTCTCGATTGCCGTGATGGGATGTGCGGTCAACGGCCCCGGCGAGGCTTCTGACGCCGACCTGGGCGTTGCCTGCGGACGAGGTCAGGCCCTGCTCTTTTCGCACGGCCAGATCATTGGTAAAGTAGCTGAGGATCAAATTGTCGACGCGCTCATGTCCGAGGTCGACAAGCTTATTGAGGAGAAATAAATGACTCGAGCAATGTATATGTCTAAGCTCTATGCGCCGACGCTTAAAGAAGATCCGGCCGACGCCGAGCTCGCAAGCCACCGCCTGCTGCTTCGTGCCGGCATGATTCGCAAGGAAGCCGCTGGTCTCTACTCCTACCTGCCGCTCGCCTGGCGTTCGATCCGCAAGATCGAGAACATCGTGCGCGACGAGATGGATGCCGCCGGCGCTCAGGAGCTCATGATGCCCATTATGGTCGATGCCGAGCTGTGGCGTGAGTCCGGCCGTATCGATGCCTATGGCAAGGAGCTCGTGCGCTTTGACGACCGTCACGGTCGTGAGTTCGTCCTGGGCCCCACGCACGAGGAGACCGTCACCGCCCTGGTGCGCAACGAGCTGCGTTCCTACAAGCAGCTGCCCGTCAACCTGTATCACATCCAGGACAAGTTCCGTGACGAGTTCCGTCCCCGCTTTGGCCTGATGCGCGGTCGCGAGTTCATCATGAAGGACGCCTACAGCTTCTCCGCCACGCAGGAGAGCCTGCAGGAGGAGTACGACAAGATGAAGCAGGCGTATGCCAACATCTGCGAGCGCTGCTACATCAAGGCCCTGCCCGTTGTCGCTGACTCCGGTGAGATTGGCGGCGACACCTCCGTCGAGTACATGGCCCTGGCTGAAGCCGGCGAGGCATCCCTCGTCTACTGCGACGACTGCGGCTTTGCTGCCGATGACGAGGCCGCCAGCACCAAGGTTGTCGTGACCGAGGGCCCCGGCGATGGCACGCTCACCAAGGTCGAGACCCCGGGTATGGGCACCATCGAGGCCGTCGCCAAGTTTTTCGGCTTCCCCGAGAACGGCACGCGCAAGTCGCTTGCCCTCATCGACGCCGAGGGTAAGCCCGTTGTGGCAATCGTCCCGGGCGATCATGAGCTCAACGACTGTAAGGCCGAGCACGTCTTTGGCAAGGGCTACCGTATGATGACCGACGAGGAGCTCCAGACCTACGGTCTGCACAAGGGCTTTATCGGACCGGTCAACCTGCCCGAGGGTATCCGTCTGGTCTGCGACGAGAGCCTGCGTGAGTCCAAGTCGTGGGCCTGCGGTGCCAACGAGGTCGATTATCACTTTACCGGTGCCTGCCCCGAGCGCGACTTTACCGTCGACGAGTGGGCCGACCTGGTCACCGTCGTCGCCGGCGATCCCTGCCCGCACTGCGGCAAGCCGCTCTCCGCTGCCCGCGGCATCGAGGTCTCCCAGGTCTTCCAGCTGGGCACCAAGTACTCCGAGGCCATGGGCGCCACCTTTATGGACGAAGACGGCAAGGAGAAGCCGCTCATCATGGGTTGCTACGGCGTGGGCGTGTCCCGTTCGCTCGCTGCCGTCGTGGAGCAGCACAACGACGAGCACGGCATCGTCTGGCCGGTTTCCGTCGCTCCCTACGAGGTCGCGGTGATTCCGCTCGACCCCAAGAAGGAGGAGTGCGCCACCGTCTGCGACCAAATCGTCGAGGGTCTGTGCGCCGAGGGCATCGAGGTCGTCGTCGACGATCGCGACGAGCGTCCCGGCTTTAAGTTTGCCGATAACGACCTTATGGGTTTCCCGTATCAGGTTGTTCTGGGCAAGCGCGGCCTTAAGAACGGTACCGTCGAGCTCAAGGACCGTGCCACGGGCGAGCGCGAGGATGTGGCGATCGATGAGGTCGTTGCCAAGGTTGCCGAGCTTGTGAAGGCAGCCCGTCGCTAATCGTCGATTTCGCCTGTAGCTCGATATACGGGACGGCCCCGCATTTCTCCAGATAGGGGTGATGCGGGGCCGTCCTTTTTTCTGGTCGGCATGCTCAATCGCCAAAAGGAAACCCCACAGCCCATGCGAGCTGCGGGGTTTTCCTTTGTGCCTCCGATGCGAAATGAATTGCTCAGATATTACTGATAATCGACGACGTCGATCCAGTTCTTAAGGAACTCATCGTTCACGTTGCGCTTGCGAGCGAGCTCGGAAGCGGCGACGATGCTCGTCCACTGGCGCACGACCTGCATGGGCATGTCGGCTCGGTCGCAGTAGAGCTCCAGGTAAGCCTCGGCCTGATCCTTGCTGTTGAGGGCAAAGAGCAGATAGGTGGTGGCAACGTCGGCGGCAGGGGAGCCCTGGGTGGCGTGTGCCCAGTCGCACACGTAGAGCTTGCCGTCCTCACCGACGATGACGTTGGAGGGGTTGAAGTCGCCGTGGCAGACCTTGAACTCCTTGGTCATGCCGTCCAGACGCTCCTGAAGGTTGTAGCGCGTGGTGGCATTGAGCTGATCCAGGCTGTCGATCATGCGGGCGAACTTGTCGCGCTGACGGTTGAGCAGCGGCGAGGTGTAGCCGTGGATCTCGATCTGGAGGTCGACGAACATCTCGAGGTACTCACCGAAGCGCTGGGGCTCGGCAGTCATCTTCTCGGCAAGGGTGGTGCCCGGGACCTTCTCGGTTACAAGCGCCCAGCCGTTGGCGTTCTCGAGCTGGGAAACCTCGAGAGCCTTGGGGCTGCGGATGCCGCACTCATTGATGCGGGCAAGATTCAAAGCCTCGTTGAACACGTCGGAGACGGGCTTGGTCTCGTTGAAGACCTTGACGATCTTGTCGCCCAGGTCGTAAACGACCTTGTTGCCACGACGGACGAGCTCGGTCTTGGAATCGGGTAGCAGCATGGTTGCATCCTTTCAACGATGCGATAGAAGCGACGGCGGGGGTGTGTGAAACACCCGTGTACCCCCGCCGTTAAAAACCGTGCTAGAACTAGCAGACGGCGTAATCCTGAGGCTCGCGGCCGTAGTAGGCGTCCAGGTAGAGCTCCTTGATCTCGCTCATGAGCGGGTAGCGCGGGTTAGCGCCGGTGCACTGGTCGTTGAATGCCTGCTCGGTCATCTCGTCGAGGGTGTCGAGGAAGTACTGCTCGTCGACACCGTAGTCGGCGATGGTCTTCTTGACGCCGATGAAGTCCTTGAGCTCCTCGAGCTTCGTGATGAAGTTCTCGAAGGTCTCCTTGTCGTCCTTGCCCTCGATGCCGCAGTACTTGGCCATTTCGGCGTAGTTGTGCAGCGCGTTGGGGTAAGGATACTGGGAGAAGGTGCCCATCTTGACGGGGGCCTCGGCGGCGTTGTAGCGCATGACGCGGGTCAGGATGACGGCGTTGGCGATGCCGTGGGGCAGGTGATGGAAAGCGCCGAGCTTGTGAGCCATGGAGTGGTTCAGGCCCAGGAAGGCGTTGGCGAAGGCCATACCGGCCATGCAGGAGGCGTTGTGCATCTCCTCGCGGGCGTGCGGATCCTTGGCGCCGTTCTCGAAGCTGGAGGGCAGGTTCTCGAAGACGAGCTTGGCAGCGCGCTCGGAGAGGCCCTTGGTGTAGTCGGAAGCCATGATGGAGACGTAGGACTCAATGGCGTGGGTCATGACGTCGATGCCGGAGGCAGCGGTCAGGCCGCGCGGGGCGGTCATGCAGTTGTCGGCGTCGACGATAGCCATGTTGGGGAGCAGCGCGTAGTCGGCGAGCGGCCACTTGATGCCGGTCTCCTTGTCGGTGATGATGGCGAACGGCGTGCACTCGGAGCCGGTACCCGAGGAGGTCGGGACGGCGACGAAGTAGGCCTTCTTGCCCATCTCAGGGAAGGTGAAGATGCGCTTGCGGATGTCCATGAAGTCCATGGCCATGTCCTCAAACTTGCACTCGGGGTGCTCGTACATCATCCACATGATCTTGCCGGCGTCCATAGCGGAGCCACCGCCGACGGCGATGATGACGTCCGGCTCAAAGAGGGCCATCTGCTTGGCGCCGCGACGTGCGCACTGCAGCGACGGATCGGGCTCGACGTCGTAGAAGCAGTCGTGGGCGATGCCCATCTCGTCGAGCTTGGCCTCGATGGCGCGGGTGTTGCCATTCTTGAAGAGGAACTGGTCGGTGACGATGAAGGCGCGCTTCTTGCCCATGACGGTACCGAGCTCGTCGAGAGCGACGGGCGTGGAACCCTTCTTGAAGTAGACCTTCTCGGGAGCGCGGAACCACAGCATGTTCTCACGGCGCTCGGCCACAGTCTTAACGTTGATCAAGTGCTTCACCCCAACGTTCTCGGAGACGGAGTTGCCGCCCCAGGAGCCGCAGCCCAGGGTCAGAGACGGCTTCATGCCAAAGTTGTACAGGTCACCGATGCCGCCGTGCGAAGACGGGGTGTTGATGACGATACGGCAAGCCTTCATGACGTGCTCGAACAGGCTGATCTTCTCGGCCTGGGCGGGGTGCACGTATAGAGAGGCGGTGTGGCCCGGGCCACCGGCGAGCACCAGGTGCTCGGCCTTGTCGACGGCCTCCTGGAAGTCCTTCGCGTGGTACATGGCCAGGACCGGGGAGAGCTTCTCGTGGGAGAACTCCTCCTTGGCGGGGTCGGTGGAGGTGACCTCGGCGATCAGGATCTTGGTCTTGGCGGGAACCTCGATGCCGGCGAGCTCGGCGATCTTGGCGGCAGCCATGCCGGGGATGCGGTGGTCGAGAGCGCCGTTCTTGAACATGGCGGCACGCAGGGCCTCCATCTCGGCACCCTGCTTCACGAAGTAGCAGCCGCGCTTCTGGAACTCGGCCTTAACCTGGTCGTAGATGCTGTCGATGACGGTCACGGACTGCTCGGAAGCGCAGATCATGCCGTTGTCGAAGGTCTTGGAGTGGATGATGGAGTTGACGGCGAGCAGCACGTCGGCGGTGTCGTCGATGATGACCGGGGTGTTACCGGCGCCGACGCCCAGGGCGGGCTTGCCCGAGGAGTAGGCGGCCTTGACCATGCCCGGGCCACCGGTGGCGAGGATGATGTCGACGTCTCGCATGACCATGTTGGTCAGCTCGATGGAGGGGACATCGACCCAGCCGATGATGCCCTCGGGGGCGCCAGCCTTGACAGCGGCGTCAAGCACGAGCTTGGCGGCGGCGATGGTGCACTTGGCGGCTGCCGGGTGCGGGGAGATGATGATGCCGTTGCGGGTCTTCAGGCTGATCAGCGTCTTGAAGATCGCGGTGGAGGTGGGGTTGGTCGTCGGGATGACGGCGCCAACGATGCCGATGGGCTCGGCGATCTTGGTGATGCCGTAAGCCTCGTCGCGCTCCAGGACACCACAGGTCTTGGTGTTCTTGTAAGCGTTGTAGATGTACTCTGCGGCGTAGTGGTTCTTGATGACCTTGTCCTCAAGAACGCCGCGGCCGGTCTCCTCGATGGCCATCTTCGCCAACGGGATGCGAGCCTTGTTGGCGGCCATGGCAGCCTCGTAGAAGATCTTGTCGACCTGCTCCTGCGTGTACGTAGCAAAAAGCGCCTGGGCCTCTCGCATCTGAGCGAGCTTAGCCTCAAGCGCCTCTACGTTGTCCACAATTGCGGGAGTAGTGTTTTCCGGTGACTTTTTCACCATTTGTGTCTCCTTGCGATCGGAGATTTACCCTACGCCTTGCATGATAGCAATAAATAATTCGGCGAGTGGTAAGATTCCCGTAAAAGGCACACTAAAACGCTTCAATTAACTGAAACGTTTCAACTAATAAACGCCGCCCGGTGCATAGGGGGCAGGTGCCGCTCATTGGGGACAGACTTACATGAGTGCTTTCACTCATTGGGGACAGACATCGATTTGCCATTTATTCGTTCTGGGTCTGTTATTGCCATTCATTGGATATAAATAGGTTGCAGGCTCAGCATTTTGCGTTCCTTCTCTCCTTTTAGGCGTTGCCTGTACAGCCTGTACAGTTTGAAAGGAGAGAGTATGCCCCGATGCGCCCGTGCCGTTTCGCTCACCGGCTATTATCACGTCTATGACCGCGGCAATTCCAAACAGATTATTTTTGAAGATGACTCCGACCGCTATCGTTTCCTTTCGGATATCTCGGACAGGTTCGCGTGCCATGAAGTGGCGGTGTTGGCTTGGTGCCTTATGGACAATCACTTCCATTTGATGGTTGATGATCCATTTGACAATCTTTCAAAGGCGATGCAGTGCGCATTGACGGCATATGCGAAGTATTTCAATAGGAAAACGGGAAGAACGGGACATCTGTTTGACAATCGCTATTCGCGGGTCGCGGTTGAGTCAGACACGCAGGCGGTGCAACTGCTCGACTATATTCATCTCAATCCCGTGAAAGGTGCGCTCGACTCGCTCGAGGCGTACCGCTGGTCAAGCTTCAAGGCATATCAGCTGGGCTACGATCCCTTTGACATCTGCGACGCGACCCCTATGCTCGATATTGTCGGAGGCTCCCGTTGCTATTGCGATCATCTCAAGGAAGTTGCCGGGCAGATCTGGTCAGAGAACGTTCTTCCTCGCCGGCGGATTCCCGATGAGGATGCCCTTATCGTCGCGTATGAAGCCCTGCCGAGCATAGATCCCACGCTGCTCAAGGCCCTGCCACGCCCGGAACGCGATGCCTGCCTGTTGAGGCTCAGGCGGGCGCATCTCACGGTCAAGCAAATTGCTCGTATCACCGGTATCGGCGCTACAAGCGTGACCAAGGCCACTGCAGGCTGGAAGGAGGCTGCGTGAGGCAGGGGTGAGGACCGCTGTCGGCACGCGTCATGTCTGTCCCCAATGAGTGAAAACACTCATGTAAGTCTGTCCCCAATGAGTGCAAAAAGGCGCCCTCCGTAGGGGAGGACGCCTTTGGTAAGTTCTATGTGAACGCGAGGTCTTTGACCCGGAGAGTCCGAGGTACTTGTTGGTAAGACCTTATTTAGGAGCGCGCAACCTTGCCGGACTTGAGGCAGGTGGAGCAAACGTTCATCTTGCGACGATGACCGTCGACGACGACGTAGACGCGCTGGATGTTGGGGCGGAACTTACGGTTGGTGACGCGGTGAGAGTGGCTGATGGAGCGACCGGCAACGGGGTGCTTACCGCAAACTTCGCAAACTTTGGACATAACTGACCCTCCTTGGGCGACAAACGAACATGTCGCGTTAACAAACAAGCCTGAACTATAGCACAGAAGCAGCTCCCTGTGCGTAATCTACACAGAGATATTCCTCTTTTGGCGATAGTGCCCACGCTACGGCCCTGGACGTAGATCCGATTTGCGTGTAGCAGAGGGGATTATGCCAGCTCGTAACGAGGTTTTCAAGCGCGTCCCACAAATATATATAGGTTTATGGAGCGATTGGGCCCGTTTACGGATTGCCCTCTATTTGTGCTCGCAATTGAGCTCGAGGTTGGCTACACTATCCCTTGACCATTAAAGGGGTACGAGATACCCACATGGAATTACATAGCTGCCAATCGAGCAGCCCTTCCTGTGGGTGTCTGGTCCGCTTTGAGCGGTCGGGCATCTATTTTTTTTGACTGTGTCAGCAGTCAAGACATGTGAGGAAGGAGATCGATGGGCACGACTTCCCCCAAGGCGGTCATCATGGACGAGACCGCCGTCAACCGAGCGATGATCCGCATCGCGCACGAGATCCTCGAGCGCAACGAGGGCTGTGAAGACCTCGCTCTGGTCGGCATCGTCACGCGCGGCGACCTTCTGGCAAAGAAGCTCGCCGAGGCGATCAAGGAGATCGAGGGTGTCGACGTTCCGCTCGGCAGCCTGGACATCAGCTTCTATCGCGATGACTATGCGACCAATTTCGCTCCCGCGATCCACGCTACCAACATTCCCTTCAGCGTCGACGGTAAGCGCGTCGTGCTGGTGGACGACATCCTGTACACGGGTCGTACCATCCGCGCCGCTCTCGATGCCGTCATGGACCTGGGCCGTCCGAGCCGTATCGAGCTGGCAGTTCTCGTTGACCGCGGTCACCGTGAGCTCCCCATCTCGCCGGATTTTGTCGGCAAGAACGTTCCCTCGTCGCACGAGGAGAACGTGCACCTATATATGAAGGAAGTCGACGGCCGCACCGCTGTCGAGATCAACGACGTCGCGCCGGGTTCCCATGTGGGCTCCGCGCCGCTGGGAGGTGAGTAGTACCGTGGCGTTCAACCATAAGCACCTGATCGACATTACCGAGTACTCCGAAGAGGACATCAAGCTCATCCTCGAGACCGCCAAGGCGTTCTCCGAGGTCAACGAGCGTGCCATCAAGAAGGTCCCCACGCTCAAGGGCAAGACCATCGTCAACATGTTCAACGAGCCCTCGACGCGTACCCGCAGCTCCTTCGAGCTCGCCGAGAAGCGCCTTTCGGCCGACAGCCTTAATTTCGGCGGTTCCTCGACCTCCACGGTCAAGGGCGAGAGCCTCGTCGACACCGTCGAGACCCTCAACGCCTACAAGATCGACTGCATCGTCGTGCGCGACAAGCACGCCGGCGCCCCCTACATCGTCACGCAGAACTCGCCCGCGAGCGTCATCTGCGCCGGCGACGGTAAGCACAATCACCCCACGCAGGCCCTGCTGGACCTGTACACCATCTGGGAGCACAAGGGTGACTTCCACGGCCTGAAGGTCGCCGTCGTCGGCGACATCGCCCACTCCCGCGTCTGCGGCTCGCTGATTCCCGCCCTTAAGATCATGGGCTGCGAGACCTACGCCGTCGCCCCCGGCACGCTGCTGCCGCCGGCGCCCGAGGTCCTGGGCTGCGACCACGTGACGAGCGACCTCGATTCCGTCCTGCCCGAGCTGGACGTCGTCTACATGCTGCGCGTGCAGCAGGAGCGCCTCGAGGGCGCGCCGTTCCCGACCATTCGCGAGTACCACAAGCTCTTCGGCCTGACCAAGGACCGCGAGAAGCTCATGAAGCCCGATGCGATCATCTGCCACCCGGGCCCCATCAACCGCGGCGTCGAGTTCGACTCCTATATGGCCGACCACCCGCAACGCTCCGTCATCCTGGAGCAGGTCTACGCCGGTATCTGCGTGCGTATGGCTATCCTGTATCTGCTGCTTGGAGGTGCCGATAATGGCCTTGCTTCTTAAGAATGCCCACGTCGTCGACCCGTCTGTCGAGCTTGACGGTGTCGTTGACGTTCTGATTGACGGCGACAAGATCGCCGAGGTCGGCGAGAATCTCGCCGCCGAGGGCGCCGAGGTCCGCGACCTTTCCGGCAAGTACCTCGTTCCCGGCCTGGTGGACATGCACGTCCATCTGCGTGAGCCCGGCTATGAGGTCAAAGAGGACATCGAGAGCGGCACCCGCGCTGCTGCCAAGGGCGGCTTCACCGGCGTGTGCTCCATGCCCAACACCGACCCCGTCACCGATAACGGTACCGTCGTGGAGTTCGTCAAGTCCCGCGCTGCCGAGGTCGGCCACTGCCGCGTCTATCCTTCTGGCGCTATGACCCGCGGTCTTAAGGGCGAGGCCATGTCCGAGATGGGCGATATGGTCGCCCACGGCGCCGTCGCCTTCACCGACGACGGTCGCGGCGTGCAGGGTGCGGGTATGCTCCGCCGCTGCATGGACTACGGCAAGATGTTCGGCAAGGTCTTTATGAGCCATTGCCAGGACGAGGACCTGGTCGGTCACGGCCAGATCAACGAGGGCAAGGTTTCGACTCGTCTGGCCCTCGAGGGCTGGCCGGCGGCAGGCGAGGAGCTTCAGATCGCACGCGACATCGAGATCGCCAAGCTGACCGGTGCCAAGCTGCACATCCAGCACATCTCTACCGCCCACGGCCTGGAGCTCGTGCGTGCCGGTAAGGCCGCTGGCGTGCAGGTCACCTGCGAGGCAACCCCGCACCACATGTTCCTGACCGAGAACGACCTGGACGAGACCTACAACACTTCGCTCAAGGTTAACCCGCCGCTGCGTACCGATGAGGACGCCGAGGCTATCCGCCAGGGCGTCATCGACGGTACGGTCGACGTCATCGTCACCGACCACGCTCCCCACACCCCGTGGGAGAAGGCCCGCGAGTTCGAGCTTGCGCCCTTCGGCATGATCGGCCTCGAGACCTCGCTGGCACTCGTGCTCACCGAGCTGGTCAACACGGGCAAGATGAGCATGGGCCGAATGGTCGAGCTCATGGCCATCAAGCCGCGCGAGATCCTGGGCTTGGATCAGGTTCAGGTCAAGGCGGGCTCCGTTGCCGACCTGACCGTCTTCGACGCAAACGCCACCTGGACGGTCGGCGAGGACGGCTACGAGTCGCGCGCCGAGAACTCCGGTTTTGCCGGTCGCACGCTCACCGGTCGTGCCACCGATGTATTTGTCGGCGGTAAGCAGACGCTTGCCGACGGCTGCATCTGCTAGCATAGCCTTATCGCTTTTGTGCGCGGCGCCTTTGCGGTGCCGCGCTTTCTGTTCGTTTGGTCCATGCAACCGCATGGGGGATTGGAGCGTCTATGCCCACACCTTCCACTGCACGCATGCACGACTTCGAGGTCGTCTCGAACCAGGAGATTGCCGACGGCATCTTCTCGCTCGTTATCTCGGCCCCCAAGCTTGCAAGTGCGCTCAAGCCCGGTCAGTTCGTGAATATCGCCGTGCCCGGCGATGCTTCCTCACTGCTTCGCGTGCCCCTGAGCTTCTATCGCGCCGACACCCAGGCCGGCACCGTCGAGCTGTGGTACGCCGTCGTGGGCGACGACACCCGTCGTCTGTCGCAGATGGGTCCCGGCTCCAAGTCCAACCTGCTGGGCCCTGGCGGCCGCGGCTGGCTCGTTCCCGAGGGCACCAGGAAGGCGCTGCTCGTGGCTGGCGGCATCGGCGTTCCGCCCGTGCTCTGTCTGGCCGGCATGCTTGCCGAGCAGGGTGTTGACGTCGACGCGTGCCTGGGCTTTGGAACCGCGTCCAAGGCCGTGGGCATCGATGAGTTCCGCGCGCTCGGCGCCACGGTCAACGTGTGCACCGACGACGGCACGCTGGGCACGCACGGTTTCTGCACCGATCCCGCCGCCGAGTTGCTCGGCGAGGGCGGCTACGACTATGTGGCCAGCTGCGGCCCCGCCGTCATGATGAAGAAGGTCGCCGCTGCTGCCGCCGAGGCCGGCGCGTACTGCGAGGTATCGCTCGAGCGCATGATGAGCTGCGGCTTTGGCGCCTGCAACACCTGCAATGTCGAGACGGTCGACGGTATGAAGGGCGCCTGCATGTGCGGCCCCGTGTTCGATGCTTCCAAGGTGGTGGTCTTCTAGTGGGTACCGTGAACATGGCCGTCGATTTCGGCGGCGTCAAGATGCAGAACCCCATCAACACCGCAGCCGGTACCTTTGGCTACGGTTGGCAGTTCCAGAACTTCTTCGATGTCTCCCAGCTGGGCGCCATCACCACCAAGGGTTGCGCTGCCGAGCCCTGGCCCGGTAATCCCGCGCCCCGTATGGCCGAGGTCCCCGGCGGCATGATCAACTCCGTGGGCCTGCAGAACCCCGGCGTTGCCGCCTTCGCCCGCGAGTCCGGTCCGTGGCTCGAGCAACTGTCCAAGGACGGTTGCCAGGTCATCTGCCAGGTTGCCGGCCACTCCGTGGAGGAGTTTGTCCGTGCGCTCGAGATGTATGTCGAGCTGTGCCCCTGGGCTGCCGGCTACGAGATCAACGTGAGCTGCCCCAACATCGCCGCCGGCGGTGCCGCCATGGGCTCCACGCCCGAGGGCGCCTCTGCCGTCATGGCCGCCTGCCGCAAGGTGACCGACAAGCCGCTGTTCGTGAAGATGGCCCCGGTCAACGTCGCCGAGATCGCCAAGGCCCTCGAGGCTGCCGGCGCCGACGGCCTTTCGGTCATCAACTCCATCCAGGGCATGGCCATCGACGTCCACACCCGCAAGTCGCGCGTTGCCAAGCCCAAGGGCGGCCTTTCGGGCCCGCTGTGCCACCACATCGCCGTGCGTATGGTCTGGGAGGTTGCCCAGGCCGTCGATATCCCCATCAACGGTGTCGGCGGCGTCATGACCGGTGAGGACGCGGCTGAGTTTATCCTGGCTGGCGCCACCTGCGTGTCGGTCGGTATGGCCAACTTCGTCGATCCGTGCGCCTCGCTCAAGATTGCGCGCGAGCTCGAGGCCTGGGCCGAGTCCCAGGGCGTAAAGGACATCAACGAGCTGGTAGGTGCGTTCGAATGCTAGAGACCGATGCCCGCGACCGCGTTATCGTCGCCCTCGACTGCGACCGTGAGCGTGCGCTCGAGCTCGCCCACGAGCTTTCGGGCCATGCCGCCTGGCTCAAGGTCGGAATGACGCTTTATTACGCCGAGGGTCCCGAGATCGTCAAGACGTTTAAGGACCTGGGCTTCAAGGTCTTCCTCGACCTTAAGTTCCACGATATTCCGCATCAGGTGCGCGGTGCCGCCCGCTCGGCCTCGCTTGCCGGCGCCGACCTGCTTTCGGTCCACGGCCTGGGCTCGGGCGCTATGCTCGCCGCCTGCCGCGAGGGTGCCGAGGAAGCGCGTGAGGATCGCGCCAAACTCGTCGCCATCACCGTGCTCACGAGCATGAACCAGGATGCCTTGAGCGAGATCGGTGTCGAGTCGCCGGTGGCCGAGGAGGCCGCCCGCCTGGCAAAGCTCGCCCAGGCCAACGGCATCGACGGTATCGTGTGCTCGCCGATGGAGGCCCACGATATGCGTGAGCTGCTGGGCCCCGATGCGCTCATCGTGACCCCGGGCGTGCGTCCGGTGGGCGCTGCCCTAGGCGACCAGTCCCGCGTGGCGACGCCTTCCCAGGCCATCGAGCGTGGCGCGAGCCATATCGTGGTGGGCCGTCCTATCACCGGTGCCGACGATCCCGTTGCCGCTTTTGACGCCATCGTTGCCGAGCTGGTCGAAAACGTCGCGTAAAAGATTCCCTTAAGTCACCACTTTTGGGTCTCATTAGCACAATTTAGCCCCTGTGCCTGCGAAAACTTTCCCATCCTTTGTGTGGAATCGCAGGTCAGGGGCTTATCTTTTAGCGCGATATATTGCACTTTTTGCGGGTATCGTCTAACCTATGGAGCCGCGATTGGGCATTTTGTACGTTTTACGTGCTAAAATGCCAAATATTGAATCAGATATAACCCAACTATTTGGAGGTACGAATGGCACTCCCTCAGCTTACCGACGAGCAGCGCAAGCAGGCTCTTGAGAAGGCTGCCGCCGCACGTCATGCCCGCGCTGAGCTTCGCGAGCAGATCAAGAAGGGTGAGAAGTCCCTCGAGTCCGTGCTCAACTCCGATGATCCCATCGCTTCCCGCATGAAGGTTTCCACCCTCATCGAGTCTCTCCCCGGTTATGGCAAGGCCAAGGCCGCCAAGATCATGGAGGAGCTCGGCATCTCCGCTACCCGTCGCGTCCAGGGCCTCGGCGTCCGTCAGCGCGAGCAGCTCCTCGAGCAGCTGACCAAATAAGTGAGCGCTCAGGATTCAAAGCTCTTTGTGATTTCTGGACCGTCAGGCGCAGGCAAGGGCACGCTCGTCACTCGTGTGCGCGAGCGTCGCTCTAACCTGGGCCTGACGGTTTCGGCTACCACGCGAGCACCACGCAAAGGTGAGGTCGACGGCGTCAACTACTTTTTCCTGACGCGCGAGGAGTTCGACCGCCGCGTGGCAAACGGTGAGTTCGTTGAGTGGGCCGAGGTCCACGGTAACTGCTACGGCACGCTGGTGAGCGAGGTCCAGTCCAAGCTCGCCTCGGGCGCGTCTCTCATCTTGGAGATCGATGTCCAGGGTGCCCTGCAGGTCAAGGAGCGTTTCCCCGAGGCCGTGTTGATTTTTATCAAGCCGCCCTCGCTCGAGGTGCTTCGTGAGCGTTTGGTCGGTCGTGGAACCGAGACGCCCGAGACGATCGAGCTGCGTATGGCAAACGCCGCCGATGAGCTTGCCCTTGCCGACCGCTACGACGACGTCGTGGTGAATGACGATCTCGACCGCGCGACCGATGAGCTCGTTCGCGTTCTCGATATGCATGAAAGGATCTGAGGTCCGTGTCCGTTGTAAAGCCTTGCATTGACGATCTTCTGGAGAAGACCGATCACAACCGCTTCCTGCTCGCTTCGCTTGCTTCCAAGCGCGCCTGCGACATCAATAGCATGCTGCGTGGCCAGCACAACCGCGTGCTTGCCGTTCAGGATGTCGATGACATCACCATCGGTCTTTCTGGTGCCGATACCATCTCGATGGCTATGGATGAGATCGTCGACGGCGATATCTCCTATGACGAGGCCCGTTACGAGAAGGCGCTCGGCCACAAGGTTGCTGAAGCCTAAATGGCAGCTCGCGTCTGCCTGGTCCACTATCACGAGGTTGGACTGAAGGGCAAGAACCGCGCACATTTTGAGCATATCCTCATGGATAACATCAAGGCGGCTTTGGCCGCCTTTTCCGTGAATGCCGTGTCTCGAATTTCCGGTTATATCCTCGTGACCTTTAACGAGCATCAGGCCGACGAGGCGGCCCGTGTCATTCGCACCGTTCCCGGCGTCGCCCGTGTGTCCTTGGCATACCACACCAACCGCGACCCGCAGGAGTACTGCGCCGCCGCCGTCAAGGCGCTGCGCGAGTTCGGTCCCTTCGATTCGTTTAAGGTTCATGCCAAGCGCTCGAACACCGACTATGAGCTCACCTCCATCGATATCAATCGTCAGGTGGGCGAGGTGCTGTGCGAGGCGTTTCCCGATAAAAAGGTCCAGATGCACGACCCCGATGCGATGGTGCACGTGCTGGTGGTCCAGGGCAGCGTCTACGTGTACGCGCGCTCCGAGCGCGGCGTGGGCGGTCTGCCGGTGGGTTCTGCCGGCAAGGTCGTGACGCTGCTGTCGTCGGGCATCGATTCGCCGGTGGCGACCTGGATGCTCGCGCGTCGCGGCGCCGTGTGCGTGCCGGTGCACTTCTCCGGTCGTCCCCAGACGCCCGACACCAGCGAGTACCTGGTGCAGGACATCATCCGCGCCTTTGAGCCGGGTGTCCAGATCGGCCGTTTGTACGTCGTGCCGTTTGGCGATTGCCAGCGCGAGATTTCGGTCACCTGTCCCAGCAACCTGCGCGTGATCATGTATCGCCGCATCATGTATTCGGTTGCCGAGCGCATTGCGAACATCGAGGGCGCCAAGGCCATCGTGACCGGTGAGTCGCTCGGCCAGGTCGCCTCCCAGACGCTCGAGAACATCATGGCCGTCAATGAGGCCGTGAAGATTCCCGTGTTCCGTCCGCTCATCGGTTCGGATAAACAGGAGATCATTGCTCGCGCCCAGGAGATCGGTACGTTCGATATCTCGACCGAGGCTGCGCCCGACTGCTGCACACTGTTTATGCCGCGCCGTCCCGAGACGCATGCCAAGCTCGACGCCGTGCACGAGGCCTGGGAGTTGTTCGATCACGAGGAGATGGTCGAGCGCCTGCTTAAACAGACCGAGTACATCGACTTTGAGAGCAACACGTATAAGGCCCCCAAGACCTTAAAACGCAAACATTCGGAGCTTGCTCCGCGTGAGATTTACCAAGATCACGAGTAAATGCCTGCATAAACCGACGATGCGTTTGTATCGTCGGTTTTTTGCTATCTGGGCATTTGGCATCAAACTGTTCATTCGCTGACGTGTGTCTGAATAAATGGACAGATTTGCGCAAGGTTTTGGTCAGCTTTTGGTTTGACCGTAAAACCTGGTTTGAGCACGGGGGAGTTGACGCCGCCATTTCCTGACACCATGGTGTTGGGAGGTTTTTGCTATGGCGCAGCGCGAACAACATGAACGGGTTAAACGAATGGACCGCTGGGCGGGCAAGTTGCTCGGGCATAAGGCGGTGGTCGTGGCGATGCTCGTCGTCATTGCGATGGCGAGTGGCTTGGCGATGGCGAGCTTTGGCGGCAAGTCCGATGGCGTCGCGTTTGAGCGTGCGGACGGCGCGAGCGCTTCAGTGGAGTCGGGGTCTGACGATGGTTCGACCGACCGGGATTCCGAGGACAACTTATCTGGGGCCTCTGCCGAAACGGAGATATACGTTGATGTTGACGGTGCCGTTGCATCGCCCGGCGTATATCGGCTCAAGGACGGTGCGCGGGTAGCACAGGCGATTGATGCCGCCGGAGGATTAACGCCTGATGCGGATGTCGCGGGACTCAATCGGGCATCCAAGGTCGCCGACGGACAAAAGATTTACGTGCCTAAGGTGGGGGAGCAAACGGTTGCCGCTGGCAGCGGCGTCGATGGTGGCGCCGCTGCGTCCCCAGGCGTGAGCGACGCGACGGGTCTCGTCAACATCAATACGGCAAGTGCCTCGGAGCTGCAGACGCTCTCGGGGATCGGGCCCTCCATGGCGCAGTCGATTATTGACGAGCGGACGCAAAACGGCGCGTTTACGTCAGTCGACGATCTGATGCGCGTATCGGGCATTGGCGAGAAGAAGTTCGCGAAAATCAAAGATTGCATCTGCGTATGAGTACTGCCGAACGTGAGCATGTGATGCCGCCGCGGCCCCTCATGCCGTGGACGATGGCGTTGTGTGCGGGGTTATGCGCGAGCTGCGCTTTAGTGCTCAACATAGCGGCTGATGTGCTACTGGGGAATGACGCCCCGGCTGTGGGATTGCTGTGGGCCATCCCCGTTGTCTTGGTGCTGTGCGTTGCGGCCGCTCGATATTGCATGCGTCTTGCCTTGTGGAAACGCTGGTTTTACGCTGCGGCCGTCGGCTTGTTGGCGGGTGCGGTCGTATCGGCGTGGTGGGCGTCGGGTGCGCTGAGTGCCTCTAAGGCGCTCGACGGCCGGGCGGCAAGTAGCCTTAAGTTTGTGGTTCAGGGCGACCCGTCCATAAATGATGAGACGTATTCCTATACCTGTGATGCGCGGGCGGAAGGCATACACGTGGGGCTCGTTCGCCTGTCATGCGACCGCGAGCTCAATATTGGGTCGCTGGTGCGCCTCATCGGGCGCGTTTCGCGCTTTGAAAACGATTCATATGGACGCTCACGGGTGCTTCGCGGTGAGCTGCGTAAGGTCAAGGCCGTTAGGATCGTATCGGTCGAAGATGGTCATGCCGGGCCATTGTCTCGCCTGAGAAACGCATTGCTTGCGATAATAGCCCCTTCGACTGACCCGGCGCGCGCCCTTATAGCCGGCATTGTCTGTGGCCGCTCTTCCGAGTTGCGGGCGCAGCCGGCGGGCGATTGGTTTTCGGTGACGGGAACGGCACATCTCATCGCCGTCTCGGGAAGTCACCTGGCAATCGTTGGTTTTGTGATTGAGGGTGCTCTGCAAAAGACTCGCTGTTCGCGTGGGCTGCAGCGGGCGCTTTTGACGGCAACGCTTGTGGCCTACGCCGCCTTTACGGGCGCCTCGCCCTCGGCCGTGCGCGCGTGCTGCATGGTGGCGGCGACGCTTGTCGCCAACGGCGCCGGGCGCCGTCGGCACGGCCTTTCTGCGCTCTTTGCGACCATGTCGATGTTTGTGCTGCTCCGCCCAACAGTGCTTTTCGAGATGGGATTCCAACTCTCGTGTGCCAGCGTCTTTGCCATCCTGTGCTTTTGTCCGTATGCGACTTACGCTTTGAGTGAGCTAGGTGTGCCACCCGGCGTTGCCAGCATACTCTCCGTCACGTTGTGCTCGCAGCTGGCGACGCTTTCCATTACTATCCCTGCGTTTGGGACATTTTCGCTTATCGCCCCGCTCGCGAATGCGGTTATTGGCCCGGTGGTGAGCGTGCTGCTTGCCGTTTCGATTGTTCTGGTACCCTGCTCGATTATTCCCCTGTTGCGGCCCTGGGTGCTGATAGTGCCCATGCTTGCTGCCCGTTGCGCGCTGTTTTTCGAGCAGCTTTTTGCCGCCATTCCGGGCGCGTCCGTGAGCGTGCCGCCCGATTCCATCTGTATATACTTCGTGCCGCTTGTTTTGGCGGTCCTCTTGGTATGGTGGCCGCGACCGCGTGCGCGCCCCATGGCCGCGGGGCTGCTGTTCTTGGCTCTCGCGGCGGTTGTCCCGTTCGTCTACTGGGATCGATTCGCTCCGCCCTCGGTAACGATTCTCGATGTGGGCCAGGCCGATGCCATTCTTATCCGTCAGGGCGATACCGTGGCGCTCGTCGACTGCGGGCTTGATGAGCGCGTGGTAACTGCACTGGTTCGCAATAACGTTCACCATATCGATGTCGTGTTTGTGACGCATTGGGATGAGGACCATTGGGGCGGCTTGCCTGCGGTGCTGGAACAGTTCTCGGTCGGGACGATTGCCGTGGCGGCTGATGCACTGGAGGATGCCCCTGTTGAGGTTGTGGGGCG
The DNA here is from genome assembly GCA_934655755.1 of uncultured Collinsella sp. Lineage (GTDB taxonomy): Bacteria > Actinomycetota > Coriobacteriia > Coriobacteriales > Coriobacteriaceae > Collinsella. The sequence continues at coordinate 149,538 of CAKUHA010000003.1, forward strand.
ACCAGGTGTTTCGTATCGGCAGGTGACCCGTGGCGATGCCGTCGATATCGGTGCGTTTCGCGCCCGCGTGATATGGCCGTTCGAATCGGTAGATGGTGAGGGCAACGAGGACTCGCTCGTCCTGCTGCTCACCTACGCACAAGAGGGCAAGTGCTTACGCATGCTGCTGACAGGCGATGCCGAACTCGATCAAGAACGTGAGTTTGCGCAGGAAGTGGGGGACATCGATGTACTCAAGCTCGGACATCACGGCTCCAAGGTCTCGGTCGACGGAGAGCTGCTGGACGTCCTGAGGCCGGAGCTCTCGATCGCGAGTGCTGGCGAGGGAAACCGTTACGGACATCCGTCGGATGCCTGCCGCGATGCCGTGAAAGATGCTGGCGGTGCGTTCGCGTGTACGATCGAGCACGGTGACATCACCGTCAAGCCGACCGTGAAGGGGTTTACGATGCAATGCCAGCGACCGTAGTGACGTCGTTGGCGCGTGGTGGGCCCCTGGGCTAGAATGACACGGGAGAATTGCTAGGGCCTGCGAGAGGGGAGCGCGATGTCTGAAACCGGTCTGCTGCCGGCGTATCTGATCGTCGGTACCGACGGAGTCAAGCGCGACCACGCCGTCTCGCGCATGAAGGCGCGTCTGGAAAAGTCGGGCATGGTCGAGTTCAACCTCGACGAGCGCGACATGACCAAGGACCCCGATATCGAATCGATTATCGGCTCGCTCAATACCTTTCCCATGGGTAGCGAGTTTCGCCTGGTGATCCTCGACGGCTGCTCAAAGCTCGCCAAGGCGGTGTCGGAACCGCTTGTCGAGTACCTCGCAAGTCCCAGCCCCACGACGGTCTGCCTTATCATCGCCGACTCGCTTGCCAAGAACACGCGCCTGTATAAGGCAATCTCCAAGATCGAAAAGAAGGCCGTGATCGATTGCTCGGGCACCAAGCGCTGGGAGTTGCCGCGCCGCGTGCAGCAGATGGTGACACAGCACGGGAAGTCCATCTCCACGGCCGCTGCTGAGGAGCTCGTCTCGCGCTCGGGCGAAAACACCCGCATGCTCGATAACGACCTGGCAAAGCTTGCCCAGATGGTCGAGGCACCCCAGATTGAGCTTGCCGACGTGGAGCGTTGGATCGTTCGCACGGCCGAGGTCCAGCCCTGGGACTTCCTCAACGCCGTTTCGGCCCGTGATATGCGCCGTTCGCTCGAGCTCTTTAAGCTGCTGCCGGCAAAGAGCTACGTATGGACCTACACGCTGCTGTGCGGCCGTATTCGCGAGTTGATTGTCGCCAAGGCGCTCGACTCTCGTGGGCAGGGGCGTGAGCTCGCCGCGACGCTCAAGCTCCAGGCCTGGCAGGTCAAGAACCACCTGACCTGGGCACGCCGGTATTCGATGGCCGAGCTCGTTGCCGCCCTCGAGGGTGCCGTTGATGTGGAGCTCGCGCTCAAGGGCTCGGCCGATTCTCAGACCGCACTTTTGCTCTGGATTACGAACATCTTGAGAAAATCGTGATGATACCTGCCTATTTGACAAATTCGTTCTATCCCTTTGAGGGGGAGCGTGCTATAGTAGGCGCTTGCATGACCTCACCGTGTCTCAGAGGTGTCATACATTTTTTGCAAGGAACTCGAAAGGAACTCCAGAAGTGGCAAACATCAAGTCTCAGAAGAAGCGTATCCGCACCAATGAGGCAGCTCGCATGCGTAACAAGGCTGTCAAGTCCGAGCTCAAGACGCTGACCAAGCACGTCCAGTCCGCCGTCGCCGAGGGCGACGCCGAGAAGGCCCAGGCTGCCCTCAAGACCGTCACCAAGCGTCTCGACATGGCTGCCGCCAAGCATGTCATCCACAAGAACCAGGCTTCCAACCGCAAGTCCGGTCTCGCCAAGCTCGTGAACAGCATCAACGCCTAAGTTGTAAATTTCACACCACACAGATTACGCGCATAAATGGAGCCTGTTTTATGGAACAGGCTCCATTTTTTGTACCGCTCGGGTAAGATAGTCCGCATGAATACTTCAATTGACATTTCCCACATCCGCAACTTCTCGATCGTTGCGCACATCGACCATGGCAAGTCCACGATCAGTGACCGCATCCTCGAGCTCACCCATACCGTTGACGAGCGCGACATGGAGTCGCAGCTGCTCGATACGATGGACATCGAGCGCGAGCGCGGCATCACGATCAAGTCCAATGCCGTCCGCGTCTCCTATGACGCCGACGACGGCGAGACGTATCAGTTCAACCTGATCGATACGCCGGGCCACGTGGACTTTACCTACGAGGTCTCGCGTTCGTTGGCCGCCTGCGAGGGCGCGGTGCTGGTCGTCGACGCCACCCAAGGCGTCGAGGCGCAGACCGTCTCCAACGCGACGCTCGCCATGAACGCCAACCTGGACATTGTGCCCGCCATCAACAAGATCGATCTGCCTTCGGCGCACCCCGACGAGGTCAAGACCGAGATCGAGGATGACCTGGCCATTCCCGCCGACGACGCCGTGTGCGTGTCGGGCAAGACAGGCGAGGGCATCCACGACCTGCTGGAGTCCATCGTCTTTTTGATCTCGCCTCCCAAGGGCGATGCCTCGGCGCCGCTCAAGGCACTCATTCTGGACTCGTATTTTGACGAGTACCGCGGCGTCGTGGCCACGGTGCGCGTCTTTGACGGTTCCATTAAAAAGGGCGATACCCTGCGCATGATGCAGGCCGAGGGCGACTTCTTGGTCGACGGCGTGGGCGTCAAGCGTCCTGCCGAGACGCCGGTCGACGCGCTGACCGTCGGCGAGGTGGGCTATGTGGTCACGGGCCTGAAGGACCCCGAGGCCGTGCGCGTCGGCGACACCCTTACCTGGGCGTCGAACCCCTGCCCCGAGCCGCTGCCGGGCTACCGCGAGGCCAAGCCCATGGTCTACACGGGCCTGTTCCCGATCGACAATAAGGATTACGAGAACCTGCGCGATGCACTCGACAAGCTGCACGTCAACGACCCGTCGTTGGTGTGGGAGCCCGAGACGTCGGTGGCGCTGGGCTTTGGCTTCCGCGTGGGCTTCCTGGGCCTGCTGCACATGGAGGTCGTCAAGGAGCGTCTGGAGCGCGAGTTCAACCTGGACCTCATTGCCACGAGCCCCTCGGTTGACTACCACGTCTACAAGACCGACGGCGAGATGATCGACGTCCGCAGCCCGCAGGACCTGCCCGAGGCCACGCGCATCGAGCGTATCGAGGAGCCCTACCTCAAGGCCAAGATCATCTGTCCGCCCGAGTACACGGGTGCCGTCATGCAGCTCGCCATCGAGCACCGCGGCGTCACGACCGACATGATCCATCTGACGAGCAAATCGGTCGAGATGCGCTTTGATATGCCGCTCGCCGAGCTCATCCTGGACTTCTTCGATCAGCTCAAGAGCCGCACCAAGGGCTATGCCTCGCTCGACTACGAGTTCAACGAGTACCGTCCCTCCGAGCTCGTTAAGCTCGATATCCTGCTTTCGGGCGACGAGGTGGACGCGTTGTCGTTTATCGTGCACAAGGATAAGGCCTATGGCCTGGCCCGCGGCCTGTGCGACAAGCTCAAGGAAATCATCCCGCGCCAGCTGTTCGAGGTGCCCATCCAAGGTGCCATCGGCAACAAGATTATCGCCCGCTCCACCGTCAAGGCCCGTCGCAAGGACGTTTTGGCCAAGTGCTACGGCGGCGATATCTCGCGTAAGCGCAAGCTGCTCGAGAAGCAGAAAGAGGGCAAGAAGCGCATGAAGGCCATCGGCTCGGTCGAGGTCCCGCAGGAGGCCTTTATGGCGATCCTCAAGGTGGACGAGTAGGTCCATGGCGCTTTCCGAATACAGCAAGCGGCTGCTGGGTGCCTATGCCGAGCAGCCGTTCCTTATGGCCCCTATGGCGGGTGTGACCGACCCTGCCTATCGCATCATGTGCCGCCGACGCGGCGCACAGCTCGCCTATAGTGAGATGGTGAGTGTGGCCGGCCTTGCCTATGCCAGCAATAAGACCTGGCGCCTGGTACTGCCGGCCGACGAGGAACAGCAGATTTGCGTACAGCTCTTTGGCTCCAAGCCCGATCAGTTTGCGAGTGCCGTCGCTGCCGTCGAGGAGCGCGTGGGCGATCGTCTGTCGCTGATCGACATCAACATGGCTTGCCCCGCCCGCAAGGTTGTCACCAAGGGCGAGGGCTCGGCGCTTATGCGCACGCCCGACCTGGCCGAGAAGATCGTCGAGGCCGCGGTGGGTGCGGCGCACGTGCCCGTGACCGTAAAGATCCGCAAGGGTTTTTATGCCGAAGACCGCAATGCTGCAACGTTTGCCCAGATGCTCGAGGAGGCGGGTGCCGCTGCAGTCGCCGTGCACGGTCGTTGCGCCACACAGCTCTACACGGGCCAGGCCGATTGGTCCGTCGTCGATGAGGTTGCCAATGCCGTTGAGATTCCCGTGATCGGTTCGGGCGACGTGTTCTCTGCCGAGGACGCAGCGGAGCATCTGCGCAACTCTGGCGCCAGCGCGGTGTTTATCGCACGCGGCATCTACGGCAATCCGTGGGTGTTCGGCGATGCACGTGCTCTTGCGCTCGATGGTACTCCGGTGCCGGCGCGTAGCTCCGTCGAGCGCCTAGACGCCCTGCGTGAGCACCTGACGCTGACGCATGAGCTGTTGCCGCTTATGTCGCGTGCCCGCACGTATGCGAGCTGGTACTTAAAGGGCATGCCCCATGCCGCCGCCTGGCGCGCCCAGGTGGTTCGCTGCTCCACGTACGAGGAGTTCATGGCACTGGTCGATGAGATCGAGCGCGATGTCGTGGCCTGTGAGGCCGCCCTTGCCGCCGGTGAGTCGGTGCCCGCGCATCCGCTGGAGGCTTAAGGGTGGCCGTTACCGCGCTGTATGTGCACGTACCGTTTTGTGCTCAAAAGTGCCGCTACTGCGACTTCGACTCGCGCAGCTTTTCCCCGTGCGACCTGGACGCTGCGCTCGATGCCTATTTTGGGCAGCTGTATGCGCGGCTCGATTCCTTTGGCAGGGCCGGGGCGCTTGAGCGCATTCGCAGCGTCTACGTAGGCGGCGGTACGCCGTCGCTGGCGGGGGAGCGCCTAGTGGAGCTCGCCCGGCGCGTCGTTGCATGGTGCAAGCCTGTTGAGTTCACCTGCGAGGCCAACCCCGAGTCGCTGACCGCCGATCTTGCCGAAGCCTTTGCCGTGGCGGGCGTCACGCGCATTTCGCTGGGCGTGCAAACGCTTGATAACGATGAGCTTGCCGCCATTGGCCGCATCCACGATGCCGATCGGGCCCTCGCGGCTGTCGCGACGGTCAAAGACGCTGGTCTTGACGTTTCGTGCGACCTTATGTGCGGGCTTCCCGGGCAGACGGCGGCGAGCTGGGGACGCACGCTCGACGGCGTGCTTGCAGCGGCTCCGCACCATGTCTCGGTTTACCCGCTTACGCTCGAGGAGGGCACGCCCCTCTACCGCATGGCGTGCCGAGACGAGTCTCTGGAACCCGATGAAGATTTTCAGGCCGCCTGCATGGATGCGGCTCGCGATCGCCTGAGTGCGGCCGGCTATCACCCCTACGAGGTGGCGAGCTACGCCCTCGACGGGCACGAGTGCGCCCACAATATCGCTTACTGGACCGGTCGGGGCTATTTGGGCCTAGGTCGCTCTGCCGCCGGCATGCTCGATGCCGAGGATTTCGATCGCTTGGCCGGGCTGTTCCCCGGCGTGTCGCCTCGTGGAGATGCGTATCGTGTGCGTCTGGTGCAGCGAGACGATGCCGCGACGTCGTTTGAGGCGGAATATCTTTCGCAGCGCGAAGCGGCCGCCGAGGATCTGATGCTTGCCTGTCGTATGACGCGCGGCGTGGGGTCCGATCTGCTGGTTCACGCAGGCGGTGTGATTCCAGCGGGCGAGCTGACGGCGGCTTGCGACCGCGCCCTTGAGCTTGGACTTGCCGCTTGGGTGCCCGTGGCTGGCGATGCCCGCGAGGGGTCCATCGCCTCTTCCGACGTCATCGCGGGCCACATCCGAGCTCGTTTGGCGCCGACCCACCTGGGCTGGCTCGATGGAAATGTTCTGTTCGAGCTGTTTTGGGATCTAGCTTAGGCCGCTCGGGTAGAATTACCGCAATATACGCTGCTGTGAGCAGGAGGTTGCCGCGCATGGCGACGATGAACGAAAAAGACTACTACGAGATTCTGGGTGTCTCCAAGGACGCCACCTCGCGTGATATTCAAAAGGCCTTCCAGCAAAAGGCCCGCAAGCTCCATCCGGACGTCAATAAAGAGTCGGATGCCGAGGAGAAGTTTAAAGAGGTCTCTGAGGCCTACGCCGTGCTCTCGGACGAGCAGAAGCGTGCGCGTTACGATGCGATGCGCTCGGGTAACCCCTTTGCCGGAGTTCCGACGGCTTCGCCCTATGGTGGCGGCTATGCCGGCAGTGCCGGTTATGGCAATCCCTTTGAGGGCGGTTTCCCCTTCGGCGGCGCCTGGGGCCAGCCGCGTCGCGGCCAGGCGGCCTACAATCCCGAGAGTGGCGCCAACGTGGTCGTCGACATCAAGCTCGATGCCAAGGAGGCCAAGGGCGGTGCCAGCAAGACCGTCCGCTACACGCGCTTCGATACCTGCGGCCATTGCGGCGGTTCGGGCTCCGTTTCGTCCGAGCATGCCCATACCTGCCCCAGCTGCGGCGGTCGCGGCCATATCGACGTCGACCTGTCCTTTCTGTTTGGCGCGGGCACGTTCCAGTCGGTTTGCCCCGAGTGCGGCGGTTCCGGCAGGGTCGTGGCCGATCCGTGCCCCGATTGCCGTGGCAGTGGCCGTACCCGCGTGACGACCGAGCAGACGATCGAGTTTCCTGCCGGTACGCACGACGGTGACGAGGTTCGCGTGAGCGGCATGGGACACGCCGGCACCAACGGCGCTTCGGGCGGTGACTTGGTCGGCCGCGCCCACGTGGAGGCCGAGCGCCTGGAAGGCAAGGCGCGCACCGGCTTCTACCTTATGGGCATCATCGCGCCGTTCTTGGTGCTATCGGCCATCTCGGGCGTGTTCTCGACTTTTGCCGTGATGTGTTTTATTCCGTTTGCCATGGGACTGTTCATGGTGCTTTCGGATGGCGTGCTGCATCGCAGTCTGCTGTGGTGGAAGCGCGGCGCGATGCAGTTTGCCAATGGTTTCGCCAACGGATTTATGTTTGCACTCGTGTCGGTATGGTTCGCAAGCTGCTCTCAGCGTGCCATGCTTTCGCCCTACGGGATGCAATAACATTAAGCCCTCTGTTTGCGGTCGGCCCAGCTTGGGTATAGGACGCACTGTGACAATAATGAAAGTCGGAAGGATTCGGTCGTGTCGGAAAATAGGGATTACTACGAGGTACTTGGCGTCGATAGGGACGCCGACGCGCGGACGATCAAGCGCGCGTTTCTAAAGAAAGCCCGTACCGTACATCCGGACGTTTCGGACGACCCCGAGGCCGAAGCCAAGTTCAAGGAGCTCAACGAGGCCTATTCCGTTCTTTCCGATGAGCAGAAGCGTGCCAACTACGACCGTTTCGGCACCGCCGACGGCCCTGGTGGCTCTGGCTATGTCGACATCAACGATATCTTTGGCGGCATGGGCATGGATGACCTGTTCTCGTCGTTCTTTGGCGGTGGCGCCAGTGGTGGCGCCCGCAGCCGTCGTGAGCGCCGTCGCGGTCGCGATATGGCCATCTCCCTCTCGGTGACGCTCGAGGAGGCGGCGCTCGGCTGCAAAAAGACGATCAGCTATGACCGTCTGGCTCCCTGTGACGACTGCAACGGCACCGGCAAGGCCGAGGGTGCGACCGAAAAGCAGTGCGGCCGCTGCCACGGAACGGGTTATGTCACCACGGTCCAGCGTTCGTTCCTGGGCCAGGTTCAGTCCTCCTCGCCCTGTCCCGACTGTCACGGCGAGGGCACGGTCATCGACCATCCCTGCGAGACCTGCGATGGCCAGGGCCGCACCCCTTCGCACGAAAAGCTTGATATCGATATTCCCGCCGGTGTTTCCTCGGGCCGTCAGCTGCGCGTGAGCGGCTACGGCGAGGCCGGCCTTCGCGGTGAGCCTTCGGGCGACCTGATCGTCAACGTCCGCGTTGCCGACCACGATCGCTTTAAGCGCAACGGCGACGACCTGTACCTGGTGAGCGATATCTCGATCGCGCAGGCGGCGCTCGGTTGCGAGATCGAGGTCGAGGGCATTATGCCCGACGAGGTCGTTAAGGTGACGGTCCCTGCCGGAACGCAGTATGGCGACACCGTGAGCGTCAACAACTTTGGCATGCCGCGCATCGGCGGTGGTGGCTCGCGCGGTCGCCTGGTCGTGCAGCTGCGCGTGGTCGTCCCCACCAATCTCTCCAACAAGCAGCGCGAGTTGCTCCGCGCCTTTGCCGACGAGATGGGTGACGACGTCGCATCCGGCAAGAAGTCGGTGACCGATCGTATCAAGAGTGCCCTCGACGATATCCTCGATTAAGGAGCGCGCGTGCTCGCACCCCATATTTCCGTCGTCAACCTCGGTTGCCGTGTCAACCGTGTTGAGTCCGACCGTATCACTGCCGATCTTATGCGCCTGGGCTTTGCGATGGCGGAGCCCCAGGACGCCGACCTGATCGTAATCAATACCTGCGCCGTTACGGGCGAGGCCGAGGCCAAGACCCGCAAGGCCGTGCGTCATGCGCTGGGCTACCCCGGCGAGCCTTACGTAGTCGTGACCGGCTGCGTGGTCAATCTGCACCCCGAGGACCTGTTGGAGCTTTCGGATCGCGTGATCGCCGAGCCCTCTAAGATCGATGTCGCCGAACGTGTCTGCGAAGTGCTGGGGGTGGAGTCCGATAGCGTTGCCGCCTGCAGCGATGAGGACGTCGTCGATGTGCTGGGCCGTTCGCGCCTGGGTGTGAAGATCCAGGATGGCTGCAACCACCGCTGCACCTACTGCATCGTGTGGAAGGCCCGCGGCCCCGAGCGCTCTGTGCCTGTGGAGACCGTGCTCGAGCAGGTCCGCGAGGCCCAGGAGGGCGGCGTGCCCGAGGTGGTGCTGACCGGCGTGAACCTGGGTGCCTATGACGGCAAGAGCGCGACCGACGAGCATGTCGAGATCGACGAGCTGCTCGAGGCCATCATGGAGCGCACCTCGATTCCGCACGTGCGCATCTCGTCGGTGGAACCCATGGATATCTCGGAGCGCCTGCTTCGCGTCATGGCGCGCTACCCGCAGCGTATCGCCCCGTTTTTGCATCTGCCCGTGCAGTCGGGCTGCACGGCGACCCTGCACCGTATGGGCCGCCCCTATAGCGCCGAGGCCTTTGAGGACACAGTGCGTATGATTCGCGATATCCTTCCTCAGGCATCGCTTTCGTGTGACGTCATCGTCGGTTTTCCCGGCGAGACGGACGAGGAGTTTGAGCAGTCGCTGGCGCTCTGTCGCCGCGTTGGTTTCTCGCGCATGCACGTCTTCCGCTATAGCAAGCGCCCCGGCACCCTGGCGGCCGATATGCCCGACCAGGTGCCGCCCGAGGTCATGGCCGAGCGCAGCCGCCGTATGCGCTCGGCGGCCCAGGAGCTCGCGGTTGCCGATGCCCGTCGTCGTGTGGGCACCGTCGAGCGTGCCGTCCTTGAGTACGGTGACAACTTGACGCTCGGCTCGTTCCATCATGCGCGTCTGGACGATACCCGTGGACTTACGGCCCCGTGCCTGCTCGATGTTGCTATCATCGGAGTCGATGATTCCGGCTTGGTCCATGCTCGCAGGGAGGTCCATGGAAGCCTCGAAGATTAGACTAACCGTTCCCGAGGGGATTGACCCATCTCGCGTGCTGGGCGCCGGCGACGGCGTGCTTCGTGCGCTCGAGGGCCTCGTTCGCGCCCATGTGGTTGCCCGCGGCGATAGCATTGCCGTGAGCGGCGATCCGGACGAAGTCGAGCTCGTAGCGCGTTTTTTCGAACATGCCTTTCGCGAGGCGGCTGCCGGCCGTACGCTTTCTGCCGACGATGTCTCGCGCTGCCTGGCCGTCCTGCGCGACGGTGAGCACGACGCCTCGTCGCTGCGCGATGACGTGCTGCTGTCGTATCGCGGTCGCGCCATTCGTCCCAAGACGCTTGGTCAAAAGCGTTATGTGGATGCCATTCGCTCTCATACCATCACGTTTGGTCTGGGTCCCGCCGGCACTGGCAAGACCTATCTTGCCATGGCGCTCGCCGTGGCGGCGCTCAAACGTCACGAGGTGGGCCGTCTGATCCTGACGCGCCCGGTCGTTGAGGCGGGGGAGAACCTGGGCTTTTTGCCCGGCACCCTCGAGGAAAAGATCGACCCCTACATGCGTCCGCTCTACGATGCCCTTTTTGACATGATGGATCGCGAGCGCACCGATGAGCTCATGGAGCGCGGCGTGATCGAGATCGCCCCGCTTGCCTACATGCGCGGTCGCACGCTGAGCGATGCCTTCGTGGTGCTCGACGAGGCGCAAAATACCACGCCCGAGCAGATGAAGATGTTCCTCACCCGCTTGGGCTTTAATTCCAAGTTTGTGATTACCGGTGACCTGAGCCAGCGCGATTTGATAGGCCGTCGCGGCGGACTGTCCGATGTCGAACAGATTTTGGGCCATGTGGACGATGTGGCGTTTTCACGCCTGGAGCGCGCCGATGTGGTGCGCCATGCCCTGGTGGGCCGTATCGTCGAGGCCTATGATGCATACGACGATGCGCGCGAGCAGCGCGCACGCGATCGAAAGGAGCCCCGTTGAGTGTATTGATCAGCAACGATGCCGAGCTCGATACGCTGCTCGAAGCCCCCGAGGTGGAGCATATCTGCGCGGTTGTGCTTGCCGCCGAGGGCGTTGAGCGCGAGGTCGAGATTTCGCTTTCGTATGTCGACGAGGACGAGATGCACGAGCTCAATCACGAGTGGCGCGGTATCGACCGCACGACCGACGTGCTTTCGTTTGAATGTGATTCGGCCTTTGACGAGGACATTCCCGCCGACGAGACACTCGAGCTCGGCGACATTATCCTGGCGCCGCAGGTTATCGCCCGCCAGGCCCCCGGCTTTGGCAACAGCCCCGCCGATGAGTGCCGCCTGATGCTCGTGCATGGCATGCTGCATCTGTTGGGCTACGATCACATCGAGGACGACGAGGCCGAGGTCATGGAGGCTCGCGAGGACGCTATCCTGCGCGACCTGGCGCTCGAGCGCGGCGAGGATCCCAAGCAGGTGCATGTCGGTCCTATCACCAACCATGCCCACGACTAGGAGCCAGCTATGATTCCCGGATCGAACAAGGACCATCCGTCCTTTTTAAAGTCGTTCTCCTATGCCATGGAGGGCTTCGTCACCGCCGTCAAGACCGAGCGCAACATCAAGGTCATGCTGGTGGCGGGCGTGTGTACTGTCATTGCCGGCTGTATCGTGGGGCTCGATATCGCCGAGTGGGGCACCGTTATCATCTGCTGCGGCCTGGTGATTCACGGCGAGCTGTGCAATACCGCCATGGAGGCAATCGTCGACCTGGCAACCCAGGAGCTCCATCCGCTGGCCAAGCGCGCGAAGGATATCGCCGCCGCCTCCGTATACGTTCTTTCCATTACCGCCGCGATCGTGGGCCTGCTTGTCTTTGCCCATGCGCTCGGTTTTATTTAGAAAGGGATTGCTATGTCTGACACGATGCAGCCTACCGACGAAATGCTGGACGACGAGTCCCTGGACGCGGTGGATACCGAGGAGATCGAGGAGTTCGACCCGTTTGAGGGCATGAGCGACAAGGAGCTCGACGCTCTTTGCGACGCGGATGAGGTGTCCATGGGCTTTGGCGACGTTGAGCCCGGCTTCCGCAGCGGCTTCGTCGCCCTGGTCGGTCGCCCCAACGCCGGCAAGTCCACGCTGCTCAACGCCTGTTACGGCAAGAAGGTCGCCATCACCTCGCCGGTGGCCCAGACGACGCGTCGCCGCATGCGCGCCGTGGTCAACCGCCCGGGCTATCAGCTGGTCTTCGTCGACACGCCGGGCATCCATAAGCCCAAGGACGGCCTGGGTTCCGAGCTCAACAAGAGCGCCCTGTTCGAGCTCAACGATGTGGACGTTGTCGCGTTTTTGATCGATGCCACCAAGCCTATCGGCAGGGGAGACGCCTGGGTCGCCGAGCGTGTTAAAAATGCGCGCTGCAAGAAGGTCCTGGTGCTCACCAAGGCCGATGAAGCCGATCCTGCGCAGGTTATGGAGCAGCTCAAGGCCGCCCATGAGTTTATGGAATACGACGACGAGATCGTGACCTCGTCGGTCAAGAACTTTAACGTCGATGCGTTTATCAAGACCGTCGCGCACTTTTTGCCCGAGGGCCCACGCTGGTTCCCCGAGGACATGGGTACCGATGCCTCCGACGAGACGCTCGTGGCTGAGTTCGTGCGCGAGAAGGTTCTGCGCCGCACCCGCGACGAGATTCCGCACTCCGTGGGCGTTATCTGCGACGCGCTCGAGCAGACCAAGAAGGTCCTGCGCGTGCACGCCACGATATACGTTGAGCGCGAGGGCCAGAAGGGCATCATCATCGGCAAGGGCGGCGAGATGATTAAGCATATCGGCATCGATGCCCGTCGTGATCTTGAGCGCATCTTTGGCACCCAGGTCTTTTTGGAGCTGGACGTGAAGGTCAAGGCCGGCTGGCGCGATGACGAGGCCCAGATTCGCCGCTTCGGATACAACGCCGAAGATTAGTTTGCATTAATGGCAGGTTCCCGCACATATCGCACGAAGGTGCTCGTCCTCGACAAGACCAAGCTCAAGGAGACCGATCTGATCTTGACGATGCTCGACGAGCGGGGTCGGCAGGTGCGCGCCGTTGCCAAGGGCGCGCGCAAGCCCGGCGGTCGCTTGGCGGCGCGCTGCGAGCTGTTCTGCACGGTCGATATGCTGCTCGCGCACGGGCGCTCGCTCGATGTGGTATCGCAGGCCGAGCTGGTGGAGGCGCCGCTCGGTGCGGCCCCCGATTACGAGGCGACTTGTGCGGCGAGCGCGATTGCCGAGGTAGCGCGCGTGTGCTCGTTTGAGGATGCCGAGGACCCCTTTACCTTTGCTATTACGCAGCGGGCGCTTGCGCTCGTGGGGACGGGCCTCGATACGGCGCATATGGACCTGCTGGTCGCAGCCTTTGTCTTTAAGCTGCTGTCGCATATCGGATACCGCCCCGATTTTTCCGCTTGCGTGCTGTGCGGCGACCCCATGCTGTCGCATTTTTCGCCTCGGGCGGGCGGCCTGCTGTGCGGGTCGTGCGCGTCGAGCATCCCCGGTGCCGAGCTCGTATCGACCGGCGAGGTCGGATGGTTGCGCGCGCTTTTGGGCATGACCTTCGATGAGCTTATGGCCGAACATATCGACCCGCATACCGCGGCGTTTTTGCTGGGGCTTTCGCATGTGTGGGCCGCTACGCATACCGATCAGCGGCTTCGTGCGATGGAATTCATGTTGGGTCGGTGATGATGCGCAGGCGCTCGCCGCTTGTGGTAACATACCGACCTGTTGGTACCTCGACCTTGGATGCTCGCTCCACCGGCGGCTTCCCAGTCCGAGGCGAATCGAGTCGCCCGCGGGCGACGCAAAACGAAAGGTGAAACAATGACTGTTTCCAAAGAGCGCAAGGCGGAGCTGACTGCCCAGTTCGGTAACACCCCGGTCGATACCGGTAATCCCAAGGTTCAGGTTGCCATCCTGACCGAGCGCATCAAGGAGCTGACCGAGCACATGAAGTCCCACCAGAAGGACTTCCACACCCGTCGTGGCCTGCTCATGCTCGTCGGCCGTCGTCGTCGTCTTCTCTCCTATATCAAGAAGAACGACATCGTCGAGTACCGTGAGCTCATCAAGGCTCTGGGCATCCGCGACAACATCCAGTAATAGGATTTGTACATGCTAAGAGCGTCCTGCGCAGCGGGGCGCTCTTTTTGTGTAAGGGCGTGAACAATCACGCTCTACAGCGTGGCGGGGGCAGGGGGCCCGCGTCACATGAGAAGCCCGCAGGCAAGGGGCCTGTGGGGTAAAGGAGAACAATGACACTCGTATCCAAGACCTTTGAGCTGTACGGCAAGACCTACACCTTCGAGTCCGGCGAGCTTGCCAAGCAGGCCACCGGCGCTTGCCTGGTCAAGCAGGGCGACACTACGATGCTCGACACCGTGGTCGTCTCCAAGGAGCGCAAGAACTACGACTTCTTCCCGCTGACCGTCGACTTCAACGAGAAGATGTACGCCGCCGGCCGCATCCCGGGTGGCTACCTCAAGCGTGAGGGCCGTCCCAGTGAGAAGGCCACGCTCACGGCCCGCATGATCGACCGCCCGATCCGCCCGAGCTTCCCGGACGGCTTCCGCAACGAGGTACACATCGTCGCCACCTCGCTCGTCGCCGACCAGGTTAACCCCTTCGACGTCATCAACGTCATGGGCGCCTCCCTGGCCATGACGCTCGGCGGCGTGCCCTTCGAGGGCCCGCTTGCCTGTGTGCGCATCGGCCGTAACGTGGAGACCGGTGAGTTTATCGTCAACCCCACCTATGAGGAGCGCGAGAACTCCGACCTGGACCTGGAGCTGGGTGGCTCTGCCGACTTCATCTCGATGGTCGAGGCCGGCGCCGAGGAGATCTCCGAGGACGACATGCTCGCCGCTATGAAGTTTGGCCAGGAGGCCCTCGCTGCCTTCTGCCAGGCCCAGGACGAGTTTGTCGCCGAGTGGGAGCAGGTCAACGGCGCTATCGTCAAGAAGGAGTACCCGCTCGATCAGCCCGTCGAGGAGGTCCAGGAGCGCATCTTCGCCCACTACGACGAGATGGCCGCTGCACTGCGCGACGCCGACAAGCTTTCCCGCATCGGTAAGGTCGAGGCTCTGAAGGAGTCCATCCGCGCCGAGTTCACCGACGAGGAGCAGGCCGCCTGGGAGCGCGAGATCCCCGTGGCGCTCAAGAAGCTCGAGAAGAAGGCCATGCGCACCATGGTCGTCGAGACCGGCGAGCGCGTCGACGGTCGTGCCGCCGACGAGATTCGTCCCATCATGGTGAAGGACAACTACCTGCCGCTCGTTCACGGCTCTGGCCTGTTCCAGCGTGGTCAGACCCAGGTGCTCTCCGTCCTGTCGCTCGGCATGCTTAACGAGGGCCAGCGTCTGGATACCATCGAGCCCACCGAGGGCAAGCGCTATATGCACCACTACAACTTCCCGCCGTTCTGCACCGGCGAGACCGGCCGCATGGGCAGCCCCAAGCGCCGCGAGATCGGTCACGGCAACCTGGCCGAGCGCGCTCTGCTTCCGGTGCTCCCCGACGAGAACGAGTTCCCCTACGCTATCCGTGTGGTCTCCGAGGTCATGGAGTCCAACGGCTCCTCTTCGATGGCTTCGACCTGCGGCTCCACGCTCGCCCTTATGGACGGCGGCGTGCCCATTAAGCGCCCGGTCTCCGGTATCGCCATGGGCCTGATCCAGGAGGAGGGCAAGACCGTGGTCTTATCCGACATCCAGGGTCTCGAGGACTTCCTGGGCGACATGGACTTTAAGGTCACCGGCACCACCGAGGGCATCACCGCCCTGCAGATGGACAACAAGGCCACCGGTCTTACCTTCGACATCTTGGCCCGCGCCCTGCAGCAGGCCAAGGAGGGTCGCGCCTTCATCCTGCAGAAGATGCTCGATGTGATCCCCGAGCCGCGTCACACCACGCGCAGCACCGCTCCGCGCATCGTCTCCATCCAGGTTCCGACCGATAAGATCCGCGATGTCATCGGTTCCGGCGGCAAGGTTATCCGCGGCATCCAGGACGAGACCGGCGCTTCGGTCGACATCCAGGAGGACGGCACCGTCTTTGTCGGCGGCACCGGCGAGTCCGTCGACCAGGCCGTCGAGCGCATCAAGCTCATCATTAAGGTTCCCGAGCCGGGCGAGGAGTACACCGGTCGCGTGGTCTCCATCCAGCCCTTCGGCGCCTTCGTGAACCTGCTGCCCGGTAAGGACGGCCTGCTGCACATCTCCCGTGTCGCCAAGGGCCGCGTGGAGAAGGTCGAGGACGTCCTCAACGTGGGCGACGAGGTCAAGGTCGTCGTCATCGAGGTCGACGATCGCGGCAAGATCTCGCTCGATCGTCTTGACAAGCCCGAGGCCCCGGCTCGCGCCGAGGGTGCCTCCGAGGGCGACGGCGAGCACTTCCAGCGCCGTGAGCGTCCGCGTCGCGAGCGCTCCGAGCGCAGCGACCGTCCGCGCCGTCCCGGCGACAACGGAGGCCGCAAGCCCCGCCG